>JALVOT010000018.1 GCA_027026255.1 Caldifarciminota bacterium | reverse complement strand
TTGAGTATGCTAAAGAGGTGATGCCCGAACTTAATCGAGACATTGCCTTATTTCCACCGGTAATTTTAGATAATCTCAGTAGTAGCTCTTTCTGGAAAGGTGGTAAGGATGTGTGTGCACATTACATACCAGATGTGAATCATCGCCCTTTTATTCCAAAAATCAGATAAAAGCAGGGTTATTTACTTTGCCCCTTGACAATCTATAAATTGTGGTTATAATAGGACAATGGCTCTATATATAGTGTTAATCAGGGGAATTTTATGAAATGTCCAAGATGTGGGGAGGATGGAGACCGGGTGCTGGAAACAAGGACATCACAGGCCGGTTCGGTTGTGCGCAGACGGCGCGAATGCGGCAAATGCCATTTCCGTTTCACAACCTATGAAACCATTGTGCGTATGCCTTTGATAGTTATTAAAAGGGATGGCACCAGGGAGCCTTATGACCGAACCAAACTCCTCAACGGTATCGCCACAGCCTGCAGAAAAAGACCGGTTGCCGGGAAGAAGATTGAAGCAATCGTCAATGATATTGAAGATAATATTTCTGACCGTTATCAAACCGAAATTAAATCTTCGGATATTGGTCGGATGGTTCTGGAAAGGCTTTTAGAAATTGATGAGGTGAGTTATGTGCGTTTTGCCTCGGTCTACCGCAAATTTACCAATATTGATAAATTTGCCAAGGAATTAAAAAAGATTAAAAAGGAGCGAAAATGGAAGAAAAGATATCGCTGAAGATTGGAATCTCATCCGGGATTCCAGAAGAAAAGGTCTTTCAACAGGTGATAAAGAGGGACGGCACGATTGTTCCCTTTGATAAAGAGAAGATAACCAGGGCTATATATCAGGCAGCACGTGCAGTCGGTGGTGAGGATCGAGAGACGGCTGAACATTTAACCGATGAGGTTCTCTTATATCTCTATACAAAAAAGGGCGCAAAGATACCTGAGGTGGAAGAGATTCAGGATGCAGTGGAGAAAATCCTGATTGAAAACGGTCATGCCCGAACTGCCAAGGCATTTATCCTTTATCGGAAACAGCGCGAGATACTGCGCAAGAAAAAACTTTTAAAGAAAAAACCTGAGGAACGGGAAGCAACCGATTATGCCCTTTTTGTTCGCACCTCAGATGATGACTTTGTCGCCTGGGATAGACAGAGAATTATCCAGGCATTAGAAAATGAAACCGGTTTAGAAAGGGACCTTGCCGAAAAGATTTCTGAGGAGACTGAGGAGACGATTCTGAATTCCAATGTCCAGCTTGTTTCTTCTTCATTAATCCGGGAAATTGTTAATGTAAAACTTATTGAGCATGGTTTAGAAAATTCCCGACTTCGCCATACAAGATTGGGTATTCCAGTCTATGATGCAGAAAAGATTATCCTCTTTGCCAATCGAGAAAATGCCAATATCCCTCATAATCCTGAGGCAACAAATATGACCATTGCCGAGACCGTGAAGAAACAGTATATGCTGACCGAGGTTTTCAGTCGGGATGTTGCCGATGCCCATATCCGCGGTGAAATCCATCTTCACGACCTGGGTTTTGGAGACCGGCCGTACTGTTCAGGCCAATCATTGGAATATGTAAAGAAATTCGGACTCAATCTTCCCAATGCCCTATCCATTGCCCGACCGGCCCGCCATCCTGATACCCTGCTTGCCCATATGGTGAAATTTTCTGCAGCCCTGCAGGGACATTTTGCCGGGGCGATCGGCTGGGATGCAGTAAATATATTCTTTGCTCCATTCCTTGAGGGGATGTCAGACCGGGATATTCATCAACTTGCCCAGATGTTAATTTTTGAGTATTCCCAGCAGTCGGTTGCCCGTGGTGGTCAGGCGATATTCTCTGATTTGAACCTTTACTGGGAAATACCGAAGCACTTCCGTGATGTCGATGCCATTGGTCCGGGTGGAGAATATACCGGCAAAAAATATAAGGACTATGCAAAAGATGCGCAGCGCTTTGTCTGGGCACTGTTTGATATCTATATGGATGGAGATGGAACGGGTCGGCCGTTCTTCTTTCCCAAACCATTGGTTCATATAACTGAAGATTTCTTTACAACCCCGGGCTGGAACGATTTTCTAAACCATATTGCTGATGTCTCTTCAAAACGGGGCAATACATATTATGTCTTTGACCGTGGCCAGACCGCAAAGATCTCTGAATGCTGTCGGCTTTCCTTTAAACTTGAGGAGAGTGACCTTGCTGATGCCCGAACCCCCTGGAAGATGCGTTATACCGCCTTACAGAATGTTACCCTGAATCTTCCCCGGGCTGCATACCTCGCCCAGGGTGATGATAAGAAACTCTTTAAAACACTGGACCACATGCTGGAACTTACCGTAAAGGCGCATCAACAGAAAAAGGAATTTATTGAGAGGTTGATTGCCCTGAAGGGTGAAGGTCCATTAGCATTATTAACGATGGAACGGGATGGTGAACCATATCTGAGATTATATCGGGCAACATTTCTAATTGGTCTTTTAGGACTTAATGAACTTGTCCAGTTCCATACCGGTAAGGAGATGCATGAGGATGATGCAGCATTCCGTTTCGGCCTTCGTGTGCTTTCATATTTATATCTGAAAATCAAGGAATTATCAAAAAAATATAATCTCAGGCTGGTGATGGAGCAGACCCCGGCTGAATCTGCCGCCCATCGTCTTGCCCGATTAGACTTAGAGCATTTCCCGAAAAAATCTGCATCGATTGTTAAGGGCGGTATTGATGACAACTCGGTCTATTATACAAATTCAACCTATCTTAATGTTGGTGTTCCAATTGACCCGATTACCCGGGTAAGGCTTGAGGGAAAATTCCATGATATGATTGAGGCCGGTGCCTTAACCCATGTCTGGCTTGGTGAATCCCAGCCGCCCGAGGAATCGATTGCCAATTTTGTGGTCAAGACATTCAGAAATTCGCGCAATGCCCAGATTGCATTTTCTCCAGAATTTACTACCTGTAATGATTGTTTCAAGACCAGTCGGGGATTGAGGAAGAAATGTCCTTATTGCCAGAGTGGGAATGTCGACCATATCACCCGGGTTACCGGTTACTTTACCAGGGTATCAGGCTGGAACAAAGGGAAAAAGGCGGAATTGAAAGACCGTTATCGTTCAAAATTATAGGAGTTTAATCGAATAGTTTAATTACCGCAACTCCGATACCGATCCCAAGAATTGCCCCACCAATAACATCGGTGGGGTAATGTCTTGCTAAATAGACCCTTGAGAATCCCACCAATCCGGCATAGAGAAACAGGGGTATTTTTAATCTCGGATAGTGATGGGAATAGATTACTGCCTGGGTGAATGTAAATGTGGTATGGCCTGATGGAAATGAACTATTCCAGGCTTCGCTTTTTCCTGAAGGTCTCTGCCGATTAATCCCAATCTTTAAGGGGTAGACTATTCCTATGTCGAAAGCGAATCCGAATATTCCATCTTTTGCTATCTTTTTTTTATTGAATGTATAGAACAGTATCGGCGGGATAATATCAAATTCCGGGTGTGAGACAATACTTACGCCTTTTAAAAAATAGTGAAACGGTTTTGACTGCCAGTCCTCAGCAATTTTTATATATATATTATCCTCAAATCCACATAGTGCCTGAGTGAAAATAAATAAAAAAATCACACCATATTTTATGAAGAATTACCCTGTTGTCAATGTAAAATTTGAATCTTATCAGGGTATTTTCAGGTATCAAAAAAGGTTCGGGATGTAAGGTGTAGTTAAAATTTCCTTTTGAATGTTGTCGGGTTGATTTTAAGATTTTTTTATCTTCTCAATATCCCGGGCGATTGCTGATTTTAATTTTTGATCATCTGCGAAGGTTTCAATGTCGCGGATACGCTCAATAAATTTTACACACACCTCTTTCTTATAAAGATTGCCCCTGAAGTTTATCAGGTGGACCTCAATTATATCAGACCGACAAAACAGCGCGCTCAGATACTCTTTATTTTCCAGTTCCACTTTTGCCTTATACACCCCTTCAAGGGGCAGTAATTTTTCCCGGGGTGGTTTTATGTTAATGGTGGGAAATCCGAGCCTTCTACCTTTACCTTTACCTTTAATAACCGTGCCGGTCAGGCAATATTCCCGACCCAATAACCTATTTGCTGCACGGAGATGACCCAGCAAGAGCAGTTCACGAATGCGGGTGCTTGATATCGGTCCTTCATCCTGAACCCGGGGTAAAACAGTAACAGAAAATAACCCCCGGGCCAAATCCTTTAACCTCTGGACATTACCATCCCGATACCTTCCGAAATGAAAGTTTTCTCCGACGACCACAGAGCAGGGTTTAAGCCTCCGGGCAATCAGGTTGACGAATTGCTGTGGTGAAATCATCGAAAATTCCCGGGTGAATTTGAAATAATAGATAAAATCTATCCCCAGTTCTTTAAATATTTTCTCCTTTTCTTTTTTTGGTGTAAGATAGAGGTGGGGTGCCTTTTTAAGGATCGAAAACGGTAAAGGGAAGAAGGTTATGATCCCAATTTCCCCTTTCTGTCCGGCAAGTTTTCGAAGGGTTTTAACAATCTCCTGGTGGCCACGATGCACCCCATCAAAATTTCCAATTCCCCAATGGCCATTTTTTGTTGAGGGGTCCAATCTATCGTTAATAATCCTCAATTAAGCAATTCTCCTAATCTCTTTGCCCGGGAGACATCATAATTGCCAATCCTTAATCGGCGTAAGGTTAACAGTACTGCCCCGCAACCCAATCGAGCACCGAAGTCGTTTATTAAAGAACGAATATAAACCCCTTTACCAACCACGGTGTGAAATTTAAATATCGGGTTCACACCATCAATGATTTTGAATGACTTAACCAAAACCCGACGCGGAGCGGGTTTGAATGCAATATTTTTTCGACTAAGTTTATATAATCTTTGCCCCTGATATTTGAGTGCAGAAAATCTTGGTGGTATCTGTTCAATCTCACCGACAAATTCCCGGCTGTATTTTCTCAGTTGGTTGATACCTATATTTTCTGGTTCTGATTTTATTAAGGGCGGTGCTGCAATATCATATGTCTCACTCACCATCCCGAGCACAAATTCGCCTTCATACGCTTTTTCCAATTTCTGGAATTGATTAAACATTTTTGTCGCCTTGTTGATAAGGATAATTAAAAGGCCGCTGGCAAAGGGGTCTAAGGTTCCGCTGTGCCCCACTTTTTTATACTTTTTCTTTAAAATGTTGACAATCTGGAATGAGGAAAAGCCAACCGGTTTATCGACCAGAAGAACTGATTGTTCCATCTATCCCCGGACACGCCTCATCTCTTTTCTGACCGCTTTAAGGATTTCCTTTTTTGCCGGGCCGATTTCCATTTTCAATCTGATGCCGGCAGCCAGACGATGGCCACCACCACCGTATTTCTGGGCGAGCCGATTTACATCAATAATTCCATCACTGCGCAGACTGATCCGGGTTCCGGTCTTTTCTTCCCTTAAGAATATAGATACCCGTACGCCATTTATTGCCTGGATAAATGAGATGAAATTTTCTGTATCAGAAATTCGGGCACGATTCTTTTTCAGCATCTTCTGCAAGAGGACCATTATACCGATTCCCTGTTTTATCTCAATATTACCAAGGACATCACTCAGCAATTTTGTTCCCGCCAGAGTTTTGGCATTCAGCATCTTTATCAGAGGGGCGGGTTTAATACCCATATCGACGAGTTCTCCGGCAATCTTCAAGGATTCCGGCGTTGTATTAGGATAGGTGAATCCGCCGGTTTCATTGTAGAGTCCACAATATAATATCTCAGCCAGATGATGATTAACTTTAATCCTTAATGATTTGTAGATACCATAGAGTATTTCGCAGGTTGAAGATGCCCGTTCATCAATAATCTGCAGTGCTCCGAACGCATTATTACTCCTGTGATGGTCAATATTAATAATTGTCTTTTGCTTTATGATTTTTATATCGGCTTCAGGAAAGATTCTATTTAACACTGCAGAATCAACGGCGATGAGCAAATCACAATCGGGAAGTTTTTGAGAAAATTGGAAATTTCTCAAAAGGAATTTGTAGCGTGCCGGAATCGGTGATCTGCAATAGATTGTTATATCCCTTTTTTTTAAATGTTTTACCAGATAGACACAGGTCAGGGCCGCAGCAATACCGTCGGTGTCTGGATCACGGTGCGTGGCGATAACAATCTTTTTACTTCTTTTTATCAGTCCGATTAATTTCTTCAATGAGCGCATCGATGCGTGCTCCATATTCATAACTGTTATCAATTTTGAATTCAAGTTGAGGTATATACTTCAGCCTTACCCGGTGGGCAAGGCTGGTGCGGATATATCCCTTGGCGTGATTTAATATCTCAAGACCTTCGGTTTTATCCCCCAGAGAAGAGAAATATACCAGCGCCATTTTTAAATCATCCTGCATAACAACCCTGGTGATTGTAATAAAACCGATCCGGGGATCTTTTATCTCATAGGCGACAATCTTGGATATTTCCCGGCTCAATAAAGAGGCAACACGGTCTTTTCTCATGATACAATCTCGAGATCAAAATTTAGTAAAGAGATAAAACGATTTTTTTTAAGATATTCGAGGGCGGATTTTAATACACTGTCGACCTTAACTTTATCATTGGCACAGGTTATTATACCCAGCTGTGCCCGCTGCCATAAAGCAAGGTCACCAAATTCACATATTGCAACATTGTAATGATTTTTTAATTTTTCCTTTATACTGCTGATGATTCTTCTCTTCTCTTTTAAAGAATGGGAATTTTCAATAAAGAGGTCAACCGCACATCTGCCAATAAAAAAATTATCAGCCATCTTCTTTACCTTCCTCAACGATTTTATAGAAACGCAGGATATCGCCCTTTTGAACCTCGGGGGTCTGTTCCAGGCCGATACCGCATTCATATCCGGCAACAACCTCTTTTACATCTTCTTTGAATCTCTTTAAAGATACAACCTTTGTCTTCGCCAGTTCTTTCTCCTCACGAATCAAACGCACTACAGAGTTTCTTATCGCCTTGCCGTCTTTAATATAACAACCGAGTGCAGTTCCACCTTTGGGAATTTTAAATATCGCCCGCACCTCGGCTTCACCGATGAGGATTTCCTGGAGTTTTGGTTCCAGCATACCAAGCATTGCCGCCCGCAGGTCTTCCAATGCCTCATAGATGAGACGATAGGTTCGAATCTCCACCCCTTCTTTTTCCGCGGCCTCTAATGCATTGGAAGCCGGGCCGACATGGAATCCAACACAGATTGCACCGGTGACTTCAGCAAGAAGCACATCCGAGACATTAATCTTACCCACACCTTTGTGTATAATACGAATTACGATATCATCCATACTCAATTCCTGTAGTTTTTCATCTAATGCCTCAACCGAACCGGCAGAATCGGCTTTAAGGATAATCTTTAATTCTTTTGTTTCCCCGGCTTTTATCTTTTCCTGAAGGTCTAATAGGGTTAATTTGGACTTGGGTGCGAGTTTACGATTCCTTTCAATGATTTCCCGCTGGGCGGCCAGTTCCCGTGCCTTCTGCTCAGACTCGACTGCAAAAAATATCTCTCCGGCCGGTGGAAGTCCACTAAAACCGAGCACAAATACCGGGGTTGATGGTCCGGCTTCAGACATTTTTTCCATACGTTCGTTCAATAATTCGCGCACCCGACCGGAATGTGCACCGCAGACAAAGGGTGTTCCTTTATGCAGAATACCTTCCTGGATAAGCACCGTAGAAACATTCCCCTTACCGCGATCCAGACGCGCCTCAATAATTACACCCTTGGCGAGTTTATTGATCGGTGCCTTCAAATCCAGTTCCTCAGCTTTTACCAGTATTGCATCCAGCAGATCAGAAATTCCGATATTTTTAAGGGCTGATGCCTCCACACAGATTGATTTTCCCCCAAACTCTTCAATCAAAACATTTGCCTTGGCAAGTTGATTCTTCACCCTGTTTACATTGGCATTCGGGAGGTCAATCTTATTAATACATACAATAATTGGAACATTCGCAGCCCGGGCATGGTCGATCGCCTCAATAGTTTGAGGCATTACCCCGTCATCTGCAGCAACCACAAGGATTACAATATCGGTAACCTGGGCACCCCTTGCCCGCATTGCGGTAAATGCCTCATGACCGGGGGTATCAAGAAAGGTGATTTTTTTCTCATTGTAGATAATCTGGTAGGCCGCCATTTTCTGGGTAATCTTTCCATATTCCCTTTCCGCAACCCGTAATTTCGTAATTGCATCAAGCAGGGTGGTCTTACCATGGTCTACATGTCCCATTACAGTCACTACCGGTGGTCGGGAAATCATTTCATATTCTTCACCACCCGCAGAAAACTGTTCTTCTAAGGAAACGACTTTCACCTTACACTTCAGTTCATCACATAAAACCAGTATCGTATCAATATCCAGACGCTGATTTAAACTGACCATCAAACCGAGGTCCATACATTTCTTAATAATCTGGGCTGGCGGAAGATTAAGGGTCTGGGCAAGTTCAGCAACGGTCATAAAATCGGTAACCTCAACAACTTTTTCTTCAATTTTTTGTTCCGTACGGATGGGAGTCTCTTTTTTATAATGTTTTTTGGGTTCTTTCTTTTGAAGTTTCGCAAGGGTGGACTTTACGGTTGCAGTAATTTCTTCTTTATTGATTTTCTTTCTCTTTTCTCTCGGCTTCGGCTTTGTCCAGCGGTGAGTAAATTCTTTTTTCACCCGTCTTTTCTCTTCAGATATTCGGGCTTTAACCTTTTTTATCTCTTCTTCAGTCAAAGTCGACATATGGCCCTTTGCCTTAATGCCAATCTGTTGAAGCAGTTTTATCAACGCCCCTGATGACAACCCTAAACTCTTTGCAACACTATGAACCTTTTTCTTGCGCATTTTCTTTCTTCTCCTCTTCTTTTTGTCCTTCTTTTTTCTCCCCGGAAGGCGGTTTTAGAATTTCTAAAAGCTTATCAATTTCTTTTTCACTAAGGGAAAGGAGGAATTGTAATTCTTCACGTGGTGCCTTGAGCACACTGAGCAAGTTCGTATATCCTTTTTCAATCAGACGTTTCTTCATCTTTTTATCCAGCCCTTCAATATCTTCAATCTTCGTTTCCGAAAGTTTTTTCTCTTTTAATTCCTGTTCATATTCAGAGATTTTTTTAATCTCGATCTCTATCTCACACAACCGCGATGCGAGGTCAACATTTACCCCATTTCTACCGATCGCCTTTGAATAGTCATCATCAGGAACCACCGCCATCACATGGCCTTCGGTTAAAAGCACCACCTCTTTAACCTTTGCCGGTGATAAACTGCGTGAGACCTGAATGGTCGGTTCCTTACTCCATTGTATTATATCAATCCTTTCTCCAGATAACTCCTTAACCACTGACTGGATACGACTTCCACGATATCCCACACAGGCCCCAATCGGATCAATCTTGGGGTCAAGGGTTTGCACCGCCACCTTAGCCCTTACCCCGGGCTCCCGCACAATCTTAATGACCTGAATCAATCCATCCTTTATCTCGGGAATCTCATAAAACAGCAATCTCTCCAGAAACTTTGGGTCGGTTCGAGAAAGAACAATCTTGGGACCCCATTGTGCCCGGTCGATTCTTGAAACAATGGCACGGATTGGTGTGTCAAGTCTGTAATGCTCAGTCTTCATCATTCCATAATTGGGTATTACCGCCTCCACCGGTCCGAGATCAACCAGAACTTCATTTCTGCTGACGACCTTTACAATACCTTTAACAATCTCACCAATTTTCTTCTCGTATTCAGTAAGAATTCTTGTCCTCTCGGCTTCGCTCACCTTCTGGGTCAGTGCCTGTTTCACCGATTCAACCGCGGTCCTTCCTAAATCACCAACGGATATGGGAATACGATAATCATCATTAAGTTTATAATTCTTATCACTAATCCGGGCCTCTTCTAAGGAAATTTCCTTTTCCGGAGACTTAACTTCTTCGACAACCTTTTTAACAATAAATATCTTAATTTCACCGGTTGATTTATTAACCGAAACCTCAGCATTCACGCCCTTGCCAAATTTTCTTCTTACGCCACTCTTAATTGCTTCGGCCAGAGAATCGATAACATAGTCAAATTTCACACCCCGAGCCCGGGCAATAGATTTTATGCCCTCAATAATTAAATTACCTTCGTTTGTCATATACCAATTCCTCCATCAATTTTGCCTTTATGATTGATTTAAAATCAATAAACTCTTCCTGGTCCTCAATTGCGATATAAACACCCTTATTTGTAACATTCCGAATATAACCCCTTATCTTTTTGTCGGCCAATGTGAGCACCGCCATCTTACCCTCTGCCCATTCAAAATGCTGAGGTGTCTTCAATGGTCTTTCAATTCCCGGGGAGGATATCTCCAGGGTATAGGGGAAACCAATCAAATCCGTCTCATCCAATGCCCTTGATATCTGATTACTCACCCTCTTGCAGTCACCCACGGTAATATCACCATCTTTTTTATCAATAAAAATTCTCAGCGTCTTAGAGACCTCATTGAAATTCATATCATAAAAGCGAAGCCCCATTTCTTTTAAGATCGGGTCAATTAATTGAATCACCTTTTCCAGATTAAGTATTTCAGACATTCAACCTCCGATATAATTCCTGTTTAATTCTTACACATTCTTCAACAATCTGCGCGCGTGAACAGGAGATCGTCTTTTTTGTTTCCCTTATGTAGATATCAAAACGATTCTCTTTAACTCCCCTGGGGCCAATCGTCACCCGCATCGGAATTCCAAGTAATTCCGAATCGTTGAATTTAATCCCCGCCGAGAGGTCGCGGTCATCTATAATAATCGAAAAATGGGAATGTGTCAATGATTGGGTTATCTCGTCAGCAACCTTTTTAATCATTGGTTCCTCAGGATTTAAAATCAAAAGATATACTTCAAACGGTGCAATCGATATGGGCCAGACTATTCCTGACTCATCGGCCTTCTGTTCACAGGCACAGGCCATAATTCTTTCCAGACCTATACCATAACTCCCCATAATAATCGGCCTTAGTTGCCCTTTTTCATCAAGAAATGTAGCATCGAGTTTGGCTGAGTATTTTGTTCCCAGTTTAAATATCTGACCCAATTCCAGTCCCTGGTATAATTCAAGTTTTCCACCACATTTTGTACAGCGGTCCCCGGATTTCACCTTTCTTAGATTTAAAAATTCACTTACCTTTATATCCCGGTCAATATTCAAGCCCCTTATATGGTAGCCGTTTTTATTGGCGCCGGTAATCATCCCCCGGGTGCCTTTTAAGAGGTCATCTGCATAAATAGTGATATCCTTGATGCCGACCGGTCCGATAAACCCGGGTTCTGCATTAAAAAATTTCACAATCTCTTCAGGGCTTGCTGGATTATAAGAAAATCCAAACTTCGCCTTTATAATATTTTCATTGACTTCATAATCACCCCGTAGAAGGATTAATATGGGGGGCTTGTCCGGCGCGGTGAAAAATATGCTTTTGACAAGATTTTTACGTGAAACATCAAGATAATCACTTACCTCTTCAACGGTCCGCTGCTGCGGAGTTGCAACCTCACTTATTGGACTGTCTTCACCAGTAAAAAATTCGCCTTTACCCAATACCGCTTCAGTATCAGCCTGAAAATTACATCGGGTGCAATGTGCAATCAATGCCTCACCACCATCAATCCGGGCGATAAATTCTTTTGATTCTCCTCCACCCATAAGCCCGCCCGACGCCTCAACCACTTCAAATTCCAGTCCACACCGTTTAAATATTCTTCGGTATGCCTCTTCATGAAGGGCGTAATTGTGGTCAAGCCCGGCTTCGTCAATATCCAGGCTGTATGAATCCTTCATAATGAACTGACGGGAGCGAATCACCCCGAATCGGGGACGGCGTTCATCACGAAATTTAGTCTGAATTTGAAACCAGATCTGAGGAAGGTCTCGATAGGACTTAATCTTGGCACGGGCGATTTCCGTAATAATCTCTTCATGGGTGGGACAGAGACAATAATCCCGACCCTTACGGTCCTTTAATCGAAACATATCATCACCGAATTCCTGCCAGCGGCCGGATTCTTCCCAGATATTACGGGGTGAAATGGCAGGAAGCAGCAACTCCTGGGCGCCGATCCGTTCCATCTCCTCACGGATAATCTGGCTGATGCGTAAAATAATACGCCAGCCCAACGGCAGATAGGAGTGAATTCCTGCTGCCAGCTGTTTGATAAACCCACCACGCAACAAAAGACGATGACCTTTTGTCTCGGCCTCTTTCGGTTCTTCCTTGAGTGTGCGTATTAATGAACGACTGTATTTCATAACTGTTAATATAACATAAATTATTAATAATGTCAATAGATTCCTATATTGATTCCTCTCCACTTTTTTCATTGTGCCTCCTGGATTAATTGCAACGGTATTCTGGACAGAATAAACTTTCATAAGATTATTAAATCAGGACGAAAAATATTCAACAACTTCGTTTTACTTTTTTTATATTATTTTATTGGTCATTTGAAAAATTTCTCTACCATCTTCGTTCGATTCAATTTTTCTCAGCGCGGGCGGCGTCCCCGCCGCCTGCTGGAGGTTTGTCATTCTTGCAGCCCGCCGGGCGCCCTGCCTCGGGGCGAGACGCCCCTCGGCTATATTGTACTTACAAAAAACCGGGACAAAAAGTGGAGAGGAATCAGATTCCTATATGGGGTAATTCATCTGTTGAGTGCTGACAGTAGATTGGTGAATAAGATATCCTGGTGGATAAATCTGTGTTTATTATTAGTTTGTTGCATTTTTTTAAAACCCTCTTTTTTTAAGATGAAAATGTCCGGAGGATTTTTTGCCTCTGTTCGGGATATCAGAACCGCCTGAGAGCCATTCCCGTAACAATTATAATGGTTGTTGATGTAAGGAAAATTCCCGCTTGAGTTGCTGTCAAGGGGTTGTGCCCATATCGGGGTGACAAAAAGGTTTTTTAAATACCTGAGGTTTTTTTTCGGTTTAGATATATTTTAAAATCCTTAAGCGCCCGGGCCCTATGACTTATCCGGTTTTTTATCGTGGGACCGAGTTCAGCAAATGTTTTTTTATAACCATCGGGAATGAATATCGGGTCATAGCCAAAACCATTTTTACCCCGGGCGGTTTCTGTAATCCGGCCTGAACATTCACCTTCAAATACCTCATAATTATCAGGACCACAATAGTATACATATACAGCGCGAAATTTCGCCCTTCGGTCTTTTATTCCCGAAAGTTTATGTAATACAATATTAATCCGTTCTTCATCATTCTTGCCGTATCGTGAGGAATAGATGCCCGGTTCGCCTCCCAGCGCTTCAATAAAGAGCCCGGAATCATCCGCAAGGCTGGGTAAATTTGAGACTTTAAATGTAAATGCCGCCTTAATCAAACTGTTTTCCAGAAGGGTTCGTCCGGTCTCTTTTATTTCAAAATCGATGTAGTCACTGAGAAGTCGAAAATTGAATTCCTTACCCAGTATTGCCTGAATCTCTTTTATCTTATGAGGATTTTTCGTTGCCAGGACAATCAATATCTTTACTCGAGGCCCCTGTCCAATTGGGGACAGGGGCCAGGTAATTTTATTACGGAGAGATTGTGGTTTCCACCACAAATGCTCCACGATAACCCAGACTTAATGCCTTGTTTTTCAGGACCTGTGCTTCCTCACGGGTAAGACAGTCACCAACGTGCACCTTATAATATGGCGCAGCATATTCTACATAAATATGCTCTTTAAAAGTATTGCGTGCATCATCGGCAACACGTTCTGCATTCTTCTGGGTAGATGAGGCGAAGAGCTGAACCCGAAATCCCAAAACCTTGACCGGTTTTGTCGGAGATGGAACGGCTGGCGGTGCTGGAACTGTTGGTGAAGCAGTAATAACCTCTTCTCCGGCTGGGGGGACAGGTGTTTCTTCTTCAACCGGTGGAAGTATTGTGGTCTCTTCTGCAGGTGGAGGCACAACATTTTCCCCTTCGGCGGGTGGGGAAGTGGTCTCAGCGATTGGAGGTGCAGTAGTTGTCTCTTCGGAAGGAGTTGGTAAGACCGGTTCAGTTGCCACGGTTTCCTTGTTCCCTTCTGTTTCTTCACCGTAAACAACAACCTCTTCAAGCCCCTGGGTTTTAACCTGGGTCTTTTTCGGTGCGCAGAGGGCAAAGATAAGAATGCACCCTAATAAGAAAACCTTTTTCATTTTATCCTCCTTTTCTTTTTATGTCTCCGGCAGCAAGTAATTTTTTTAAATCCGGAGCAAACCGTTTGTCGCAGACCAATATTCCCTTCTGACCTGCAACGATAATTAAATTCTGAACTCCATAAATCCGAAGCGGGATATTATAATCATTATACACAATTGTATTATGTATTTCAAGACCCTTTGCATCACCAATAATTATGTTGCCTGATTTGTCCTTCTTGAAATATCGGTCTAAGGCAAGCCAGGAACCGACATCATCCCACTGAAAATTGGCCTTCACGATTGCAATTCGCTTACTTTGCTCCATCACTCCATAGTCAATAGAGATATTGGGAACTTGATTATAATATTTTGTAAGTTTAGTCTTTAAATATCGGTCAACCCCATTATAGATGCGCGGATTGAATCGCCTTATTTCTTCTAAGATATCCCGGGCACAGAAGGTGAAGATCCCGCTGTTCCAGAGATAACTGCCACTGCTTAGATATCTCTTTGCCTTAGAAAGAGAAGGCTTTTCTGTAAATTTCGCAGCCTGAAAGGCAGTTAGTCGGTTTTTTTGAAAGATTTCCCGTTTCAATTTTATATAGCCATATCCGGTTTCGGGCCTTGTCGGTTTGATACCGTAGGTAACCAGCATCCCCTCTTGAGCAAGTCTACTCCCGAATTTCAGGCAATCAATAAATTTTTCCCGAGGTTCGATTAAATGGTCTGCCGGAATAATATGTAATACTCCATTACCATATTTATTAAGAATCGTCATCGCACCCAGGCAGATTGCCGGACAGGTATTACGGCGACTCGGTTCATAGATAATATTTTCTTTGCCGAGATAGACCTTTGCCCGACTGCGTAGTTCAACCGGAAGAATCAACAGTCGATTTCGAAAATGCCTCTTGATACGATTAATGGTTTGATATATTAGGGGTTGATTATTAAATACCCGCAGGAACTGTTTGGGAAAATCGGGCTGGCTGATAGGCCAGAACCTTTCGCCCTTACCACCGGCAAGGATAATCGCATACTCTTTAATTGCTAACCTCCTTCAATTTGAAAAGCAGACTTCCGAATTTCATACTCGCCTTAATCTGGACCGGAATAAGACCTTCCTTTGCATACCATATTTCCATTCTTCCCCGACTTCCAAAAACACCCTTTCCCTTTGTATCGAGAATCACCGGAATCGTTTCAAAATCACCGGCTCCGACCTTTATCTTTTCTTCATTCCTGATGATGCAGGCAACACAATAATTTTTTCTAACATTGTGAATATCAAGATAAATGGTGTCACCGGGAATGAGGGGAACGGTGCGTAGATAATACCAGGCGCTGAGCAGGTCCCTTGAATTTTTGTGGATTTCTGTAGTAATGGTGTCATTATAAACTGACCGAAGGCTGTCATAATCAAATGATATGTAAGTCTGACGATGGTAGCCGCCTTCATTTATTTTTTCGCTGTAATAAAGTGGCAAAAGGCTGTCTGCGGTTGTATAAACCGTTATTGTATCATTCAAAGAGAAAAGAACCTTCAGGGCGGGATTTGAATTGAGCGCAGAGTAAATCTTATAGCATTTCCGGTCTTTATAAACCATCGTATCCTCAATTCCCATAGTCATACTACCGAGATGAAGAAAAGAAAACTTTGCCTCATAATAGAGTTTCTCACCGGGGGCGAGATGGAGAAGAAGAAAAAACCATATCATATGACAAGTTTGTTGAGACGTTCAATCCTTTGTTCAATCGGTGGATGGGTGGAGAATAGACCTACAGCACTGGACCGGTCTTTGCCGAATGGGCTGGCAATAAAAAGATGGGCATTGGCATCAGATGCACGCTTTAACGGTTTATGGGCATCGCGTAATTTTGCCAGGGCCTGGGCGAGTCCCTGGGGATAGCGGATTATATAGGCGCCTTCGGCATCGGCAAGATATTCACGCTGTCTCGATATTGCCGCCCGAATAAGGGCAACAAAAAGTGGTGCAACGATTGCCAGGACAATCCCGATCACAAGCATAATAAGACCGGACCGACCCGCAGAACGCCGGCTCCGCCTTCGACCACCAAAAAAGAGTGAGCGCAAAAAGAAATCCCTCAGCAAAATAATGAGCCCGCCAATTGCTGCGACGACCGTCATCAGTAATATATCATAATCCCTGATATGGGCAATTTCATGGGCGATTACACCCTGCAGTTCCTGGCGGTTCATAATCTCCAATAAACCGGTGGTCACTGCGATTGAGGCATTTTCGGGATTTCTTCCTGTAGCAAAGGCGTTGGGTGCCGGAGATGGGGTGATATAAACCTTCGGTTTTGGTATCCCGGCAGCGATTGCCACCTCTTCGACCACATTGTGTAACATTCGAAATTCTTCAGGGTCAGCGGGAACCGAGGCCGTAGACCTCAGGGCGAGCTTATCGGAATTATAGTAGAGGACGATATTATAGGTAATAATAAAGATTGCAAAAAAGATGTAGCCGACCATACCCCAGTCTAAGAGACGCACGATTACATAACCGAAGATTCCCAAAAAAAGGCTTGTGACGATGATAAAAAGAAAGGTCTTCCGTTTATTCCTGGCGATGAGGTCATAAAGGGTCTGGTGCATCAGAATTTGACCTTAACCGCTGCCCTCTCCTCAGCCGGGGCTTCAAAGAATTCCCGGGTCTTGAAATTGAACATCGATGCAATAATTGTCTGGGGAAATTTTTGAATTGTGGCATTATAATCCATCACCACATCATTATAGAATTGACGGGCAAATGAGATTTTATTCTCGGTTGCGGTCAATTCTTCCTGGAGTTTTAAAAAATTCTCATTTGCCTTTAACTGGGGGTAATTTTCCGCCACCGCAAAAAGCGTCTTTAAGGTTGAAGTGAGCATATTATTTGCCTCGGCCGCCTCCTGGGGACTTTTCGCCCCCATCGCCCGGGAACGCAGTTCGGCAATCTTTTCCAGCACCTCTTTCTCGTGTGCTGCATACCCCTTGACCGTCTCAACCAGATTCGGGATGAGGTCGTATCTTCGTTTCAACTGGACATCAATCTGCGCCCATCCGTTATCAACCCTCGTCCTTTTAACAACCAGACCATTGTAAATCGCAATAAATGCAATCACAATAATCACAATGATTATGAGCAATAATATCATCTTACCTCCATTTTTTAATTCTATTTAATTTTCAGAATTTGTCAAGGGTATTGGTTGACTTAATTGATTATTTTAGTATAATTTAATTGGAAAATGATTAATCGCACGATCAGAAATTTTAGGATTACAGAATTAATTGCTACCGGGGGTATGGCTGCGATATACAAGGCGGTTCAGCTTTCCCTGGACCGCACGGTTGCAATAAAGATTCTGCATGGACATCTTGCCCAGAATAAAGATTTTATCACCCGTTTTGAAAGGGAGGCCAGGGCATCAGCCAACCTCAGGCATGAGAATATCGTCAAGATTATTGATTATGGTAAAGAAGAAGAGGTCTATTTTATTGCAATGGAATATGTCGAAGGTAAGAGTCTCAAGGAGTTGATAAATACATTCAAATTCATCCCCCAGGATATTGCCCTTACGATTGTGATTGATATCGCCCGGGGGCTTGCTCATGCCCATGAAAAAGGGGTGGTTCACCGTGATGTTAAACCGGCAAATGTGCTGATTGGCAATAACGGGACCGTAAAGATCGCCGACTTTGGTCTTGCCCAGACTCAGGAGTTGATCTCAATCACAATCACCGGTTCAATTGTTGGTACACCGGCTTATATGTCTCCTGAACAGGCGGTCGGCAAAAAGGTGGATTGCCGTTCGGATATTTTCTCCTTAGGTGTGGTCATCTATGAGATGCTCACCGGCATCAAACCATTTTCCGGGGGTAACTATTCAGCGGTTATCCATGAAATTCTTACAATCGTTCCTCCCAAACCATCAGAGGTAAATCCCCTTATTAATAAAGATGTCAGCAGTATCATTGGAAAGATGCTGGAGAAAGACCCGGAAAAGCGCTACCAGAATATCGGGTCGGTTATTGAGGATATCAATTCGTTTATGTCCCGTTCCGGTATTAATGTTTCTAAAAAAGAGATCGGCGAGTTTATAAATACACCGAAAGAACATTTTGACGAACTCTTAAAGAAGAGAAAGGCACGACATTTTGAACACGGATTATATTATATGACCCTGGGTTTTGAAAAGATCGATGATGCAATTCGTGAATTCAATCGAGTCGTCCATTTAGACCCTGATAACCAGAAGGCAAAGAAATATATTGAAGAATTGAATCAGAGGAAACAGAAGAAGACCAGGGGAACAAAGAAGATTGCCGGAAAGGAAAAATCATTTTTGATTCCGCTGGCTGCAGGAATTGCCGTACTCGCCTTAATCTTTGTATTTCTTATTCCCGGTTTATTTAAAAATCAGCACCCTCATAAAGCTAAGGGCCCGGTCTTTGGTGTGGTTAATATAAATTCTTTACCCCCCGGGGCGGATATTTTTGTGAATGATAAGGAGACCGGGAATTCAACCCCGGCGCAAATACAACTCCAGCCCGGGAAATATACGATAAAACTTAAAAAATCCGGATATCTTTCATATCTTGAGAATATCGCATTAAAAGGAAACGACACCTTGACCCTGCAGGCCAGATTGAATAAACAAGAGGCAAAACTCCTTTACAGTTTACTAAGGGTGAAATCAAATCCGGCTGGTGCCCGTGTCAATATTGATAATATTAAAAAGACCTGGACTACACCCTGTAATATCAGACTTCCCGAGGGCAGGTATCGCATTAGATTAATCAAAAAGGGCTATGAATCGGCCGTAATCAATCGTATTATCACGGCAAATGAAACGACTTCGGTCTCTTTAAACCTCAAGAAAAAAAAGAAAAAGGAGAATATTCTTCCTGTAAGGGGAGATTCATACTTAAAAATTACTGTCAACCCCTGGGCAAAGATATATATTGATGGTAAATATATCGAGACAACACCAATTGCCCGGCCGATAAAACTGAAATCCGGTAATCATACAATAAGACTTTCCAATCCCAATTTTAAGAGCTGGCGCAAAATTATAAATTTCAAACCTGGAGAGACAAAGACCCTTGAGGTCAATCTCAAACCAGAGGATGGTTATCTTAAATTGATTGTTAAACCCTGGGCTGATGTCTATATCGACGGGAAATTTTATGAAACAACCCCGATTGCAAAGCCGATTAAATTACCCGCCGGTCCCCATGGTCTAAAATTAATCAACCCTCTATATAAGATATATGAAACACAGATTAATATTACAGCCAACAGAGTGCTGAAAAAGATTGTGCAATTAAGACCAAAATAAGAGGAGGTTTTATGAGTCGTGCAATTGTATTGTCCATACTTTTTATCTTCGGTCTTGTCCTCGGTCAAACCGTTCCTGAGGATTCCCTGAAGAGTATGCTGGACCGGGCGAAAAAATTTTACTATAACGGTGAATATGAAAATGCCATAAAAGAACTGGAAAATGCACTTCTCCATCGTAAACAGTTCAAGGATTCCGAGCAGGCGGAGGTATATAAATACCTTGGTTTTAGTTATGTCGCATTTGGTGACAACAGAAAGGCAAGGGTTCAATTTAAAAAGGCACTTGGGTTGAATCCTGCTCTGGAACTGGACCCGGCGACAGTATCACCAAAGATTATCAAGGTCTTTGAAGAAGCCAGGGCAGAGATGAAGAAGACTGGATCTCCACCAAAGCTGAAACCGGTGAAAAAGACAATACCCCGGACACCAGCGATAAATACCTTCAGGGCAACAATGCGGTCCTGCCTGGTGCCTGGCTGGGGTCAGCTTTATAAAGGAGAATCAGGCAAGGCGAAAAGGATGATGATTATTTCAGCCGGGCTTTTTGGCTCAACCGCTGTTTCGCTGCTGATTCGGGAATCAACTCATAATGCATACCGGAATGTCCCGGCTGGCAATAAAGACGAAATGGATTCAAAGTATCAGGCATATAAAATCTGGCACAATGCATCGGCATTTCTGTTTATTGCTTCAGCCGGATTCTATTTCTATAACATCTATGATGTGGTTTTTACAAAGATAAAGCCCGGGACATCAATGAGGAATCCCGCCGGTCTTTACTGTGGTTTCAGTAATGACCGCTTTGGCATCGGCTATAATATAAATTTTTAAGGAGGAAATTATGAAGAAGTTTTTTATTATACTGCCTATTTTACTGACCCTGACAACGACCTGCTTGAAGCCGGTCCGGGATAATAAATTTGACCCGGATAATCCAGATAAGGCGTACTTAGCCGGTTATACCTATGATTTTGAAAACGCATCTCTAAAGGATGCCGTGGTAAAACTGTTAGAAGATTCAGTCGTCTATGATGAAACGGTGAGTAATGATCAGGGTTTTTTTGAATTCAAAACAATCGACCCGGGAATCTATAAAATCGTTGCGGAGGCAGGATACTATCAATCGGTTGAATTTTATCCGGAAAGTCTGCCCGCCGGTTTTAGAGTAGATGACTTCGAGATTCAGTTTAAGAAAATCTACCTGGATTTTGAATCTGAATCGGTCGGGACCCAGGAACCTGAAGGCTTCAATGTTAAAGCCGGAAATTGGGAAATTACTGAAGACCCTTCAGATTTTCATTCTGCTCCAAATGTTTACACCGGTTCAGCCAGAAACAGTCCCGGAATGTCACTGTTTGAGAAAGATTTTGATGATTTCTTGTTTGAAGGTAAGATTAAAATTCTACCCGGCCCGGGCAGTGAATGGAAAACAGGTTTTTTACTCCGATATGTCGATTCGATTAATCATTATCGTCTTCAGATTTTCCCGGATGAATTAAAACTTGTAAAGATGGAAAATGGTAATATACAATATTTGAAGATAATCAATCGCTCCCTTGCAACAGAAACCTGGCATACTTTTGAGGTGGAATTTAGAGGAAACCATATTAAGGTATTACTAAACCACGAACCGCTTTTTGAATTAGATGATACCACTTTCTCACATGGGTTTATAGGTCTGTGGCTTACCAGTTCTCATAGACCGATTTCAGTAAGTTTCGACGATATTACCATCACTCCCTAAATAATGCCCGTTCTTTTAATCCACAGGATTGATGATGAGACCCAGATAATAAAACTGGATAAAAAAAATCTTACCCTGGGTCGATTGGAAAACAATGATGTGGTTATTGATGACATATTTGTTTCCCGGTATCATGCCGAGGTGATTAAAAGGGGGACAAAATTCGTCATAAGGGACCGAAACAGCCGATATGGAACATTTGTTAATGGTGAGAAGATTGAAGAAAGGTTCCTTAATTATGGAGACGAAATTCAGGTGGGTAATACCTTGATAACATTTGTTGACGAAAAAAAACTTCAGCAGCTGGAGAGTGCCGGAACATCATCTTCAAGAACCCGGCTCCGGGTTGACCTCATAGAGAGGATTAATTCATTGGAACAATTATTGGTAAAGGGCGGTAAAAAAGAAGAACTGCTGCGCAGCGTGAAAGAACTGAAGAGCAGTTTTATCATCTATCAAAGAAAACTTGCTGAGGCCGAAAAATCAAAGGAGGTGGCTGATACCCTCTGTGAGGTGGCTAAGATAATCAACTTTGTGTTTGACTTGAATGTCCTTTTGAATTTGTTGATGGACCTGGCTTTGAAAATCGTTCGCGCCCGGCGTGGGTTTATAATGCTCTACAATGAGAAAGAGAAAAAACTCCATATCAAGGTTGCCCGTAATATGGGAAGTGAGATTGAGGTTTCTGATGTATCCGATATCAGCGGTTCCATCGCCCGAACTGCATTTGAAAAGGCGACCGTTGTCACCACGGATGATGCAAAAAATGATGAACGCTTTAAGAACCAGCCGAGTGTTGTAAGTTATGCGATTGGTGCTGTTGTATGTGCCCCCTTAATAGCCAAAAAAGGGGGCCGAATCGGAGTCCTTTATCTTGATAATCCCATCGGCCAGAGACAATTCGACCGTTATGATATAAATTTTATAAGTTCCTTTGCCAATGAAGCAGCAATTGCGATAGAAAATGCCCGGTTATATGAGAAGGCACAGAAAGAGGAAAGATTAAGAAATCGACTCCAGAGATTCTTTTCACCTTCGGTAGTCAAAAAGATTATGACCGATGAAAAATCGATTGCCTTAGGTGGTGAATACCGGACCGCCACTATTCTCTTCTGTGATATCCGCGGTTATACTTCATTTACAGAAAAGATCGACCCTTTTATCGCGGTTCAGATTCTGAATGATTTTTTAAGTGCGATGACTGAAGTGGTATTCAAATATGAAGGAACCCTTGATAAGTACATTGGTGATTGTGTAATGGCAATATTTGGTGCACCGGTTTCCCACAATGATGACCCGCTGCGGGCGATAAAGGCGGCCCTGGATATGAAAAAAGAGGTGATTAGATTGAAACAGGAATGGCAGAAAAAACATCACATATCAGAGATTGATAAATTTGAAATCGGTATCGGAATAAATACGGGTGAGGTGATTGCCGGTAATATCGGAAACATCAATCGAATGGAATATACCGTTGTCTCAGCAGCGGTAAATCTTGCCTCCCGATTGGAAAATATTGCCCAGCCGGGTCAGATATTGATCAGCAAATCCACTTATGAATTGACCAGGGATGATATTGTTGCAAAGCACCTCCACCCGGTTCAACTCAAAAACATCAGTCAGGCAGTTGAGGTCTATGATGTGCGTGGGCTCATATCTTAATCTGACTCCTCTCCACTTTTTGTCCCGGTTTTTTGTAAACTATGTTACAATATAGCCGAGGGGCGTCCCGCCCCGAGGCAGGAACGCCTGGCGAGCTGCCGGAGATTCTGAAACGAGTTAAGAATGACAAACCTCCAGCGGGCGGCGGGGACGCCGCCCGCGCTGAGAAAAATGGAACCGGGCGAAGATGGTAAAGAAATTTTTCAAATGACCAATAAAATAATATAAAAAAAGTAAAACGAAGTTGTTGAATATTTTTCATCTTAGTTTAATAATCTAAGGGAAGTTTATTCTGTTCAGAATACCGTTGCAATTAATCAAGGAGGCATAATGAAAAAAGTGGAGAGGAATCAGTATCTTAATCGTTCGACCGAGAATGGGTTTTTGTGAAACTGGAATTTTAATTAATTCTTTTTGACGATTTTTCAATTCTGCTGTAATCGGGATATGAATACACAACCTGTCAAAAAAGTTAAAGGTTTAAAAAAGAGTGAGCGATGGGGGGTTCCCGGCCAGCCGGTCAGGGTTTTAATCCGGATAAGATTTTCCCATCATTGACATAGCGATTATTTTGGCTATAATCAGCGGTGCGGATGTTAATACTGAGTTCTAAGACTGCGCTTAAGGCCCAGATTGGTAACCTCAAGAAGGTTGAAAGGGTCGTGAAATCATTTATTAATACAAAGAAGAACTTTAAGATTTTGTTCATCTATTATGACCGTTCAAATCAATTTCGGATAAAGCCGTTAAAGATAAAAAAGCCGGTATCAATCCGCAGTTTTATCCAGAAGATAGAAAGGCGGTGGGGGGTCATTGATTATCTTTTGCTCCTGGGTGGAGACCGGGTGGTGCCATTTTTCAGACTAAAGAATCCCTGTGCGGATAGTGATAAAGAGGTGCTTTCAGATAGCCCATATGCATCAAGGGATGATGACTATTTAATTCCGGAAAGGGTTTGTGCACGCATTCCGGATAATCATTCTGCAGATTTTATTGTTCAACAACTTAAGAAATCCAGCAACTTTTCTTCAAGTTTTGGTCTGAGCGCCCGGGTCTGGAAAAGGGCGTCCGAGAATGTTTACCAGCGGATAGGTAAAAAGGAAGAGCTGATGACATCACCGCCGGTAACCAGTAATCGATTTAAATCACAATGGCTTAGAAAAAAGAGGTTTTTATATTTTAATGTCCACGGCAGTAAGTTTTCATCAAACTGGTATGGCCAGGATGGAGAAAATTATCCGATTGCCCTGAGCCCGGATAATATCAAAGATGCATCCGGGGTCGTGGCGTCTGAGGCCTGTTATGGTGCGTATATTATTAATAAAGATGAAGAAAGGGCAATCAGCCTCAAATTTTTATCCCAGCCCAAAGTTTTAGGTTTTTGTGGTTCAACCACAATCGCCTATGGGCCGGCAGTTCCACCCTCAAGTGAGGCCGACCTTCTGGTAAAATACTTTTTTGAATATCTTAATCAGGGTCTTAATCTTGGCGAGAGTTTCAAAAATGCCAAACTCGATTTCGCCCGTAAGGCGATAAGGCGTCATGGATTTCTTGATGACGACGACCAGAAGACACTGCTTCAGTTTGTGCTTTATGGTGATCCGACCCTGAGATTAAAATCAAGTAAAGGAGATAATCGGTGTTTAGCCAGAGCCAGATGAAACGAATAACCAAACAGATTACAAGGGACTTTCCCGAATTTAAGGGTGTAAAGCCGAAGATAACTGAGAAGAAAATCAGACCCCAGGATAAACTATATAAGAAATTATCCCTGGGTGTTGCCAAGGAATTCCGTCGTGTTTATCAACTCAGTTTTCGTAAGGTTGTGCAGACCGTTGATAATGCATCGATCGAGCGAATCCTCAATGTCACTATTGATGAGGCGGGTGAGATAATAAAGATTACTCATTCAAGATGATTCCAGGAACCGAAGATACAAGGTATACATATGTGAACGGCATAATCCGGGCGCGTGAGGCAAGGCTGCTTAATCGGAGCCATTTTGACCGGCTTATTGCCGGGGATTTGAAAAGTTTTCCTGCCATCCTTGCTGATACCGGTTATGCAGGATATAAGGATATACCTGAGGGACTGGAGAACGGTGCGAAGGAGATAAAAGATTTTTTTAATAAACACTGCATCACCTTAGAGGTCAAAAAGTTTCTGGACTGGCCAGAGCAGATACATAATCTGAAGGTTCAGTTAAAAGGAGGGGGTGAGGAACTCTTATATCCTCAGGAGTATTCTGAAGTTGAAACCTTACCTGAGGTGATTGATGCTGTTGCAAGGTATACTTCAGACCATAACCCATTTATCCTTTCCACTTCCCTGGATAGAATTCTCTGTAAGTATATTTCAGAAACTGCCCAATTTGCTGCATTTTTCTCTGAGTATTATAAACTCTATTTTGATTTACAGAATATTGTCAGTTTTTTCCGTGCCCGGCAGTTTGAAGAGAGACGCGACATCTTTGATAATGTATATATACCTTATGGTTCTTTGAAGAAAGAGCTTTTTATTGCCAATCTTAATACGGAGTATAAACAGATCGGCCGGTCCTTTTTCACCACACCGTATCAGGCAATCGTGGAAAAAGGCGGTGCCTATATTGCAGAAAAAGGTTCATTTTTGAGATTGGAAAGGTTGTGTGAGGAGAGGCGTCTACAGTTTTTGCTCCAGGCTCGCAGGATGGCGTTCGGGGTTGAACCGCTATTCGGTTATTATGAATTCAAACTTGCCGAGATTAAAAAGTTGCGTCAGGTCTACTGGGGTAAGTTGAATCAGATTCCCGTAGAAAATATAAAGGAGAGCATCCCTGATGTCTGGTAGCACATTGGCGATTGTTGGTAAAAGAGAGACCGTGATGCCGTTTCTGGCGACCGGTGCAAAGGTTGTTTATACTAATAAGGGGGAATGTCTTGAGGTGGTTGAGAAACTGATTCAGGAAAACACAAAAATCATATTCTTTAGCGAAGAGTTTATTGATGAATTGAGCACATTATTATCAAAATATCGCACTGAAACCACTCCCTGCTTAATCCCCATTCCTTCAGGTCGGGGAAAAACAAAATTTGCCATTGAAAGGATTAGGGGAGTGATCAAAAAGGCAGTTGGTGCAGATATCTTTCTGGAGGAATAGATGAGACAGGGTGAGATAATTAAGGTCTCAGGACCGTTGGTGATTGCCCGGGGAATGACCGGTTCAAAGATGTTTGATGTGGTCAGAGTCAGCAAAGAGAGGTTGGTGGGTGAGATAATCGGTCTTAATGAAGATGAGGCATCAATCCAGGTATACGAGGATACCTCAGGTATCGGTCCCGGTGAGCCGGTCTATTTTACTGATCAGCCGTTATTTGTGGAACTCGGTCCGGGACTGATTGAATCGATATTTGATGGCATACAAAGGCCGCTTGATATTATTCGGGATAAGACCGGAGATAATATTACACGGGGTGTTGAGGTTCCGGCATTGGGTAGGGATATAAAATGGGAATTTAAACCTCTGGTTAAAAAAGGTGATGCAGTTGAACCTGGAGATATTATCGGTGAAGTTAAGGAGACCAGTCTGGTTGTGCATAAGATTATGGTTCCTCCGGGGATGAAGGGTAAGGTGAAAAATATAAAGTCAGGAAAATTCCTGGTCACTGATGCAGTCTGTGAATTGGAGACTGAAGACGGAAATATTAAATTAACTATGATGCAGAGATGGCCGGTTCGGGTACCGAGACCTTATAAAACGAGGCTTGCACCGGAGCTTATTCTTTCAACCGGGCAAAGGGTGATTGATACATTTTTCCCTATTGCCAAGGGTGGTACTGCTTGCTGTCCAGGTCCATTCGGTTCAGGAAAAACCGTAATTCAGCACCAGCTTGCAAAATGGGCTGATGCAGAGATTATTGTCTATATTGGATGTGGTGAACGGGGTAATGAGATGACCGATGTGCTGCTTGAATTCCCGGAACTTAAGGACCCCGCTTCCGGTGAATCATTGATGAAAAGAACTGTGCTTATTGCCAATACCTCAAATATGCCGGTTGCGGCACGCGAGGCATCGGTCTATACCGGTATTACAATTGCTGAATATTTCCGGGATATGGGTTATTCAGTTGCGGTGATGGCTGATTCCACTTCACGCTGGGCTGAGGCGATGCGCGAAATCTCCGGCCGATTGGAAGAGATGCCCGGTGAAGAGGGATATCCCGCTTATCTTGGTGCCCGGGTCAGTTCATTCTATGAAAGGGCCGGAAGGGTAAAGACCCTGGGTCGACCTGAAAGAGAAGGGGCGCTCAGTGTAATCGGTGCGGTCTCACCGCCCGGTGGTGACCTCTCTGACCCGGTGGTTCAGGCGACCCTGAGGGTGGTCAAGGTATTCTGGAGTCTTGAGGATAAACTCGCATATCAACGCCATTTTCCCGCTATCTCCTGGCTTAACTCCTATTCCCTTTATACTGATGACTTGGCTGAGGATTTGAATAAGAAGGCAGAAAAGGATTTTACAGAATTGTCAAAAGAGGCGATGAGACTTTTAGAACAGGAGGCGGAACTTCAGGAGATTGTCAGGCTTATTGGAGTTGATGCCCTTTCTCCTGAGGATCGACTGGTCTTAGAGGGTGCCCGTTCTATTCGTGAAGACTTTCTGCATCAGAATGCATTTCATGAGATTGATACCTATGCATCATTAAAAAAACAGTATAAGATGCTTATGCTCTGTATGTATAATTACAATAAGGCACGCCAGGCATTAAAAAATGGTGTGCCATTTGACGAGATTGTGAAGATGGAGATCAGGGATAAGATTGCCCGGCTGAAGTATCTGCCAGAATCCGAACTTCAAAAGTTTGATGAATTACGGGATGAAGTTGAACAGACATTTGAAAAATTGATAGAGAAGGCAGGAAAGATTAAACAGGAGGTATCCCGATGATAAAGGAGTATAGCAGTATCAAAAATGTTTCGGGTCCGTTACTTCTGGTTGAAGGCGTGAGCGGTGCAAAATATGAGGAGCTTGTCGAGATTTATACCGGTAGCGGTGAAAAGAAGAGGGGAAGGATATTGGAGGTGAATCAGGATAAGGCATTGGTCCAGATTTTTGAAGGTTCAACAGGAATTGATGTCCAGAACTGCCGGGTGAGATTTCTTGGCAAGACCCTGCATATCGGAGTATCTACTGAGATGCTGGGCAGGGTATTTGATGGTTTGGGAAGGCCCAAGGATGAAGGTCCTGAAATTATCCCTGAGGCGATGCGGGATGTGAATGGTGCCCCAATAAATCCGACCGCGCGTAATTATCCTGATGAGTTTATTCAGACCGGTATATCATCAATTGATGGGATAAATACCTTGGTGCGGGGACAGAAGCTGCCGATATTTTCTGGTTCCGGGCTGCCCCATAACCGGGTTGCCGCCCAGATTGTGCGTCAGGCAAAGGTTCTGGGAAAGGAAGAAAAATTCGCTGTGGTCTTCGGTGCGATGGGTATTACATTTGAGGAGGCAAACTATTTTATCCAGGATTTTACCAGGTCCGGGGCATTGGAAAGGGTTGTGCTTTTTCTTAATCTTGCAGATGACCCGGCAATTGAAAGAATCTCTACACCCCGGGTGGCGTTTACGGTTGCTGAATATCTGGCATTCGAGAAGCACCTTCATATCCTTGTCATCCTTTCTGATATGACAAATTATGCTGAGGCATTGCGGGAGATATCTGCAGCACGAAAAGAGATACCGGGTCGTCGGGGCTATCCTGGATATCTTTATACTGACCTGGCAAGTATCTATGAACGTTCCGGCCGAATCAAGGGGAAAAACGGTTCAATCACCCTGATTCCGATTCTTACAATGCCTGAAGATGATAAGACGCATCCGATTCCTGACCTCACTGGATATATTACTGAGGGCCAGATAATCCTTTCCCGGGGACTTTACCGTAAAAAGGTATCACCACCGGTTGATGTCCAGCAGTCCCTGTCTCGATTAAAGGATAAGGGGATTGGAAAGGGAAAGACCAGGGAAGACCATGCTGACCTTTTTAACCAGTTGATTGCCTGCTACGCCCGTGGTAAGGAGGCAGCGGAACTGGCAGTGATTCTGGGTGAGGCAGCACTTTCAGACCGGGATAAGATATATCTGAAATTTGCCCAGGTTTTTGAAGAACGATATATATCCCAGGGTGAATTTGAAGACCGCACCATTGAACAGACCCTGGATTTAGGCTGGGAATTACTGCGGATGGTGCCGAGGACTGAGATGAAACGGGTTCGCGATGAATATCTGAAGCGATATTATGACCAGGCACCGGTTGATAATTAAAAGATTATGAAACTCGATATTCCACCCACCCGAATGCAACTGCTGCACCTTAAGAGAAGGTCGGTGGTTGCCCGCCGCGGGCATAAACTGCTTAAGGATAAACAGGATGAATTGATGAGACGGATTTTGGAATTTATCCATCAGATTCGGGACCTCAGACTGAAGATTGAAGAGGAACTGCGTCAGGCATTCGGTTTTTTCTATTTTGCTTCAAGCAAACAGGCACCAAAGGCGACCGATGAGGCACTGCTTGCAGTAACTAAGGTGATCGACATCGAATATACTGCAGAAAGGATATTGAACCTGAGGGTGCCCAGATTTAAAAAACAGATTTCCGGAAAATCAATCGGTTATGGATTCCTCACCACCTCGGGAGATATGGACCTTGCAATCTTAAAGATTGACCGGTTAATCTCAAGATTGATTGAACTGGCGGAACTGGAAAAGACATTAGAGCTTCTTGCCAGTGAGATCGAGAAGACCCGACGCCGGGTAAATGCCTTAGAATATATTTTGATTCCATCAATTGATGAAACAATAAAGTTCATTAATCTTAAATTGTCAGAGATTGAAAGGGGAGACCTTTCCCGCCTGATGCGGGTGAAGGAGATTATCCAAAAATAGTTTTTAAGGAGGAACTATGGTTGAGGGGCTGGTTGCGGTTTTAATCCTTGCATTCCTCAGTCTGATTTTTTCAATCATCCAGAAAAGTGGTTTGATAACGGTTCCCCAGGTCATTTTGATTATGGTTGTTGTCTATCTTTTAATCCGGGTGCGGGTTAAGATATCAAAGGCGGAAAAGGAGAAATTGAGAAAGAAGATAGAGGAACTGGAAAAGAAGATTGAAGGGCTCACAGAGTCTAAGGGTTAAGACTATTTAAAAATATCCGAATTGAAATTTTTCTTTGTAGTAATATTTTTTGTTGATATAATTTCCGCCCGGACATTATTCGATAAATTATTTGTTCCCGAACCGACGCAATGTTATAGGAATTCATATAATCAGATAGATGATTCTACAGTTCTTTTCTGGAAAAAGCGGTTTGCCGGGAATGAAATCTTTGATCCTTTTGGTATGTTAATCTATCTGATTAAATATTTTTCTGATTTTCAGCCGGTGGATAATAACGAGTATCTTACATTAAATGAAATTTTTGCCCGAAAAAGGAGTAATAAGAAGAGCAGCATTATTGCAATCTCTGCCCTGATGCAGCATTTAGGCTGGGATATCCAGTACTTTTATGATAAAAAAGAAGATTATTTTGGTCTCCGCCTCAGTGATGAATGGAAGATAAGAAAGGCAAACTGGATAGATAAAGAAGATAAAAGATATTATCTTAAGGAGTTTGATGATTCAACTCCGGTGGGTGAGTTGAAGATAAAAAATCCTGCCCGGACATATCAGGGTTTAAATGATATCAGAACGAATCTCAAGCCGCTGCCTCTGATTAGCAGTTTGCCGAAATTTCAGGGTGGATATGTATCAAGGAATTTGAGATGGCAGTATAAAGGGATAACATATCAATTCAGGATAAGGGTTTTAAAGGAGCAGATTGAATGGACAAAGAATCTTCCGCCGAGCCTTTACGGAATGGTCTATTCAGGGATTGAAGAGTTGAAGAACACCGCTTTGATTGAAAGACTGAAATTTCTCAGTGGAGAATTTGATGAATATGGTCGGGTAAACTTCCTTTTGAAATTTTGTCAGTCAAAAGAGGTCTTTAAATATAAAAGCGGTCTTCCGATAAAGAGTGTCAGCCAGCAGTTGATTGAGGGTGAAAATGACTGTGACGGCAGGAGTGTGTTTCTTTATGTCCTTTTGAGAACGGTGGCCGGGTATCCAGAATCGAGTATTGTTTTTTTGAGCTGGCCCAACCATATTGCCTTGGGACTCAGGCCGGGAGACCACAAGACTTTAGAAATTCTTGAAAGAAATGGATTTTCTGTGGATGGATATTTTATACTGGACCCGTCATATTGTGGTGATACAGCCTGGGGTAGTAAGATGAAAAGATTGACGGGGAAATGTCAAAAGATAAAAAAGTCCAATTAATGGATTATGATAACCTTCCGGGAAGGTGATTTCTTTGAAGTCTTAAGAAATATCAAGTAGATACCATCAGATTGTCCGGTCTGTTTTTAGGCGGATGAGGATTTCAACTGTTTACCGCGAAGCGCTTAGTGCAGCACGAAGTGCGTTCAGCACAAGCAAAGCGTTTTTTATTCACCGTGAAAAAATCGTTGACTTTTTTAGATTCTTCATTATACTCAGCTATGCTTTCTAAAGTATATTCCTGCGCTACCTATGGTATTGATGGTTATCTGATAGATGTTGAGGTTGACCTTTCACCAGGGCTGCCTGGTTTTACTACAGTAGGCCTTCCGGATAATGCAGTAAAGGAATCAAAGGATCGGGTCTTTGCTGCAATAAAGAATGGAGGCTTCAGATTTCCCACCAAGAAGATAACCGTAAATCTTGCTCCGGCAGATATAAAAAAAGAGGGTTCCAGTTTTGACCTGCCCATTGCAATAGGAATTCTCGGTGCTGAGGGGGCGATGCGCACCGATATGTTAACCCGCTATGCAATTCTCGGTGAGCTCTCCCTGGATGGTTCACTTCGACCTATTAAGGGTGCAATTTCTGTATCCCTGGCAGTTAAGGAGAATCGACTTGAGGGGTTGATTCTGCCCCGGGTAAACGCCCCGGAGGCAGCGATTGTTGAGGGAATTAAGGTCTTTGGATTTGATAATCTCATTGAGGTGGTGGCGTTTTTGAATGGGGAGATTGATAAGGCACCAACTCAGGTGAACCGTGATGATATATTTAACGCCGCATCAAAATATGCAGTAGATTTTTCCGAGGTGAAGGGTCAGTATCATGCAAAAAGGGCATTGGAGATTGCGGCAGCTGGAGGTCATAATATCTTGATGATTGGACCACCCGGCACCGGCAAGACGATGCTGGCAAGGAGACTGGTTACAATTTTACCAAAGATGACCCTGGAAGAGGCATTGGAGACAACCAAGATACATTCTGTGGCAGGTGTGCTTGGTCAGGGCGCATCGCTTTTAGCAACCAGACCATTCCGTTCACCCCATCATACTATTTCCGATGCCGGGATCATTGGTGGCGGACATATTCCAAAGCCTGGTGAGGTGTCATTAGCGCATAATGGTGTATTATTCCTGGATGAACTTCCTGAGTTTCATAAGAATGTTTTGGAGGTTTTACGCCAGCCCTTAGAGGATGGTTCAGTAACGATTGGTCGGGCAAAGATTACCCTTACATATCCGGCAAGATTTATGCTTGCGGCGGCGATGAATCCCTGTCCCTGTGGTTATTTTACAGACCCCTATCATGAATGTCGATGTACACCCCAGGCGATTCAGCGTTATCATGCACGGCTTTCCGGTCCGCTTTTAGACCGGATTGATATCCATATTGAGGTGCCTTCTTTGCGCTATGATGAGTTGAAATCTACCCAGCCGGGTGAATCATCCGAAGAAATAAGAAAGCGGGTGAACCAGGCGCGAAATCGTCAGTTGCAGAGATATAAACATCGGAAAAGGGTTTACTGCAATGCCCATCTCGGAGCAAAGGATATCAGAAAGTTCTGTGGAATTGATGAAAAATCCCAGGCTTTATTAAAGACCGCAATTGAGCGTTTTGGTCTGTCAGCCCGGGCTTATGATAAGGTATTAAAGGTTGCCCGCACCATTGCGGATTTAGAAGGTGTAGAAAATATCCAGACCTCACACATTGCCGAGGCGATTCAATATCGCAGCTTAGACAAAAATGTCTGGCAGCGACTATAGGATTCGGAAACGGTAGTTGTCAGTTTTAACAGCAGGAAAGATAAAACCCTCTCTTTGCTGCTCTGGATTGATAATGAACCCGCCCGCCCCGAAGAGGAAGAAATTTCAAAAAAGGCTTGACTTTTGTTTTTTATTGTTATATATTGTATATAATGTTAATGATGATTAGCATTACCAGGCTGGGAGTTGAATCTATGATGGAGGTGGATGTACACAATAATGCGGATATGAATGAGTTAGACGAAACCAGTCAGTACGTCTTAAGACATAAAACAAAAGGCGGAAGGGGAAATGGATAAAAATCTGTATGAAGGAGGGTTGGAAGGGTATCCATTGATAACCGTTATTGGTCAAAACCTATTTTTTATTATTTATTTTGGATTAGGAACAATAGGGATGTGGGGCTTGAAAATTACAGGAATTCCAATAGTTTCCATATTATATGTATTTTTTTTGATAATTATGCTGATATTTGTTTTGCGAAGACACCTTTGCACTAATTGTTATTATTATGATAAGAGATGTTCAACCGGTTGGGGGGATTTAGCAGCGGTTATGTTTAAGAAAAATTCGGGGAATTATGAACTGGGGGTGAAATTGGCCGGAATAACCTGGGGGCTGGCAACAATTGCGCCTATTATAGGAATAATTGCTGTTTTGATATTTAATTTTAAGATTTATCTTTTGGTGATTTTTATCTTATTTATCATCTTAACCCCATTAAATTTTATGATGCATAAACATCTATGTATTAAATGTAAGATGAGAAATATTTGTCCTGCAAGTATGGCAAGAACAAAAGGGGAGGATTGATACACCGTCTGTCTTTCCGTTCCCTGACGGTGCTTTGGGGCTCACGTTTTCACCTGACAAGCGGGTATCCGGCTACGATACTTTGCATCTTTTTCCAAAATCGCCTTTTGGATAAACTTCAGATACCCGCTGCACATTAAGTGGAATGCCCAGGCTTAAGAGGGGTTGAGAAATGAAGAATCCCATAAGAAATCTGGGTCATAAAAATCTCTGGGTGAGAACCGGCTATGCTTTTCTGTTTTTCTTTGTTTTGCTGATGCTCGCCTATGTTTTCGGTTTTCTTTTTCTGCCGGAGGGCATTATGAAAGAGCTGCCCTTACCATCATTTATGGTGTTTAAAGGAAAAGAATCTTTCCTTTCCTCCTTTACTAAAACTTTAGTTTACAATCTGTTTATACTATGCATTATAGTAGGGGGGAATCATTATAGAGTTCGAACACTCACTTTCGGTTATTTACCACTATATGCCAATACTATTATAATGGGGCTTTTTGCTGGAACAAACTCTTTTGGCGGAGGTATATCAACCCACACACCGAGAGGGTGGCTGTTGTTTCTGCAAATCGGATTTCCGGAATTTTCAGCTTACATTTTTGGATGTGTTGCCACGGTGAATTTAGTTATGTATCATGCGGGGAGATGGCGTGGTGAAAAATTCAAGAAAATACGGAGTTTTAAAGAAATCAGATTGTCGAAATATGAATTATTATTTCTATTAGTCAGTTTGATTCTTCTGGTTGTAGCAGCATTCAATGAATGGAGGGGTGCCGGATAGAGAAGTCGGTCTCATCGTTTAACCGGACAATATGTGGCTTCGGCTTACGGCGGAACTTAATATATCCCTCAATCATTACATGCCGTTTAGGTAATGGAAATATTCAGGAATGTAAAACACCCTGGTTGTGTCATTCTACAGCAACAATCAGAAAGTCATAACCGCTGGATAACAAGGGTCGGCACGAATTCCTGGAGAATTTAGAGATTCGACTTCAAAGACCAATCTATTTTATTCCTTTACAATTTAATATTTATGAATATAATTTGATTAATGAAGCGGGCAATTGTGCTCATCTTAGATGGTGTGGGTATTGGTGAACTGCCTGATGCAAAAGAGTACGGTGATCAGGGTAGTAATACCCTGGTAAACCTTGCAAAGAGTTGTGGTGGACTTAACCTGCCATTTTTAGAAGAACTTGGTCTGGGTAATATTGCAGATATTGAGGGTGTTAAAAAGGTGAAAAATCCCAGGGCCTGCTATGGGAAGATGGCGGAAAGGTCAGCGGGTAAGGATTCTACATCGGGACACTGGGAGTTGTTTGGTGTTATATTAAAAAAGCCGTTTCCTACATATCCAGATGGCTTCCCGGATGAAATCATTAAAGAACTTGAATCAAAATTCGGCCATAAGATTCTGGGTAACAAACCCGCCTCCGGCACCGAGATTATAAAAGAACTGGGCGAGGAACATATAAGGACAAAATCACCGATTGTCTACACCTCGGCGGACAGTGTTTTACAGATTGCCTGCCATATTGATGTCTTCAGTTTAGAACAGTTATACAAATTTTGTGAGATTGCAAGGGAGGTTATGCAGGGCGAGCATGGTGTCGCCCGGGTTATCGCCCGGCCATTTGCCGGTTCCGCACCAGATTTTTATCGGACCAAGGACCGGCGGGATTTTTCCCTGCCGCCTCCAGAACCGACCCTGCTTGACCTCGCCCGGAAAAAAGGGCTTGGGGTGATTGTGATTGGTAAGGTAGATGATCTATTCAGTCATCGTGGATATGACCGTTCTTATCATTCAGTGAATGACCTTGAGTGTGTTGATTATGTGCTCAAGGCGATGGATGAATTGAAACAGGGATTGATTGTGGCAAATTTTGTGCAGTTTGATATGGATTGGGGACACCGCAATAATATCGAAGGATTTAAGAATGGTCTTATTGAGATTGACCCTGGTTTGAGAAAGATAATAGAAAAGAAAAGTCCTCAAGACCTCATTTTTATTACTGCAGACCACGGCAATGACCCAACCACGCCTTCAACCGACCATTCCCGTGAATATGTTCCGATTCTTGCCTGTTCAGGAAAGGTGCCGGGAGTGAATCTGGGTATCCGCGGGTCTTTTTCAGACCTGGCAAAGACGATTGCCCGATACCTTGATATTGAAGGTATACATTATGGCGAAGACTTCCTTGATGACTGCCTCTCATAAAAAACTGGCAAGCCAGATGATTAAACTGGTGAAGAAGGGCATCGCCAATGCCTATGCACCGTATTCTTCTATTCCGGTGAGTGCCGGGCTCTATTGTGAAGGGGGTGAAATCTTTACCGGGGTGAATATTGAAAATAGTTCTTATTCCTTGAGTATGTGTGCAGAACGGGTCGCCCTATTCAAGGCGGTCTCCTCAGGATATAGAAAATTCTTGTTGCTGCTTTTGTATTCACCAGAGTTCGAATTTATTCTGCCCTGTGGTGCCTGTCTTCAGACCCTGTATGAATTTTCACCTGAACTTGTGGTTGCAACGATGAATACAAATGGAGCATTTAAATTTTATCCATTAAAGACACTGATTAAAAGGCCTTTTAAACTATGAATTACTTTTTTAGTATTTTTATACGGGAATTGAATAAAGAAAAATTTTATGACATCATTGAGAATTTAGAACAATTTTCAGCCCGGGTTTTGGGAATTGAAAAGGATTTAATCTTTGGTCAATCTGAAGATATAAGGATTATTGCAACACTAATGAAGTTGCGTGAGTTCTATCCTGAGATAAGACTCGGATTTTCCCGGTATCCAGGTCTTGCCCGGGGGCTTTCCCGGATTGCAAAGTTTGGTGAGATTCTGATTTCTGAAGAAACCGAACAAGAGTTACTCAGTGATTTTGAGATAACATCCTTAGGTATGCTTACGATTGAAGGGATGACCAGTCAGATTCTTGTCTGCAGGATTGATCAGCCTCTGGCCGAACTGAAATTTCCTAAAAAGATAAAATTAGAGGATATGATTTCCCGTACCGGCCAGATTGATGCCTTAGAGAATCTTTTGAGTGTTTCTAATGCGGTTTTAATTATTGGATCAAACGGAATCGGAAAGACAATCTTTCTTGACCAGTTTACCGAAAAATGGCAGGATGAGAAGCTGATACTGCGCACGGTATGCCCTTCAATCGTTCGGCGTCTGAGTTTGGAACCGATTATGGAACTTGTTGAACAGTTATTAGAGATTGAAGATGTGAAATCAATCGGAGAAAAACAGCAGGCGATTGAAAAATATCTTAAAGAACTTGGTGTTGAGGATATCGGCACCTCCTATCTTGCAGTGCTTGATTTTCTGGATTTAAGTGAAGAGGAGACGATATTGGAGAAGGTGAATCTGCGCGTGCGGGTCGATCTTGTAACGACAAATATTGCGGAGATTATTAAAAGGGTTTCCTGGAACAAACCGGTCGTCATAGTTATCGAGGATGTTGAAAATATAGACCCGTCCTCAATCAATTTTATGCAGAATCTCATTCTGAAACTGGCTGATGAAAATGTCCGTTTTATATTCTCTTCAGCCCTTTCCCAGATAAATATTACAGGGATTAAGGAGTTTGAACTGCGTGAGATTGATCGGCAGGACCTGGTGAATCTCGTTAAGAACGAGATTGGTGAAGAGATTAAATTTGCGGCTACCACTCCTTTACATATCAGTCAGTTTCTGCGACTTTATAAGGAGGAGAGGCTTAACTATTTTTATAATCAGTATCGGGGTGAGACATCAATCAGCGGATTTAACCTTGCCTTTCATGATTTTAAGACCGTAGTAAAGAGAAGGGTAGAAATGTTGGGTGATGAAAAGGATTTTGTATATAACCTTGCGATTTCGGGTAGTAAAATTATGCCGGATGAATTCCCCATCAAAAAGGAAAATCTTGGTCTCTTTGAATATTTTGTAAAGAAGGGCTTTCTGCGTCGTTTTCTTAATTATTATTTATTTATAAATCCTCTATTCTATAATGAAATTTATGACCTCATTCCGGATAAAAAGAAACGGCACCAGCATTTTGCAGATTATTATAGTAAACTTGAAGGCTATGATGAACTTGCCGCCTACCATTTTCAGCAGGCTGAGGTCTATAATAAGGCAATTGAGTATTTGATAAAATCGGCACAACTGGTTGTAAGAAAGGGCGCTTATGATTCAGGTATTGAATACTACAAAAAGGCTCTGGAGTTATGTCAGCATCAGCGCGAACTTGCAAATTTAGAGGTGCTGGTGGCAATAAATGAGGGCCTGGCTGATATCTATCGCGCCCTGGGCGATGAGGAGACGGCCTTAAAATATTACAAGGTTGTTCTGGATGGTTACAAAGAAATCCTCAAGGAATGATCATAATTTTATGGCTCGGACTGGCAGCTGACACGAGCCTGGTTGACACGGTTGATATAATCCATTATCAGGCAAAGGAGATTTTTTACGATTTGGAAAAATCCTTGATAATCCTTTCGGATTCTTCGGTGATTACCTATCAGGATATCAAACTGACTTCAGATAGTGCATATTATCATATTGATAAAAATGTCCTTGAGGCGTTTGGTGATTGTGACCTCAGGCAGAAAGACGATTCAATCAAGGGTGATTATCTAAAATACAATATCGAAAATAAGAAGGCATTGATGACCAACGCCCATACACAGATCGGAAAGGGATATCTCAACGGTAAGAGGGTAATCTGGGTGAGTGAGAATGTTATTAATGCCTATGACGGTGTATACACAACCTGTAACTGTAATCCACCCCATTATTATTTCTTCTCCCCCCGGATGAAGGTCTATCTTGGGGATATGGTAATCGCCCGACCGATTTTTCTCTATATCCAGGATGTTCCGATTATGGCTGCGCCGTTCTGGTTCGTCCCCATCTCAAAGAAACGCAAATCCGGACTTCTGCCGTTCCATGCCGGAAACTCGCGTGATTTTGGGAAATTTATCCGCGGTTTTGCTTATTACTTTGTTATCTCCGATTATGCAGATGTTACACTTCAGGTGGATGCAATGGAGAAGAAGGGGATAATGCCCCATCTTGAAGCGGTCTGGGATTATAATCCTTTTACCAAAGGCACGATTCACAGTTCATATATTAAAGAGATCGGTACGGGCAGAAAAAGATACAGTATTGAGGCACGAAACAATTCGGCATATTTTCTTCTGGGGTCAAGTTTCAATTGTGATATTCACTATATCAGTGATAATCAATATCAGCAGGATTTCACGGATACTACCGTGTTGTGGTTACAAAAAGAGATTTCATCACAGGCAACCATCACCCGCGATTTTCGCAACATAAAAAACAGCCTTTTCTATGAACGGAAAGAAAAAATTGCCGACAGCACAATTACGGAAAAATTCCCTTTTTATTCATTCACCACACCTTCAAGAATGATTTTTTCAACGATAAACTATTCAGTTAACGGACATTTCAGCCGGGAACGATTTCAATCACCCCTTGATACTACCCTGAATATAGGCGCCGATATCAGCACCGCCCCTTCATTTAAACAGAATGTGCTAAATCTCTTTACGATTTCCCCGCGTATTAACCTCGACCTTGCGGGATTTAATGAAGATAGTTCGGGAAATAATTTACCCATCCGTGCTGCCTATGCATTTACCACAACGGCGACAACAAATCTCTATCGCATCTTTGATATGGAATTTTTCGGTATCCATGGGGTTTTACATAAACTGCATCCCCGGGTTGTATATTCTTATACACCTGATTTTCATACCGGACGATTTCCTCAGATTTTTGGTATCCCGCAATTTCCTCCAATAAATCAGCTGGGTTTTGGTCTGGGCCAGGAGTTCGAGGCAAAGTTGGGTGAGGAGTTAAAAAAAGCACAAATATTCAGGATAAATCTCGGTAGTGCGTATAATCTTCAGACCGATTCATTAACGCCGTTTCAATTTTCTCTGGAATTTGTAAAAAATCCCTTTCCCAAACCGATCAGTAAATTTAATGTAAAGATCAACGGACAATGGGATTTTTATAACCATAATTATACCTACAAGATAGCGAATTTCATCTCTTTAAACCTGAGTTTCTTTTCAATAAATTTGAATCAGAGTTATACAAAAGATGGAACCTATCAGGTATGGTTTAACGGTAAATTAAACCCCACGAGAAAATGGAATATTTCATATTCCGCCCGATATGACTGGAAGACAAAGAGGTTTATTGATTATAAGCTTAATTTCGAGCGCGACCTGCACTGCTGGCAGATTGTCTTCACCTTTAATCAACTGGGCGATGTCTGGCGTTATGACTTTAAGGTTCAGATTAAAGAGATTCCTGAGGTCCAGATTGGTAAAGGGCTTCTGGGTTATATCATAGAATAGGCGTTATTCAAGGAAGAAGTCGTCGCGATTATCTTCAATGTTTTCCGGGGTGAAGAGTTCCTGGGTGATAAAGCTGAGGCGTTCCTGAAGTTTATACTGGAGCATGCGCACCATATTTGTATCGGCCGGAAGTACTACCTTGCGATCGCAGCGGATGATATAACCAGCCCAGTCCGTGATGAGCGGGTGAGAAATCTCTTTTTCGTTTAATGATGCCACTACACCGGCAAATTCTCCGCCATAGGCAGTGGCAATCTGGAGCAGGGTCTGGTCTTTTATTCCGGATTGAAATGATATCATTGTATCGGCCCTGCTGAGTTCAGACATTGTCTTACCGGACTGAAGTTCGTTGTAGAGTCGGGTCAGATACTGCCTCAGGGTATCCTTCAAAACTTTATTTTCCAGTTTTGCCATAATCCTTGGTCGTGCATCCTTCAGTGTCAATTTTTTTGCCGGGATCACTGAATCGAGGGCAAAGAGATAGTATCCACCTATGCTGTTGAATGGACCGCCGATATCTTTGGGACCGGCCTTTGCCACAAAGTCCTGGAGTTTCTTCCTGTTGTTCAGCGGGAAGTTTACATTATCTGCAGTAAATGGATTGGTCCGGCGCACCGGTATCTTAAAATCTGCGGCGGTGGAGTCAAAACCCAGTTCTTTAACCGATTCCTTAAAGGCATTGATACGATCGTAGATATCATCGATTGTTGTTGCAGAGATTTCAATATTTGCCTTTACCCGATAGATAAGTCCTTTATGAACCCGCTTGATAACCTCAAAACCGTGGGCACTCTTGAAGATATCGGATACCTCACCGTCTTTAAGATTTTTGTAAACCTTCAAAAGGTATGGCTTAACCACTGATTCATTTTCAAATTTGTATTGGATAAGGGTATCATCAGATACATCCCGGGCGAGTTTGAAGAAGTCTTCACCTGCTTTTACTTCGGCAAGGAAGTCTTCAAGGCGCTCCCGGGCCTCAGCAGTATCTGCGGGTGAGGGTCTTCTTGGGAAGAAGACATACTTCAGTATTTTTCGTTTCGGAATGACAAACTCTTTTTTGTGTTCTTCAAAATACTTTTTTATCTCTTCATCACTGATTTGAGCCTTGGTATGTATTTTGTAAAGTGATATCGAGATAAAAGAGAGGTCGTATTTTGTATTCGGCCAGGTGAGCAAGATACTGTCTTCAAATGGAGATACCCAGCCCAGGGTGGTAAGCAGGAAACGGAGCTTTTCCTTGGGAAGTTCATTACGCAATTGTCTTTCATATTGATATAGCCACTGAAGACTCTGGGGAGACTTCAGGAGTTGATAATATTTGTTCCAGTCGAATTTTCCACTTTCATCCTTCATATATTCCGAGTTGTAGATTTCCGGGGGTGGATTGTTTTTTATAATTGACCAGAGCTCTTCATCGGTCACCTTAATGTGTTCTTGCTTGATCAATTTTGCCCACATTATATCATCAATAAGCATAGGCCAGATTTTATCCCGGGTGATTCCTTCTTTTCTATTTTCTTTGTTACGGATATAGTTTATATAGTCCTGATAGGAGATAGAGATGCCGTCAATCCTGGCAACATTTTTTGACTGTCTGCCCCGGCGTCCGCTTACATTCAATCCCCAGTTAAAGAATATCAAAAGGACAAATGCAGCAACTGCAATAAAGAGAACCAACCTTGTCCTTTTTCTTAATTGTTGCATCATAATTGCCTCCTCTGATTTTTTAAGACCGGCAGGACTGTCTTGCCGTTGGGTATAATGTAAAGTTTGAAATTATCACCAGTTTCTTTCTTTATATTCTCAATACCTTCTTCTATTTTATTTATTGGTATGAACCCAATGGATTTGAGTATTTTGGGTGAAATTTCAGAAAGCACATAGACCTTATACTGTTTTAAAATTTTGGCGGTAACAAATGCACGATGTCCGCCGATTTCAATTTTTTCTTCAGGATAATTAAGCAGCTGGTCGATATTATGTTCTTGCATCAATTTTAAAAATTTCTCATTGCCCATACCATCCTGACATCGGGCAACCAGGATGACACTACCACCCGGTTTGATTGAATGGATTGCCAGATTTAAGGATTTATGGCTGTTATAAAAATTGTTATCCTGGGGATAACCCCCGGCACTGACCAGGACACAATCACCGAGTTGATTAATGGATTGATTTCTCCGGCTGCAGAAATATTCTACAGCCTGTTCAAAGGCAGATACCGGATTGCCAAAGAAGATCCGGGAAGTTTCCCTTTCCGTGGTTTCTACGACATTCACCAAATAATCGGGTTTAAAAAGTTCTAATGCTTCAGCCATTTCCTGGGCGATGATATTATTTTTCAGTTCTCCGGGCGCGACACCCTCTCGGCGCAACTTTGAGTGGTTTGTCCTGATTGTATCATAAGAGGAGATGCCGGGCAGGATCGATTTTCTACCACCCGAGAATCCTGCAAGGTAATGAAAATCAACCCGACCGCTCAGAAGCACAAAATCCGCATCCCTTGCCCTTTTATTTACTTCAATTGATAAATCGGTGCTTGTCTTTCCAATAGTTACCAAATCCTTATTACAGTTATGAAAGATGAACTCAAACTCATCAAAGAGTTCGCCGAAAAGTTTTTTATTTTCTTCCGGGGTGTGCGTTCGGTGGGTGCCGATTGCAATGATAAAATGTATATTCTTTTCATCAACGCCCGCATCAACAATTTCTCCAACAAGAAACTTCAAGATTTTTTTGTAATTGGCAATCGAACGGCTGATATCCGAAACGATAATCACCAAATCGGTTGGTCTGTTTTTACGCAGGAGTTTACCCAGTCTTGGTGCATTTATCGGTTCTGTAACGGCTTTTTTTAGTAAGTCCTCGACTGAAGCGGGCTTTTCTTTTTCAGACTCCAGGATGCCGCAGAAATGCTTCTCGGATATTTCAAAATCGATTGTGCCTGAGCCGTATCTCAATTGCATGCTATATTTTACTTAAATCAAAGTCTGTGTCAACGATTAAAGAACCTGAAATCTGTCTTCCCCGGTTTTGTATTGACTATAAAAAAGAAATGGATATAATAAATTTATAGTATGCAAACGATGGAGGTATTTATGAAAGAGATTATAATATGTGCCGGCTTGTTTATATTTTCAGGCCTTCTGTACGGTAATGAGCAGAAGGCACTGACTGCTGAGGAGATAATTAAAGAGATGAGCGTCAGGCTGAATCCACAAACTTCAAAGGCAAAGGTTAAGATGACAATAATGACAACTACTCAGAAGAAACGAATCTTTATCTATAAACTATTTTCCAAAGACCATGGTGAGAAATCACTTTTGAAGTATATCAGCCCCAGTCGTATCAAGGGTCAGACAATATTAATGCTCAATGATGCCCGAGATATCTGGGTCTACTTTCCCCGGACCAAAAGGATTCGTAAACTTGCAAGTCATGCAAGAAGACAGAAACTTAAAGGAAGTGACTTTTCTTATGAGGACCTGGGAGCATCCAATGCCTTTGTTGACGAATACAATGCGGTAAGAAAAGATGACGAAAAAAAGGAAGGGCGCCAATGTTATAAACTTGAACTGACTCGTAAAGTTAAAAGTTCTGCCGGATATTCAAGGCTTATGCTGTGGGTTGATAAGGAATATCTTATTCCCCTTGTGATTGATTATTATCAGGATGAAAATCCCGGGATTCTGGAGAAGGAACTTATTTTAAGTAATATCAAATTGATTGATGGAATCTATACCCCAATGAAATTTGTTATGTATAACAAACTGGATAATACAAAGACTGTTATGGAATTTACTGAGGTCTCATATAATCTTAAAATTTCCGATGACCTCTTCACTGAACTGGGTATGCAGAAGTGAAAGGGATTGTTATCATTCTCTTCTTAACATCCGTCCTGGTTGATGCCCGGGGTCCTGAAATCTTCGGTTATTTTGAACCCCAGTACAATGGTATATACCAGTTCAGGAGATATTACCATTTCCAATCGAATAAACTCAGGATTGACTTAAAAAATAATACAACTGAGTATCTCGACTTTGGTGCGGATGTAATATTTCTGCTCTATTTTGGTGAGAAAAACTGGAATCTACTCAATTTTATTCCAGGGCGGATTTCTGCTCAAGTGCCTCCGGAGATGAGACTTTTTTATAATTTTTCCTACACCGACACCTTATTCCTTGATAACATATACGCACGAATTTCAAATACCCATTTTGCGGTAACCGTGGGTAAGCAGCAGTTATCCGTAGGTGCCGGTTATTTTTCAAATCCCACCGATATATATAATAGAAAAAATGTCTTTGACCCAACTTATGAACAAACAGGCCATAATGGAATCCGGGGTGATATTTCTCTAAGCAGAAGATGCAATCTGATGATGGTATTATCACCACTCGACATTAACTTTGAAGAATCCGGTAAGTTTGTGCGCATAAAGAGTGGCATAGGCCGTTTTGATTTATCCCTTGTCGGTGGTGACATTCCGATGATATTGACCGATTACTATCACTTTTTACAGACCAGGCAGAGGCGAATCATCATCGGTGGTGATATTGTCGGAGAGGTTCTCGGTTTTGGTGTCTGGGCCGAGGCGGCGTATAATCGACTTGAGAGTTCATCAAATTTCTATGAATCTATTGTCGGATTTGATTATACATTTAATTCAGGGTTATATTTTCTTCTTGAATATCATCGAAATTCGTCAGGTAAAACCGATTATAGAGCATATGATTTGAATGACTGGATGCGATTCTTTTCCGGTGAAAATAAAACACTCGCCCAGGACCAGGTCTATGGGTATTTCCAGTATCCATTGAATGACCTGTTCAATGTTGGTGGTTCTGTAATTGTGGTTGTCTCTGACCGGAGTGGTGCATTCATACCAACTTTTAATTACAATATTCTGGAAAATGTTGATTTTACATTTATGTTTAATCTTTATATCGGTGAAGAAGGCAAGGCCTACGGCAGCAACCTCGGTCCGGGTTTTCTATTAAGAGGCCGAATCTATTTCTGATGAGAGAAAGAATACTCAAAAATTGGGCACATTTCGCGGCGGCTCATCCCTGGCTGGTTATCACCGCAATCCTGTTCATTACTGTCCTTGCTGCAATCCCGGCGTCACAGATTAAGATGGAGATGCACTGGGCCGACCTTCTGCCTGCGGGAGACCCTATGGTAAAGGAGTTTAACCGGGTCTTAAAGGAATATAAAAGCACCTCCACAATTATCGTTGTGGTGCAGGGTAAGGAAGCACAGATTAAGAAATTTGCCGAGCGGATTGCCCCTGAAATTGAAAAGTTAACCGATTATGTGGAAAGGGTAGATTATAAGATTGACAAGCAATTTTTTGCCGAACACGGATTTATGCTCAGTAAGGCAAAGGATCTGGAACAGAACCTTACACTTTTCAAAGACCTCAATCTGCTTCCGCTTTTAAAGGAAATCAACAATAATTTTGAAAAGACCTATATTGAAGAAGAGGAGCCATTAAGTACCAGAGAAAAAGAGGATAAAGCAGTCCGTTATCTTGATGGCCTTGAGTATTTGCTTCATACCCTTAATGGTTTTCTGATTTTAAAAGAGGTCGATTCTGCCCGAGTGGATGCTGCCGCAGACCGTTTTCTCCTTGGTGATCCTTATATAATCTCACAGGATAAAACAACCCTGCTCATAAATATCAAACCGACATTTTCATCAATGAATGTTGATGAAGATATCAAGGCGACGATGGCAATACAAAAAATCATTGATAAGGCAGGCAAAGACTTTTCTGATGTCAGAGCTGGAATCACCGGGATGATTCCCCTGCAGAAGGATGAGATGGAATATACCACTCGGGATATGAGGATCGCTTCGATTATTGCTTTGGTGCTTGTGCTTGTTCTCTTCATTCTCACCTTCCGGATGTGGTCGTCACCAGTTCTTGCTGCGCTCAATCTTATTGTTTCAGTTGTCATTGCGGCCGGGCTCGTCGGTCTTTTTCTGGGTCGGCTTAATCTTATGACCTCGATGTTCGCAGTCATTCTGATCGGCCTGGGTATTGATTATTCAATTCATATTATCTCCCTCTATTCAGAACGGAGGGTAATTGATAAGGAACCGGGTTTGGCGATGGAACAGGCGTTAATCCGGGCAGGTCCAGGGATTGTCACCGGTGCATTGACCACCGCCTGTGCATTCTTCGCCCTGACGATTTCAGTCACCAGGGGAATAAAGGAGATGGGTATTGTCCTGGGTATTGGTATTATCTGTGCAATGCTGGTAACAATCATCCTGCTGCCTGCATTGCTCATTGCCCGCGAGAGGGTTATGACCAGAGTGAGTAGACGGCCGAGCAAAACGCACCATATTGAGTTCACCGCCCTTGAGAATATCGGTCGGTTGATTGTCAGCAGACCGATGCTGTTTCTCCTGATCGGTTGCGCAATCACCGGATATATGCTGTATCAGGCATTCCGGGTCCGCTTTGACTACAATATGCTCAATATTGAACCTGAGGGTTTACCAACCGTTGCCCTTCAGGATACAATCATTAAGGCATTTGATTTGAGCCCTGATTTTGCTATGGTGGCTGCATCTTCAATTGATGAGGCACGGGCTGTTGTGAAAAGAGCCAAAGCGATGCCTTCGGTTGGTGCGGTAAACAGTATCAGTGAGTATTTGCCGACACTTCAGGAACAGAAAAGGCGTAGATTATACATTGAAAGAATTCATCAACAGGCAGCAAATGCAGGGTATAAAGCGAACAGCAAAAATAATCTTAATAAAATAATTGAAGAACTGGAACGTTTAGATATGAACATATACGAACTCGGCCAGCTCGCCTTTACGGGCGGTCAGGATCGGGTTGACAGAAAATGTCAGAGCATCATTGGTAGACCGGATAAAGAAGATGCAGATAATCTGATTCTTACTATCGTTGAGAAGATAAAAAAAGAACCAGACCAGGCACTTGGGCGCCTCAATGTCTTTCAGAAAAATTTTCTTGAGGGTTTGAAAAAAAGAATATTGAAAATGGCGAATTCACAATATATCACCCTTGATAACCTGCCCGATCAGATAAAAAATCATTTTATTAATAAATCGGGTGACCAGTATCTTGTCATAATATATCCCAGGGGATATGTCTGGAACTACCAATATTTGACGACCTTTACCAGACAGCTCGGAAGAATAAGTTCCAAAAGCACCGGTCTTCCACCAATGTTTTTAAAACTGATAAACTACATTGGTCGGGATGGACTTAGAGCAACTATTTTTACAATTTTTATTGTTTTTTTGTTACTATGGATGGATTTTCGCAGTTTGTGGCTTGCCCTGTTGGGGATTATCCCTTTGATTGCCGGGGGTATTTGGATGGTCGGGCTTTTGCAATCGTTTGGGGCGATGTTCAATGTTGTCAATGTTATGGGTATCCCGATGATCGTCGGCATCGGGATTGACGACGGCGTCCATTTAATCCACCGTTACATTTTTGAGGGATTTAATAAAACCCCGGTGGTTTTAAGAAGCACGGGCAAGGCCATCCTTCTTACCTCTCTTACAACTATTGCCGGATTCGGCAGCCTTATGGTTTCAAAGTATCAGGGTTTTGTCAGTTTGGGTCTACTTTTGACCTTGGGGGTGGCTGCCTGTTTTCTTACCACAATTATTTTCCTGCCTTCAATTATAAGTCTCAAATATAAATCTGGAAAAAATACTTAAAAGACCAATAGACTGACTCCTCTCCACTTTTTTCATTGTGCCTCCTGGATTGATTGCAACGGTATTCTGGATAGAATAAACTTCTCTGAGATTATTAAATCAGGACGAAAAATATTCAACAACTTCGTTTTACTTTTTTTATATTATTTTATTGGTCATTTGAAAAATTTCTCTACCATCTTCGCCCGGTTCAATTTTTACCAGGGCTGGTGGTGCTTCTATTTTTCTCAGCGCGGGCGGCGTCCCCGCCGCCCGCTGGAGGTTTGTCATTCTTAACTCGTTTCAGAAACTCCGGCAGCTCGCCAGGCGCCCTGCCTCGGGGCGAGACGCCCCTCGGCTATATTGTAACATAGTTTACAAAAAATCGAGACAAAAAGTGGAGAGGAGTCAGACCAATAGATTCTTGACCCGATAGATTTAATCGCTATAATTAAGCTAAGGAGAGTTTATGAAAAAAAATATTACTATTACTATTATTATTGTTATAATATTCGGCAGTGCGGTCTATTTTTTGACCAGACTGAGTCCTAAGACAGGTTCTTCACTCCAGCTGAAGGTAGAGACTCCAGCTGGTTCTGAAGAAGAATGGTCGGGAATCTTTATTAATAATAATAAAGTCGGATATTCATTTTCCAGAATTACCCGAACCGATACCGGCCTTACGGTGGAAAATATCACCCGGATGACTCTATTTATGATGACCCAGCCCAGGACCCTGACGACCCATATCTTTGCCCGCACTGATAGAGAATATACCTTAAAGGATTTTTCTTTAATTTTAAAGAATACTGAAGAACAACGTCTTGAAGGTAAAATTGAAGGAAATAGACTTTACCTGACTACCTTTATCCAGGGTAAAAAATATACCCAGACCAGGGAACTTAAAGAAAAACCTTATTTCCCGGACGCCTTACCAGAGGTGATTAAAAAAAGGGGATTAAAGCCGGGTGATGAGATAACCATTCCCTATTTTGATCCAACCACCCAATCATCAACCCAGGCACGATTGAAGGTTGTGGGTAAGGAGAAGGTTGATGTTCTGGGCAGGGAGATGGAAGGAACCCGGGTTGAACTTGATATTATGGGAATGAGTTCAATCCTCTGGATTGATGATAATTATCAGATGATCAAACAGGCGGTTCCGGCAATGCATATGGAGACGATTCGGTTGTCCAAGACTGAGGCACTTGCTGAGATAAAACCTGCTGATGCATTTGACCTCCTCTCATTTTTTTCCGTAAAACTAAAAGAACCGATCCCTGACCCGAGAAAACTTGATTATTTAAAGATCAGTCTGAAAAATATCGATACCGGGGGGCTTGACCTCGTTGATGATTATCAGATTCTTGTCTCAGATTCGCCGATTACCTTGGAATTTAGGCGGCCAAGGATTGAAGAGCTTCCTGTGCTTACAATCCCGATTCAAGAAGAGAAAGAGTATCTTAAACCCACGGTCTTTATCCAATGCCGGGATGAGAAGATTATAAAGGCTGCAAAGGATATCATCGGTGATGAAAAGGATGCAAAAATGGCGGCTGCGAAGTTGACAGACGGTGTCTATAAAATGCTTAAAAAAGACCCTACTGCATCTTTACCTTCAGCCCTTGATGTCCTGGCGACAAAGAAGGGTGATTGTAATGAGCATTCTATACTATTTACTGCCCTGGCGCGGGCTGCAGGCATTCCTGCAAAAATATATGTTGGTTTGATTAATCTTAATGGTTCCGCCTATTATTATCATGCCTGGTGTGCGGTCTGGTTGGGAAAGTGGGTGCCGGTTGACCCTACATTTAATCAGTTTCCGGCTGATGTCGGTCATCTAAAATTGAAAGAGGGTGGAATTTCTGAACAGGCAGGGGTTTTAAAGGTGGTGGGAAAATTAACGATTGAGGTCCTGGATTTTCATATATCCGATTCTGAATGAATGATTCAAAAAGATTAATAATAAAAGACCTGAAAAAAGAGTTCAATGGATTCTGGGCATTAAAAGGCTTAAACCTCGAATTGAGTCCGGGTGAAATATTTGTTCTTTTGGGACCAAATGGTGCGGGTAAGACCACCACCCTGAAGCTTATTACGGGTCTGCTCCATCCTACCCAGGGTGAGATATTTATTGAGGGTATAAATATAAAAGAGTCCCCTATAAAGGCGAAATCTCTGATCGGATATGTGCCGGATGAACCATTTATCTATCCCAAACTGACCGGTCGGGAATTTATAAACCTGGTTGCCAGTATCTATCGGGTCAAAAAGGCGGATTATGAGAAGCGTTCGAAAGAGTTATTTGAAAAGTTTGATATTGGAGAGTGGATTGATGAGCTGTCTGAGGGTTATTCCCATGGAATGAAGCAACGGATTATAATGTGCCAATTACTGCTGCACAATCCTGTTCTTATTTTAATTGATGAACCCTTAGTGGGTCTTGACCCTAAGACCGCCCGGACTGTGCGTGAGACCTTTCTTTCTTTGAAGGATCAAAAAAAGACACTGTTTATCTCCACCCATACCCTTTCCTTTGCCCGGGAAGTCGCCACCCGGCTTGGTATTATAAATCATGGGGAATTGAAATTTACCGGCACCTTAGAAGAACTTGCCGAGATTAGTGGCCGGAAAAATATTGAAGAGATATATCTGAAACTTACTGAAGAATAGATGTCGGAATTTTTATTGCTTCTGAATGCCAGGATTATCTCTTTTAAATCCTCGGTTAAATCTCTTAACTTAATCAGAATATTGTCGTTCATCTTGGTATTTGGTGTATTCCTGGGCGGGGCATACTATTTCTTCTTTCGCATATTTAATTATCTTTTATCTGTGGAAATCATCGGCCCGGTGTTGATGAATAAGATAATCCAGATGGTGTTTTTTATATTTTTCATAATGCTTCTGCTCAGTAATATCATCACTTCCCTCTCTACATTTTATAACAGCCGGGAACTGCAGTTGCTCTTTGCCCTGCCTATAAGACCGGGTGCTATATATCTTGCTAAACTCTTTGAAAATTGTGTTTATGCCTCCTGGGCAACATTAATCATAATATTACCTCTTATCTTTTCCTACGGAATTACTTTGCGTGCACCATTTCAATATTATCCGCTGGCAATTTTTTCGGTTATTATCTATTTAATAATACCGGGAACAATTGCTACAAGTTTAATCTTTATTATCCGATGTCTCCTGCCGAAACTGAGGTCCCGGGATGTTATCTTTATTCTGTTCGGTTTAATTCTCGGTCTGACATTCTTTTACATCCGTATTAATAATCCCGACCTTTTAAAAGTTTTTGCAACTGAAAATCAGCGCGACCTATTAATGTTTGCTGAAAATCTGACTACGGTTGGCGGGATTTATCTTCCCTCGACCTGGGTTGGTTATATCCTTGGAACATTGAGCCAGGGTTCAGCACGATTTCATTTTTATTTTCTTCTTCTGCTGTCGGTTACATCAACATTTGTAATTATTGCATTTTATCTTGCCCGGTTTTTCTATACCCGTTCCTGGATGCTGGTCGGTGAATATCAATCCCGGATGAAAAAGATTCATTCAGTCCTGTATCATTATTATGGAGATGCAAAGACTTTTCTCTTAAAGGATATACTGGTTTTTGTGAGGGAGCCGATTCAGTGGGTTCAACTTGGAATATTTTTTATACTACTTATTATCTATATCTTCTCCCTGCGTCGGACTCCCATCTATTTTACGATTCCTTTATGGCGAACCGTCGTCTCATTTGCAAATTTTGCCTATATCTGCTTTATTCTTGCCACCCTGGGTGTGCGCTTTATCTTTCCGTCAATCAGTCTTGAACAATACGGTATCTGGCTTCTCCGTTCCTCACCGATTTCATTCGCCCGGATAATCAAGATAAAATATCTTTTTAATCTTTTTGTAACAATTATTCTTATTGAAGGTTTATTATTTTTCTCAAATATACTGATTAAGACCGACCCGAAATTCTATATTATGCTGCCGATAGCTGCTGTTCTGGTTGCTGCTTCTCTGGTGTCAATAAATCTGGGCTGGGGTGCGCACTATCCTCAATTCAATGAAGATAATCCTTCAAGGATTGCGGCGGGAACCGGAGGGATTATTGCCGCTCTGGTAAGTATCGGGTATGTTGGAATTACGATTGTAATCCTGGCGATTCCTGCCTATAATTATCTTTCAAATACCTATCTCAAAAAACCGCTCAGTTATCCCCTGATTATCTTGAGCCTTGCCGGATTTTTGCTTTTTAATATCTTCACCATTGCCGGACCCCTTTATCTGGGCATAAAATCTTTTCAGAGAAGGGATATCTGAATATCGTCTATTAAGGGTTTTAATCAGATATCAAAAAAGTTTTTTTAAACGCTTGACCACCTGGTCCACCTGTTTTTTGGGTGTCGATGCACCGGCGGTTATACCAACGGTCTTTACATCCTTAAACCAGGTTTTTGAGATTTCCTTTGCCGACTCGATATGATAGGATGGTTTGTAGTGTCGGCATACTTCATATAATCTGGTAGTATTGGCACTGTTTTTTCCACCCACCACAATCATTGCATCACATTTACGGGCAAGACGCTTTGCCTCCCTGATTCTGAGCACGGTCTCGTGGCAGATTGTATTAAAAATTTTTACTTCTGTTGCATTGGGAAGAATATGGGAGATTGCCTGATTAAAGTGTTCAATATCCAGGGTGGTCTGGGGAACGATACCGAGCTTGTATTTTTTGATTTTTAAGGTTTCATTAAATATGATTGCCTCTCCTCTGGCATAGCCGAGGAGTCCTTTTATTTCGGGATGGTCCTTTTCTCCTATAATAATAACAAAATAACCTTCATCAATAAGTTTTTCAACAAAGCGCTGGGCACGACGCACCCGGGGACAGGTGGCATCAATGATTTCAAATCCTTTTTTTTGTAGCTGTTTCAGGATTTCTGGATTTATACCATGGGAGCGGATAATCACCCGTTTATTTTTTATTTCCCTGATACCTTTTACCGTAATAATCCCCTTTTTCTGGAGTTCATCCACTGCAAGGCGGTTATGGATTAAAGGACCGAATGAATAGATGGACTCACCATTTTTTACGGCATCGAGTGCAAGCCTGATTGCCCTCTTTACGCCAAAACAGAAACCACCGTGTCGCGCTTTATATATCTTCATATTAATTCTAATATTGCATTTCTGATCTTTTCAGTAAAATCTTCAAAATCCTCTCGAGATTTTTTATAACCATCAGGATAGAGCGGTTTACCAAATTTTATTTTTAATCTATACAATCGAAGTATAAGGGAAAAAAAATTTCGATTGGAATTTTCAATATAGACCGGAACCACGGGGATATTAAAGTTTATCGCCAGATAACCAACCCCGGACTGAAATGGCAGGAGCACACCCTTTCTGGAACGTGTCCCTTCAGGAAAGATAACCACCGCCTTTCCTTTTTTCATCAATCTGATTGCCTTTCTCAATCCTTTGGTTCCTTCTAAGGAAAGGGCGTTATAGGTCTTGATCAGCCAGGCAAAGAGTCTTGAGACCTTAAATAACCCCGGTTTTGCCAGAAAATAGACCTCCCGGCAGACAACGATGCCCAGAACCGGTGGGTCAAGAAATGATGTATGATTTGAAGCGATTATTAACGGACCTTTACGCGGAACCGAACCGGATACTACAAAACCGGTCATCAACTTTAATAAGGGAAACAACAGAATCCAGGAGAAAAACCATTTCACACCCATAACATTCAATTATACATTAAATTCTATTAATGGCAAGGGTTTTTAAAAGCCGGCAAAGGCCGGGGTTCTGATTATCGGTATCTTCTTTATACGATGCAGGGGTTAAAACCGGTTATTTTCACAATCGTAAAGATAATAAAATTCTGTTAGGTTATTTGAATGGTTTGTATGGAACGGTGAATAATGCCTATGACAAAAAACATTATTTTTCAAAATTTATCTTGACAATTATCTTTTTAGGAGTAGTATTAGCAGGATAGGAGGTTTATATGCCAGACTTTAAGGAAAAGGTGAATAATCTGGTTGAAAGATTAATCAGGAATAATTTTTGGCGCCAGAAGGAATGCATCAATCTAATTCCTTCAGAGACGACACCGAGTCCTTTGGTGAAGTTGTGTGAGATATCCGACCCGTCGGGTCGGTATGCTGAACATCGCACGATGAAAGGAAAGGAAATCTATTTTTATCAGGGTATAGATTTTATCCGTGATATTGAAGAGGAGTTGAGAAAAGAGCTGGCAGAATATTTTGGATGTCCCCGGGTGGAGGTGCGTCCGATCAGCGGCCAGATGGCGAATGAGGTTGTTTTTAAGTCGGTGGTCAAGTTTATTAATCGGGGTCGCAAGCAAGGAGAGCCATTCAGGCGTCTGAAACTTGTAATGAATAACGGTTTAAATAATGGCGGCCATCTCAGTTCCCAGCCGATGGGTGCCCTTTTTAACTATGTTGAAGAAGACCCGGTAACTAAAAAAGAGCGGGTAATAAATTTTCCGGTGCGCAGGGATAATCTATATAAAACTGATACCGATGAACTCGCTCGAATTCTGGAAAAGGAAAGACCGGAATTGATTGTCTTTGGAAAGAGTATGTTTTTATATAAAGAGCCGGTTAAGTTTGTTTACGATATTGTAAAAAACTGGGATCCCAGGCCGGTTATTATGTATGATATGGCACATGTCTTGGGTCTTTATGGGGCAATGCAGGAGCCGTTTATTGAGGGGGCTGATATTGTTACCGGTAGTACCCATAAGACATTTTTCGGTTCACAGCGTGGTGTGATTGCGGTAAATATTGATAAGGAAAGTCCCCTTGCCAAACTCTGGATTGATATTAAGGGCCGGGCATTTCCCGGTTCAACCAGTAATCATCATTTAGGCACACTGGTCGGCCTTTTGATGGCGACCTATGAAATGAATGCCTTTAAGAAAGAGTATCAAACCCAGGTTTTGAATAATGCCCGGGCATTTGCAAAGGCATTAAAGGAAAAGGGGATTGATGTGGAAGGTGATGAATCAGATGGATTTACCCAGACCCATCAGGTTGTGATCAGGGTTAAGAAATTCGGCGCGGGTAATGAGCTTGCCCGAAGATTAGAAGAGAATAATATCATTGTCAATTATCAGGCACTGCCTGATGATGAAAGTTTTCTTGATGCGAGTGGTATCAGGATGGGTGTTCAGGAGATGACCAGATTCGGGATGAAGGAGAAGGATTTTGAACCCCTGGCTCAATATATTGCAGATGTGATTAAAGAAAATAAAAATCTTAAAAAAGAGGTCAGTGATTTTCGAAAGGGATTTTTGAATATGCAGTACTGCATTCCTCTGGATGAGGCAGCATCTTTATGCGCGCGCATCCTTTCCAGCATTTTCCCCGAGCCGGACTTCTTTAAACAGTTTGTCCAGAATCTGAACCAATCCGCATCGCTCCTTTCGTAGAGAGTTTTATGTCTGATTTTTGATAAAGGAGTTAGATTCGACTTAAAATAATTTTATAAGATTCTGGAGGATTTTATGAGGAGTTATCGAAAGGAGTTGTGGTTTCATACCAGAAAAAGGGTGGAGTTTATAAATATTACATCCCGGATAGAAGAGGCGTTAAAGGAGAGCGGTATAAAAGAAGGGTTATGCCTTGTCAATTCAATGCATATAACCGCAAGTGTCTTTATCAATGATGATGAGCCGGGTCTTCATAAGGATTATTTTGAGTGGTTAGAAAGATATGTCCCGCATAATCCTGAACTTTATCAGCATAACCGGACCGGTGAGACAAATGGTGATGCCCATATAAAGAGGCAGTTGATGGGGCGGGAGGTTCTGGTTGCAGTTACCAATGGAAGACTCGATTTTGGTCCCTGGGAGCAGATTTTCTACGGTGAGTTTGACGGCAGACGGGATAAAAGGGTTTTAATCAAGATTATTGGTGAATAATTCAATTTTTGAAACGACAGATTAATAATATTACTTATCAAGCCTTGATTTTGTATTTTGATTTTTAGGATATAATCCAGCCATGGGGCGTCCCGCCCCGAAGCACCGCAGGTCGAGACGACCTGCGGGCTAAAATGAGTAAGCCAAGGGGCGTCTCGTCCCGACCAGAAGGATTGATTAAGGATGCAGGATAACAAAATGCTGCGTCGTAATAAAGAATTGTAATAATGAATTGATCCGTGATGCACTTTCCAGGATAAAGGATAATGGAATTTCGGATTCAGGAATCAAATAGACCATAAAACCACCGGAAGTCAGGCGAAATTATTGTAATGCGCACACACATCCTTACCACCTTTCCAGAAAGAACTACTAGTGAGATTATCTAAGATTATCCGTGAAAATATTGATATAGACTACAATCTCTTGTATCTCCATATCTCAGCAATTGCAAAGATACGGAGATTGTGAACTAAGTTACATACTATTATTCTTTCCATAAATAAAAAACTATGGGATATATCTATTCTTGTGTTCCGGTAATTACCGGAATACAAGAATCGTTAAAAATTAAATTCTCAATACCAACACAGAACTTTTATGTTGCAATTAAAAGTCTATTTAATATTTTTAAATCCCTTTTTTATCTAAACTGGTAACGATGTCTATTAACGTTTGCAAAAAATACTTGACACATCAAGAGATTATGGACATAATATTATGCTGATTTATGGTTCTTTGAAAAAAAATGGTCTGTTCCTGTTTTGGTGCATCAAGGCTTTAAGTCCTGGATGCTTTTCAGGAACCTGGTTTTAAAAAAACTTAATAATGGGTTCTGACCCGCCTGGTGCAGGCAGGTGCAAATCAGAACTATCTGGGGTGCTATTAAAAAATAAATTCTACAATCCTTTTAGTTTTTGGGATTGTAGTGGGAGAATGTGTCTTGATGCGACATGGGAACGCAGTGGATAAAGTGGTTGAAGAGGCAAAAGAGAAAGGCAGGATAAACTTTTTTCGTCCTGATAACATTTACATTAATTCTTACCACAGTACTGATTTCTATCATTGTCTTCAGGATAAAAAAATCTGTATAACCTATGCATACTTTATAATAACATAGGAGGAACAATGGTCAGCAAAGTTTTGTTTGTATTAATGGTAATAACTGGGTTGTTAAGTGCCCAGCGGTATGATGATGCAACAATACCTTTACCTGGTTCAAGTAAACTTTCTTGGCATCCCAAAGAGCCTAAAGAAGGCGAAATAGTAGACATCACTCTCGAAGTTACATCTGGTGTTGATGTTTCTACTAATAATCTGCATATAGGTTTTCATCCTATAGGAAATGCAAAGATTATTGGTAAAGAGACTCTCAGGACTTCCATTAAAAAAGGTGAAACTAAGTTTTTCAAAACACAAGTGAAATTCTTCCGGCCATTTGGAGGCGTGTTCATAATGGCAAGGGCAATTTTTAGTCCGGAACAATACAAAAGGAGTTGGGGTGATCTTGCTCATATGAATTTTTCTCTACTGTTTGATACCTTAACCAATACCTTTGTTACAGATAAAGAATATTGGTCTCGCCGTCCAAGACCGCCCTTGCCGCCTGAATATACCTACGATGTTGTTGCTGGTATGCATACAGGAGTTGTTCTCCCTGAGAGAGAGGCAAAGAAACTGAGGGCACAAATGGATTCACTCAAGCAGTTAGATTCTACACTCACTGATGAAGAGGCATTGCAGATGTTACATGATATTGGTGAGCCAATGGTAGTTAGATATGGCATTCATAGAAAAGAAGAGGCGATACCGATATTAATCAAAGCCAGAAAACTAATGAGAGAACAAAATCTTTCTAAATGGGACGCCGTGGATAAAGTGGTTGAAGAGGCGAAAGAGAGAGGCAAACTCAACTTTTTTCGTCCTGATTTTATTGGTAGTAATTGTACTTGTCATAATTGCAATGTTTGTCCGTGCTTTGAGAGAGCAGAACCAGTAAATATTGTGGATTTCAAGGATAATTTAGGAGGAAGAAATGTGTAGAAAAATCTTATTTATTCTATCAATAATAACTGTGCTAATAAATGCCCAACGAGGACACATAGACGCCATTCCAGTTCAGATGCGCCGGGTTCAAGTGGAAAACTTTCTTGGCATCCTGAAGAGCCTAAAGAAGGCGAGATTGTTACCCTGACTTTTGAAGTTACATCAAGTGTTGATGCACCCGAGTTCCAAATATCCTTTATACCGTTGAGTGAGAACACAAAACTTATAGGAAACTCTGGTTATGCTGGTTTAATTAAAAAAGGCGAAACAAAGCGAGTGGTAGTAAAAGCCAAGTTTTATCGTCCAGTAGCTGGAATATGGGCAATTGCCAATGTTCGAGATTTGAAAAATGGTTTTAAAATGCCTTCGGGAAAGATTGAATATATTGCTAATTTAGCATCTGCTGAATTCACTCTCTATTTTGATACTTTAACCAATACTTTTGTTTCATATAAAGAATATTGGTCTCGCCGTCCAAGACCGCCCTTGCCGCCTGAATATACCTACGATGTTGTTGCTGGTATGCACACGAAGTATATTCTGCCGGAAGCCGCGGCAAAGAAGGTTAGATTACAGATTGATTCACTTAAACAGCTTGATTCAACCTTAACCGATGAGGAAGCGCTTGAGATGCTTCATGATGTAGAGGTTCAAATGATAGTGCGCTATGGCATAGGTAAAAAAGAGGAATCAGTGCCAATATTGGTAAAGGCAAGAAAGTTGATGAGAGAGCAGGGTCTTGAAAAATGGGATGCCGTGGATAAAGTGGTTGAAGAGGCAAAAGAGAAAGGCAGGATAAACTTTTTTCGTCCTGGGCGGAGTAGTGATACTGTTAATAGTGCTGGCTCTAATTCTACTCCGAGGCAAAAAACTGATGTTACACTAACCGGGACTATCAAATATAAGAAGCATCTTGTTGATAAAGACATAGGTCTGGATACCACTACTGTTGATATGCCTTTGAGATATGTAAAAGTATACTTTAGGGGTTATTATAAGGGTGAGAGGGCGCAGTATTATGGCCCCTGTCTTACTGATAACAACGGACATTTTAGTTATACGATTGGTGGTGTTTCAACACCTTTTTATTGTATGCCTTTAGTATTTCTGCGTGGTCCCAGTGTTCCTTCTGGTCCAAGTGGATTTAACAGAATCGGGAAAGTGACATATGGAGGGATAAAGAAATAATCGAGTTTGATGGATGTTACTATCCAGACCTTGAATTTTTCGGTGACCGTATACATCTTGTTTGGGATTACAGATATCCAGATACAACTGTTACTCATGCGCTTCATTATTGTAGTAAGTCAGCGGCTGACTGGGATACTATAAGGGAGTGGTTACTCATAACATAAAACTGCGCAAGACTCTAAATGGTAAAAATAGATGTTTTCTTCTACAACTCCTTTCTGTGGACTGGTTGCCACTTGATTTAGCATTAGTGTATCCCGGAAAAGTTACACGGGTCTCGATAGAGCTGCCGAGCCGGCTTTATCAGGATGGTGAAATTAATCTTGACATCTGGCGGATTTTTGTCGGTAAGTATGTGGTTTGTGGAGAAATATCTTTATATGAATTTGGTGGTGATAAGGGTATAGAATTAACCGGTGGTTTTGCTGGTGGGCCCCAGAGTAATGAAATAAAATCCAATAATCCGTTTCTATTTCAAGGAGTTTTTCCAAATCCTACGAAAGCAGATTTAAAAGTAAGACTCAATTCACCTGATGAGCGTCGAGTGATAATCAAAATGTTTGATGTGGCAGGCAGGTTAGTAGATGAGATTTTTGACAATAAACTGAAGATAGGTGTGAATGAAATCACTATTAAAGCAGAAAAATATCCAGCTGGTATTTATTTCGTAAGAATTGATACTGGTGAAGATATTATTACAGAAAAAGCCATTATGTTAAGATGATATAGGTTTCTCCCAATAAGATTTTGGCATTATAAACTTATTTGAAATATGCCGACCTGGGTCAAATCTTCGCATGTAAGTTAAAGACGGGAAATTTTCCACTTCGTAAGTGGAAAAAAGGGCAGGTACATAAATTCAACCTGGGAGTCGATTTTTAGTGATGTGGGCAATATGGGGTCAGCGCTTCACAGGCTGACTCCGTTTATATTCGAACTATTGCGTTTTACTAAAAAAGGATTATAATAAATTATCTTCACTAATCATAAATCCACAGGCCTTCCCTGGTTTTAGAAAGTTTTACTAACTCTTTAATATACCCAGGAAGGCCTATTATTTCAGGTATTTTTCTTAAATCCCTTTTATATCTAAACTGGTAACGATGTCTGTTAACGTTTGCATTCCTCGGTTGACTTGATAATATGATTATGTATAATTTTAATAATGCAAAAAAGTTTTAAACAGCGTCAATTTATTATAATCAGTATATTCCTGATTTTGATAATCACCATACTCACTCTGTATCCCTGCCTGCATAATGGTTTTACAAACTGGGATGATAATGAGTATGTTGTTGGAAATACACAGATAAGGTCATTGGCAGTAAAAAGTATTTTAAAGATTTTCACTACATATTGCTATGGCAGTTATATGCCCCTAAGTATACTCTCATTCGCATTAAATTACCGATCTGCCCATCTTTCTCCATTTGCCTATCATATGACCAATCTCGTCTTGCATCTGATTAACTGCCTGCTTGTCTTTTATCTTTTTATGCTCTTAACCGACGATTTGGGTATTAGTTTTTTAACCACAATCCTTTTTGCTGTTCACCCCCTCCATATAGAATCGGTTGCCTGGGTCAGTGCACGAAAGGAATTACTGTTTACACTCTTCTTTTTGGCGGGAATTATTCTTTATTTATATTATCAGAAAATAAGGTCAAAGAAATTCTATTATTTGACTGTGATATTTTTTGTTTTATCACTACTTTCAAAACCCACCGCAATTACCCTGCCCTTTGTGTTATTGATAATCGATTATTTTCTCTATCAAAGATTTGATAAAAATTTTGTTGTCAATAAGATTCCACTATTTGTTTTATCAGTAATTTTTGCAATCATTGCCTTTTTTGGACAGCAGACAGTGGGTGCAGTAAGACATAATATATTGTCTGCCATTTTTCATAATATCATATCGCCCCTGCGCATTGTGGTGTTCTATTTATATAAGACCATTATGCCGGTGCGGCTTTCCTGTTTCTATCCTGCACCGTCTGAATTGCCCCGATGGGAATCACCGTTTTTTAGCTTTATACCGGTAATAATAGTTTTGTTGATTATTTTTGGTCTTTTTTTAAAAAGGGATAATAAAAAATTGATATTCGGAAGCCTGTTTTTTGCCATAACTATTCTGCCGGTAATACAGATCATTCCGGTAGGACAACCCATTGCTGACCGCTATACATATCTGCCGCTTATTGGACTATTTTACATCATCGCTGAAGCCTGGTATTATTTGAAGGCAAAGGCCATCAGACCTTTTAAAATTATATTAACAATTTTAATCATTGCGGTGATTTGTCTGTTATCGTTCCTTTCCAATAAAAGATGCCGGGTATGGAAAGACGGAATTACATTGTGGAGTGATGCTATAAAAAAATATCCATCAATGGCAAGGTTGTATAATAACAGGGGGATCTATTATGCCCAGATTCATCAATATAATAATGCATTGAGTGACTTTAACCGTGCCCTATCCTTAGACACAAACTTTACTGCAGTATATAATAACCGGGGAAGTCTCTATGCATCGGTCGGAGAGTTTGATAAGGCGATAGCCGATTTTACCCGGGTGCTCAAAATCGATCCCGGTTTTGCCGATGCCTATTACAACCGGGCGATCGCCTATTTTATGAAGAAAGAATTTGAGCGCGCATTGCAGGATTTAATAAAATGCAAAAAACTCGGTTCAGAGGTTCCCCAGGAATTTTTAAATGAAATACAAAAGAAACTGAAGAGAAAGAATGCTTCATCAAATTTGCAAAAATAAATCTTTTTATACTACTTGATATTTCATACTATTTATATAAAATATGGTGTGCGGGCATTACTAATCAATCCCTGGATCTATGATTTTAAGGCATTTGACTTCTGGAATAAACCGCTTGGTCTTTTGATTGTCGCCCGGCTTCTGAAAGAGGCGGGTTTTAAGGTTGAACTGATTGATTGTCTGGACCGCAGAAGTCCGTATTTTCAAACCAACACCCGGACTGATGACTACGGTCGGGGCAAATATTATTATGAGGTTGTTGACAAGCCGAAGTTGTATAAGAATATAGCGCGATACTACAAAAGATACGGTATACCAAAAAAGATTTTTGTTGAGGTTATCAACCGGCTTGATGAACCGGATATAATATTCGTGACATCAAGTATGACCTATTGGTATCCGGGTGTCTTTGAGGTGATAAGGTTGATTAAAGAGAAGTTCCCCCGTCGTAAAGTTATCTTAGGTGGAATCTATGCGACATTATGCAAAACACACGCCGAGAAATACTCCGGGGCAGATATTGTCTTTACCGGACCTGCTGAACAGGGGTTGTTAGAATTGCTTTCCAACCTGGATTATCCAGTTTCAACAAAATCCACTGCCTGGTTATTACCTGATTTTTCTTTATATAATAAACTGGATTACGGTGTCATCCTTACCTCACGGGGTTGTCCTTTTCACTGCACCTACTGCGCAACAAATTTTCTTTTTCCAGAATTTAAATCCTTTCCTGAACAACAAATTTTTGAACAGCTCATATTCTTTAATCAACGATGTAGTAATATTGCATTTTTTGACGATGCCCTTTTATATAATAAAAATTTTACTTTATTACTGAAAAAGATAATTGCCGGTAATTATAACTTGAAATTTCATACCTCAAATGGGCTGCATTGCCGCTATATAAATAAAGAGCTGGCGGAATTGATGTTAAAGGCAAATTTTAAGACAATCTATTTGAGTTTAGAGACAACAAATCCGGAAGTTCAAAAGAGGACCGGAGGAAAGGTGAGCACCCGGGAGTTTCTGAAAGCGGTTAAACTATTAAAGACGGTCGGTTTTCCTGCTGATGCCATTCATACCTATATATTGTATGGTATACCTGGACAGGATTACCAGGAGGCTATCGCTTCGATAAATTTGTGTCATCAACTTGGTATCCATCCCCATCTCTGTGAATTTTCTCCAATACCATTTACTGAAGAGTACAAAAAAACAGGTTTTGATGAGCACACCGACCCGCTGTTTCATAATAACCTTTTTTATGCCTGGTTCTATCCGGAATATAAGAATGAGTTATATCAAAGAATAAAGGGTCTTTTGACGCAGAGCCCTACCAGTCAGGACCCAGGGTGAAGTAGAACTTCCAGTCATCTGTAAATTTCTGGAGGTTACAGGCCCTGCCGAAATCGAGACGAAAGATTATATACATAAGGGTAAACCTCAGCCCGGCGCCGATACCCATCTTTAAATCCTTGAGATGAAATCCTCCAGCAGTATCATATACGGTGAAGGAGTCGGTGTAGACACCGCCGAAGTCTGTAAATAGTACACCCCGGATATTCTGTATTTCAATGGGCAGGGGGAAGGCAAGTTTTAAACGGTCGATAAATGGAAATCGATATTCGAGATTTAAAAATCCCAGTTTCGGGCCGCTGAATGCATAGTATCCATAGCCGCGCAGGGAATTGGGTCCGCCGATAGACCAGTAATCAATATCCGGGCCGAAACTGCCGAGCAGGGTTAATCTGGTTGCAAAACTCGCCCGGGGTGAAAGCGGGAAATATTTACGAAAATCGAATAAGGCATTTCTGATTTTATAACTACTGAAAACCGTAGCATATGCCTCAAGCCTCATCCGTAAACCACGGTGTGGTGCAGTAGCACCCCATTTTGCGTTATCAAAGACAAGGGCGACATCAGGATATATAAAATTATAGCTGCTCTTTTTGTAGATATTTGAATAGTAATATGGAAAGAAGTCATACCATCTTGTTTCATATACCTTATAGGCATACAATCCAAGTTCGGCGCGGAAGAAGCGGTCAAATGGATACTGCATTATACCGCCAATTCCCAGGTGACGCCAGATTATAAGGTCAGGATATTCAGAGAAGTAGTTGAGGTATTGATATAGTGCCAGACCATAATCAGTTCTCTTTTTCAGATACCAATAATTTAAAAATATATCAGAACTGGTCAGGCTGCCGTAAAAGTTGGAACTGAATTGAATGAGATGATTACCCAGGATATCACTGAGGGCGATCTGTCCGACTCCGGAAAATCCCAGGGTATAATAGTATGAGGCGCTGGCGATAAAATAGTCAAAGGTGAATCGTGTCCGATATTTTTTTATCCGGCTCGAATCAAGATTTGACCATTTATAGGTTGCCGGATTGACTTTCTCCTCGGGCGTTTTGCAATCTTCCATTTTTGACAAAGGGTCTTTTACCACACAGATATCATAGCCGTATTCATTATAATGGGTAAAGGCGATTTTATTGCCGCTGTATGATGCTGAAGGATAATAGATGCCGGAGAATATATTTGTTTTTTTGGTGATTGCATTTTCTGTTTCAGAAAAGTAGTAAAGATTATATGCGGAATCATAATCAGCAACAAAGTAGATACCCGAGTCCGGGCCAAAGAACGGTGAGGTCAAATAAGCGGTGCGCGGCGTCAATCTTTTTATATCACCATTATAATAGAGGAATAGTGCATAACTTCCATAATGATACTCCTCATTGGAATCGGGTCGGTCTGAGACGAATACAAGGGATTCATTTACGCCAAAATTCGGAAATTTATCAGTATAAATGTCATCGGTAACCTTTTCTATGATGCCCGATTTTATATCACAGATGTAAATATCTGTCTGAGAATCTTTCAGTCCACAAAATGTTATTTTTTTGCCATCCGGAGAAAACTTTGGTGCATAAATACCATCCAGGTCATAGGCGAATTTTTTATATACCCGACCATTGCGTGCCTTGATTATATAAAGGATATCCCTGCCGCGTGATTTGGCGGCGAATGTAATGAACCGACCATCCCGGGACCAGGATAATCCACCCTGATAAAGATGGAGTCCTTCATATCCTGCAGAATATTCTGAGCGGACGAGGTGTTTTATAACCTGGCCGTCAATGCTGGAGATAACAATTATTTCTGCGGTTCCACCCTGGTCACTGATAAATGCAATCTTATCACCGCGTGGTGAGATTGTAGCTGAGGTGTTATAACTGGAATGGGTTTTTTTATGGTTAAAGACCACCCGGGCAAACTTCTCAAAGTTTTCCTGAAGTTCAATTTTGGGCCAGTATCTTCGCTGGTAGAATTTTATCCACCGTTTGTTAAAATCTTCAGGGGTTAAACCAAAGAGGGTGGTGAATGCGGTCCGGAGATTCTTCTTCATTTTCAACAGATGGAGGAATTCACCGACCTTCTTCCGTCCGTAGCGCTGTGCGATATAATAATAAAATGCCTGACCTTCTTTGTAGATTATATAGCCACCATAATTTTCAAGTTTATCTATCGGTATCATCTTATTGTTCATTATTAAATCACGGATTATAATATCGGTTTCAATATCCCATTCTAAGGATTCAAATTCTGCATTGCCTTCCATCACCCAGAGAGGGATGGAATAGAAGATGTCGCCGCTGAATAATGCTTCCAATCTTGATGGGAAAAATATTACAAATTGAAAGACATGGGTGAGTTCGTGCACCAGGACATGGCGCAGTTCTTTGTAATCACCGTTAAAGGGAATCACCATCCGATTTTTCAGAATTTCGGTAAAGCCGCCGACTGATTCTTCTATCAATTGTAATGTAACATTGGTCTGGGAGAAATCATTGGGAGATTTATAAAGGATTACCGGAATTGTGAAATCGACATCAACACCCAGGTCTTTACTCAATATATCATAGCCGTCTTCAAGCACATCTTCGGCGAATTGTGCGATTGCCTCACCACCCTGATAAAAATAGATGTCAAAATGTTCGGTATGGAGAATATTGAAGTTGAAGTCCCTGTATTGAATCTTATTCTGCCCGAAGTATTGGGAAAATATAAATATTCCAAGCAGGAGGGTGAGATTCATAAATTGATTATAGGCAGATATTCAGGTTTGTCAATTATTTATTGAATCATTCTCAGCAGCCTGAAGCGCTAAAATTTCTGCTTGACTTTTTTGTGAATCTGAGAATAATTACCTCAGGAGGTTTTATGAACAGGGTGTTATGTTTGTTTTTAACCGCTATATGTATATGTTATGGTGTTAATTACTCACTCCGTATGAAGGCATTGGGTATCGATTTTGTGAATTTAATTCCTGATTACGAAACCGACCTTTATCTGAATCCAAATCTACTGGGCGGCAAACAGTTGGCCGGTATTTCATATCAACATCAACGCAGTCTGCATACTCCAATAACATTGCGTCTATTGACAAAAAGATTTGGCTGGGCTGGTCAATACTGGGGTGAATATAGAAATAATAAAATTGAAAATCGTTCATCTCATAATGTAACCGGTTTTTATATCAAAGATTTTTGGATGGTGGATATGAGGGGTAAACTTCTGAGATTTCTTGCCGGGAATGTCTGGAATTTGTATAATGATGAAAGTTATGTTTGTAAGCGGACGAAATACAGTGAAGCTCATTTTGATACCACTCGTACTGCAAAATATTTAATAAGTGCCAATGCTGTATGCAAAATTAATAGATATGTTGATATAATTCATAAGGTGTGTGGCGGTATTTATTATTCGTATAGAAATATGCGCTACTATGATTTAGGAGAGAAATATGAAAAGTATTTAATATTGTATACAGGAAACATTGGAATCTACTATCGTAACAGCATTTCGACAAACAGGTTTAGCTCTTTCTACTTCGTGTTTGGTGGACCGACTTCTAATGCGGACATTGATGCTTTACCTTACTCAATATTCGAACATCTGTCCGCTGTTGAATTACAAAGTTCGTTCTTTGCCCGCACTCTTATCGGACAAATCGGATTCGCCAGAGGAATCCCGATTGATGATCAGAATCTTTTTGTTTTTGGTATCCGTGATATTCTATTGTGGCAGCGGACATTTCAGGCTGACACCGATATCAGGCTGGAAGGACGGAGAAATTCGTTATCAATACCAATGGCGGTTGAGTATAGTGTAAATAAAGTTACATTTCGTATCGGCACGGGAATAATTTATTCATACATAGGAGATAAGAAATGGGATAGCTTTTCGACACTGACCCGATACAACAGTCATACACTTGTTTTTAAATACACATTCGGCATACAATGGAAGCTCAATGATTATCTTCTGTTTGATTTTTACAACGAGAGAAATTTGAGTGATATGTATAGATGGGCGGTTTATCTTAAATATGTCCCGTATGAATAACTATTTTACCTGTTTATTCCATCGATATTGAAGATATAGATTGAGTATGTTGTGATACCGCAAATAGAGTCATTACTATTATTCTTACAATTTATGAATGTCGATTCTTGATTTTTCAATAAAATATATTATAATAGAATGATGTTTATACTCTTTTTATTGACACAGACCTGGAGTTGCTATCTTGATTCAACTCTGCAGTTTATCGGTCTGAGTCAGGAGGATATCGCATTCCGTGATGATTATACAATAAAAGACCCATTTCGATTTGCAATTGTTGATTCACTCTTAAAAAGGCCGCTTGCCAGCATCAATTTTGTCAACTCCTTAAATGATAGTTGCTGGTTTCAATCTCCGGAACAGTTTTTAGAAACACTTGTTAAACTTTATGGTTTTAAAAGCGGCGGCAGTTTAAGTGAAAAGGGGTTTGTTAATTGCTTAAGTCTTTGCAACCGGTTTCTTGATTCTGCCTTTGTAAAGACACCAGAAGAAGTCGGTTCGGTATTTGGAAAACTTGCAGTATTTTCCCCTGAACCCACCGGCTCGATTGATGAAGAAAAGAAGGCAGAGGCAGAATATGATTCATTGGTTCTTTATCTTAAGGAGAATGCAACCAAAGTTAATTATGACTTAATCTTTCAGGCCGGGATAATGCTTGAACAGGCGATAGAGAAGTTTCAACTTGAAAAATTTCCTTTTAAACCAAAAAAGATACCCGGGGTTAAAGGCCGGGTTTTATATTACAGAAAATTTGATTTCGGCGCCTTCGTGATTGGAGATTCCGGTGCCAATATCTATAAAAGAGATTTTGCCGTGATTATTGATCTGGGTGGGGATGATAAATATCAATTTCCTGTATCCAGAGGAAGGCTGCATATCGTGCTCGATTATGGGGGAGATGACCAATATGAAGGTGAAGATTATACAATCGGCGGTGCAAGATTTGGAATTTCAATCCTTATTGATGAAGCGGGTAATGACCAATATAACGGCAGGAATTTTTCACTTGGAACCGGAATATTTGGGCTGGGTATCCTGATTGATAAAAAGGGAAATGACCACTACCGCGGTGATACATTTATCCAGGGCGCGGGGGGATTTGGTATCGGGATTTTAAAGGATTTTGAGGGGAATGATATATATGAAGGATGTTTATATGCGCAGGGTTTTGCTTCAACATATGGTATTGGAATACTTGCGGACCAGGATGGTAATGACCTTTATATTATGCACGAAAAGTATCTGGATGAGATAAGATATCTTGACCATTATCTTTCATTCTCCCAGGGGTTCAGTATTGGATATCGTCCTGAACTCTCAGCCGGACTCGGTTTTATCTTTGATCAGAACGGTAATGATTATTACCTTGGTGATATCTTTACTCAGGGGTCAAGTTATTGGTATGGACTGGGTGCGATTGTGGATGGTGCAGGTAATGATGATTATATCGCATATCAATATGCTCAGGGTGCAGGGACCCATATTACAATCGGTCTTTTGATTGATAAATCAGGTAATGATAATTATATTTCCAAGGGTGTATCACAGGGTTGTGGCCATGACCTATCATTAGGTCTGTTATATGATATTAAGGGTGATGATACCTATGCGGCATTTGATCTTAGTCAGGGTGCGGGTAATGCCAACGGTGTAGGGATACTGATTGATGAGCAGGGTGATGATACCTATGCGATAAAGCGGACTTCCAATACCCAGGGTTATGGTAATTATCGTCGGGAATATGGCAGTATCGGGGTGCTGATGGATATTTCCGGTAAGGACTTTTATCGTTCCGGTAAGGATAAATCGTTATGGCAAAATGGTAAATATGGAATCGGTATTGATTGGCAATAGAGACAGGGGGTGATGGTGAGTCTCTTTTTGATTGTAATGGCTATTTTTCACCAGGAGATTGATTTTGAGGATTTGTATAATAAGGCCACTACATCTTTGGTTCAGTTTAAAGCGGTAAAGGATTCTGCATTTGAACGCTTTATTGAACTTTCTAAGGATTCAAGTTTCAGGGATACTACATTAACCTTTCTTGTCTCTAAGTTTGATACAAAATCTGCAATGGAAAGGCATACCCTGAAGAATATCTTGAAGAAGGTTGGTAAGCCGGCGATTCCCTATATCACAGCAAGGCTTGATTATCGTGGAAGTGATGGGGAATGTCGGAGTCTGAAAGAGTCGCTCTGGATTCTGGGTGAGATCGGGACTGAAGAGATAATTGAGCCGGTTTCAAAGTTTATCTATGATACTTTATGGCAGATAAGGTCTGGTGCATTTACTGCCTTAGGAAAGACAAAGTCGAGAAGGGGGGTAAAGTATATTCTTATTGGATTGAATGATACAATCTCCGCGGTCAGAAAATCTGCCTATTATGCCTTATCTCAGATTGCCACTGAAGAGGATGTCGATTATTTAATCAAAGGACTGAGTGATCCATTTTATGGGGTGCGTTATAATGCGGTTGAAGGGCTGAAACGAATTGGCAGGCCAGCAGTAAAGCCTTTAATTGGGGCGATGGGCAGGGATTGGAAGACCGACTACTTTATCGCACTTGCTCTGCAAAAGATCGGGGCGGAAAAAGTATTGAGGCGATTTTCCAATCATAGTTCTGCTGGAGTAAGGTATTTTGTTTATAAAGTATTAGCCGATAAAAGATTGATCAAAAAAGAATCTCATCCATTACTTAAAAACATAAGTTTTTAGTTCCTGACCCCGGGCGAGGCCCGGGGCTTTAGAAATTAGGTATTGACAATAGATAAATTATATATAAAATTTTAATATGCCGAAGTGGATAAAGGCAAAACGATTGAGTGCGTTTACCACGGTTCCTTATGGAGGGAATCCTGCCTGGGTGATAATGGGTGCGGATGATCTATCCGATACAGAGATGCGTAGATTGGCGAATGACCTCAATCCGGTATCAGATACCGCATTTGTATTTTCCGAATCAACTAAGGAGGCAGATATCTTTTTAAGATTCTTTACCGGTTCAAGTGAAGTTAATTTTTCCGGACATGCTGCAATTGCTACATATTTCGCCCTGGGCGGTGAAGATGTTGTTTTATTAAAGGAACCCGAAACAACAATCCGCCAGCGCACCAAGACCGGAATTCAACAGGTTAAGGTGAGGGTGCGTAATAATAAAATTGTGTGGGCAACAATGACTTTAGCCAAGCCCAATTATATGGATCTGGATGTTAATCCGGTACCGATTGCAAAGTTTCTTGGGCTTACTCCAAATGATATAAATATCTCCGGTTTTCCTTTTGATGTGATTTCTACTGGAACCTATGATTTGATAGTGCCGGTTCGTTCATTGAATAATATGCGTAATATCAGTCCGCACTTTGCCCTGATGGATAGTTACTGCACCAGATTGGATATTCAGGGAATCATTGTTTTCTGTCTGGAAACATTTGAACCTGGTAATACCGCATTTGTGCGGCATTTTTCACCTTCCCTGGGGGTAAGTGAGTATGTAATATCCGGGGCGGCAGCCGGTTCATTGGGATGTTATTTGTTTCGTCATAAGTTGCTTGAATCAACAAATTTTACCCGTATTGTGGTTGAACAGGGTTATTTACAGCAAAGGCAGGGTAAGGTATTTGTTCACATTGAAGGCACCGGGGGTAAGATCTACCAGGTGTGGGTTGGAGGTAATGCAGTTCTAACCTTTACCGGCTATATACTTACCCCATCATAATTACTTTTCTATTTTCTTTTTTATACATTTGATAAACAACCGGACAATCGTCGGGTCAAATTGATATCCGGATTGTTTTTTCAATTCTGCAATCGCCTCGGATTTTGTTAATGCCTTATGATAGGGCCGGTCCGAGGTCATTGCATCATAGGCATCGGCAACTGCAATGATTCTGCCGATTAATGGAATTTCTTCCCGGGAAAGTCCTTCAGGATATCCGGTTCCATCATAACATTCATGATGGCTTTTTATTCCTTTTAAGGCCTCAATCAATTCATTGAACCCGGCAAGTATATAATATCCCCGCATTACATGAAGTCCTACCTGTTCTTTTTCTTCAGAGGTCAATTTACGGGGCTGAAGCAGAATATTTTCATCAATTCCAATCTTACCAAAGTCATGGAGGATTGCTGCGACCTCAAGCACAACCTTTTCATTTTCATCAAATCCTAATTCCTGGGCGATCATAAGGCAGTAATCGGTTACTCGAAGATTGTGACCGTCCCGATATGGAACCTGGTCATCAATTGCCTTTCCAATCTTGCGCAGGTTCTTTAACGCCTGCTCAGGATTTTCCTGCAGGGTTGAAACTACTGCACTTAGACAACTGATGATTTCATCGATGTGAAGTCGTGCCCTGGGTTTATAATTTCTCACATTTGAATATAATTAATTTTGGTGAATTGTCAAGTTTTTAACTTAAAAGTTCCGGCCGCGACCCGCAGGTCGCGACCGGGAGGGGAAATGAATCTATTATTTCGACACTTGTTCTCTCGAGATGGTTTATTATATCTGAAATATGGAGAATGTCAAGGGATATTTTCAGATGCCTGTTTTTGAATTTTTCTCTTGATTTTTCGAAACATTTATTGAAATTCGGGGTTTTTTGGGGGTATTTATTCTTCAGCGCTGTTTATCCTTAGAAACCAGCGATAGACCCATTCCCGGGCAAATTTGCGGTTTTCACAGAAGATAAATTGAATCTGAGGAAATCTTACGGTCAGGTCAATCAGAATATCGGCAATAAAACCGGCCTTATAGGGTTTTATCTTTTTGGGATTCATAAAATCACTGAACGGTGATTCAAATACCACCGCCTTGAAGGGGTAAAGGCTCATCTCCTCAAGACTTGCCTGCAATGCATCAAGGGCGCCGATTTCATGGAGGAAGTTATCAAGGGTCTTTCTTTCTGCAACGGCAATTATCCTGCCGTATTTAATAAGCGCATAATCACCTGCAGCCAGGTTCTCCTTTTTTATCTTCGCATAGCCAAATTTATAGGGGTATCGTTCCCGTTTATCAACAATAATCTCACAAAAGATATCCTGTTTTACCTTAGGGATATAGGCACCGGGGCGCTTCTTTACTGCAGAAGACCGGGTAATCCAGAAGACCTGCTCATAATATTGGCCCGGTCTTGTCTTATATTCCTTTTTTATGAACAGAAACCAGCACCGTTTTTTTATTTTGCGATCAAGTATGATATTCAATTTTTTGCCATAGCGGCTGATTTTTTTGATTGTTACATCTTGAATGGGGTCTTCATCCGGCAGCTCTTCAGGCTTTGAGTATCCCCGGGACAGGCAGTAGATTTTTTGGTTTGGACCAGGCCATTTATCCTGAACACTGAGGCCCAGAAACCGGCCGGGTGATTCTTCGATATAGAGACGATAGGGAAATCTCTTATTATCCTGTTTAAACATAATCCAGTGCAGCACTCTATCTTCCTGTTTCATCTGATAACCGTTTCGGCACTTATTTCCCAGGCCGGATCAACAATGCAGAGGAATTCAAGGTCTTCGGTTCCGATATTTTCGATGAACTGAATTGAATCCGGCGGGATATAAATCGCATCGTTTTTCTCTACTTCCCGGGTCTCTTCGTTGATATGCATTCTGCCCAGGCCCTTCAGGATATAATAGACTTCAGTATATTTTAATTTATGGGCAAGGGTTTTTTCTTCTGGTTTTACTGATGCCCAGGCAAGGCTGTAATGAATCTTTAAGGGTTCTTTTTTACCATTGAGAATCTCTTTTAATGAAGAACGGTCCTGGGCAGTAAATTCTTCCAGGTTTTTCAATTTTCTTATCAGCATATATTTAATATAAGAATTTATTTCCTGATGTCAAGTGGTCTGACTTATCCGGAATCGTTATTTGGTGTATGTTGTTGCCGCCGGCCTGGTCATTTGTTGAGCGAAGAATTCCAATTTTTTGATTCATCCGGTGCTTTAATTCGACATTCCATTCGCGGTGGCGAATGACTTTCCGAATAAAGTTTCCGGTTTCCGATGAAGTCTTACTTTCAGGATGAAGACTTCGCTTCATTCGGCGTCATTTTTTTAATTTTTTTATTGTTGACTTTTGTTCTTTTTTATATATAATAAAACTTAAGAAGTGAAAAATTTGCGGGTCCTTTTATGCGGCTTAGGAAATTTAGATAGGGGGGATGATGGATTTGGCCCATACATAATAAAAAATATCGAAGAGACAGAAAAGATTAAAAAGTTAGATTGCGGACTCTATCCTGAGAATTATTTGAATAAGATGGTATCCTCAGGTGCGGACCTGGTGATTTTCCTTGACACCGTCCGTAATGAAAAAAAAGAGCCGATGATATTAAGGAACGAAGAAATTATGAAGACGAATGTACTTTCGGTTTCGACCCATACTCTGCCATTTAGTGCGGTCTATCAATTTCTGCGTGAAGGTGGAATTAAGGATATAATATTTTTAGGGGTTCCTCCGTCGAGCTATACTGAGTTTACTCCGAAGACAAAAGAGCTCTCGCACAAGATTCTCGAGGCATTGAAATTAATTGATGGAAGAAATAATTTAGATATAATGGGTATCTATGAAATTTTATCTACTGCCATCCAATAAAATATTAGATTTTATCCAGGGTTTATCCCGGAAAGGTCCGGTTTACTATTCTCAATTAAGAGATGGTAATACCCATCTTGTCCGTTTTGACCCGGATAAGGATTTTCTTCCGGAATTTAAAGGGATAAGAACTGCGGAAAATATAAAGCATTTCTTTTTACCAAGTCGTTCAACAGTTGCCAGATATCCCGATGATGAGAAGATTTCTGCTCCGCACCAGGTGCTTTTCGGGGTTAAAAGTTGTGACCTGCGCGGGGTGGATGTTTATGACCGGATTTTCTTAAAATGGGAACCGATTGATCCTTTATACAAGGCACGCCGTGAAAATACGATTATTATATCAGCAGATTGCCCTGAACCGGCTGATACCTGTTTTTGTAATTTAGTGGGTATCAATCCCTATGCCGAAGCCACAGCTGATTTGAACTTCACTGAAATTGAATCAGGACTTCTCTTTGAAACCTTTACTAAAAAGGGCGAGGAGATTATTAAGCAGTTCCAGGACCTTTTTACTGAACCTGATAAGGGTGATGAAAAGGAGCGGCAAATGATACGGCGTTCAGCCGTTCAGAAGTTGCGTGCGATAAACGAAAAGCAGTTCAGGGCCGGTCTGGCTCAGGCAGTTGAACAGGTGGATGAAGAAAAGGTGCGTCAGGCCCGGGATGAGTGTGTTGAGTGTTTGAGCTGTCTTTTTTCCTGTCCAACCTGCTACTGTTTTTTATTGGCGGATTATAAAAAGGGCAAGAATATTGAAAGGGTCAGGGTCTGGGATGGATGCTATTATTCAGGCTATGCCCGGGTTGGTGGTGGAATGAATCCCCGGCCGAAATTTGACGAACGTTTCTGGAATCGATTTTTGTGCAAATTCACCTATTTTTACCAGTATGAAGAGATTTATGCCTGCACCGGGTGTGGACGTTGCAACTCAGGTTGTATGGCAAAGATTGATATCAGGGAGATTTTATGGCAGTTATAAACCCTTATTATCCTATCCCCACAAAAATAAAAGAGATTATCCCGGAAACCCCCAGTATTACGACATTTGTGCTGGATGGAAGGCCGATCGATTTTTCCGCCGGACAGTTTGCAGAACTGACCGTTCCCGGCGTTGGTGAGGCGCCATTTACTCCTTCTTCCTCTCCTTATGCCGAAGATCTGGAGTTTACGATTATGAAGGTGGGTCGGGTTACCAGTGCACTTTTTGAACTCAAACCCGGTGATAGTATAGGGGTACGGGGACCATTTGGTAAACCATATCCACTTGATGCATTTAAGAAAAAGGAGATTTTTATTGTTGGTGGAGGTGTGGGATTTGCTCCGCTGCGTTCTCTTTTTCTCGCCCTGGTTCATAATATCAAGCATTACAAAAAAATCTATATCAGGTATGGCGCCCGAACTCCCCAGGATATTGTCTACAAGAAATTGATTCCTGAGTGGCAGAAGATCGATAAGGTGGATATTCTTCTTACGGTTGACAGGGGAGATGATTCCTGGAAAGGGAAGGTTGGTGTGATTACGGTTATCCTCGATGAGATTCCGGTTAATGTGAATTCAGCGCCGACAATTGTTTGCGGTCCTCCACTGATGATGAAGTTTGTAACCCAGAGGCTGGTTGAGGCGGGTTTTAAGGATGAACATATCTATCTGTCGATGGAGAAAAATATGTCCTGTGGTATTGGCAAGTGCAATCACTGTCGGGTAGGGAAATTTTATGTGTGTAAGGATGGACCAGTCCTTACCTGGAAAGACATCAAGGATATTGAGGAGCCGTTCATATGAAAATTATTGATCCCGAGACAAAGTCGGTAATAAAAACCATCTGTCCATTCTGCAGTTTCGGCTGTGAATTTGGTGTGGTATTTGATGATTTTGGTGTAAAGGGTGTTGAATATTTAAGTGATGGCAATACCGGGGGAAGATTATGTCCCCGGGGTAGTGCAGCCGGAGTTTTCCTGAACCACCCCCGACGCCTTACGGTTCCAGTCAAAAGCGGTCGGGCTGTAGATTGGGTAAGGATTAAACAGGAACTAAAGGATATTCTGGCTAAACCTGATAAGGTGGCGGTTTGTTTTGACCGTAATATTACAGAAGAGGAGCATCAGGCGATTTTGGGTTTTTGTAAAGGTGCCGGAATTAGCCATATCGCATCCACCTATTTTGAACCGGAAAGATTTTTCAAGGTATTTATCAAACGCAGAAAGCCGGTGGGTCTGGACCAGATCGACAGGGCACAGCAAATTGTTGTTCTGGGTGACCCATTTAATCAGGCCCCGATGATTTCAAAGACACTGATTAACTGGAAATTATCGGATCGGAAAAACCGTCTGGTGGTGATTGATTCAATAAATACCCATACCGCAGGATTCGCCACTGATTTCTTAAAGGTTCGTGCCGGAACCGAGCCCCTTTTATTGCTTGGCCTTGCCCGGGAGAAATCGGGTGATATTGACCTTGCCGGGACCACCGGGATTGAATCGAGCATTATTGATGAGGTCAGTCAGAGTTTCAAATCTGCAGAAAACGGCCTTATTATCGTAAGTTTGGCATTCGGCCATACCTATGATCCGGTTCTTTTTACTGAGGCATTGATTCGTTTCAGCAAATTCAGCGGCAAGCCGGTAATGCCGCTTTTTGAGTTTATCGGGTTTCCTGGAAATGAACATTTTGGTGCGGTCTACAACTTAATAAAAAAGAGAAAGATTAAATATCTTATAAATTTTGGTGAATTATTTCCTTATTATTATCCCCAGGTCCTGAAGGGGGTGAAGGGATTGAATGTCTGTGCGACATCAACCCTGAAGTTTGATGGCATAGATGGTCTGCCTGCGGTATTGAATTTGGAAAAAGAAGGGACGATTATTACTACCTTTGGCCCGGCAAAATTGAGTGGTGAGATAAAACCGGCGAGTGGAACAATGGATGTGAAGGCATTGCTCGATATGATGGGTGGAGTAACCAAGAAGGTTTCAGGTATAAATGAGCCGGAATTGAAGATTGACCTTAAAGAGCGGATTGGCGCGGTAGTGGAAAAAAGCACCAAAAAGACCAGAGGTTATCTCCTGCTGGGTGAGAAGATTGCCTTTAACTTTATGGGATTTTTTGAGACACCGCAGTTGAAGATTAATCCGGTGGATGGTGAGGAACTGAAGGTCCGCACCGGAGACAGGGTTTATGTGCAGTCCAAAAATGGTCTTGCCGAGGTGGTGGTAAAACTGAGTATTGATGTGCCCTGTGGGGTTGTTTCTATTCCTGCTGAGACCCCGGATGTAAGGGAACTCTTTGATTTTGAGATTCATCAGGAACTGGTAAATTTTGAACCTACCGAGGTGAAAATATGGAAAAAAGAATAGTCCTTGATCTGGATCTTTGTTGTGGGTGCCGCAGTTGTGAGGCGGCTTGTAAGGCAGCATTTAAGGGTGAGGCACGAATAAGGCACGGTGAACTTCAGGGCATTGCATATCTGCCCCTTGCCTGTCGTCATTGTAAAGAGGCACTTTGTATGACGGCATGTCCGGTTGCAGCAATAATCCGGGATGAGAAAACCGGTCTGGTTATAAGGTCATCATTTCTCTGTATCGGATGTAAGAGTTGTGCATTTGCCTGTCCTTTCGGTGTGATTGATGCTCCATTGGTGCGCCATATCTCCCAGAAGTGCAGTCTCTGTTCTGACCGTGCTGAAGGACCAAGATGTGTATCCGCCTGTTCTTCGGGTGCTTTACAGCTTCTGACCGATAAAAAGATTGAAAAACACGAAGTTGGTGTCAGATTTGTTTCCAGGAATCCATTCTTCAGGAGAAGACAATGAATATAATAAAAACTTTATTCTCTTATATTATATTTCCCGGATTTCTATTTACCGCAGTCGTGGGACTTTTTGTAACCTGGATCGATCGCAAGGTTACAGCACGGGTCCACTGGCGGGTTGGCCCACCCTGGTATCAGCCCTATGCAGATTTTTTGAAACTGTTATTGAAAGAGACGATAATTCCCGAAGGTAGTTCAAAGATAATATTTCTCCTTGGTCCGATTCTGGGACTTATTGGAATGTCGATTCTTGCGGTAATGTTATTCTCAATGAATTTTAATCCCCATACATCATTTGTCGGTGATTTGATTGTGATTATCTACCTTCTGGCATTACCACCGATTGGGGTTATTCTGGGTGGTTCAGCCTCGCGAAATCCCTTGGCCAGTGTCGGCGCCTCGCGTGAGATGACCCAGTATTTTGCCTATGAACTGCCGTTTCTGATTTCTCTGGCGATTATCATCCTGAAGGCAGGAGGGCATATCAAGTTCGGTGATATCATAATTGCCCAGCATACATCCGGTTCTTTCCTCTATTCTATTTCAGGAATTATCGCCGGTGTGGTGATCTTCTTCACTATGCAGGCGAAATTGAGCTTTGTGCCGTTTGATATCCCGGAGGCCGAACAGGAGATTATGGCAGGTCCTTATATTGAATATTCCGGGGTTGCCCTTGCCGTTTACAAACTTACCCGGGCGATGATGTTTTTCCTTTTACCCCTCTTTTTTATCTCGGTGCTCTGGGGAGGATTCGCCGATTGGTGGGCGGTCTTGAAATTTTTGGTGCTTGTTGTGCTTATTGTTTTAGTTAAAAATACGAATCCGCGATTAAGGATTGATCAATCTTTGAAATTCTTCTGGCTGGGACTCGGCATCTTTTCTATAATTGGTTTGATTTTTGCCTTTTATGGTTTATAAGGAGAGCGGTTATGGGAAATCTTAAATTACTTGGTCTTAAGAAGTCACCCTGGGTATTTCATCTTGCTGCAGCAGCCTGCAATAATTGTGATATTGAGATACTGGATATTCTCACCCCGCGCTGGGATGTTGAACGATTCGGTATTGTTCTTGTCGGTTCACCCCGCCACGCTGATGCCCTGCTGGTAACCGGGGTGATTAATCGTAAGACTCTACCCAGGGTATTAAGGGTTTATGAACAGACACCGAAACCCTGTCTGGTGATTGCAGTTGGAAGTTGTGCCTGCCATCCCCATATCTTTGAATCTTCATATAATGTGGTTGGTCCATATGATAAACATATTCCGGTTGATGTCTATATCCCGGGATGTCCACCCAAACCTGAGGCTATTATTATGGGTGTTGTTAAGGCATTGAAGAGGTTATGATGAAGAAAGAATATTCGAAGAAATTTTTAGAAGAAATCAGCAAAAAATTTCCGGAAGTTCTGATTAAGATTCATTCTCCAAGGCGCACCTATATCAGAATTTCGCGCGAAGGGGTTTATGAATTTGCAAAGTTCCTGTTCGAAAAAGGACTGCGTCTTTCAATTGCGACCGGAATTGACACAAGAGAGGGTATTGAGATTATTTACCATTTCAGCCATGACCCTTCAGGAACCTATTATAATATCAAGACTGTGGTACCCAAGGATGATCCAAAGATAAGGAGTCTGACAGATTTTCTCCCTGCAGCAGACTGGATTGAACGTGAGATCCAGGAACTTTTGGGCGTCGATTTTATTGGCCATCCCAATTTAAAACCGCTGTTGACTGCAGAAACCTGGCCCCAGGGGCTCTGTCCGCTTCGCCGTGATTATATGAATGAACATAAAAAGATTAAGATTGAAGGATTAAAGGAGGAGCATTGAGAAGGGTTGTTCCAATCGGTCCATATCATCCTCTGCAGGAGGAGCCTGAATTCTTTAAATTGATTGTTGAAGGGGAGAAGGTGGTAGATTTGGAGATTAATATCGGATATAACCATCGCGGTCACGAATATATCTCTCCGACTTTGACCTGGGATCAGGTGCCATTCCTTGTGGAACGAATCTGCGGAATCTGTTCTGACTCCCATCCTTATGCGTATGTGCTGGCGGTAGAGGATTGTGCACATATTGAACCACCACCCAGGGCAAAGTATATCAGGACGATCATTGGTGAATTAGAACGTATACATTCCCATTATCTCTGGCTCGGCCTGGCAGGCCATTTCATCGGATATAATACAGTCTGGATGTGGGTCTGGCGTTATCGTGAGCCGTTGCTTGATCTTTTCGAGTTGATAATGGGTAATCGCAATCATTATGCAATAAATAAGATCGGCGGGGCGCGTCGGGATATCAAACCGGAAGATTATCCCAAAATCGAGAAGTACCTGGATATGCTTGAGAAAAAGAATGCGATGTTTACCAAGGCAATCCTTGATGACCCGGTTATCAGGGCGAGGCTTGAGGGTGTCGGTATATTAAAGAAAGAGGATGCGATTGCCTATGCAGTTACCGGACCTACAGCCCGAGGCTCGGGATATGCGATTGATGTGCGTAAGGATGACCCTTATGATGCCTATGATAAGGTGGATTGGGATATTGTGGTTGGCAAAGATGGGGATGTTCTGGCCAAGGCGGTTGTGAGACTGCTTGAGTGTGATGAATCGATAAAGATTGTGCGCCAGTGTCTTAAAAATATGCCGGATGGACCGATTGAGACCAGGGTGGATGGTATACCACCGGGTGAAGGAATCGGTCATCATGAAGCACCGCGTGGTGAGGTTTTCCATTATGTCCGTTCTGATGGTTCAAATATGCCGGTCCGACATAAGGTCAGGGCGCCGAGTTTTATGAATATCGCCTCGAATGTGGTTGCAGTAAAGGGATATTCAATTGCTGATGCAACCCTGGTTCTGGCTGCCGTAGACCCCTGTTACTGTTGCACTGAACGGACAATGGTTGCCTATGAGGATGGAAAAGAGAAATATACAGGCAAGGACTTATTGCAGCTATCATGGAAAAAGACAGAGAGATTAAGGGAGAGGTATAGAAAATGATTGGATTTGATTTTTTTGTTGATAAATTTGGAATTTTTCTTACGATACTATTCGGTTTTATCGGTCTGATGTCATTTATCTACGGCCTGGCAACAATGCGGGAGAAGGGGCATCGTTTGGAATATTATCTGATGCTCTTGCTTCTGGTCGGTTCGGGTATAGGTATCGCCCTTACTTATAACCTATTATTGATGTTCATATTCTGGGAGATATCGACTTTTGCGATCTGGCGTGCGGTTGCATATTATCGTGCAGACCAGGACCTTTCTGCCGGTGATCTATCATTTATACTCAATTTCGGGGCGGCGACAATTATGCTGCTCGGTTTGCTGATGATATATCTTGATAATGGAACTTTTAATATCTTCCAGATTCGGGTCATCAACAACACCGCAGCGATTTTTGTTCTTATAGGAATTCTTACGAAATCGGTTACGGTTCCTTTACATATCTGGCTTGCTCCGGCATACCGAACCGTGCCTTCAGCAATTGGTGGTTGTCTTGCCGGGATTGGTGAAAACCTTGGTGTGATTGTCTTTATGAGACTTTTTGTAACCGGCACCTTTTTCTCGGCGTCTTTTTTCAATACCGTTGCCTGGATTGCAATCGCCTCGAGTATCATTGCTGGTGGTATAGCACTCCGTTCTGATAATTTGAGAAACTTGCTGGCATTTTCAACAATCAGTCAGATCGGTTTTATCCTGCTTGCCTTTGCAGTGGGTGGAACCTTCGGGGTTGTTGGCGGTATGCTTTATATTCTTGCCCATGCCCTTGCAAAATCAGGGTTGTTTTATGGTGTGGGCATTGTCGAGGATTCAACCGGCAGTGATAATTTGAAAAATATCTCCTGTCTATTAAGGGCCTCTCCGACCCTGGCGGTGGCGATGGCGTTTCTCGTCGGTTCAATTGTTGGATTCTTCCCGATGATTGGTTTCTTCTCGAAACTGAATGTGATTATCGGGGCGGTTGAGCATTCGGCGGTATTCGGTGCCGGGGCGATTATTGCCGCTGTCTTTACCCTGTTATACAGCACCCGTTTCTATCATGAACTGTTTTTCGGTGATAAGTGTGAATCAAAGAAGATTAAGTTTAAGAGACCGAGCTATACCGGCATTACTGTGGTATTTATTCTTGCCCTGGTGTCTTTGCTTTGTGGTATCTTCTTTTACAAACCGATGAGCTTTTTGTTGGCAGGAGGAATGTAGTATGAATGAAATTTATTATTTGATTTTACTGCCCCTTGTTGGTGGTCTTCTGGGACTTTTGATTAATCGCCTGCGCAGCGAACTCAACTTCCTGGGATTTTTCCTCACTCTGTTCTTTGCCGTGCGCTTCTTTATTGCATCCCGGACCCAGATAATTTCTTTCAGTTTGATTTCATTCGCCGGCATCGATTTTCGATTCTATGTTGATTCTCTGACCGGTTTGATTATTTTATTCAACGCCGTCTTTGCGTTTTTGATATGGCTGTACTCATTAAAGGCGGTTTCCAAAAATCCCCGGGAGAGGTTCTATTATATCTATATCGCCCTGGCTTTATCTGCAGCCAATGGTATTGTCTTAAGCGGTAATCTGATTTTCTTGTTGATTTTCTGGAACCTGCTTGTATTTTCACTTTATGGGCTATTACTGGTCGGTAAAAAGGACAGTTCATTTGCTGCACGCAAGGCTGTAATAATTATCGGGGTGTCTGATTTTATTATGATGTTGGGTATTGTGATGTTATTTGTAAAGGCAGGTAATGCTAATATGCCTTTATCCCCGCGCATTCAACTCACCAGTTCCTGGTTTATAGCTTCCTATATTTTAATAATGGTTGGGGCTATCGCCAAGGCGGGGTCTATGCCTTTACACAGCTGGATTCCTGAATCTTCCAAGGTTGTGCCTGCATCGACTATGGCATATATTCCGGCGAGTCTTGATAAACTACTCGGTATATATTTGCTTACAAGAATATCTTATTTTGTTTTTGACATCAGCGGTTCATTACCTATTCGTCTTTTGCTGATGATAATTGGTGCGGTGACCATCATTGCAGCAGTGGGTATGGCTTTGGTCCAGAAAGAAACAATGCGCTTACTTTCATTCCATGCTGTTTCACAGGTTGGATATATGGTGTTGGGGATCGGAACCGGCATCCCGGTTGGTATAGCGGGCGGACTTTTCCATATGCTGAACAATGCAATATATAAGGCGTGTCTCTTTTTATCCGCTGGTTCTGTGGAGTATCGAACAAAGACTACAAAGCTGGATCAACTTGGAGGACTTGGGACCAGGATGCCTATTACCTTATTTGCATTTTTCATTGCGTCATTGGCGATTTCCGGTGTTCCACCGTTGAATGGATTTTTTTCTAAATGGATGGTTTATCAGGGTATTATAAAGTTTGGTAAAGAGTCGAATTTATGGCCAATTTTTCTGATTGCTGCGACATTCGGAAGTGTTTTGACCCTGGCGTCATTCTTGAAACTGGTTCATTCACTATTTTTGGGTGAACGTCCCAGGGCGCTGGATAAGGTCAGGGAGGCAAGATTTGAGATGGTTGTTCCGTCGTTGTTGCTCGCACTGCTGTGTATTGTTTTCGGTATTTTTGCATACCGTATCCCGCTCAGCAACCTTATCTTTCCTTCAATTCCTTTCCGGGTGAATGGTATCGGTTTCTGGTCGCCGATTCTGGCAACGATATTGATTCTTGTCGGCATCATTCTGGGATTGATTGTGTTTATGTTTGGCACGGCGTTGAAGCCGAAAAGAAAACAGATATTTATCGGTGGTGAAGTGCTCGAGCCTGAAGAGATCAGTATCACCGGCCCAAATTTCTATTCATCGCTTCATAACCTTGACCTTTTAGAAAAAACCTATCAGTTTGGTGAAGGTGGAGCATTCGATTTCTTTAATTATCTTGTGGGCATCGCAAGCGGACTGGCGATTATCTTCAAGGATGTGATTAACCGTATTCTGGTTGGAATCTATAAAGGCATCGGCAGGATAATCTCGGGCCTGGGTGGATTTATATCACTACTTCACAACGGAGAACTATACAACTATGTGGGCTGGATCTTTTTGGGTGGGATTATTATTCTTTTGATTTTGGTCTTTTAATGATGGGGGTGTGAATGCTTGAACTTTATCTATTTCTAATATTTATGCTTGTCGCGGGGATCATCGCAACCGAGATTAAGGACCTACTGGCTGCAGTCATCTCCCTTGGTGCGGTTGGATTTTCTGTTGCCATTATATTTATTCTGGTTCAGGCTCCGGATCTGGCGATTGTCCAGATTGTTGTTGAGGTGCTGACGATTGTTATATTTGTTGCAGTTATCCTGCGGACAACCCATATTGATGAAACCATAAAAGAAAAGATTTCCGGAATACAGGTTCTGGCAGTAGTATTGTATGGAGCTTTTGCAGTCCTGTTCTTCATTGCGATGGTCAGAACATTGAATAATCTGCCGCCGTTTGGTCATCCGATAATGAAGGTTGCAAATCAATATATCAGTCTTGGACTTCCACGGACCGGAGGTGCGAACCTGGTTGCTGATGTAATCCTTGATTTTCGAGCCCTTGATACCCTTGGTGAGGCGACCGTGCTTTTCACTTCCGTGATCGGGGTTGTGGCTTTGATGCGTAAAATCGGCAGGAGGCAGAAATGAAGGGGATGAGTTTAATCGTTAAGACCATTACCAATATTGTAATCGGATTTATATTCCTCTACGGTCTATATATTATTCTTCATGGACATCTTACCCCGGGGGGCGGATTCGCCGGGGGTGTAATCATTGCCGGTGTTTTTGTTCTTAAGTATCTGGCATACGGAAGTTCTAAGGCGGGTGAAAAAAAATCAAGCATCATCTCTTCGGTTTTTGAAAGCGTGGGCGCCCTGCTTTTTGTGGGTATTGCCCTGCTCGGTCTTTTACTGACCGGCGTTTTCTTCCTGAATTTTATTCCCCGGGGAACCCCCTTACATCTTTTGAGCGCCGGGATAATTCCCCTCTGTAATATTGCGATTGGAATCAAGGTTGGTGCCGGGCTTTTTTCAATATTCCTTGCCCTGGCTGCATTTAAATATATAATGGAGGATTAATGACAATCTTCGTTTTCTGCATAGCATTATTTCTTATCGGGCTTTATGCGATAGTAACCAAGCGTAATTTGATAAAGATTGTGATCGGTTTTGCTCTGATTGAGTATTCGGTGAATCTTCTTTTTGCCCTGATTGGATTTCGGCGTGGTGCGCTTGCCCCGATTATCACAAAGGTCCATACCACGCATAACTTTGTCGATCCTATCCCCCAGGCACTGGTCCTTACCGCAATTGTTATTGCCCTGGGAACGACTGCGGTTATGCTGGCGATTGCCCTGCGCATTTACGAACGGTATAAGACATTTGATATTTCAAAGATCAAAAGGTTAAAAGGATAGGAGGTTAGGGTGTCAATTATTCCTTTATACTTTACCATTCCTTTAATAACTGCATTTATCATTCCGCTTCTGGGTAAGATATCTAAATCCTTGGTCTGGATTGTTACGACCATTGTCTCTTTTGCACTCTTTATCCTTGCCCTTTATGGGGTTACCCTTACCCAGGAAACTTCGATGATTGTCTACAAGATGGGAAACTGGCCTCCACCATTGGGTATTGTGATGGCATTTGATTCTTTCAGCGCATTGATGGTGCTGGTTATTTCAATAATCGTCTTTACCGGTTGTTTCTTTTCGCTGCGCTATATCGCCCACTACACTGGACAGTGGAAGTTTTATACACTCTATATGCTGATTACTGCCGGAATGATGGGTATTGCAATCACCGGTGACCTCTTCAATATGTTTGTTTTCCTGGAGATTGCGGCGATCTCTTCCTATTGTCTTGTTGCCTTTGGTGTTGATGCGGAGGAACTTGAGGCGTCTTTTAAGTATATGGTGATGGGAGAGATCGGCGGTTTGACATTTTTGCTGGCAATCGCCCTATTATATGCCCGGACCTCGACCCTGAATCTTGCGGATATCTCTAATACAATTCAGGGGAATGGAATGAATTCCTTCTTCTGGATGATTCTGGGTATGTTACTATTTGCCTTTTCCATTAAGGCGGCACTTGTGCCGTTTCATACCTGGCTTCCTGATGCCCATCCTGCTGCCCCGGCACCGGTTTCAAGTCTGCTTTCCGGAATATTTATCAAGGTCCTGGGTATTTATACCACGGCGCGCATTGTTTATAATATCTTCGGTCTGACCCGGGCAAACGCCCCGACCTTCTTTAATTTACTAATCGGACTCGGATTGTTGTCAATCGCCTGGGCAGGACTCACTGCACTCAAGCAGAAGGATTATAAAAGACTCCTGGGTTATTCTACAGTTTCCCAGATTGGTTATATTATGATTGGATTTGGAATCGGCAATTATTACGGGGTTGCCGGTGCTGTATTTTATATTCTTGCCCATGCCTTAGGGAAGGGACTGCTGTTTTTGACCTCGGGTGCGGTGGTGCACAGGGCGGGTACTCGAGAACTTGATAAACTTGCGGGATTGGGTGAGTCGATGTCGACTACAGCCTGGAGTTTTAGATTCGGCGCCCTCTCTTTGATTGGTCTTCCACCTTTGGTCGGTTTCTTTGCCAAACTGTTTATTGTGCTTGGTGCAATCAAGGCGGGGTTGCTGTGGCTGGCAATCATCGCTATCGGCTTGAGTGTTCTTACCCTTGCGTATCTGCTTAAGATTGAGAATAATGTATTTATGAAAAAGGGGAAGATGGCCGGCCTTAAAAAGGCGCCGTTTACGATGCGGATTGCGATGGTCTTTCTTGTGATAGTTATGCTTTTGACCGGTTTGGGTTTCCAGACGCTGATGAATTTTATTGTTGGTCCGGCTGCGCATGCATTACTCAGGGGTTTTGAATATGCCCAGCTTGTGTTTGGTTCTTTTGCGCTGAATTTCTAAGGGGGTAATATGAGATATCTTCTCTACTTTGTTTTTGCCTTTTGTCTCTGGCTGCTTCTTACATTGAGTGTCCATCTGGACCATCTTATTGCCGGAATAGTAGTCGCCCTTTTGACCACAATTATCTTTGGCGGCTATTTTACGACCCGTCCCATAAAGTTTTTACAACTCCATCGTATCTTCTGGTTTATCATCTATATTCCGGTATTCATCTGGTATATAATAAAGGCGAATATTGATGTTGCGTATCGAGTCCTGCATCCGGAAAGACCGATAAGGCCGGGTATTGTAAAGATTAAAACCGATTTGAAGACCGATGTGGCAAAGGTCTTTCTGGCAAATTCGATTACTCTTACGCCGGGAACGATGACCTGTGAAATTGATGGTCAATACCTTTATATCCACTGGATCTGGATTGAATCGCCGAAGATTGATGAGGCATCAAATATTATTGCCCGACGTTTTGAAAAATATTTGAGGAGGATATTCGAATGAGTGTTTTAGTTAGCATCCTTGCCGTTGGTGGATTTTTATGCCTTTATAGAATATACCAGGGTCCTACAATTTCGGACCGTGCCGTAGGTGTTGATATTATGGGAATCCTTTTTGTCGGAATAACCGCCTTAGCAGCGCTTTTTTACAACCTGTCCTATCTGATGGATTTGTCGATTACCCTTGCGCTATTCAGTTTTATAGGTACCTTGGCTCTGGCCAAGTATTTAGAGAAAAGGAGCCTCGATGATTAGTCCGATCGGCTGGTTCATAATCTGGGTTGGTGTATTTTTTGATATCCTCGGTGCTATAGGTCTGGTGCGGTTTCCTGATGTCTATAATCGTTTACAAGCGGCAACAAAGTGTGTTACCCTTGGAACATTTGGAATTATGATTGGAATCTTTCTTTTGAAGGGATTCAGTCCGATGGGTATAAAGGCACTCATCTGTGGGGCATTCTTGCTGCTTACCTCGCCGGTTGCGGCACATGCCCTGATGAAGGGTTCGCTCCACTTTGGAACAAAGATGTGGAAGGGATCGGTTATGGATGCCTACGGTAAAGATAAGCTGGATGGTGAACAGATAGCAAAGGAGGATTGATATGCGCAAACCAAAACTTCGAGAACTTGGTGAGGCGATACGGGCAATAGTTTTTGGACCATATACATCAAAATTTCCCTTTAAACCTTCGCCGGCGGCACCGACCTATCGGGGAAAGGTTGAATTCGACCCGGATAAATGTGTGCTTTGTGGTGCCTGTGTTGAGGTCTGTCCGGCAAGTGCCCGGGCACAGGAGGATGATCTGGTTAAAGGAATCCGGCGCGAGATTTATTATCCCCACAAATGTATTTATTGTGGTCAGTGTGTAACATACTGCACGACAAAAGAGGGTATCCATCACAGTCAGGAATATGACCTTGCCCAGATTACCAAGGAAGAAGGTTATGAAGAGGTGGTTGAGAAGGAACTGGTCTTCTGTGAGCGGTGTGGTACAGTAATAACGACCCGGGCGCATCTTTTGTGGATTGCCCGGCGGGCCGGTGAACTTGCCTATGCAAATCCCAATCTCTTTCTTGTTCTTTCCCAGGAGTACGGTGAGGAGGCGATTCCCAAGGCTTCGGATATACCGCCCTATCGGAGCGAGCATCTGAAATTTCTGTGCCCGACCTGCAGAAGGAGCGTTTACCTCAACGAAGTCTGGGGATACTGAGACTCCTGATTCGGTTTCAACCCTTAAAATTTTATATTCTCATTCCGGATATTGTGCTTGACCGTTAAGGTCGTGACTTTCCTGCTGTGCCTCTTTTAATTGTCCCGGCAGGAAAGTCGATGACGGCCTGTTTCTCTTATTGCCCTGCTGATGAATATATTACAGGACGGAAAGATTTGAAGATATTGTTCCATTGATATATTAATGAGTAAAGAAGAGATGATGATAATTGTTGATATATCCCGACAGAGACTCTATTTAAAGAAAGGTAAAAGGATTCTTAAGTCCTATCCGGTTTCCACATCTCGATACGGAGTTGGCAATAGAGATGGTAGTTTTAAGACGCCCTTGGGCAGGCACATTGTTGTCAGCAAAATCGGGAGAAACGCCCGATTTGGAGAAATCCTCAGGAATCGTCGGCGCACCGGAAAAATTGCCCGGATCGGCAGGGACAGTGCAGGGGATTTGATAACCACAAGGATTCTGCGATTGAAAGGGACAGAGCCCGGGGTTAATGCGGGTAAAGGGATTGATACATTCCAGCGCTGTATCTATATCCATGGAACCGCTGAAGAGCACAAGATCGGCAGGACTGCATCACATGGATGTATAAGGATGAAGAATAAAGATATTATAGAACTTTTTAGAATCATAAAACGGGGCACCCTGGTTGATATTCGGGCATAAAGGGTGCGGAAGCACCCGCCTTTTTTTATATTATTCAGAGTCCGCCAAAAATCTTGGCGGCTGAAGAATCTCCAATATCGTGCATCAAGCCATTGTAAAATCTTCAGGTCTGACCTGGAGGCTTTTTATTGAAGGTCTTGTTCTTTGAGAATAAATGTGCTTGCCGGTATGATACTTTTAAAGCCGAATTTTTCTCGTGTCTTATCTAAGGCATAGTTTAGCCGGGCAAATCGGTTGTCCTGGACCCTGAATATTGAAGCCTGAAATCGGTCATTCTGGAATCGGGAAAGGCTGATGCCGACAAGCCTTACCCTCTTTTTCTCTTTTAATAAGTTTTTCAGTAATCCTGCTCCATATTCAAATATCCTCTGCTGGGCATCGGTGCCAGGTATTCTGGTCCTTTTTGTCTTGGTTTTGAAGTCTGAGAACCTTATCTTTATGGTCAATGCCTTAGTAACCAGATGCTGCCTTCTTAATGTATTACAGGCTCGTTCTGTGAGATAGAGGAGTAGTGCATAGATGAGTTCTTTATTTGTTGTATCTTCAGGCAGGGTCACCTCACGACTGATCGATTTCCTGGTATCCTGAATCTCATAATCGCCTCCATTGATAAAGAACTTTATTATCCTGTAGTAATTACCTAAGGCGGTTTCCAGCATCTGGTCCGGGGCGTTTATAAGGTCGGCGATGGTATTTATGTTGAGGTTTTTCAGGATTTCATCGGTCTTTGGCCCGATTCCCGGCAGGAGATTTACCCTGAGCGGAAGGAGGAATTCAAGTTCTTTATCCTCAGGAATAAAGAGAAGCCCATCAGGCTTTGCCCTTTCACAGGCAATCTTGGAAAGCACTTTTGTCCTTGCAATACCCACGGTTACACAGAGGTCCAATCTCTTTTCGACCTCTTTTTTTAACCGGTGAGCGAGCTGTTCAGGGGTTCCGAACAGCCTTCTGGTTCCTTTGATATTTATATATGCCTCATCAATCGATACCATATTCACCTCAGGTGAAAATTGGGTGAGGATTTCATAAAATCTTTCCGAGTATTCATTATAGAGGCGGAAATTTCCCCTTAAGAATATCGCCCCGGGACATAACCGATATGCCCGGGATGTAGGCATACCTGAATGGATTCCATATCTTCTTGCCTCATACGAGGCTGAGGCGACAACCCCGCGTTCTTCAGGTAAACCGCCGACAACCACCGGTTTATCCTTTAATTCAGGATTTTCCGCCTGTTCCACAGAGACAAAGAATGCATCCAGGTCTGCACAGAGGAACATAGTTATCTAAGATAACCTTCGGATTACACCGATAACCTTGCCGATCGGTTCAAATGGTTTTTTGATTATGGGATAGGCGTCATTCTCCGGTTTCAGGAAAAATGTATTGCCTGTTTTTTTGAGTCTTTTTATGGTTGTCTCGTCTTCTAAGTTTGCCACGATGATATCATTATTCTGGACCTGTTTTGTGGGTTTAACAACCACCAGGTCGCCGTCATAGATGCGGGCGTTTATCATACTGTCACCCTTCACCTTTAAGAGAAAGCATCCCCGCCACTTCTCCGGTTCAAAATATCCTTCAAGTTCTTCAAAACTGAGTTCAGGCAGGCCCGCCGTGATTCTGCCGACAATGGGCAGGGCTTTTGGTCTGACCCGTATTGCCCTTGCCTGGGCTGATACCTTTTCTATCAGGCCCTGTTTTGCCAGATTATCAAGGTGAACCTTGACTGCCTTGGTGCTTTTAAGTCCGACAAGCCGGGCAATCTCCCGGATCGATGGAGCGAATCCATTCTCGGCAATAAAATCCTGGACCGCCTTAAGAATCTTGAGCCTTGTCTTCATTATGCCTCCGTTGTGAACATTTGTTTACATTATATTATAGTCAAAATCAATCAATTGTCAAGGGCAGGCAAAATATAATGAATATAATTACACTAAGGAGAGGGTATAATCGGCTTTAGGTTTTGGGCGATTATACCTTTTGTATTAGGGAAATCATCTGAAAAAATCGCAGAATATATACTTCCTGAAAGGTTTGACCCTTGATGACATCAAGATGACATTTCTGAAGGCAACATTGATGAAAGACTTCAGGCCTCCAGCCAGTCTCTCAATTAAGGACAAGGTAAGTTACACAATAAGCGGTCCCCAGGAAATTGAGGTATTACAGATGTATACCCTGCAAGGTACTAAAAAAGGTGCTGAAAAGCCCGGCCTGGAAATTGAAGTGCATTACCTTTTAAGATATACTATTAAAAAACCTATGAAGAAATCATACTTTGACATTTTTGCCAGGAGCAGTCTTCGTCTGCATACCTGGCCATATTTCAGACAATGCGTGCACCAGATGACACTGAATATGCACTTGCCGCCGCTTGTGTTAGATACCATCCAGATACCAACCTAGTTGTTATGGAAAACATACCTTTTTGTTTTACAAACAAATTTATTAAGAGATAGTGAAAATTCTTGACATTTATGCATTTTTTTGCATAATAAGAATAAGGGAATTAAAGGAAGCGTCAAAGACGCTTCAGGAATGTGGGAAAGGTATGAATATTAAAAATTACGAATGCTGGATTTTGGGTTGGAATTAGATTATTAGAGTGATTGGGCAGGAATAGGTTTAATTGATAGAATATAGGAGGAAAAAGGTGCAAAGATGGCGACACCCAGGTGGTAAACTACGAGAAGAGGGTCCTCAGTCATTATCAGATACTGAACTCCTGGCAATTTTAATTTCTACAGGTACTAAAGGGAAATCAGCTGAAAAAATCGCAGAAGATATACTTTCTAAATATGGTTCATTTAAAGGAATGGCAAATCAACCTTTGGAGAAATTTTTGCAAATTAAGGGTCTCGGTGATGTTAAAATCATCCGCATTGCAGCAGCATTTGAGATAGCGCGCAGAATCGTAAAAGAGGTTTTATCTGAGAAAAAATCTTCCTCTTGACAGATGATACTATATATAGTATAATGGAATGTGAATGTCAAAGATAAGAAAATTGGTCAGAAAGATGCTGCACAAGCCATCCGAGATGAGATTCAACGAGGTGAAGCTCATTCTCAACAAGTTTGGATGGAGGAAATTTAAAGTGAAAGGAGACCATTTCAACTACAAAAAGGGACAAGAATTCTTAATCGTGGTTGCAAAAAAGGGAAGGAAAGTTAAAAGAACCTATCTAAGAAGAATTATAGAAAGATTAAACCTAAAGGAGTGGTATGAAAGCCACAGATGACAAAAACAAGCTTCTGAGAGATTATATGAAGCTTCCATATACAATAAGGATTATTCCAGAAGAAGCAGGTGGATATTTTGCAGAAATCCAGGAACTTCCCGGATGTATGACTCAGGGAGATACAATAGAGGAGTTGATGAAAAATATTGAAGAAGCGAAAGAGTTGTGGATTGAATCCGCACTTGAAATTGGTAAAGAAATTCCACTTCCAGAAGAAATGGAAAAATATAGCGGTAAATTTCTTGTTCGTATTCCAGCTTCACTGCACCGACATATTGCTAAACTGGCTAAAAAAGAGGGTGTTAGTCTGAATCAAATGGTATTGGCGCTTCTATCTGAACGGGTAACTCTGGAAGAAATCAAAACGGAAATAAAAACCGCTGTATGGAAAATCGAGAAAAGAACAAAAGCAGAATACGAATTTAAATACGAGTCTATGAGAATCAGCCAACCAGAGGCTGCATATGATTCACTATCGGAAAAGAAGAAAATCCCAAAAATGAAATGGGAAGAACCTGGAACAATAAAATCCTGATGCGAGGTTATGATGAAAAAAACTAAAGCATTAAAGCGTGAATATAGAGATTTCATTAAAGGTTTGACCCTTGATGACATCAAGATGACATTTCTGAAGGCAATATTGATGAAAGACTTCAGGCCTCCAGCCAGTCTCTCAATTAAGGACAAGGCAAGTTACACAATAAGCGGCCCCCAAGAAATTGAGGTATTACAGATATATACCCTGCAAGGTACTAAAAAAGGTGCTGAAAAGCCCGGCCTGGAAATTGAAGTGCATTACCTTTTAAGATATAGTATTAAAAAACCTATGAAGAAATCATACTTTGACATTTTTGCCAGGAGCAGTCTTCGTCTGCATACCTGGCCATATTTCAGACAATGCGTGCACCAGATGACACTGAATATGCACTTACCGCCGCTTGTGCTGGACACAATACAGATACCAACATAGTTGTTATGGAAAACATACCTTTTCGTTTTACAAACAAATTTATTAAGAGATAGTGAAAATTCTTGACATTTATGCATTTTTTTGCATAATAAGAATAAGGGAATTAAAGGAAGCGTCAAAGACGCTTCAGGAATGTGGGAAAGGTAAATTAATTGTAAAAAAATAGCGATTTTTCGGTATATATATATATGGGGACTGGATTATGATGAATTTGAGAGGTTCAGAATTTATTGATGAAAGGAGGCTATGGCAATGAGGCCAAAGCATAGGGAAAAAGATTAGGATGATGTCTGACTTGGCCTGCGATATTCATAATTATTTAAGATCATGTTCCTTGTTTCAGATAATATTACTTGACAGAATTTTTAAAAGGAGTATTATATAACCGTGATGATAATAATAAACTCCTTCACTTTAAAGGGCGTGGCTTTAAGTCTCATGGGTATTTTCAAAATAGGAGAATCTACACTGAGTCTTGTATTCCCAACAGTGGGGATTTTTAGGAAATGGAGCTAATTGACGATGACTCTGTATAGTATATTAAAATCAAAAGTACTTGAATGGCGGAAAAACAATTATCAATCCGATTTTCCTACAATATCCGAAATCTTTGATTTCAATTTTAATCCAAAGATAAAAAATTTGCGGTTTTTAAGAAAAGCACAATTTGAAGCGCTCGAAACATACTGGTATTTGAGACTCGTTAAAGGAACTCCTCATATTTTTGATTTATATGAACAACTCTATGAAAATCCTGCAGAACTTTTTAAAGCTTTAAACATTAACATTTCTCAGGAAGATTTAATAAAAATTCTAAGTAAAGGTGATATAGATCTAATATTTAAAAAAATAAAATCGGATGATGATTTTGTTAGACAATATAGATTGGAATCCCTTAGAGAAACACTTTTACTAGAATACCCAAGTTATATATTAGCTTTAGCAATGGGAGCAGGAAAGACCATTCTAATCGGAACAATTATTGCTACAGAATTTGTAATGGCACTTAATTATTCTGAAAAATCAAATTTTGTTAAAAATGTATTAGTCTTTGCTCCTGGAAAAACCATATTAGGTGCATTAAAAGAGCTTTCTGACATCCCTTATGAAAAAATCCTCCCCCCGCGATTATATAAAGAATTTATAACATCAGTTAAATTTACCTACACAAGAGACGGAGAAAAGGGTATTCCTATAATTAAAGGAAGCAGTTATAATATAGTTATCTCGAATACAGAAAAAATAATGCTCAGAAAGGAAAATATTAAAAATAACTTGTTTAAGAAAGAAGAAAGAGCAACAGAAGATAGAAAAGAATTGATAGCAAATCAAAGACTCCAAACAATTACTTCTTTATCTAATCTCGCCATATTCTCTGATGAGGCCCACCATACTTATGGGATGAAGCTTGGGAAAGAATTGAAAAGAGTCCGTCAAACAGTAAATTATCTCGCCGAACGAACTAATCTGTTAATTGTAATTAATACCACAGGCACGCCTTATTATAAAAAACAAATTTTAAAAGATGTAATCTACTGGTATGGTTTATCCCAGGGGATAAAAGATGGTATACTAAAGGATGTAAAAGGCAATATTGTTGCATATCCTGATGTTAAAGATGAATATTTCATCCATGATGTGATTACTGATTTCTTTAAAAATTATAAATATGTGAAAATTTATGATGGTAGTCCATCAAAACTGGCTCTTTATTTTCCTAAAATAGAAGATTTGCGAAATGCTAAACCAATTGTAGAAAAAACATTAGTAGAAATAGGGGAAAACCCATCCATTGTTTTGGAAGTACACAACGAATCAAAAAATGAAATAAAAGACCTGTTTGATAATAGAATAAATGATCCTCACATACCCTACAGAGTTTTTCTTCTTGTAAATAAAGGAACAGAAGGCTGGAACTGCCTTTCCTTATATGCAACGGCTTTGGCAAGAAAACTTAAAACTAGCACTAATTTCTGCCTTCAAGCTGCTTCTCGCTGTTTGAGACAAACACCCGGAAATATTTATAAAGCGAAAATATATTTATCCAAGGCTAATGTAGAAATTTTAGATTCTGAATTAAAAGAAATTTATGGAGAAACACTTCAGGAATTAAATTTAACCTCCCCTGATTTTAGAAAAGAAAGGTTAATTTTAAGAAAAATTGTAATTCCCCCTGTCCTTCTTAAAAAGAAAATAAGAAAGGTTGTTCCTTTTGATAAGAAAGTAGATTTTAAACAAATAAAACTAAAAAAACCAGCAATTACAACCGAAGGATTCAAGAAAATTATTTATGATTTAAAGGACATTCCGGATAGAAGAGGAGTATTGATAACCCAGAAAGATGAAAAATTTGTAATAAAGGAAAATTTTGTTGATACTTACACCTTCGCTGTTGAACTTTCATTACTATATAGATTGCCCCTTATGATGATTTATGAAAAATTAAAAAACCTATATCCAGAGGAAGAAATTCCTGAAAGCCACGCTTTTGAGATAAAAAAACAACTGGAAGAAAATCTTAAAAATTATACTATAACAGAAGAAGAAATTGAAGTCGCACTTGCTTTGATTAAACCTAAAAGTTTTAGCAAAGAAGAAAAAAGGGGGGAGACATTTTATGTAACAGAAATTGTATACCATAAGGATAAACAAAATCTTCTCCTGAGATATGAAAATTTTAAAAAACAGAATAAAGGATGGTACCAATTAGAACTTGGTTTCCACTATTCTCCTTATAATTTTGATTCAAATCCAGAAAAAGACTTTTTTATCAACCTATTAAATATGTTAAATGAAGACCCTGCAGATATTGAAGACATTTACTTTACAGGAGCAATAACTGATACCGATAAAACAGACTTCTTTTTTGAATATAAAGGTAAAGATAATAAATATCATCCTTATTTTCCTGATTTTTTGATAAGAAAGAAAAACGGAAAGATGATAATTGTAGAAATAAAAATGGAAAAGCTTAAAAAAGATGAAATAGATGGTGAAAATGGATTAAAAGCCGCAAAGGTCAGAGAGATTGAAAGTTTAAATCCAGATAAACTGAAATATGAAATTTTATTTACTGATAAAGATGAAATAGGGGTGGTAAATATAAATAAAATTAAAGAGGCAATTTATGAATACGGAAGTAAAGATGTTAACTCAAAGTGAAGCAGACGTCTTAATTTCTATACAGAAGAAGAAAACTACGGACACTTATTATAATTTCCCCCCTGCTGGAGAAATTTTAACCATACCTATTGTTTCAATTAATGAAATGGAATCTTTTTTAATAGATGTTAATAAAAAAGGGAGAATCAGACTTACCAAATGTACCTATCAAGAACGCTACCGTAAGATAATTATTCTTGTACGGCTTGATATTGATGGTTCTCCTCATACAAATCCAGAAGTTACTTCAATCCCTTTACCCTATCTTACTCCGTATAATGGGCAGACTATACAGTGTCCCCATTTACATCTATATGTAGAAGGCTTTATGGATAAATGGGCAATACCTGCCCCGTCTGATAAATTCCCTAATACAGGGGACCTCTTTAGAACTTTAGAAGACTTTTTTCGTTACTGTAATATTATTGAACCACCTGCAATACAAAAGGGGTTGTTTATATGATAAAATATTGTCAGGATTTGGTTAATGCTTATATTGAATGGCTTCGGGAAAAAATTAATGTAGAAGATATAAATGGCATTTGTGAAATTACAACTCCTTTTCTTGATAGACATAATGACCACTTGCGAATATATGTAAAAAAGTCAGATGGAGGAATTATTTTAACAGATGACGGGTATACTATAGCAGACCTCAAGTTAAGTGGATGTGAATTTACAACAGAAAAGAGGAAACAAATGCTTCACTCAATATTAAATGGCTTTGGTGTTCGTCTTATGGAAGATGAGCTTGTTGTAAAGGCAAGACCCGACAATTTTCCTCAAAAAAAACATAATCTTATCCAAGCAATACTATCTATAAACGACCTTTTTGTAATGGCTGCTCCAATGGTAGCAAGTATCTTTAGAGAAGATGTTGAAAAATACCTCAAACTTAATGAAATTCGTTTTACCCCCTCAGTGAATTTCACAGGAAGAAGTGGATTTATGCATTTCTTTGATTTTGTAATTCCAGCGTCAAAAACAAAACCAGAGAGGATATTAAGAGCTATAAATCGCCCTAATCGCCAGAACATCACATCTTTAATATTTTCATGGACAGATACAAAAGAAGTAAGAGCTTCTGATTCTACCGCTTATGGAGTTTTAAATGATATAGTACAACCGATAAATCCTGACTTGATAAGTGCACTTGAGCGGTATAATATAAAATCTTTGATTTGGAGTCGAAGAGATGATTATGTTGAGGAACTTGCGTTATAGGAAGTTAAAGATGAAAAAAACAAAGAAGCCAGAGATAAAATCTTTAAAGAGGAAGATAAAAAATTTCAACAGAAGATGGAATATAGATATAAATGATAATCAGTCTTTTATCTTTTTTAAAAACAGGGTTTTAAACATATTAAAGAACCTCTTTAGAACTATGCTTGTAGAAGGAGAATTTATCAGTGAATATCTCCATATTGTTGGTGAAAAAGAAAAGTCATCTATCGTAGTAGAATCTTCTTTCCCAGTAATTGACAATTTATCAGATAAAACATATAACTTATCCAAAGATAGCCGAATATACAAGATTATAGAAAATTGTTCTGATTTTAAAAAATTAATTTTTTATCTCCAGGGTTTTTTCTGGTGTAAACAGATAAATGCGACAATAAAAACAGAATTATACAAAAAAATAAAAAAAACTATAGATATTTCATTTATTCCAGTAAAACTTATACATAAAAATAATAGTTATAAATTTTATCCTGCGGGGGCAAAATTGTTAGACAAAAAGATTGTCAATGAACTTCTGGATTGGTTAGAAGAGTATCCTGAAGTATATAAACATTTTAACTTATCTCTAAAACAGTATATGAAAAAAGAATCTCCCAGAAATATCCTTGACAATCTAAGATTTTCTTTGGAACAGCTATTAAAAAAGGTTTTAAGAAACAGAAAATCTTTGAAAAACCAAAGAGAAGAGTTGTATAGATATTTGAAAACGAAAAATATAAACCAAGAAATTATAAATATGTATAACACTCTCATCTCTCAATATGCAAAATATCAAAATGAAAATGTTAAACACAATGAAAAATTATCCGAGAAAGAAATTGAATTTATTATTTATCTTACAGGAAGTTTTATGCGATTTTTACTCACTTTATCAAAAGGAGGAAAAAATGAGTGAGGAAAATAAAATCAAAATCACCCCCGCAAAAGGAAGACCTATGCTTTACTGGGTAGGTAAAAAGCCTTTAGATTATGTAAAGGGTTTTCCTGCTCAGCTCGTAGAAGTTTTTGATCCTTTAAATACTGGTAGAATTGTTGAAACACCAACTTATGATGAACTGAAAGACAACTGGCAAAATCTTTTATTTCACGGTGATAATAAGGATGTTTTAGCAACGCTATTAGAAAAAGGATTTAGAGGAAAAATTGATTTGATTTATATTGATCCACCGTTTTCAACCAACAAGGACTATGTGAGAAAAGTAGAATTAAGAGGACTAAAAAGTTTAGGTAAAATGGAAGAAGACGATGCATCCGTTTTACAGCAAATTATGTATGAGGATCTGTGGAAGCGGGATGAGTATTTCCAGTTTATGTACGAAAGATTGATGCTTCTGCGAGAGTTGTTGTCAGAGACTGGGAGTATTTTTGTGCATTTAAACGACGAGCAACTACCATACATAAAACTTCTGATGGATGAGGTGTTCTTACCTGACAATTATAGGAACACAATTCTACTTAGAAACATCAACAAGAATTTACAGATTCAGTTTAAAGGTTTTTCTAAAATGAATCGATATGGAGACTTCGTCTTGTGGTATTCCAAAGATCCTAACGCAAAATTCAAGCCTCCTACAAAAGAATTTTTTCGGAAGGGATATTGGCATGTATTCTCTCAGCCGGCTGACAGACCAACTTTAAGATATGATCTTCTAGGGGTTAAAATAAGTACAGGGCAATGGATGTGGAAAAAGGAGAGGGCATACAAAGCAGTTAGTAATTATAAGGAGTATCTAGACAAGTTTGCTGATAAAATACCTTTCGAAAAATATGCGGTTAAACATTCGGATCTGGATTTTATAAGACTTGGCCCAACGGGCGTACCGGAATATTATATACGGCCTTCCAAAGAAACTATATGTGATACCCTATGGGATGACATTATTGCCTATGAGTATGGTGCTAGTTTTACAACTAAGAAAAGTGAAAATCTACTATATAGGATTATAACCTTTGCTTCCAATCCAGATGATATAGTTCTTGATTGTTTTATCGGCTCAGGCACAACTGCAAGGGTTGCTCGAAAACTTGGAAGAAGATGGATTGGCTGTGATATAAACAAAGGAGCAGTTCATTTAACCAGCAGAGAATTACAAAAAATAATAAATGAGCAAGTAAAGGAGAGTAAAACAAAATATCCTACATTTGCTATTTATAAGGTTAATGATTATGACCTTAAACTTTTAAAAACCGAGGCAATAGAACTTGCAGTCCAGCACATTGGAATACAGCGATCAAGAACCGATAGATTCTTCGATGGAACTTTGGGAAAGAACATTGTAAAAATTATTGATTTCAATCATCCTCTAACACTTCTTGACTTACAACTTCTTGCTGATGAATTAAAGAAAAGACCTGATGAAGATAGAGATATAACTATTGTTTGCCTCGGTAAAGAGCTTGCAGTTGACCCCTGGATTGGTGAATGGAATAAGAAACATCCTGTAAATAAGATAAGAGTAATTGAACTTAAGACGGATAAAAAGTATGGAAATTTCTTAATCCATAGACCAGCAGAAGCAAAAGTCAACATAAAAAGAAGGAATAACAAGGCAATAGTAGAGATAAAAGACTTTATATCGCCAACAATAATTGAACGGCTTAATATTGATAATAAACTCTTTAAAGTAAAAATACCTGATTTTAGGTCTATGATTGACTGTGTTTTAATTGACAATAACTACGATGGCAGCACCTTCCATATCGTATATTCAGATATCCCAAAGACGAAAAACGACTTAGTTGAAGGTAAATACGAATTAGAAATTTCTAAAAATAAAATTCGTGTGGCAGTAAAAATTATTGATATGCTCGGAGAAGAAGTTCTGTTTGTGAAGGCGGTATAAATGTACCCAACGTTTCCCACAACCAACATAAAATGTCCACACTCTAAAGCACTCCTTCGATTTTTTTACTGGATTGGTCTGGACGGAAATAATGTTAGGCCTTTCTGCCAGACCAAATCTGCAACATCCTCGGCGCCTCAGGAGTTGATTACCTGAGGAAGGTTTATGAGGAATTTAATGAAAGGGGGTAAAATTACAGGCAGGGAAGTATTAGATGAGCAAGGTGCTGGTGGGAATAAAAAGTTAAGGAGGCAAAATGGAATCATCACAAAAGGAATTATTTGAGTTCAAATTAGATTTATTAAAAAAAGAGCTGGACTTAATAACATCTGTGATAGGACGATATGATAGTATGCTTTTTCAAATCAAAGGATGGGTGATTACATTATGGATCGCTGTTGTCGGATTTGGTCTTCAAAGCAGATTAATAACTGTATTCATTTTGGCTTTCTTTATTCCTGTACTATTTTGTTTCATTGAAGTTGAATTTAAACGTATTCAGCGACAATATATATATCGAGGAAACAAATTAGAAAAGTTTTTGCGAAATGATGAACAATTGACAAAAGCATTTGAAAAATGGAGAATACCTGAAAACCCTGGGGTATATGATCCTAACGCACACGCTATTGGGAAACTACCAGAAATTAAGAAAGAATATAAGACGAAAACAAGCAGGTGGACCATTCTCAAATTTCGCAATGTTTATCTTTTTTACTTGGCTATGTTGATTCTGACTATCGTTGTCCTGTTATGTGTGGTTTTTATTAAAGGAAAAACCGGAATGTAATATGAACAGTATTGAGAATGAAAAAATAAGACCGGCTCAGTAATTGTATTATTAAAAGGTTCTGACGATGATGAATTGTATATTAAAATTTAACCCCATAGGTAAATTGCATCTTGACAATCTGCTAATTATCATTATACTTAATAGACTATGGAGTTCAGGGGTTGCAGGTTGAGTTTGGGAATAAGGAGCTGCTTGAGATCTATACGAAAGGGCATAGTCCCAAGTGCGGATTTCCAAAGAGCGTTATTAGGAAATTCTTTATGCGGATAGAGTCCTTCGAGGCTGCAAAGGATATATACGATTTATGGAATTCTGCTTCGCTACATTTTAAACGCTTAAAAGGTTATGCTGGTAGATATTCAGTCAGGCTTAACAAATCTTACCGCCTTCTCGTTGATATTCAGTGGCAAAATAAAGAAAAAACAATCGGAAAAATCATAATAAAAAAGATTTCTAAACATTATGCAAAATAATTATGGCAAAAAAATATAAACCTTATCTTAACATAGGACCGGGTGCTTTTATAAAAGAGGAATTAGAAGCTCGTGGATGGCGTCAGGAAGACCTTGCCGAAATAATTGGTATGTCTTTGAAATCAGTAAACCAATTAATTAAGAATAAACAGGCAATAACTGTTGAGACTGCAAGGCTGTTGAGCGAAGCATTTGGGCAATCACCACAATTTTGGATTGCTCTGGATGCAAATTATAGGTTGCGCCTTAAAAAGGACGAGAGAAGTGCAAAACGAGTTGACCTCCTTGCGAATATCTTTAACTATATGCCTATTAAAGAGATGGTAAAGAAGGGCTGGCTCCCAAAATATAAAAATCCTGATGAACTAAAAAAACAAGTGCAGCGGTTCTGGGGCAGAAAATCGCTCGATTTCAAACGGTTAGAAAGTGTGCCATTGCCAAATTTGCGTAAGTCTTCGGCTTTTGGTAAATTCAATTTGTATCATGCATATACCTGGTTTAATATGGCTAAAAAATGTGCGCGGATATATTCAGTAAATAATTATAGCGAGAAAAAATTAAAAGAAATTGTTAACAATTTTACTATTTACACACTTCAACCAAATGGGATTAAAAAATTTCTTAAAGATTTAAATGCTGCTGGAATAAAGTTCTTTGTATTAAGTCATCTGCAAAAAACCTATTTGGATGGAGCTGCTTTTTTCGATAGGAAAAATCCAGTAATTGCCTATACAGTAAGATATAATAGAATAGATAATTTCTGGTTCACAGTCGCTCATGAGACTGCCCACATTTTATTACATCTGAAAAAGAGCAATGATTACTTTATTGATAGTCTTGAAATTATAAGTACAACAAAAGAGAAACAAGCTGATAGATTTGCCCTGAAAATGATTAAAGCCGGTGAAATTCAAGAATATTTCAGGCCTTTTAGCAAATATATTTCTGAATATCGGGTTAAAGACTGTGCTCAAAAGGTAGGTGTAAGTTCAGCAATTGTTGTTGGAGTTTTACAGCACGATAGAAAACTTTCTCCGAGAAATCTAAATCGTTTAAAAGAGCCGGTATCTGATAAAATCCCCCGCAAATACTGGGCTGAGAAATTTATGAGAAAAATATGGAGGGTTGCTGGATGAGGATGAAACAGGGTTTTAGTAAAAAAGCAAAATACGGGCACATAAGATTCAAAACTGGCGATGATGATATCAAAAACCAGCCAGACCAAATCTTCAACATCCTCGGCGCCTCAGGGGTTGATTACTTGAGGGGGGGTATGAGGAATTTAATGAATAATAATATAAATATTTCTTGAGGAAGTAAATGAGAAAGCTGAGGATATCAAAAAAATCTGCACCAGTTATAAAGAAAAAAAATATTTCTCCATTTAATAAATTACTTCGTTTATATGAAGAATATAAAAATATGACCTCCAAATCACGCAGATATAATATTGTATCCATTTCTGTACATAACATAGCTCAGCAATATTATTGTGAAAAGCAGATTGAAATGAAAATGAAATATGGAGAGTTTAAGACCGAAGCAATGCTAATTGGCATAGAGAGGCATGAACAAATAGAGGATTTAGCTATAGAAAAACCTCTCGAGCTTATAGCAGAAGAAATTAAAAAAGGTAAAAGAGTTAATTTAATAGAATCAATGTTAATAATGAAGTATAGAGGTATTTTTATTCTTGGAATGCCCGACTGCGTAGTTTTTTCAAATAAAGTCCCTAAATATGTTATTGAACGAAAAACTTCAAGAAGTCCTCATTTCTCAATGCCACAACATATTCAAGCACTTTTATACTGTTTGCTATTAGATAGCCTTGGTTTTTATACTGAATACCTTAAATATATAATAATAGTTACGACCCCAACATGCGGATTTTGCCAGTTAACTCAGGAAGAAAAAATTTTAAAATTGTCGAAAAGAAAAGTTGGTATAATAAAGAAAAAAGATTTATGTCCCAAATGCTCTAAAGGCGATATTGTAGCGTGGGTAGAAAGATATGACAGAGATAGAATTATCAGAGATTTAAATTGGGCTTTAAAGTTTTGGCTAAAAAAGCGTAAGGCAATACCGACAAAAAAGGAATGGAAATGCCGGGCATGCAGTTATCGTGGTAAATGTCCTGCTTCATTAGCCAAAAGGGCGAGTAAATGAGAATCGTGTGGGGGTCAAATTTCAGCATTAGAGGAAATGGTATGTGGGAGTGTTTATTGTGAAATTACCGAGCGAATTTGTTAATATAAAACGACGGAATCGATGATTCTATGAATAAATCTGGTATAATAAACAAATGGAAGCGGTGGGTAGAAAATGATTTGAGGGCAGAAATTGAATATTTGTTAGAATTAAAAGCCATTTATACAACGTTAGGGAAAAATTTTAAAAATTCAGGTAAATTTCCAGAAAAAAATATTCTCTATCGGTATCTTGGAATGGTACATAGCGCTGCTATAAGTACTGGCATTTATCGTCTTATAGATGTTGGACCGGATGTTGTTTCATTAGTAAGTTTACTAAATGAGGTAAAAAATAATCCCCAATTGATTTCAAGGCGTACTTATACTCATTTAAATTTGAATAACATGAATAATTTTGTACGAAAATATGAAGAAGGATGACTTAACAAAGAATTTACAGAACTGGCTGGTAAGGGGGATTATATTGATAAAAATATCGTAAATGAAGATCTTAAAAAGATTAAAGAGATACGTAAATTAACAGTAATTTTTAGACATAAATTTATAGCCCATCGAGTCTGTAATCAAAAACGTTTTAAAAGAAGAATCCCGACGTTTAAACAAGCGCACGCTTGTAATGATAATCTTGCTAAAATTTTCCGAAGGTATTACCTTCTTATTACTGGAACTGATTTGGATTTAACAAATAAGTTTGTTACGGCAGAAGTTGAAAAATTTTTTGAATGAAATGATGCCAGGTCTGGACATTGGACAATTTTAAGCTGTCTGGCCCAAATCTTCGTATATAAATTGATTTCCACTTCGTAAGTGGAATCGATGTCTGTTAACGGTCACAAACAGGACCTTGACACTTTTCTAATTATCTGTATAATATTTCAGATAATGGACAAAAAAGGGCATTATATAAAATGAAGTTTATGGAGATGTACAGAACCTTAGAAGCGAACAGGCTCTTTGTCTTTTCCTTTGATGAACTGTTGTTGCTGTATCCGAATGAAACAAAGGAGAATCTGCGCAAACTTATGTACCGTTGGAAAAGCAAGGGCTGGGTTATGTCTTTGAAAAAAGGGCTCTATGAAATTGCCTATCCAAAACAGGTGAATATTCCGGACCTTTATGTGGCGAATAAAATGTACCAACCATCATATATTTCTTTAGAGACAGCCTTGTCTCATTACAGCATTATCCCGGAAGTTTCTATGGCGGTAACCTCGATTACGACCAAGCCAACGCGCAAGTACAAGAACCGCTATGGCCTGTTCCTGTACCGCACGGTGAGACCGGAGGTCTTCAATGGATATTCGATCGAAGAGATCAGGGGGTTGCCAGTTTTGATTGCCGAGCCTGAAAAAGCATTCATTGATTACCTGTATTTCCAGACATACCGGAAAAAGAAATTCGAGCTCCCGGATATGCGGTTTGACAGAGGAAAAATCAAGGCATTCAACCGGAAGAAAGTATACAGGTATGCCAGATTATACAATCTGAATGCAGGGGAGATTTATGCTAACCTATGATACACTGATCGAACAGGCAAGATTGCGTAATATGCCGTCTGATAAGACCAGGGGTATCCTGCGGGAATATCTTCAGGTGTTATTGCTCAAGCAGGTATACCGAACTGATGCGGGAAAACAATTGTTTTTCACGGGCGGCACATATCTCAGATTGGTCCATAACCTTAAGAGATTCTCTGAGGACCTCGATTTTAATTCAAACCAAATTAGCCGGAGAAAATTCGAGGAGCTTTGTCATAGCCTGATTATCGAGCTGAAAAGGTCAGGAATTAGAAGCAAGGTCACATTTTCACATTGGGGACAAGTTCTGGTAGGTAGATTTAATTTTCCTGATATTGAAAAAATCTATGGCATTAAAACCAAACATACCAGGGAATCCGGGTTACTGATTAAGTTCGAGGTAAATATTCCGAGGTGGGAGATCAAAACGGAAACCGAACTGATCACCGGATATGGTGAAACCTATCCCTGTGTGTGTACAAAAAAGAGTATTCTATTTGCTGACAAGATCGATGCCCTGGTGAAAAAGAAAATGGCGCGGCATCTTTATGATATTATCTTTATGCTGTCGCAAAAGTTTACGGTTGATGAAAGAATCTTTGCGGAATTGGGCTATAAAAAGGAGCCATTTGAGATACTATCTAATTGTGTGAGGGGGTTTTCCGGGATTGAACTGAAAAAACAGGCAGGTATTTTGCAGCCCTTTCTCTTTGATGAGCAGGAAACTGATTTGATCATCAATGCAAAAATCATCGTTGAGAAGCTTATTCAGAAATACACCTGAGTAGAATATACAGGGTCAGGCAAATTCGAGGTCAGACCTGGAAATTAGAAATTATATAAATGTGCGCCCAAATCTTCGCATATAAGTTGATTTCCACTTCGTAAGTGGAAGGAAGACTTGACTGAAGAAATTTTATAAATATAATTTGGGTATGAAATTGATTGCTAAGATTAAACATCCACATATAGAAACGAAGAAGGGCATTCTGGGTGGTCGTCCGGTGATTAAAAACACACGGACTTCGGTTAAGAATCTCGTTATTTATTACAAAGTGGGCTATACACCAGAAGAAATTCTGCGTGAACTTCCTCATTTGACCCTTGCCCAAATTTACGATGCGATTTCGTTCTATTTTGATAACCAGGAGGAAATAGACAAAGAAATCGAAAACGATACTGAGAAGAAAGTAAAAGCAGGCTTGAAATAGTCTGAAATGATGTCAGGTCTGGACATTGGACAATTTTAAGCTGTTTGGCTCAAATCTTCGTATGTAAATTGATTTCCACTTCGTAAGTGGAAATAGGTGCTATTTTGATTTTGTGTTCACTTTTATTATAAAGAAGACGCTCGATTCGTCGACTTCGGTTATTGTTGTCTCAACATTAAATCCTGATATCAACCTTTTAAAATCATCCGCTCTCACAGTGCCGGCGGTAAAACCGTCCTTGCAGATAATTTTCCCATTGCGTGTATTTTTCGTGTCGATTTTGCCGATTAATTCGGCTCTGGATTGCATCTCAAACCATTGGAGTCTGTGCGCCCAGAATTTATCAGAATAACTTGAAAATAAAATTGTTCCTCCAGGTTTTGTGATTCTTATACTTTCTTTTATCAACCCGGATTGGTTCACATTGAACGCTGATATTCCGTTTTGTATACAGACGACTGTATCAAATAACCGATCAGGAAACCCGGTGCATACGGCGTCCATATTCGATAAGGCATAATTGGAAATCCCCTGCATTGTTTTTCTGCACATTAATAAACTCTGGAATGATGTATCAATACCGACCACAAACCCGGCATATTGCGTAAGTGGTGCAAGCACCCTTCCGTATCCACATCCTAATTCCAGAACCTTAGAGAGGGGATGGAGTTTTTTTAGGACAAATTTTATCTCTGCTTCAAGATACTGCTTAACGCGGGCTGGTGCGATTTCGTAACAGCGCTTCAGCTTTTCTGCAGAAAGTTTGTTATCATAATAATGATACCCCACCTATAATTATAATTATTACTGAAAGGGAGTCAATGTCTGCTGGTTTATTTCGTTATATTATTCAGCAGGTAATAGTTCTTTGACCCGCCGGGCGATCTTATCACCTATCTTTGAGGTTGAAATGATATGGGAATTTGCTTGCGCAATATCCGGGGTTCGAAATCCCTGATTTAGCACATCCTCAACCGCATTTTTAATCGTCCTTGAAATCTCAGCCCGGTTGAATGTATAATCGAACATCATCGCGATACACAGGATTTCAGCACAGGGGTTGGCGATATCCTTACCGGCGATATCCGGGGCACTTCCATGGACCGGTTCATATAAGCTATTTTTCGGTCCAAGACTTGCCGAGGCAAGCATTCCGATTGAACCGGTAAGCATTGCAGATTCATCACTGAGAATATCACCGAATATATTGTTGGTCAGGATGACATCAAACTGGCGGGGATTTTTTATTATCTGCATTGCACAGTTATCAACATACTGATGGCTCAACTGGATATCAGGATAGTCTTTATGGATTTTAGCAACAACCTTTCTCCAGAGCATAGACGATTCAAGGACATTCGCCTTATCTACTGAAACCAGTTTCTTTTTTCTTTTGCGGGCGATTTGAAATCCGATTCGGGCAATCCGCTCAATCTCATTCTTAAAATAGATTTCAGTATTGAATGCCTTGTTATCATCGATTCCCCTCGGCTCGCCAAAGTAGATTCCACCGGTGAGTTCCCGCACCACAACGAAGTCGACTCCTTTAATGATTTCTTTTTTCAGGGTTGAGGAATCGAGTAAGCTATCAAGCACCTTGACCGGCCTTATATTGGCATAGAGATTCAGAGCCTTGCGCAGACTGAGCAGTCCTTGTTCCGGCCTTAAATCGGCTGGCAGAGATTCCCATTTTGTGCCACCGACTGCACCAAGGATTACGGCATCTGCATTATCCGCTTTTTGAATGACCTCTCTGGTAATCGGTATACCATATTGGTCAATAGCGGCTCCGCCAATAAGTTCGGTCTCGGTTTCAATCATTATCCCGTTCTTTTTGATAATATCTATAACCTTTAATGCCTGTTCTACTATTTCCGGACCGATTCCGTCACCGGGCAGGATTAATAGTTTTATTCTATCTTTTGTCATTGTCCTCTTCCTTCTGGTCTGATTCAGACCCAAATCTTTCCGGATTTTTGATTCCGATATCTAAGGGGGCAGTGACAAGCACGCCTTCTGATGTAAAACAATCAAAGAACATTTTCATCTCCTTTTTATTTTATTAAATTTTTTTTCAGGATAAAAGGGATTAACCCACCTGCATTGATGATGTCGAGCATAAAGTCTTCAAATCGTGGGAATGTAAAGACTCCGCCGGTTCGATAATTTCTTATCTTACCCTGTTTGATGTCAATCATAAGGGTATCACCTTCTCGGGCGTTTTCATAGAGCGCAGGACAGATTATTACCGGCATCCCGATGTTGAGCGCATTGCGATAGAAGATTCGGGCAAAACTTTTTGCGATGACCGCACTGATACCAGCGGCCTTGATTGCCAACGGGGCATGTTCCCTTGATGAACCACAACCAAAGTTTTCACCAGCCAGGATGATATCTCCCGGTGTCATCTTTTCCGAGATGCCTGGCCGCACCGGTTCGAATATATGGGTGCTCAGGTCTTTCGGGTCGGTTATGTTCAGATACCGGGCCGGAATGATGATATCGGTATCAATATCATCACCAAAAAGCCAGATTTTTCCTTTCAGTTTCATAAGACCTCCTCAGGATGGCAGATTCTGCCTTTGATTGCGCTGGCTGCAGCGACTGCCGGACTGGCAAGATAGACCTCACTATCAGGGTGTCCCATACGACCGATGAAATTCCGATTGGTCGTTGAGACAGCACGTTCTTTAGACGCAAGAACTCCCATATGTCCGCCCAGGCAGGGACCACAGGTGGGGGGTGATATTACCGCGCCGGCATTGAGGAATGTCTCCAGGATTCCGTCTTTCAGACATCTTAAATAGATTTCAGGTGTTGCCGGGCCGACAATCAGGCGCACTGAATCGGCAACTTTTTTATTTTTGATGATTTCAGCCGCAGTCTTTAAATCGCTATACCAGCCGTTTGTGCAGGAACCGATAAATACCTGGTCGACCTCAATTTTACCGATTTCATTGACGGATTTAACATTGGATGGAGAATGGGGCAGGGCGATCTGGGGTTCGAGATTTGAGATGTCATAGATTTTTATATCTTTATAAAGGGCATTGGGATCACTCTTGAATATCTTATATCTTCTCCGGGCACGATTTTTAAGATAATCGAGGGTAATCCTGTCCGGCTCAATAATTCCATTTTTTGCCCCGGCTTCAATCGCCATATTACAGATTGTGAACCTCTGATTCATATCAAGATGGCTGAGTGTTTCACCGGAAAATTCCAATGCACGGTATCGGGCAGTGCGTCCAAGATTTTTCAGGGTGAAGAGAATTATATCTTTACCATAGACCCATTTTTTTGGTTTGCCCTGATAGACTATTTTTATTGTTTCCGGCACCCTTAACCAGATTTTACCAGAGAGCAGGGCACCGGCAATGTCTGTGCTGCCGACACCAAATGAGACCGCGCCTACGGCTCCGTAGGTACAGGTATGACTATCTGCACCGCAGATCAATTCGCCCGGCAGGACAAGACCTTTTTCCGGAAGCAGGCAGTGTTCAATACCACACCTGCCGGTCTCAAAGAAATATTTGATGTGGAAACGCCGGGAAAATCGACGCAGCAGTTTGACATTTTCCGCCGACTTTATGTCTTTATTCGGGGCAAAATGGTCCGGGACTAAGGCGATGCGGTTTTTCAGTTTGAGTCTGGGTGCTGATATCGTGCTGAGAAGGTTGATAAAGAGTGGCGCGGTGATGTCGTTGGCGACCATAAAATCGACCCGGGCAAGGAGGTGCTGACCAGGTGAGACTGTTTTTTTGCCGGTATGCCGGGCAATAATCTTTTCGGTGATTGTCTGTGCCATTGCTCCTCCTATCTCAACCTGTTTTTCATATCAAGCCGATTCAATGCCTGGACAAATGCCCTGGCACTGGCAATGACGATGTCGGTATGGGTGGATTGGCCTGTTGCCTCTTTACCGTCTTCTTCAATCTGCACGGTTACCTTACCCTGGGCATCTGAACCCTTTGTTATGGAACTGATATGGAAATGGACCAGTCGGCAGTTTTTTTTGGTCATTTTTTTTATGGCATTGTAAACGGCATCAACTGCACCGTCTCCATAGCCGACTTCTTTATAAGATTTTTTATTTATTTTAATCTGGACTGTAGCAACAGGAATCATATCACTGCCCCCGGCGAAATTTGCTGATTCAAAGTGATACATCTGATTGACCCGATAAAATTCTTCCGTGATGAGTTCTTCTAAATCTGCGTCATATATCTCTTTCTTTTTGTCCGCCAGTCTTTTGAATTTTGCAAATAGTGTATTTAACTGGGGCCGGGTGAATTCATAGCCAAGGGCGTTGATCCTTGTCCTGAATGCATGGCGGCCTGAATGCTTGCCCAGGACCAGGCTGTTTGATGGAAGGCCGATATCTGCCGGCTTCATTATTTCATAGGTTGATTGTTTTTTCAGGATTCCATCCTGGTGGATTCCCGCCTCATGGGCGAATGCATTCTTGCCGACGATTGCCTTGTTGGGTTGAACCTCAACCCCGGTGATGGATGAAAGCAGTCTGCTTGTGGGATAGAGTTGGGTGGTATCGATTTCGGTTGTGCACTGGAAACTTCTCTTTCTCGTCTTTAATGCCATCACAATCTCTTCAAGCGCGGCATTTCCTGCCCTTTCTCCGATTCCATTGATGGTGCATTCCACCTGTCTCGCACCGGATTTTATGGCGGCGAGTGAATTGGCGCTTGCCAGGCCCAGGTCGTTATGGCAGTGAACACTGATTACGGCATCCTTTATTCTACTCTTAATAAATAAGATTAATTTTGAAAATTCTTCCGGTGTAGTATAGCCTACGGTATCAGGAATATTGACGATTCTCGCCCCGGCCTTGATAACACCGTTGAGTATTCTGATTAAGAATTCCGGTTCACTGCGGGTTGCATCCTCAGCAGAAAATTCGATATTGTCGGTGAATTTGCGTGCAAATTTTACGGCCTTTATTGCCCGCTCATAGACCTCATCCGGCTCCATCTTCAATTTGTATTTCATATGGATGGGTGAGGTGGCAATGAATGTATGAATTCTCGGGTGTGGGCTGTTTTTTAATGCTTCCCAGGCCCGGGCAATATCCTTTTCTGAAGCCCTTGCCAGCCCGGCGATTTCCGGCCCCTTGACCTTTCGACTGATTTCTGCGACGGCGTTGAAATCACCTTCTGAGGATATGGGAAATCCCGCCTCGATAACATCCACATTCAGCTTCTCAAGCTGGATTGCCATCTTTATCTTTTCGTCAACCCCCATACTGAAGCCGGGTGCCTGTTCACCATCCCTCAGGGTGGTATCGAAGATTGAGACTTTATGCATCTATTTCTCCTTTCATAAAAAAAAGCCCGCCAGGGAATCTGGCGGGCCTGTGCTTCCTTGATATAGGGTTAAGGAAGCATCAGTCCCACCTTGTTAAGTAAAAGGATAACTGTCAACGCAATAAGGGAATCGATCTGAAGGAAATCTCGGATAAAATCTTTCATAATGGTTGAGATTATATCCAGAATAGAGATTTTGTCAATAGTTATTTGTGTTATTTGTAGACCCGCCCTGATTGACAGATAGTCGAAGACAGGTATAATAAAAGGAGATAAGAAAGGAGGTTTGGGTGAAGAGAATTTTTTCTGTTATCTGTATCATTGTTCCACTATTTTCTTTTGCCCGGGATATCCCAGGCAGTGCTTTAACCACGGATATTATCAAGGATATCCAGAGTGGGATGAAACCTGGACCTGAAGATTATGCCATAATGAATGCCATTGTCAATAATAAGTTGACCGACCTCTGTCTGAATCACCGTTTTCTTGCCCGTCATAATAATCTTTTTACTCATAAAATCAAGACCAGGGGTATTACCGACCAGAAACGGAGTGGAAGATGCTGGCTTTTTGCCGGGTTGAATGTATTAAGACCCAGGGTGATTAAAAAATATAATTTAAAGAATTTTGAGTTTTCTCAGACCTATCTCTTTTTCTGGGATAAACTGGAAAAGGCAAATCGATTTCTCGAATTCATTATTGATTCCCGGGACCGGAATTTACTTGACCGTGAACTTTCTCTGTTTCTCGACCGACCGGTATTTGATGGTGGTTATTGGTCTTATGTGGTAAATCTTATTGATAAGTATGGTGTTGTTCCTAGGTCTGCGATGCCGGAGACCTACAATTCTAATAATTCCTGGGTGATGAATCGGATTATTTCACAAAAACTGCGTGAGGATGCGGTGATTTTAAGAAAGCTTGCAAAGGATGGCGCCGGGACTGATATATTAAGGCAGAAGAAGGTCGGGATGCTGAAGACGATATACCGGATTCTTATTTTGAATCTGGGTGAACCGCCGTCAAGATTTATCTGGAGATATGAAGATAAAGATGGTAATATTTCTCCTCCTGAGTCGTATACACCCAAAAAGTTTTATCAGGATGTCGTCGGGATTGATATAAAGGATTATGTTGCAATTTTTAATTATCCGGGCAAGGAATTCAATCGTCTTTATCAGTGTGATAATGTTCGTAATATTGTAGAATGTGCGGATCCGGTCTATGCAAACCTTGACATCAAGATAATGGAGGAACTTACAATGAAGTCGGTGCTTGATGACGAACCGGTCTGGTTTGCCTGCGATATTATTAAAGACAGGGATTCAAAAAATGGAATTCTTTCTCCTCGAATTTTTGATTACCAATCCCTATACAAAATTACAATTGTGTTGAATAAAGAAGAACGCATTCTGTTTCATGAGAGTGGCGGTAATCATGCAATGGTATTTATGGGAGTTGATATAAAAAAGGATAAACCTGTAAAGTGGTGGGTTGAGGACAGCCACGGTAAGAAGAAGGGCGATAATGGACACTGGGTTATGTATAATGACTGGTTTGATGAATATGTCTATGCAGTGATTATCAATAAGCGATACCTGCCCAAAAGAATCAGGGATATATTTAAGGAGAAGCCGACCCACCTGCCACCCTGGGACCCCATGGCAACCCTGCTGCGGGGTGAATAGAAGGTTTTCAGGGATTGTGCTTTATAAAATTTTATCCTTGCTGGTTGATACAACCCATACCATATCTTGGTGAAAACGAAAGAGAAGATGGTTTAATGAGCCTATAGTTGGTGGTCGGTGTATGCAGTATAGGAACGGGACCTGTGAATTGTCTTCTGATAGGGGCGGTGATGTATTTTACTTTTCTTTGCAAAGAATTCCGGGCTTGAACTGACTGCCTCTGTTTTTGATGCTATATTCAACCGGAATAAGAATGTTTTTGAGCTGTCCGTATGCCAGGGGTATGCTGCTTTTGTGAATCAATCGGCAAACCAGGGGATGGATTGAGAAAGAGATAGCCGGAGCAGTTTAAATGATTTATAATTGACTTTTCCCAAAACAGTATTATAATAACCCAAGGAGGTTTGATGAGATGTGAAGTCCATTACTGGAAAGGACCCGGCAGGAAAAATACCGTTCAAACGATTGAACTTGCCTTAAAACGGGCAAAACAGTTGAAGATTAAGAATATTGTTGTTGCGTCATGCAGCGGTTATACTACAAAGAAGTTACTTGAAAAGGCAAAGGGGATGAGGATTGTCTCGGTATCACATCAGGCGGGGTTTTATAAACCAGGGAAAAAGGAGATGACAGAAAGGACTGAGGAATTCTTGAGAAAAAAAGGTGTTTTTATTTTTACCGGAACCCATTTCTTCGGCGGGGTGGGCAGGGCGGTAAGAAAGCAATTTGGCGGACTTGAGGTGGATGAACTGGTTGCCAATACCTTAAGGATATTCGGCCAGGGGGTTAAGGTCGCGGTGGAGATTGCGATAATGGCACTGGATGCCGGGCTCATACCATATAATAAAGAGATAGTCTCAATTGGTGGAACCGGTGAGGGTGCAGATACCGCAATTGTCTGTGTGCCCAGACACGGTAAGGATTTTTTTGATTTTCAAGTCAAAGAGATAATCTGTAAACCGAGAGGGATAAGCTGAATGAAATCACGGGTTGCAGTTGTTAAAACAAGCCCTGATTCAGTGCTTGATGATATTGAAAGGGCGTTGAAACTCGCCCGGGTTGAAAATTTTTTGAAGAAGGATGTGCCGACAATATTGAAGGTAAATATTTCCTGGCACTTCTATTATCCGGGATGCTCTACTACTCCCTGGCAGCTTGATGGTGCAGCATCAAGCTTGAAAAAACTCGGGTATAGAGATTTGATTCCTGCCCAGAACCGGACCGTAGTAATAAATCCAAGACTCGGGGCTGAAAATAATCATCTTAATTCTGTAATGAAAAAACATAGTCTGAGGTTTGTTTATCTTTACGAACCTGATATTGAATGGATTATCTATAAACCAAGAGCAAGGATGCTGGTTCTGGATAAGGTTTATAAAGACGGAATTCAGATTCCAAAGATTCTTATCGGTAAGAATGCATTTCATCTTCCGACATTAAAGACCCATGTTTTCACAACAATTACCGGGGCTATGAAGAATGCATTTGGTGGATTGTTGAATGATAATCGACACTGGACCCATGCGGTGATTCATGAGGCGCTGGTTGATTTACTGCAGATTCAGAAGGAGATTCATCCTGGTATCTTCTGTCTTACTGACGGCACAATTGCGGGTAACGGTGCCGGGCCCAGAATAATGGAACCTGAGATAAAGAATTATCTTCTGGCAAGCGGGGATTCGGTTGCAATTGATGCGATTGCTGCAAAGATGATGGGATTTGACCCCCTGGATTTGCGGTTTTTGAGCCTTGCCCGGGAGATGGGATTGGGTAATGCAGACCCTGCAGATATTGAGATTGTAGGTGAGGATATTTCCAATGTCAATTTTCATTTTTATGTTAAGGATACATTCGCCTCAAGAGGCCAGAAGGCAATTTACTGGGGCAGGTTAAAATCTTTTGAACATCTGCTTTTACGCACACCCATTGTCCCCTGGTCATATATTGCTTCAAGATTTTATCATGACTTTTACTGGTATTTTTTCCGGGGGAGAAAAATTGTCAGAAAGTTTCTTGATACCGGATGGGGAAGATTATTTGAGTCCTATCGATAATCCGGATAACCGGAGGGTTTGTTTTTATCCTGAACACGACTTGACAGCCCGGCATTTTTAAATAGAATAGAACGAAAGGAGGCAGAATGGAAAAACTTGTTGGCAGGATTACTCACTTTTTCAATAAGATTAGTGTTGCGGTGGTTAAACTTACGGATGATGAATTAAAGGTCGGGGATACCATTCATATTAAGGGTAAGATAACTGATTTTACCCAACCGGTTGCCTCAATGCAGATTGAACACCAGTCCCTGGAAAAGGCAAAAAAAGGTGATGAGGTCGGGATGAAGGTTGATTCACCGGTGCATGAAAATGATGAAGTTTATAAGGTGATTGAGTAGACGGCTTTCCAACTTTTTGAAGTTTATTCAGATTTATTCAGACCCTTATCGTGCGGGAAATAAAGATATGTCTTTTTATCTTATGGGTGGTTGTTTTGGGGAATTCTTCTTTTCTTATCTCAAATGTAGTAATTCTTTTATAAACCGGTAAATCTTCATTACAGGAGCGGATCACATCCTTGTAGATATTTTGAATCTCCTGTTCGGTTATTTTTATCCCTTTGGTGATGCTTTCACTTTCCAGGAGTTCATAGTCAGGATAAATCAGGGCACAGATTACTTCTTTTTTCGTTACCGGGTCGATTCTGGGGACAACAAGGACTTCTTTTATCCATTTATTAAAACTTAATTTCTCTTCAAGCTCTTCAGGATAGATGTTTTTACCGGTCTGGGTAACGATTAAACTCTTATTTCTTCCGGTTATATAAAGATATCCATTACGGTCAAATTTGCCGAGGTCACCAGTATACAGCCAGCCGTTTTTAATCACTTTATTTGTCTCTTTTGCATTTTTGTAGTAGCCGAGCATTACATTGGGACCGCGCACGAGAATTTCACCCACCCCATTAGAATCAGGATTGTCAATCTTTACTTCAACTCCGGGAAGGGGGATACCCACGGAATTATTCCGTGCCTTATTAAGGGGATTGACCGAAACTACAGGTGCGGCTTCAGTAAGACCATAACCCTGAATTATAGGAATCCCCAGGAGTTCCAATTCATTCCTGACCCGCTCCGTCAGGGCAGCACCACCAGTAACAGCAAGTCTGAGATTTCCCAGCCCCATCTCTTTACGCACCCGGGCAAACAATGGTTTTCTTAAGAATTTTGCAACGGAACTTGTTTTGCGTATAATATTGAAGAGAATCTTTTTGCCTGGTGATGCCGCGGCGACCTTTCGGTGCATTGCCGAAATAAATTTCTCAAAGAGTAATGGAACTGCGATTAAGCAGGTAACCTTTGCCTGTTTCATTGTTGCAAGTATGTCATTCGGCTTCAGGCTCGGGGTATAATAGATTGCCCCACCCCGATAAAGGGTGAATAGAAACCCGCAGGTTGCCTCGAATGTATGATGCATCGGGATGATGGATACCATTGTATCATTTTCATCGATATAGATGAACTTTTCAATCGCCTGAATATTACTGATGATATTCTTATGGCTCAGCATCACCGCCTTTGATTGGCCGGTTGTCCCGGATGTGAAGATGAGCACGGCAAGGGAATCGGATTTGATTTCAATCTCGCCGAATTCTTTTTCGGATTTGAGGTCTTTAATCTTATCCATAGAGATGAGCCATTTCAGATTTTTTAAGCGCGGTTTTATCGCCTCTATTTTATAGATATAATTTTTTGAACTAATAACGCCTACAGCCTCACCGGTATTCAGGATGTGTAATAGCTCGGCTTCGGAAAGCAGACGGTCAAGGGGGATGCAGACCAGCCCGGCACGCAGAATCGCCAGATATGAAACTGCCCATTCCGGTGAATTTTCCCCGATGACTGCAAACTTATTCCCTTTTTTCAACCCCAGGCTTAGTAGATAGTTTTTTAATTTTATTACTTCATCCTTCAGAGTTTGATAGGTATATTCAGTATCACCTTTTTTTAAAGCCAGTTTATCAGGGAAATTCCGGACTGATTTTTCAAAGATGTCACCCAGAAGTTTAATCTCTTTATTCGCCACAGTTATTTAACCTGGAGCTGGATGATGTTTTTTCTGCCCTTCTCAATTAAGATGGGAACCAGTTCCCGGGCCAAATATTTATCCCTCAACATAAAGAATTCAATCAGTATCACAAGATTAATTCCACAGATGATATGAAGGTCGGGTATGTCCTTTAAGATTCGGAAACAACTTATCGAACAACTGCCCCCCGGTAAATCGATAAAGATTATATTTTCATACTTTTCGTTGGTATCAAGCACCGCCTTTATCTTCTGGTTCAGTGCTTCACAGGAAAGCCCCTGATTGGAGATGATGTCAATCAGGGGCTGCTTTCCTACAATCTTTTCGGCGGTTTCGACCATTGTGCGGGCAAAATCACCGTGGCCAACGATTATACCTCTAATCACTCAATATCCTCATTAAAATGGACACTGGGTATCTGCTGTTTTGCCAATATTCTTTTTAGTTCGCGGTCATATTCCTTTGCCGGATGGATTCCTCTTAGATTCAGAAGATAATTCATTGCGATGACCTCGGCAATCACCGAGATATTTTTGCCCGGGGTGAGGGGGATTTTTATATGGGGGACTTTAACACCCAGTATCTTCTTTTGACTTCTCTCCAGACCGATGCGGTCGTAATTACCATCAGCATGTTGCCAGAAAATCAGTTCAATAATAACCTCAATTCTCTTTCTCAGGCGCACGGATTTGACACCAAATATGCGAAAGATGTCAACAATTCCCACCCCGCGAATTTCAATATGGTGTCTCAATTTTTCACTTTTCTCGGCCCCGGTTCCGATAACGATATTGCCCCTTTGAATGATCTTTACCAGATCATCTGCAACAAGCCGATGGCCCCTTTCAATCAGATCAAGGGCACATTCACTCTTACCGGTACCCGGTTTTCCGATAAACAGGACTCCGACTCCGTAGATGTCCACCAGGGTTCCCTGGATATATTCGGTTGGCGCCAGTTTATAATCGAGATAGGCGGTTAAGGAATGGATGAATGGGGTGGTTGAGATCGGGGTTTTTAGTATGGGTATTTTTCTCAGTTTGGCTTCGCTGATGAATTTTTCATCGATGTCCAATCCTTTTGTTACGATAAGACAGGGGGTGCCCAATTTCATTATGGCGGTGATACGTTTATCCCTCTGTTTGTCAGTCAATGTCCTGAGGTATGAAATTTCTGTCCGGCCGATAATCATTATCCGTTCACTGAGGAAATATCCGGTATAACCGGCGAGTGCCAGACCGGGTCTGAAGATGTCGTATGTGGTAATCTGTCTTTTTTTCATATACTCATTGCCGACGAGGATCTCCAGTTTCAGTTCCTTTTTCATATCGTGATACAGAGTATCAACTGTGATTGCACTCATTTCCGTTTTGTCTTTCTTGCCAGTCTTTTTCGTTCCTTCAATTTTTCTTCATATTTGTCCAATTGTCTTTCAATTTTTTTAAAGAGTTCATTGATTCCTAAATAAAGGTCGTTGTTTTTTACCCGACTTGTGATGCTGGAGTGTTTAATCGCAAGGTTCATCTCGGTGATATTGATACCTTTATCCTTTTCCAGGACAAGGCTGCCGTCAATTATCAGGTGGGAGAATCGCTCCAGTTTAGAAATTTTTTTATCGACATATTTTTGTAAGGTGTCGGTAAGTGAAAAATTTCTCGTGGTTATTGTTATCTTCATAGAACCTCCTCATATTTATGATCTCCAGAGTTGTAAGACATTTAATATAATTATAGTCATTTTCTTATCAATGTCAATGTATGTAAATTATTTCTTAGATTGCCTTTGAAGAGATAGGAACATAATGCTGCGCCTGATGCTCCAGCCCTGAGTATTCGGCCATAATTTTGGGCATTTATACCACCGATTGCAACTACCGGGATGTTGACCTTCTTGCAGATTTCACGCAGGGTGTTTAATCCGGTATGTCGGGCTGAAGGCTTGGTTTGAGTTTTGAATATCGCACCTACTCCGATGTAATCAGCACCGGCTTTTTGCGCATTTATTGCTTCTTTAAGATTATGGGTGGAGACACCAATGATTGCGGTGTCTCCGATTATTGTCCGCGCCTTGCTCAGGGGCAGGTCATCCTGACCCAGATGAACCCCGTCGGCACCAGATGCGTGGGCAATATCGACCCGGTTATTGATTATAAACTTTACCTTTTTTTTATCGATATTTTTTCTTATGAACCTTGCATATTTAAAGAATGTTCGGTCGGGTAGACTACAGATGCGGAGTTGAATCATCGTTGTCCCATTATTGATAAGTGTTTTTATCGTGCGCTTCAGGTTTCGGAATGAAATATATGTTTCATCAAGAATCGCATAGATGCGGGGATTAAATTCTTTGTGGAACAGTTTTATTATATGCTTTTCAATGTCATAGAGTGAAAATCTGATTTCTTTCATAAGATTGGCCGGCGCCAACTTTTCCAATTTCAGGATTTCTTCGATGGTCCTCGCCGATTCTTTGGCACGGGTTATTGTGGCGTAGAGAATCTCTTTGTCTGACCTTTTCTTCTGGAGGTCAAATTCAGGGTGTCGACCCGGGTCTTTCCGGCTCTGGCGTGAAGATATTATTGCGCTGACCGGCAATTGCTTTTTGACCCGGAGGAATATTTTTCTGATTTTTCTGATATCTTTGAGGATTTCTTTATTTTCAAGGGAAAATCTGGCGATGTCTTCGGTTAATTTCAATGATTCAGTGAGACGGTTGAGATTTACATCGAGGATGCGCATCCAGTTCACGATAAATTATAATTGAATTATAATTGATGTCAAGGTCGTTGAATTGACCGCTAAATCGTAAATTATTTTCATACGGGATTGACAGGACGGGTTTTTAGAATATAATCAGGGTGTAGGGGAGAAATATAATATGCCGGGGTGATGGAATTGGTAGACATAGCGGACTTAAAATCCGCTTCCCTTTTTTGGGAGTGCCGGTTCGAGTCCGGCTCCCGGCATTATTTAATTAATATTATTTATTAAGGGAATAAACCTTTTTTGGTATATATCTTTATTCGATTGAGCAGGGTTTTATATGAAACTCCAAGCCGCCTTGCCGCTTCGGATTTATTGCCGTCTGTCTCCTTTAAAACCCTTATTATCACCTGTGCTTCGGCTATTTCCCGTCCCTTTCTTGATGCCTGCTTCAGGTTCAGGGGCAATTTAGAGATAACTTCGTATTTACTGACTTCGGGAAGGAGTATATCGCGGGATTCAATTTTTTCCGAGGCGATGATGTTTGCCCTTTCAATGGTATTTTCAAGTTCCCGGATATTGCCGGGCCAGTTATACTCCATTAATTTTTTGATTGCCGCCGAGGAAAGGGTTTTGTTCGACTTGAGCCTTTTCAGGATATGCTCGGCAAGTAAAGGAATATCCTCTTTTCTTTCCCGCAAAGGTGGAATCTTGATGGGAAAGACACTGAGTCGATAATAGAGGTCCTCACGAAATTTATTCTCCTTTACCAATTTAATCAAATCCTTATTGGTTGCGGCAATGATTCTCACATCAACCTGAATTGGATATGTTCCACCGAGCCGTTCAAATGACCTTTCCTGAAGAACCCTTAATATCTTTGCCTGAAGTCCAGGGTCAAGGTCTCCAATTTCATCCAGAAAGATCGTCCCTTTATTGGCGAGTTCAAATTTCCCAATTTTTCTTGAGACTGCACCGGTAAAGGCGCCTTTTTCCGAACCGAATAATTCATTTTCCAATAGGTCATGGGGTATCGCTGCACAATTGATTGCAACGAACGGCCGGTCTTTTCTTGGTGAGATAAGGTGTGCTGCGCGGGCAAAGAGTTCTTTACCGGTTCCCGATTCACCCAGTAATAATATTGTAGTATCTGTAGGTGCTGCCTTTTGCAGAAGTTTCGCAGCATCGTTAATCGCCCGACTTTTACCGATAATTCGTGGAAGGCCAAAAAGTTTTGAAGCTTCATCCTTTAACAGGATATTTTCGTAATAGCGTTGTTTTTCTTCGATTATGCGGTTTAAAAGGACGATCAGCTGTTCAACATCAAAGGGTTTTGTAATAAAATCATAGGCGCCGAGTTTCATCGCCCGGACCGCCTTTTCAATTGTTCCATAGGCGGTCATTATAAGAAATATTGTATCGGTATCATATTTTTTTAATTCCTGGAGCAGGTCAACTCCATCTATATCAGGAAGTTTCAAATCGATGAGTGCGATATCAATCTTCTCTTTTTTGAAGAGCGATATCGCCTCACGCCCCCGCTTTATCCAGCGAACGGTAAATCCACTTTCTTCAAGGTTTGCCTTTAATGTTTCACCAAAGCTGGATTTATCCTCAACAATCAGGACCTCTACCATTCTTGTTTTTTATTGTTCCGGCTCGGATTTGATTTGAAAATGTTCGACAATCTGTTTTAATTGATTGGCTGCAGAGATGAGTTCTTTACTTGTTGCTGAAAATTCTTCACTGGCTGCTGCCTGTTCCTGTAATGACGAGAGAATCTGTTCGGCGGCAGCGGCATTGTCCCGGGCAATGCCGAATGACTTTTCAACCTGTTTTACAATTTCCGTGATCGCTTCTTCTTCATTAGATATTACCTTTTTTATATCCTTTATTGCCTGATTCAGTTGGAGCACCCGATTAGATATATCTTTCAGAGAGTTTACGGTTGACCTTATCACTACACTTCCATCGGTGATTGATTTATTGACTTCGCCGGTGCCCTGGGTTACAGTTTTAATTGAGTCCATCATTTCATTCATAATCTTGCCAATCTCGGATGCCGATTCCTGGGAGCTGTCTGCCAGTCGACTTATTTCATCAGCAACAATTGAAAATCCCCTGCCGTATTCACCGGCGCGTGCCGCCTCAATCGATGCATTCAATGCCAGGATATTTATCTTCTCGGCGATTGTATTTATGGTGGTAACTATTTTATTGATGGTTGAGGAGATATCCTGGAGTCTCTGCATCAGGGAATCGAGATAATCGTATTTCTTTTTAATCAACTCGATATTATTAATTACAATATCACTCTGTTTTAATCCTGCCGAGGCATTGTCTGAGACATCGACGGAAAACTCTTCAATCTTTTTGACATTGGCGACGACATCAAAACTTACTTCACTCAGATTTTTGCTCAGTCCGATTGTCTTATCCAGTTCATCAAATTGCTCGTTTGTTGCTCCAGCAAACTGCTGGGTGGAATGGACAATATCAGAGGATGAGGTGGCAAGTTCATTGGCAGTCGAGGCGATATGCTTGCTCATTTCGCTCAGGTTCCCGGCAATTGAAATAACCGCCTTTACAATCCCGGATAGGTTCTGGATAAGGATATTTAAATTCTGTGTTAATCTTGAAATCTCATCACCCCGCTCATCAGTGATACGAATTGTCAGGTCTCCTTCAGATGCCTTAGCGACTGCATTACTGATTTTTTGAATTCTTTTGATATTATCGCCCAGATGTGAAATGATAATCCAGAGAATGAATGTAAGGATTGCCGCCTTTACCAGTTCGATTTCGATATAGGTATTAGGATAATATGTTTTTGTTATAAGCACCATAATGATATATGACAGATCAAAAAGAAATATATTGTATAAGCCGATATTTTTACCCAGATATAGGGTGGGCATTATGATAATGTAGATGTAAATCAAAAAGAAGGGAATCCGTGCAAACGGGTCGAGGAAACCCAAACCGATGGTGAGGAATATCACAGCCCCGGTGGATAAAATATAGGGTGTGGATGGAACGGCGGCCCCTTTTTTGCTTAAAATATAGATAAACAGAGCAAATAAAAAGGCAAGTGCCGTGATTAAAGGCACAATGCCCGGGACGAGCAGAAATTTGAAGATGTAGCCCAGGAAAAAGATGACCTCCAGGGCGGTACAGGACGCCATTAAGATGGCAGAGCCGCGCATTGTAATCCGATTTCGGTCTAAACTTTTATTGTCTATACTATTCATTTCATTTAGACCCCTTTATAATTTCCTTAGTTTTTTTCATTGCGCAGAATTCTCCACACATTGTGCAGGTGAAGGACGATTTTGACTTTTTCCTTTCGAAGATTTTTTTTGCTTTGTCAGGGTAGAGCAGTAGTTTTAGTAATTTATCCCAGCGCAGAGAATAGCGCGCCCGGGAAACCTCTAAATCGCGCAGCCGGGCTGATTTTATACCCCGGGCAATATCGGCAGCATGGGCTGCCAATTTGGTTGCGATAACGCCCTCTTCCACCTCCCTGACATTGGGCAGGCCTAAATGTTCTGAAGGAGTAACATAGCAGAGAAAGTCTGCTCCATAATATGCGGCCAGGGCGCCACCGATTGCGGCGACAATATGGTCATAGCCGGCGCCGCTGTCAGTGACTAAGGGACCGAGCACATAGAATGGTGCATTGGCGCAGATATTCTTTTCCAGAAGGATATTCGCCTCAATTTCGTTTATCGGAATATGGCCAGGACCTTCAACCATTACAGATACACCCTCTGCCCAGGCCCTTTTCACAAGTTCACCAATAACAATCAACTCTTTTATTTGATAGCGGTCAGTGGCATCGGCAATCGCCCCCGGTCTCAGTCCATCGCCCAGACTGAGTGTAGCATTATATTTTTTTGCAAGTTTTAAAAGGCGGTCATAATATTCATAAAGCGGATTTTCCTTTTTATTGAATGTCATCCATTCAATCATTATTGAACCGCCCCGGCTCACGACACCGCATAGCCGTTTTTTTCGCCGCATGCCCCGAATACTTTCTTTTGTTACACCACAATGGACTGTGATAAAATCAACCCCATCAGCAAGATGTTTTTCAATGACTTCAAAAATTTCATCAACCGAGGCGTTGATGAATGATTTTTTTCTTTTGCGTGAATCGATGGCAACCTGATAGATGGGAACTGTGCCGATCGGTACCTTTGACGCCTGAATAATTTCTTTGCGGATACGATCGATATCACCACCGGTTGACAGGTCCATAACTGTGTCGGCACCGGCCTTGATTGCGGTATTTAATTTGTTTATCTCAAGTTTTAAGTTGACCAGGTCAGGTGAAGTTCCAATATTGGCATTTACTTTTGTAGAGAGTCCTTTGCCGATTGCCAGAGGAGTTATTTTATGTTTTTTATTTCTGAGCAGGATGATGGTTCCCTGTTTAATATTTTCTCTGAGGTATTTAACCGGGACCCCTTCTTGCCGCGCAATCTTTTTCAGCATTTTTTGCATCACATACGCTCCACCGGAACCCCAAGCGAGGTTTTGGGGACTGCAACCGAAACAAATTTTAGAACGAATGACATCGCCTTTTCTTCATCCGGCGCCTCGAATGTAATAATCAGGTCGGGCTTGCCAAAAAGGCTTAAAAATTCCCTGATTTTGATATATTCAGGGATCTCAAGCGATTTAATCAGTTCCTGCGCCTCATCGCTCTTGCCCGGTATTAAGTCAAGCATTGAGACGAATATCATATACCTCCTTTACAAATTATTATAATCGAAAAAGTAAAATTGTCAATCGATGCATTTACTGAGGTGTTTTTGTTGAATAAAAGATTGTCACCCGCCTGATCTTCTGGGGGTGGAAGAAAAAGGGTGGGTGGTAAAAAAACACCGCTCAGCATCAAATCAGGAAAGTGTGAAAATAAAAATTTATCTTTGCGACCGGATGATATTTTCCTTGACTTTGTTCATTTTTTGGATATAATAAAATAAGTAGGAAAGGTGGTGTGGGTTTAACAACAAACTTTCAGGGATTGAGAATTTGATTTAATCTCCCTTGGAAAGGAGTAATGATGAAGCTGAATTTAGATAAATTAAGGGCGATTGTAGGGATGGGGAATGTGCGGACTGATCCTCTGGACCTTTTTGTTTATGGTACAGATGCTTCAGTGCACGAGGCTCCAGCATCAGCGGTGGTCAGACCGGAAAACATTGAGCAGGTACAGGCAATTATGCGTTATGCAAATGCAGAATTGATTCCGGTGATACCGCGTGGTGCAGGTTCAGGTATGTCAGGTCAGGCGGTTCCGATTAAGGGCGGAATTGTGATGGATATGAAGAGGATGAATCGAATCCTTGAGATAAGACCTGAGGATATCCTCTGCCGGGTTGAACCCGGAGTAGTAGATGATGATTTAAACCGTGCGCTCAAATCCTATGGCCTATTTTATCCTCCAGCCCCGGCATCAAGCCGGATTGCAACGATTGGTGGTGAGATCGCCAACAACGCCTCAGGGGTGCGTTCGGTAAAGTACGGGGCAACCCGAGATTCGGTCCTGGGGATGAAGGTTGTTCTGGCAAATGGTGACCTTATTAGACTCGGGGCGAATACCCGGGTTGAGGCATCAGGTTATCAGATTGACCGCCTGATGATTGGTTCTGAAGGCACGCTGGGGATTATTGTCGAGGCGACCCTGCTTTTGAAACCGATACCGAAATATCGATGTCTGGGCCGTGCCAGTTTTAATAAATTGGAGGAGGCCGGTAATGCGATATCCGAGATTATTGCAAGCGGCGCTTCACCTTCAATTCTTGAATTGATGGATAATATCGCGATTACTGCGGTTAATACTACACTCAATATGGGTCTTCCTGATGTTGAGGCGATTGTGATGTTTGAGGCTGATGGTCAGGTGAAGGAGGCGGTGGACTATGAGATCGCTCATATAAAAGCGGTGTGTGAAAAAAATAATGGCTTTGGTATTGAGGCGAGTTATGACCCGGAGAAACGGATGAAACTTTATGCGGGAAGGAAGAAGTTGTTTGCTGCACTCTCTCGTTATAAAGACGGTCTTGCCTGCACATCCTTGGCTGATGATATGGCGGTGCCCTATTCACGGATGGCGGATATGGCAAAAAAGATTCACAAGATTGCGGAAAAGAATAATGTTGTGATGACTGCATATGGGCATTGTGGGTCTGGATGTATGCATACAAAGATTTTAATGAATCCGGTTAGGAAGGAACAGTGGGATGATGCCCGAAGGGCGGTTGAAGAGATTTATGATTATGTGTATGCGATTGGTGGAACAACCTCGGCTGAGCATGGTATCGGAATATCCAAGGCACCAGCCTGGAAAAAGGAGAAGGCTGATTCCCTGAAGGTTATGAAGGCGATAAAAAAGGCGCTGGATCCCAATAATATCCTTAACCCGAATAAATTACAGGATGCACCCGATGACTGGGTTAGCGCAACACGACTGAGATATCCGGTGAAAGGAGCGGTATAATGCCAGCAATATTTAATCACCTTAAGGAATGGCAGAATGAACTTAATATTTGTATTCGGTGTGGGTACTGTTATGAACACTGTCATATATATAAACTGACAAACTGGGAGAGTGATACACCAAGGGGAAAACTTGTGCTTATTCATGCCCTGCTTAACGGTGAATTAGAACCTTCCAATGAGATTGCGGAAAAGGTATTTGAGTGTTTCTATTGTAAAAAGTGTAGTGATAATTGCTCAGCAAAGGTTTCGGTTACCGATATATTTACCGCTGCACGTCAGGATCTGGTTGAGGCGGGATTTGATGCCGATGGTGTCACTGCACGGATTGACGAGGATTTTTGCAGCCGGTGTCGTCTCTGTATTTCGGTGTGTAAGACCGAGGCGTTGTCCTGGGATGCCGAGAATAAGAAGGTCGTGCGCGATAAGATTAAATGTCAGGGGTGTGGCACCTGCGTTGCCACCTGTCCTTCAGGAATAATAGTCCAGAATGAAGGTTATGCGGTTTCCCGAAAAGAATTGAAAGAAAGGGTGAAGAAGATTAACTCAAGGTTTCTTGTATTCTGCTGTAATTGGGAGATCTATCCCGGTCTCAGGCTTTCCCGTTCGGAAACTGCTCAACCTGATACCCATACCGTCATTGTCAATATGTGTTCAGGACGGGTGGAACCGGAACTGATACTTGAAGCGTTTAACAGGGGAATCGATGGTGTTATGATTGCCTGTTGTCCACCAGATGAATGCGAGCATAATGGTAATTATAAGATGATGAGAAGGGTGGCATTTTTAAAGAATCTTCTTCCAGAGCTGGGTATCGACGCGCAGCGGCTGAGGGTTGATTATTTTAAGGCGAAAGAAGGGGTAAAACTGAAGAAGGCGATTGATAAATTTGTCGAGGATATTTCGGCTATTCATCAGAGTGCTGGATAACGCCGTATTTTCTTAATACGACCTACAACCCGCTTCGTCTTCTGCCCGATTCTGTTATCGAATTTCGGTGTTTTAATAAATACTGCGGGGTAGTTCTTTAAAATTTCGGAATATTCAAAGGTTTTACATCCACGCATTAATCCCCGCACCACCATTTTCGAGATGCCGCTTCAATAAAGTTTCATAAGATGCACTTAAGGTCAGTTTTTGATTCCTGTTTTATCAGATTTGTTGTGGAAATGGCCGAAACCTCTTGAAATACGCCCTGGTTTGTGCTTATTCTCATAATCCGGATTATCGTAGAAAATCATTGAGGCGTTTACTCATTTTGTTTTTTAATCCTGCCGATCGGGGTGTGCCCGACTATCTTGATAATCTCGACTTCGCAGATATCGCCGGGCATCATTGATTCATTGACGATTACATATTTATTACCCTTTGTCTTACCCCGGCTGCCATTTCTCGCCAGACCTTCGATAAGGACTTCGTATTTTTTGCCGAGCATCTTCTCGGATTTTTCCCTGATTATTCGGTTCTGAATATCAATCAGGTTCTGCAGTCGCTTTTTGATGACCGATTCAGGCAGGTTTTTGTATCGGGCTGCCCTGGTTTTCGGCCTTGGTGAATAACGATACATATAGGCATCGTCAAATTTTATTGTCTTGACCAATTCAATGGTTTCATTATATTCGTCCTCGGTCTCGGTGGGAAAACCGACGATTATGTCAGTGCTGATTGTTGCATCAGGGATCTCTTTTCTTATTAATTGAATAAGATTCTGGTAGTATTCCCTGGTGTATTGTCGATTCATCATTTTCAGGATACGGTTGGACCCGGACTGAAGCGGCAGATGAAACCAGGGACAGATATTTTTGTTATTCTTCACAACTTCAATTGTTTGAAGACCGAGGTCTTTAGGATGGGAGGTGAGAAAGCGCAGATTGAAGATTTCGGTTTCCCTGGCGATTCTATTTAACAATTGACTGAAGTTCCAGTCCTGATAGCTGTATTCATTTACATTCTGCCCGAGCAGGGTAATTTCCTTTACTCCGGTATTAACAAGATTTTTCACCTCTTTTATTATATCATCAGCCGGTCGTGATCGTGCCCTGCCCCTTACATACGGGACGATACAATAACTGCAGAAATTACTACAGCCGCGCATAATTGATACATACGCAGTGATGCCTGAAATTCCGGGATGGATACCACAGTAGGTCTCTTCGGTTGATACTACATCTATTATTCTTGTCTGTTTCTGAAAGATTGTATTTAAATAGGAACTTAGTTTCCGATAGGAATCAGGCCCGATAATTAAATCGACATAGGGTATTTTTTTTGTCAATTCACTGCTGAGTCGGGCAGCCATACACCCGGCGATTATCAGAATCCTTTGATCGTTATGCCATTTCTTGAGGGAGGAGATATAACTGAGTGCCCGATTTTCTGCGTGGTCGCGCACCGTGCAGGTGTTGACAATAAATATATCGGCAATCTCGGGGTCATTTACCTGTCGGTAACCAGATGTGCTGAGCAGATCAGCGATTATTAAAGAGTCGTTCTTATTCATCTGACAGCCGAATGTTTTTATAAAGAAGTGTTTAGTCGTCATCGCTGCGGTTGGAAATTATGCCCAGGGTTTGATTCTGTTCTACCCTGGTGACCTTTATGTTTAGCAGTGTATCTCTGATTTTGCAGTTCTTTATGGTAACCCGGATATAGTTATCGGACAGGCCTGAGGGATTATCCTTGTGGCGGTCGATGATAACTTTCAATTCTTTGTTCAGGAGTCCTTTACGAAATTCAAAATTTTTCTTATCAATTAAGTTTTTTAATTCTAAGAATCGATTATGTTTCTCCTCTGCCGGAATCGGGTCGCCGAGTCGGGATGCCTCGGTCAAGGGTCGGGGAGAATAGGGGAAGATATGAAGATGGGTAAAAGGGTTCTCTTTTATAAAGTTGTAGGTGTTTAAGAATTCCTTTTCTCCTTCTTCAGGAAAACCGACAATCAAATCTGCACCGATTGCCGGGTCAGAAAAGTTTTTGGTGATTGATTCGATTATCTTCTCAAGATAAAAACGGTCGTATTGCCGTTTCATCGCCTTTAGAACCCGGTTGTCTGCGCTCTGAATCGGGATATGAAAGTGGCGGCAGAATGGTATCTTTTTTAACTGATTAATCAGATTCCCGGTAATAAATCCGGGCTCAATTGAAGAGAGCCTTATCCTGGGAAGATTTGGAATTCTGCTCAATTCTTGTATGAGCCAGGCCAGACCACGGTCATAAAGCCCGATATTGGCACCGACAAGCACAATTTCCTTGAATCCCTTTGATATCGCCTGGTTAATTTCATCCTTAATCTGAATCAGGGGTTTACTTATAACATCCCTTCTCAATCTTGAAACAATACAGAATGTGCAGCTTCTATTACAGCCATCCTCAATCTTGAGAAGATACCTTGACTTTTTTATTTCTGGAAAGGTTTTATCAATAAGTCGGTTGCGCACCACATTGTCGATTAAAACCTGGGCATTGGTGAATTTTTCCGGTTTAAGCTGACACAGACATCCTGAGGCGACGATAATATGGCCGGGATATTTTTTTACTGCCTGACGGAATTTCTTCAGGGATTTAACTTCTGCTTCATTGGTGACACAGCAGGTATTGACGATTATTAGATTTTCAAGCCCGGATAATTGATTAAGCAGACTGAAACCTTCGTACTGATTTACTTTACAGCCAATATTGATAAGTTTTCTCAAATCAGCGGTTCAGACTCTATTTCTTTCCTTTCATTTCTTTGTGGAGATTAAGAATATCGCCCAGGGTTATCTTATCCGGTGTGGGTTTGGGCATCTCTTTTTTCTTAGCCGGTGGCTTATATAGTTCCTTTTCGCTGAGGATTATTCGTCGGAGCCGCGGGTTTATCTTTTTTATTACAACAACAATTTCTTCACCGAGTTTATAAAGGTCCTTGGGTTTTTTGCCGCGCCGGGCAAGATAATTCGCAGGAATGAATTCCTCAATACCACCTTCTAAGATTAGACGCACCCCCTTGGGTAGAATATCACTTATCTTTCCCTTTATTTTGTTGCCTTCTCTATGCTTTTCACTAAATTTACTGAAGGGATCTTCTTTGGTATGTTTTATACTCAACGAGATCCGGCGGTTTTTACGGTCGATCGTTCGGATAACCGCCTCAACTCTTTGCCCCTTGTGAAGGTAATCCGAAGCCTTTTTTACCTTTTTATCCCAGAAGAAATCGTTTATATGGATGAGACCTTCGATGCCGTCCATGAGCTGAACAAAGGCGCCAAAGTCTTTGACATTGGTAACCTTTACCATTACTTTCTGTCCAACCTTGAATTTTTCATCTACAATTGACCAGGGATCAGGTCGGGTCTGTTTCATTCCCAAGGAGATTCTCTGTTCGTTACGGTCAATTGCCAGAACCACTGCTTCAACTGTATCACCGACTTTAAGAATTGATGATGGGTCTTTGACTTCTCTTGTCCAGGACATTTCTGAAACATGAACCAGGCCTTCAATTCCCTTTTCAATTTCAATAAACGCCCCGTAGTCGACCAGACTTGTTACCTTGCCCTTTATCTTGGTACCCACTGGATACTTCTTCTCAATCTTTTCCCAGGGATGTCGGGTGAGTTGTTTTAATCCGACTGCAACCCGGCCGGTCTCCCGGTCCATAACCAGCACCTTTACCCTTATCTTGTCATTAATCTTCAAGACCTCGGCAGGATGGGTAATCTTTGACCAGGAGATATCGGTTATATGAAGCAGGGCGTCAATACCACCGATATCAATAAAGGCACCAAATGCCGTAATGTTACGAACTGTTCCGTTGATTATATCTCCGACCTTCATTTTACTGAAGATGCGTTTTCGTGCCTTTGCCTGCTGTTCTTCAACCGCGATTTTCCGTGAGACGACGATATTCTTTCTCATCATATTGATTTTGACAATCTTGACCCCGATCTTCTGCCCAATCATAGATTCACCTTCATGAGTTGCCTTGAATTCTATCTGGGAATTTGGTAGAAATGCATCCACACCAATCAGGTCAACTGCATAACCACCTTTTATCTTCTTCTTGATTGTGCAGGTTGCAAGTTCCCCATTTTCATAGAGATGTTTGATACGATCCCAGGCAAGCTGGAAATCCGCCTTCTTCTTGGAGATTACCGGAAAACCGTCGCGGTTCTCATATGCTTCCAGGTATACATAAATCTCTTTACCTTCTTTTACCTCTTCCGGTGAGCCGAATTCATCCATGGGCAAAAAGCCTTCCGCCTTAAGCCCCAGGTTCAAGAGCACACCATTGTCCGTCTTCTTTATTATTGTTGCCTTCACAATATCACCCTCTTTTGGAGTAACCAGTGAGGCTTCCAACAACTTATCCAACTCTTCCGGGGAATAGTTTTCTTTCATATTTGTGTAAAAACCTCCTTTGAATAGTCTAACTATTCGGTTTATTATAATCATTTTTGATTGTTTGTCAATGGATTTTTTAATTAAATATAAAGCATTATTTACTTTTTTTGAAAAATGTATATAATACATAAATAAAAAGGAGGAATTATGAAATACCTGATGATTATGATTGGCCTGTTGACTTTACTCGGCTGTGGAACAAAGACCCAAAAGCCGGAGATGGAGACAGAGAAAGGGGTGAAGGTTGAAAAGACGAAAGCTCCTTCTCTGCATATTACGGTCAAAGATTTTGGTGAGATTATTATAGAACTGTATCCAGAAGCGGCACCCAAGAATGTTGCAAATATTATTAAACTGGCGAATCAGGGTTTTTATAATAACCTGACTTTTCATCGTGTAATTAAGGGCTTTGTAATCCAGGGAGGATGTCCAAAGGGTGATGGCACCGGTGGACCGGGCTATGAAATTGAGGATGAGATTTCACCCAGCCTGAAGCATCTGAAGGGAACGGTGGCGATGGCGAATCATGGTCCGAATACCAATGGTTCTCAGTTTTATATCTGCCTTGCTCCCCAGCCTCAGCTTGACGGTCGGTATACAATCATCGGTCAGGTTGTTAAGGGGATGGATGTTGTGGAAAAAATCGGTGATGTAAAGACGACCGGGCCGCCTTATAACCGTCCCCTTAAAAAGGTTGTGATGGAAAAGGTCTGGGTTGAACAGTAAAAGATTTCACCTCTGGGTTATCTACAGTTCTCGTAAGGGTGGGCATACATATCCCTGTAAGGCACTTTATGATTTTATTGAAAAATATCACTCAGAAAGATTTTTCCCCCGACTTATCAATCTGCTTGATTTTTCCAGGATAATGTCATTTATCGATACCCTGGGAAGATATGGAGACCTGAAATTAAAGAAGGTCTATAAGTATGGTTATAAAAATTTACAGAAGAAGAATCCGGTGATGATTGGCTCATACCGCTTTGCCCAGGCAGTTTTATACGAAGCGAGCCGCACCAGGGAGAAGTTGTATTATCTTTATAATAAGCCGGATATAATTATTTCCATTCAACCCGAGATTAATGCGATTTCCGGTGTTTTTAAAGACTGGTTTAAGGCTGATTTTCATACTGCGATTATTGACCTTGCCGCGCATGGTCTTTGGATTAATGATGATGTTGACCATTATTATGTAGCGAATGAAATTATAAAAAGGGAGTTGATTGATTATCGGGTACCCGAGGAGAAGATAACGGTTTCCGGTATGCCCATAAGGCATAGTTTTACCTTGACCGCAAAGAGACCAAGACTTAAGATAAAGCAGCAGCTTGGTCTAAAATTAAAGACAGCAACAGTTTTGATGATGGGCGGACTTCTGGGGACAATGATCGATTTTTATGGTGCAGTCAAGTCAATTCTTGATGCACGATTGGATGTTCAGATTATTGTGGTCTGTGGTAAGAATAGAGAGGTTTATAATCGACTGAATGAACTTAAATCACAGACCCGGATTCCACTCCATATCTTTGGGGTTGTGTCCAATGTTGATGAATTGATGTGGGCATCAGAAATAGTTGTAAGTAAACCGGGTTCGGTAACCATCGCCGAGGCATTGAGCCTGGCACGGCCAATGGTTGTTATTTCACCCCGGGCCGGTTCAGCCCAGGAATTGAGGTTTGCTCAATTTATCAGGGATAATGGGGCAGGTGAATGGCTGAAGGACGCTGTGGGGCTGGGTGAATGTATCAAAGGGGTTTTGCAGGATAAGAGAAGATATCAGACAATGTGCGAAAAGGCCCGGCTCCTGGGTGGTCACAGTCTGCATGCAAATGATATTATTTTGAATCAGATTGATCGTTCTCTTAAAAGATTAAGGAGGTAAGCTTATGTCAAATAATCGGGCAGTTATTACTGGTTCTGCAGGTCTGATCGGTTCAGAATCGGTAAGATTTTTTGTTGATAAGGGGTTTGATGTTATCGGTATTGATAATGATATGCGTGCCTATTTCTTTGGTAAGGAGGCATCGACCGATTGGATGAGGCAGAGGCTGGAAAAGAGGTTTGGAAGACATTATCAGCATCATAAAATTGATATCCGGGATTATGATGCGGTGGCGGGGTTGTTGAAAAAGTATAAACCCGGCATTGTGATTCATACTGCGGCACAGCCTTCCCATGACTGGGCGGCACGAGAACCGATAACCGACTTTACGGTTAATGCCAACGGTACCCTTAATATGCTTGAGGCAACCCGACAGTTTGCTCCGGATGCGGTCTTTATCTTCACCTCAACCAATAAGGTCTATGGTGATACACCGAACCGCCTTCCCCTGGTGGAGCTTGAAAAGAGGTATGAGATTGAGGAAAATCACCCCTATTATAATGGGATTGATGAGACGATGAGTATTGATGACAGCCTCCATTCATTATTCGGGGCGTCAAAGGTTGCGGCAGATGTCTTGGTTCAGGAATACGGTCGATATTTTGGGATGAAGACGGTATGTTTCCGCGGCGGCTGCCTGACCGGCCCGGCCCATTCTGGAACCCGGCTCCATGGATTTCTTTCATATCTGGTGCGCTGCGCGATTACCGGTGTTACCTATCATATCTATGGTTATAAGGGAAAACAGGTCCGGGACAATATCCACTCTTATGACCTGGTGAATACATTTTATCACTTTTTCAAAAATCCTCGATGTGGTGAGGTATATAATATGGGTGGTTCACGCTACAGTAATTGTTCCATCCTTGAGGCGATCGATATCATTCAGGAGATTTCTGGACGCCCGGTAAAATTTGTTTATGAAGAGAAGAATCGGATAGGCGACCACATCTGGTATATCAGTAATGTTGATAAGTTCAAAAAACATTATCCGGACTGGCATTATACATATAATATAAAGAAGATGATTGAGGAAATCTATAATGTCCAGAAGGAATTACCGCTTCGGGAATTGATGGAAAAAGATGCTTGATTGACGGATTTTTAAATTTATGTTATAATAAAAAATGGAAATGACCAATCTCATTACCAGTCCATTCGGTCTGGGTGAAAAGTTGATTCTTAAGTTGTTAGAGCGGCGGGAATCAGTCTATACGGTATTTCCTTCACCCAAGGATGTGCCGATGTCCTTTCTGGGCAAGATGAATCTTAAATATGGGTTTGTGAAGTTCGCCCAGGAACAGCATATCACAAAGGGGCTGCCCAGGAAGGTGAAGAATGTCTTCCATATATATGAACTTTATCAGGGAAGTTTTCCCGGGGTCTTTAAGGCAAATACCTTAACCACCCTGCTTCTGCTTGACTGGGCGAAGAATGTCGGGGTGGAGAGGTTTATCTATCTTTCCAGCGGCGAGGTTTATGGTCAGGGTGAGAATCTTACCGAGTCGAGTGGGTATAAGGCGCATAATTTCTATGCAACGACGAAATTTCAGGCTGAATATCTTCTGAAATACTACACCCGCTATTTTAGTATTAATACAGTAAGGGTTTTCTTTCCGTTCGGCAAATCGGTGAGGCAGGGGCTTGTTGCGGATATTTACAATAGCATTGCTCGTGGTGATGCGATTGATACACCTTATGAGCGTATCGGTATAACCTTTGTTGACGATATTGTTGAGCCTCTACTTAGAATACTTCAGTTTAAGGGAAAGGAAGTTTTTAATCTTTGCGGTGAAACAATAAAGGTTAGTGAATTAATTACAAAGATTGGTGAGATAATCAAGAAAAAACCGAAGGCGGTGAAGACCGGTAAGCTTAATTTATCCGGTGATTGTTCCCGGGCAAAGAAGCTGCTTGGATTTAAACAAACTCCGCTTGACTCCGCATTAAGAAAATCTTTTGAGAAATAACCACAAACTAATGATAAATTCAGCACCGACAGTTTGAGGGGAATTAATGCGTATACTCCATCTTGCACCTGAAAATATCCAGGATGTGCCCGGGCTTTTAAGCCGGGCACACAGTATCTATGGAGATGAAGGGGTGCTGGTGACGATGGTGCGTTCAAGATTGGGATTTCCCAATGGGGTACTGTTAAATTATCCGCTTCTCGGTTCAGATGTAATCCGGGGATTGAGAAAATTGACAGGTCGTGCCAATGTGAATGTGCCGGAGTGTGAGTTGAGGATGAAGATGAAGGGTGCTGCGTTTAGTGAAAAAGTCTTCTTGAAGGTGCGCGACCTTTTCTGGCTTTATAAATTATCTGTGGTCTGGGATAAATACGGGCTGGGTGAGTTTGATGTCTATCATTTTGATGGGGATATGCCATTTATCTATGGAGACCGTATTTTAAAGAGATTGAAGGATAAACATATTGTCACCCATTTCTTCGGCACGGATTTGAGAAAATCCGGGATGAACCCTTATCTTCGGGAACGGGCTGAATTGAGATTCACTTCTGAATTAGATCATACTGTGATTGACCCGACTTTAATTTTTGTTCCCATCCCATTTGAGGCGGAGAAGATTACGCCGCGTAAACAGGAGAATAAGATATTGAGAGTCGGGCATTCACCCACCCGCCGGGGTGCCAAGGGGACTGCGGATATTATTGAGGCAGTCAATCGATTGAAGCGGAGAGTAAAATTTGAGTTTCTATTGATTGAGGGGGTGTCTCATAAAAGGTGTATGGAATTAAAAAGGACCTGCGACATCGGTATTGACCAGATTGGGAATTATGCAGGAACCGGTTATGGAAGGAGCGGACTTGAATTTCTTGCCCTTGGTATTCCAACAATAACAGAGATACCTGAATATTATGAAGGGCTTTTACCGGGCCACCCGTTTATCAAGGCAACAAAGGAAGATTTTGAGGATATTCTTTATCGGATTTTAACCGATGCTGAGTTGAGATATAAAAAGAGAGAGCGCGGGTTGAGATGGGTGCGTGATTTTCCCCATCCGCATCGGATAATAAAAAAGATATATGAAGAATATAAAAGGGTGGGGATTATTTTTTGAATATTTGACAATATAAAAATTACTGGAGTAATCGATTGTTCAGTTCTGAAATTGTGCAATTGAGAGATTGCTGAATAGAAGATTTTACCGAATGAAGTGTATTGTAGAAAAAGATTTAATCACCGAGGTCATAAAGGTATGCCGAGGCACCGGGCGCCTTATAGACCTTGATTTGACTGCCCAGGATATCAAGATATGAGATAAATAATTTTTCTTCATCAACACCAAATCTGGTGCAGATATGGGAAAAGAGAAACCAGACCCGATTTCTTCCTTTTAATCTTTTTATCTGCTCCAGATAGTTGGACCAATTTTCCCGGGATGGATTTCCATAGATAACCGGACCGGTAAGATTGAAAAATTCTTTGTAATAATTATAGGCATTAATTGAGGCGTAATAGAGATAGATTGTGTCGCTGTTTTTTCTCTCTTTCCGGAGATATTTTAGAACCGGCCGCAGCTCTTCCGGGGCGCGCGGTTTGATCAAATGGTAGCTGGCAATTGCACAGGGGCCGATTGTTAATACAAAGGGTAATACCAGGGCAGCCAGGATTGAACCCCGGGCGGTATTTCTGCTGAGAAAGATTACACCCTCGGTTATCGGTATGAGCATTAACGGAACCAAAAATAGTAATAGTCTGCCGGCAAAGGGATAACGATGAAGGCTGGAGGCGATGATTGTCAGTATCAGTGGTATTAACAACAATAATGATTTATTTCTTTGTTTATAATACATATAGACCGCGCCGATAATAAAGCAGCACAGGGTCAAAAATAGTTCATAGACAGGGATGCCGAGAGGGGTTTTAAAAATCTTCAAAAAGCTGTATCCTGATAGCACGGTCTGTTTGATTGACCCGGGGATGAGTGGTAAGAATGCCCTTTGCCATCCGGTAATCAATTCAGGATTCTGGCTTATTGCCCGGAGTGATAGATGATAATTTATAATAAAACTTATCGCCGGGATGATGGAAAAGAATAGAACCCGGATAAATAGAGGCCATTGTTTCTTTCTCAATATATTTAATAAGAATACCAGGACTGCAGCGCTCAATACGAATAGGGCAGGATGGGAGAACCAGAGGAGAACTGCACCGATGATATTAAAACAGAGGAGTGATTTGAATGAGAATCTTTTTTCAATTACATATAGGGCAGTAAGGATAATTACTAAGGCGATAAGGACATCGCTTGAATACTGTTTTACCTCGGATGAAAAGTATATAAGATGGTCGCCGACTGCGAATAATAAAAGGGCAAGAAGGGAACCGGTTTTCCCGAGAAATTTTTTTGTGAGCTTAAAGAAAAGAAAAATTCCGAAAATGCCGGATATTAATGGGAAAAGGCGTAGTGCATATTCATTGTTTCCCATTACATTAAAAAAGAATTTTTCAATAAAAAGAAAACCGATCGGTGCAGCCTGGGTGAAGTCTAATGGTCTTAATAGTTCTGAATATGAGCGGTGGACGATATTGAGGGCAAGGGCGGCTTCACCTTCAGTAAGGGAGCGATTATATATATATTGGGCAAGCCGCAGAATGATTCCAATTGCGATAATTATCCAGCAGGCACGGCTATAATTAAAGTTTTTGATTTTTTGCCTTAGATGTATGTCGATGTGTTTAATCGGTTGTAAATGAGACACCCGTTATTATAATTAACAAATTTTTAAAGTCAATGGCGGTGTATGGATTTGCTGTTGTAGATAGTGAAATTACAGAAATAAACCGTCCCCATATTAATAATAAATATGGGGACGGTTTGGATAGAATATTTATTTTACAATCATTATCTTATGTGTTGCTGTTTCGGATTGCGATTCAATTCTTAAGAAGTAGATGCCGTTCGAGATTGACCGGTGGGTATCATCCTGCGGTGTCCAGGAAATGGTCCTGGTTCCGGCGGGTTCAAATCTATTGTTAACCAGGGTTTTTATTAGTTGGCCAGAGCTGTTGAATACTCTTAGTGTAACCGGACCGGGTTTTGAAGTTGTATATGTAATCGGGACGATTCCCTTAAAGAGATTCGGCATATCCGGGGCAAAACCGAACTGTGATGACCGGGTTGGTTGGTTGTTGTTTTCTTCAGCAATGGCAGATTTATTTCCTTTTATGAAATTCATAAAATCGCCTATAATTTATTATAATCTAAATGAAATCTTTGTCAATGATATTTTTAAGCGGCTCTTTTGATTTATTGGTTGTTAAGATTATCCGTCCAGCAAATCCGCCATAATCGGGGAGACCGGGAAGGCGGCGGAGTTTGAATGACTAAAACCGGTTTGCCATTTTTTAGTATTTCACGAAGAACAAGAAAAAGGTATTGGAAATATACCATACAGCCATATTGACAAATAGATTTTTTGAATTAGAATTAATATCGCAAATGGGTACTGAATTCGACATCCGCAATTTTCTCAAGGAACGGAAGAGGCTGGTTGATGATGCTATTAAAAAATATTTTTCTGATGCCAACCCGTTCTTTGAGGTGATGTATTATTCCACTGAGGGTGGTAAGAGGATTCGTCCGATTCTTGCAATCACCAGTTATGAAGCGAACAGGGGAACCGATTTTGAGCATATCCTGCCGATTGCCTGTGGTTTAGAATTGATTCATACCTATTCTTTGATTCATGATGATCTGCCTTCAATGGATAATGACGATTTTCGTCGGGGTAAGGCATCAGCCCATAAGCGGTTTGGTGAAGCCCGGGCAATCCTTTCTGGTGATGGGCTATTTGCCTATGCCTTTGAACTCTTTACATACGCGAAAGGTGCGGATGAGGATAAAATTGCGGTGATTAAGGCGGTGAGTGAGGCAATCGGACCAAAGGGGGTTGTTTACGGCCAGACCCTTGATATTAAAGAATATAATAGACCCGACCCGAGGATTTTGAGAAGTATCCATCTAAATAAGACCGCAAAATTTATTGCAGTCTCAATCCAGGTCGGGGCAATAATGGCCAGGGCTTCATCGAGGATAATAAATGAGCTTTATAAGGCAGGGCTTTTGATGGGCATGCTCTTTCAATATACGGATGATATTCTGGATGTGATTGGTGAGAAAGAATGCTTGGGTAAGACGCCGGGTAAGGATAAGGATGCAGGTAAACTTACGGCACCTTCTGTCTATGGATTGGATGGTGCACGATTCCGTGCCCGACGTTATGCAGAGATGGCAAAATCTCGATTTACGAGTTTCGGTAAGGAGTTTGAAATCTTTAATCATATAACCGATTTTATTCTGAAAAGGACCTATTAAAATGTCTTACTTAGATAAGATTAACAAACCTGAAGATTTAAAAAATTTATCAATTGAAGAATTAACCGTGCTTGCCCAGGAGATAAGGGATAAGATTATCGAGACAACCGCCCAGGCCGGGGGGCATATCGCACCATCCCTGGGTGTGGTTGAATTGACCCTTGCCCTTTATCGGGTTTTTTATGCGGACCAGGATAAGATCATCTGGGATGTAGGCCATCAGACCTATGCCCAGAAGTTGATAACCGGTCGCAGAGATAGATTTCACACCCTGAGACAATATAAAGGGATAAGTGGTTTTCCCAAGAGGCATGAATCTCCTTATGATGTTTTTGATACCGGGCATTCTTCAACCTCGCTTTCTGCAGCAACCGGTTTTGCATTGGCCCGGGATTTCAATAACGAAAATTATCACATCATCAGTGTAATCGGTGACGGTGCCTTAGGTGCCGGTATGGCATTTGAGGCATTGAATCATTTGGGACATCTTAAAAAAGATGTGATTGTTGTTTTGAATGATAATGAGCGTTCAATCGGGGAGAGTGTTGGGGCACTTTCTCAGTATTTAAATAAGATTATTACGACAAGAACCTATAACAGGTTTCGAGATGACCTCTGGAAATTTTTCGGTCGTTTTCCCCCATATTTTCGGGACCGGGCAAGGAATTATGCAAAACGCATTCAGGAGGCGTTAAAGGGTCTTTATGCACCATCGGTGATATTCGAGGAATTGGGATTTCGATATATTGGACCTTTGAACGGTCACCGCTTAAACGAATTGATTGATACATTTTCAAGGGTGAAGGATATGAGGGGACCCAGGATTGTTCATGTGGTGACAAAAAAAGGAAAGGGATACAAACCGGCTGAAGAGAAACCGGAGATATTCCATGGTGTAGGACCGTACCGGGTTGAAGACGGCGCGGTTAAAAAGAAGCCGGTTTCTTTTACCAGTGTCTTTGGAAATGCGATTGTGAGACTTGCTAAACAGAATAAGAAGGTTGTTGCAATTACTGCGGGTATGTGTCTGGGCACAGGATTGAGAAAGTTCCGGACTGAGATTCCAGAACGATTTTTTGATGTCGGTATAACTGAGCAGCATGCAGTGACGATGGCGGCAGGACTTGGTTTGAGTGGTTTTATTCCGGTGTGTGCAATCTATTCTACATTTTTACAGCGCGCCTATGACCAGATTATACATGATGTCTGTTTACAAAATGTACCGGTTATATTTGCGATTGACCGGGCCGGACTGGTCGGCGAGGATGGACCGACCCATCACGGTCCATTCGATCTTTCTTATCTGAGATGTATACCCAATATGGTTATTGCGGCACCAAAGGATGGTGAAGAGTTAATCGGTCTTTTAAAGACCGCGGTTAATTATCATAAAGGACCATTTGCCCTGCGTTATCCCCGGGGTTCTTGCGGTTATTTTGAGAATGAAGATCCTGAACCGATACCCATCGGTAAGGCAGAGGTTCTGAACCGGGGAAGAGATATTGCAATTATTGCAATCGGCTCAATGGTGAAACCATCGATTGAGGCAAGGGAGATTTTGATGTCCAGGGGGATTGAGCCTTTTCTCATAAATGGACGTTTTGTAAAACCCCTGGATGCAGATATTTTAAAAGAGATTGGGAAAAAGGTTAAGATTATCTTTACGGTTGAGGAGAATGTAATTCAGGGAGGTTTTGGTAGTGCGGTGCGGGAATTTTTTCAGAATATCAAACCGCGGCCCGAAATTTATTCCATTGGTATACCAGGAAATTTTATTGAACATGGTGCGCGTCGGATTTTGTTAAAGATAGTAGGTCTTGATGGAGAAGGAATAGCCAGGCAGATACTTTCTTATCTATGAATCTATTCGTCACTTTTTTTATCTTTTCGCAGTTTGTTTTTCCTTATGAGACCCGTGTATATATCGATAACGATGCAAAGTTTTTAATCTATGCCCGGGTCTTCCAGGGAGAGATTATCGCCATCGATAGTATTAAGGGCCTTTCTGATTATCTGAATTCCGGGCTTGCGGCTCATAACCGGAGTCTATTGCTTGCTGAATTGAAGAAAAAGGTGATTCAGCAGGGCGGGTATGCGAGTAAGGGGCTCTTCGGCACCTTTGAAATTCCTCTGCCCAAGGGGAAGTTCAGTGAATTTATGGGTGAGACCGGAAAGCTTGATGTGGGTGGTTATGTCAAGGTCACCCTGGGCGGCAGTAAAGCCTTTATGCCCAATCTCCCGGGTCAGGCCGGGATGTCCCTATTACCTGAACTTGAGATGAAGCAGGAGATGGCGATTAATCTTGATGGACAGGTTGGGGACCGAATAAAAGTTTATATCGACCACAATTCGGAACGGGTAAATGAGAGTGAAAATAAGGTTACGATAACCTATAAGGGTAGGGAGGATGAGGTTATTCAGGAGATTCAGGGTGGTGATACCCAGCTTTCAATTCCGGCTACGTCCTATACCGGTGATATACCTTCTCATAAGGGCCTATTCGGTATAAAATCCACTGCAAAACTCGGTCCACTGGACCTTGTGGCAATTGCTTCGAATGAACAGACCCAGCATCAGGAATGGGATTATGAAGGTTCTACCCAGGCAACGTGTGATACAATCTGGGATGAGGAGTACGAAAAGAGGCGCTTTTTCTGGCTGGGGACGAATGATTCAATCATTCAACAGTCATTACAAATTTATGTGGATGATAATAATTATCAAAATAATAATCAGGGTATAACATACTATGGTATCGCCCAGATTGATACCAACGACGATAATATACCGGATGATACAGCAAGAACCGAAATCGGATATTTTACCTTAAAAAGACTGAATGATGATTATTATTTTATTCCGCATGCAAATATTATTGATTTGAAACAGAGCCTTCAGTCCAATCAGGAAGTGATGGGTGTAATCTATCAAAAGATTCTGCCAAACGGTGATACGGTTACCGTCGGTAAGTATGCCCAGGCCGATAGTGATACGATAATATTAAAATTGATCTGCCCGAAGAATCCTGATACACTTTCCTATACCTGGAACTATGAATTAAGAAATTATTACCAGGTTGTAAAGCCGGATTCACGCCTTGATTCTTTAAGAATTTATTATGTGACATCAGGAAATCCGGTTGATGTGCAGGATGATGTTCCATTTGTTGAACTGCTCGGTCTGGACCAGGATAAAGATGGAATGCTTGATGAAAACCGGGTCTATTTTCCAGGCCGTGGTCTTCTAATCTTTCCTGATGCGCAACCCTTTATATCGGATAAGTTGAGTGATAAGGATTATGAGATTTATAAGAATCCGGATCATATGATCGGACATGGAAAATATTTTATCTATAAAAAGACCATTGAGGCGAAACCAGTCTATGATATTCCTCAGGATGTTGTTGATTTAAAGGTTTATATCGACGGGGTCGAGCAGGAGGAGGAGAAGGATTATCATGTAAATTATGATGAGGGTAAGTTAGAGTTTAAGAAGCCGATTCCTCCAACCGCACGGGTCAAGATTCATGCCGAGTATACACCATTCATTTCTTTGTCCCGGAAATCCCTGGTTGGAATGCGTGGTAGTGTAAAGACTTTTGGTAATGCAACACTCGGCTCATCTTTCTTCTATCGCACCGAATCTTATCCGGTGGAACATACCCGACTGGATGAGGAGCCGTTTAACCGTTCGGTCTGGGAATTCGACTTTGGCTGGCCCGCGGCTCTCCCCTTTGTAACAAAATTTATTGATTGGTTTCCTTTACTTGAAACCGATGCCGAATCAAGACTCAATGTGAATTTTGAAGGTGCATATTCATTTTCCCGGCTCAATTCCCGGGGTGAGGTCTATCTTGATGACCTTGAATCTTCAACTATTGTGTCGACCGATATATCGATTAATCGGACAAACTGGGTTCTTTGTGCGATGCCCGTGGGTAAGGATACAGTAGATTTCGTGCACAAACGGATTATCTGGTTCAATCCCCAGAGGTCTGATCGGCTTCAGGCCGGTGACATATATGAAGATCCACAGGACCCGGGTGAAATCGTTGATGTGCTTGAAGTTATCTTCCAGCCGGATGATACCCTTTCTTATGGCGGGCTTACCCAGTATATCTATGGAGAAAATCTTGAGGATTGTGAAAACTTAGAGATTATCATAAAAGGTAATGGAGGCAGGGTGCATTTTGACCTTGCCCAGGAGTTGAAGGAGGACCAACTGCGGCGCGACTGGCAGGGTAATATTGTGGGGCTGGGATTGCTGGATGATGAGGATGGTGATCGTAATGGAAGCTGGAATCAGGAACTTGAGGATACCGGACTTGACCGTGTATATGGTGATGACAGTGAAAAGAAGGCTGGTGACGATGGCAATGATGATTATAAAGAATCTGACTATAGCGGAAGGATTAATGGAACCGAAAAGAACGGTCTCTGGGATACCGAGGATATTGACCATAACGGGCTTTTGAACGATGATAATATATACTACAGTTATTCTGTAGACCTTGATTCAACAAAATATTTGATTGAAGATGCCGGTCTAAAACCGGGCTGGAAGATGTTCCGAATACCCATCAAAGATTCCCTCATCCTGGATAATGTCTATGGTCAGCCCGACTGGCACAATATCAAATATGTCCGGGTCTGGTTTGACAATTTTACCGAGACCGAGACCCTGCTTATTTATAAATTGAGTGCCACCGGAAGCAGATGGAAAAATTATGGTATTGTTGGAGATACACTGACCATCGATTCAACAGAGATATTTACGATTACACCGGTAAATACAAAGACCCATACCTATTTTAAATCTCCCTATCCAATCGAGCGCGACCCCTTAACCGGCGAGATAAAGAGTGAAGGCGGGATGGAGCTTCGTCTGGAGAATATTAAAGAGGGGCATACCTGTGTAATGCATCGGCGCACCGATGAGAATGAGGATTATCGTGCCTATGATACACTCACCTATTATCTGAATGTCCACCATACAAATCCCCGGATTGCAATTCGGCTGGGTACCGATTCCTTGAATTATTATGAATACTCCACGGAATATAATAGCGGTATTATTGGATTGAATGACTACCGTATATTCAAGGTTTCCTTGAAGCGTTTTACCGATCTGAAAAAAATGAGTAAGGGCCGGGATACACTGAGGGACTCGATATATACGGTGGTTGGCAATCCCTCGCTTTCGGTAAACCAATTTTTTGAATTGAGAATAACCAATCAATATACGACGCCACTTACTGATACAATCTGGTTTGAGGATGTAAAACTTGTCTCACCCCATACCGAAGTCGGAACTATTTTGCGGGGCAGTGCATCTTTAAATATGGCTGATTTTGCCACTGTTTCATTCAATTATGATCAATCCAATGGTCGTTTCAAGCGTCTGAGTGAATCGAAAGGTATGCCGATAAGCAGTGCCGGACAGAATTATTCGGTTTCTTCAAATATCGCACTCAACAAATTTATTCCGGAAGCCTGGGGATTCAGTATTCCCTTTGGTTTTAGTTATCGTAATTCTGTTCAGCACCCGAGATTTTCCTATTTATCCAATGACCTTGAACTTACCCCATCTGAACAGGAAAGAGAGAAGTCAACAAGTATAACGAAATCATACACAATTCATATGTCAAAAACCGGTTCGAAAAATTGGTTGTTGAAGCAAACCCTGGATAGACTCTCATTCGACCATGACCGCTCCACCACCTATTTGAAATCGGTTCAGAATTGTGATACCTCAAGGGTGAAAAATTATCGTGCCACCTATACCTTAAATCCGAAACTTTCATTTAAGATATTAAATCAGCTTGTTACATTGCTGCCCAATAATATATCGTTTTCGGCATTATATACCGATAACTTCCTGCGTTCATATTATCGTTCAAGCCCGGATTCGGCATTCAAGCTTTCATCATACGCTTCCCAGTATCGGCGGACACTCAACCCGACATTTTCATTACAGTATCAACCTGTAAAAATCTTGAATTCCAGTTATAACTTCAACCAGACCCGGGATTCGGTTTCAGAAAAACGGTATTTTGGTGAGGAGGTGGGGAGAAATCAGACATTCAATACTACTTTTTCACCCGGTTTGAAGATTATCTCGCCGCGATTCACTTTTAATTCTTCATACAACGAAGATTATCGATTTGAGATAAGACAGAATCGAGACCTCCGTAATTTTTCAAATACCGGAGGATATGGTGTTGATGGTCAGGTGGATATGCGGAGGATTGTTACTTTTTTCACGGCGTTGAGGGATGAGAAGAAGGATTCCCTGCAGGTGCCGGGCTCACCGGCCTGGATTGCAAAACAGATTGAAGAGCTTGTTCAATATATTCAGAATCCGACCATTTCACTCTCACGGCAGCGCAGTTCTAATTACCTTAATGCCAAGAAGCGTCCTGAATGGAAATATCAATTTGGTATTGTCGATACAATTCCACCTTCAGATATAGACCCGACAAGCCTTCCCGGTCGTAGTATTACAGATATGTATAGTATCAATTCCGGGGTGAATTATAAATTTTTCATCTTACAGGGTGGATATAGCGGTCAGGTAAATCAGTCATTAAATTACGGCGGGGTCACCATACAGACTAAAAGCACTTCCTATCCCAATTCGAGTATTACTATTTCCCGACTTGAAATTCTTCCTTTCTTGAAAAAGTACAGCAGGACATCATCGGTAAATTCGGGTTTTAATCAGATTTTTGAAAAGCGGTATGAGATTATTCAGGATAGCACAATTCTCACCTCGGATGCCCGAACCGTAAATTTTTCTCCAGTGCTGGGCTGGCAGACAAATTGGGTGAATGGACTATCAAGCACAATAAATGTAAATTATTCAGAGACCGTGACCAATGGCTATTCAGGCACCATGGTTGTTACATCAAAATCATTGAATCGCGGCGGTTCAGCGAGTCTTGCCTACACATTCAGCGCACCCAAGGGTGTGCACCTGCCGTTTTTAAATGGTGTAAAATTTTCTTCAAACCTCTCGATAAACCTCAATGTGAGTTATAATGAGAATACAAATTTTTCCGGTGATTTGAATAAACCGCTCTATGATTCCAGTATTATGAGTTCCAATCTTGGACTCTCCTATAATTTTTCATCCAGTATTACCGGCGGGGCGAATTTTGACTACTCTCAAAATAAGGAGAAAGTATCAAACCAGGATACCCGGCGGGTTGGGCTTAATATATGGGTAAATATAAGTTTCTAAAAGAGGCAATTCTGGTTTTGGGGTTTTTGATTTTTTCGCCGGTCCAGGCTAAGGGACCTTATGAATATCTTAAGGAATTCTGTAAAATCGGGGAGCGGGTGCCCGGAACAAAGAGCCATTTACAGGCGAGGGATTTTATTATAAGGAATCTACAAAACCCTGAGATTGATTCATTTACGGTCGACGATGTCGGGTATTATAATATCTATAAAAGATTTCCCGGTAAGGAAAAGATTGCAATTGCCGGACACTGGGATTCCGACCCGAACTGTCCCGGGGCAAATGATGGTGGTTCGAGTGTCGCCCTGCTTCTGGCATTGGCTGATACCTTAAGCAGGGTGCCATCGGATTTCGGTGTTGACCTTCTGTTCTTTGATGGTGAAGATGTTGATGGTGCGGCACTATATGGTTCTGAACATTTCGCCTCCCGGTGTGTTGATAATTATCTTTTTGTTGTTGTAATAGATATGGTGGGAGACCGTGAACTTAAGATTTACAAGGAAGGTAATTCTGCGAAATTCTTCCCCCAGCTGGTTGATTCAATCTGGCGTATCGGTAAGGAGATTGCGCCTGATGTTTTTTCTTTACAAATAAAATATTTTATTAAGGATGATCATATCTCCCTTATTAAATACGGCTTACGGGCATTTGATGTAATTGATTTTGATTATCCATACTGGGATCAAGAGGAAGATACAATTGATAAATGTAGTAAGGAGAGTCTTGATATAATGAAAAAGTTCTTGCTGAGTTTGATTTATCGCAACAATTACTGAATCCGATGAAAAAGAAGGAATTATATATTGTCGGCACGATTATCATAATACTTGTTATTATTAATGTTGTTAATTATGTAAAAAGGGAGCGCTTAAAAAAGGATTACAGACTCATTATTGAAGAAGGGATTGAGCCGATTTCGATAAACTCGGCCGGGGTTGATGAATTGGAGTATCTGCCCGGGGTTGGACCTGCTTTGGCCCGGCGGATTGTCGATTATCGTGAGAAAAACGGTCCGTTTAAGAAAATCGAAGAGTTGAAAAATGTGAAGGGAATCGGTGATAAGCTTTTTCAAAGGATTCTGCCCTTTGTAAAATTGTAAAATTGATAAACTATTGCACCGAATTTTAATGTGGTTGACTTTGTCACTTTTTTAGATAAGATAATAATTATGAAGAAAATTAAATTAAGAGGAATCATCGGTTTTCTTTTATTCTTTGGTCTGTGTGCGGGCCATAAGGTTATCCTGACACGGCAGCCCGGTACAGGTCAGGGATATTCATTTCCGAAGAATAATGTTACAATTAAACTGAAAGGTAGAAACGGTATTCAGACGATACCGGTTCATAAATTCGCCCCGCTAAGACTTTTCAGGGATTTTGACCCTATTAAATCAAAAAAGGGCAGGCAGGTTTTGAATGTGCTTGTTCTTAAGGTGGAATTTGTTGAGGATACAGATTCCCTGACGACCGGTAATGGAAAGATGGATTTGAAGGGGTTCAACACTCCGGATAGCGGTTTATTCTATGACCCGCCCCATACCAAGAGTTATTTTTTCCATCAGATGCAGTTTCTGAGTAACTTCTATAAATCGAATTCTTTTGGAAAATGTGTTGTAAACTATATAGTAAAGCCAGACCGTCCTACAGAAAGTTATCAGCTGCCGCATAATATGCGTTATTATAGTGGTTATGACCATTATGACCCGGCAACCGGTTTTCTCTATTATAATACCTATGGAATGGAGATGGGGTTGGTGAGAATCCTCGCCGATGCGATTGCTGCGGCGGATCAGGATGAGACAATAGATTTTTCCGATTATGATGCAATGGTCATCTTTCATGCCGGGGCACTCTTGCAGACGGGGATAAATTTTTATCATTTTTGTGATATCCCCTCGGCAACAATTCCACCCGGTGCCTTAGAATATTATCTGGGTGTGCCGTATCTCATTGCTAATGCTGGAACTGATACGATTGATTATCCGGTGAGTATAAATTCAGAAATGGCAAGGGTTGGAAAATATATGGTCAGTTCCCTGGGTACTGCGGTTCATGAATTCGGCCATATACTCGGTCTGCCTGACCTTTATGATGTTACGGGCTGGTCAAATGGGGTCGGGGCATGGGATTTGATGTGTACCGGTGCCTGGGTTGGTAATCCATCGGTGGGTGCACCCGAAGGTTCGATACCGGCAAACCTCGGTGCCTGGTCAAGATATGCTATGGGCTGGGTCAATCCATTGGTAGTAAATCATCCTGAATCGCTCTTATCGGTTCGGGCTTCAGAAATTGACACTACACAATATCAGGTTGCAAATCAGACAATGATAAAAATTCCGATTTCAAATACTGAATTCTTTTTGATTGAAAATCGCCAGCAGGATATTAGACATAAGGATACGATTATTGTGGACCTTGAGGATGGGGTTCCTGTATCAGTGGATGATGGAGAATACGATTTCTTTTTACCCGGCAGCGGTCTGCTTATCTGGCATATTGATGATAATGTTTTGAATGCCAACTGGATGACAAACACCGTTCAGATTAACCCAAAACATAAGGGGGTTGATCTCGAGGAGGCGGATGGGATACAGCATTTTGATGCCTGGTGGTATGGTGATTCCCTGGAATACTACGGTTCTAAATATGACCCGTTCTGGCGTGATGATTCGGGTAAGGCAAATCACCATTTTGGACCATTTACCAATCCCAATTCTGATTCTTATTACGGTAAATCCCTGGTCGATATTGAAGTGAATTCAGACCTTGATACAATAATGAAATTTTCTTTAAGTTTTGATATCTATCAATCTGGTTTTCCAGTTGTTACCCAGCACGGTCGGCCCGTCTATGGGGTGAGTTATGGTGACCTTGATGGGAATGATACATTAGAGATTATCGCCGAAAACAGATACGGTTTTGTCTTCGCCTATAAGAGCGATGGTTCTTTATACGGCAGGTATAGAACCGATACGATTACAACATACCCTGCAGTGGGCGATATAAATGGTGATGGTGCCGATGATGTTGTTTTTGGTGCTGGTTTTAAACTTATCTGTCTTGATGGAAAGACCCTGACTCCTTTACCCGGTTTTCCCTTTACTGCAGAAAATTTAATCCTCGGTGCGCCGTTGATTTTTGACATCGACGCTGATGGTAAGTCAGAGATTATATTTGGTGCCGGGGACCGTAAGCTTTATATACTGGATGATAATGGAACGAATATTAATAATTTCCCTGTGCACCTGGGTAGTGAGATATACTCAACCCCCTGTGTCTTTAACCCGGATAAAAAGGAGATAGGGGTTCTGGGCTCGGATGGCCGCTTCTGGATTGTTGATAAGGATTCAATAGTCCGGGAGTTTGATGAATCAGCACATAATATGATTAGTTATTCCTCACCGGTGGTGGGGGATATCGACCGTGATGGAAGACCTGAGGCGGTGATTGTGAATGGCTACGGCACAATCTATATCTATGGTGAGGATTCTCTGGAAGAGAAGTTTGATATTCTGATTGATACTACATTTTATTTCACGCCAGCGCTTGCTGATATTGACGGAGACGGCTACCTTGAGATGGTGATGCCTAATAGCAGTAAAACACTCTATGTGTGTAATCGTAATGGCACAACCGAAAATAATTTCCCGTTATACACCGACGATTTTATCCTGCCGCCGCTTCTCGTGGCAGACCTTGATGATGATAATAGACAGGATATTATCATCGGCCTTGATGCTTCAGATTCACTCGGTTTCGGTCAGTTAAGGTTGATCCACGACAGGAAGGGGGAATCTCCATATTCACCACTTTTCGGTGAAGGGGGATTTTCTTCAGGAGGCGTGGTCTTTGACCTGGACCAAGACGGTGATCTGGAACTTGCCTGCGGCAGTAATTCCGGAAGGCTGTATGTCTGGGATTTTCCTGGTGATAGGGTTGCCTGGAGTGGTTATATGAATTCGCCGAAGAATTGGGGATATTATCAGGGTGAACTGGGTGAGATTAAATCGGCCCGGGGTTTAATCGGTTCTTTTTATATTTATCCTTCACCGGTCGAAAATTACGGATGGGTGCGATTCTTTTTGAATCAGGCAGCAAGCATCCGGGTTGATATCCTTGATATCACCGGCCATCGTATCGGGTCGGTACAGATGCCTGAGCCGACAGTAAATGAATATAATGAAATCAAATTTGACTTTTCCAAACAATCCAATGGTGTTTATATCGTGCGGGTACAGGCAAAGGGTGAGCATAAGACTGAAGTGAAGTTTAAGAAATTTGCGGTGTTGAAATAAGGAGGTGGTATGTTTTTTGGCATTACCATAATGATATTCCAGGCGATGAATCCTATTATTGCATCACTGCTGGTTCCGGGATTGGGTGAGGCGATTCAGGGCCAGCGGGTGAAGGCACGGGCATTCTTTACGGTTGAGGGTTCAATATGGCTTTCTTATTTTGGATTCAGTTATTTCAGTTCAAAGACCGACCATTCAGCCCGGGCATTTGCCGTGGAACATGCCGGAGCAAATCCCAATCAAACCGATGATGATTATTACAACGCCTTAGAGGATTATCTCTGCTCAGATGATTATAACCTTGTAGTGGAAAGGGATGCGAGCTGGTATTATCCGGATGACCCTGAGAAGCAGAGTGAATATATCAAGAAGAATGGTTATTTTGCCGAAGATGCCTGGAAATGGGATGCTGTAACAAATAAAACTCACTACTGGGAGAGGAGAAAGAGCGCAAGGACCTGGAAACGTCGTGCCCAGTTTATGCCGGGTTTTGCAGTTATCAATCGTATTGTTTCGGTGATTGATGTTGTTGTATTTAGTAACCAGGAGAATTTTGGTCTGGATACAAGGCCGGGCAGGATAGGATTTTATTATAAATTTTGATGTCCGCGATTGAAGACTGCCAATCGGTATTAAAGTCGGCACATTCATTATTTGTTTTAACCGGGGCGGGCATTTCTGCAGAAAGCGGAATTCCGACATTCCGTGGTAAGGATGGGCTGTGGAAAAATTTTTCTGCCTACGACCTGGCGACACCTGAGGCATTCCAGCGAAATCCTGAACTTGTCTGGGAATGGTATCACTGGCGTCAATCGATAATTCTCAAGGCCAGGCCGAATCGAGCACACTTAGCAATTACTGAATTGGAAGCTATTTTTGAGAAGTTTTTACTTCTCACCCAGAATGTGGATAATCTTCATCAGCGTGCCGGAACAAAAAATATACTTGAGATACATGGAAATATCTTCAGGGCAAGGTGTCTTGAGTGTAATAAAATTATTAATCATCAGATTGAATCTGAAGGTGAGATTGATAATCTACCGCGCTGTGAATGTGGAGGTCTTTTAAGACCGGATGTGGTCTGGTTCGGTGAACCCATAGACCAGGATGTCTGGCAAAGTGCATGCTGTTTTCTCGAGCAGGCGGATGTTGCATTGATCTGTGGAACATCAGGGGTCGTCTGGCCAGTCGCTGGTATTCCGGAGTTTGCCAGACAACGCAGGATAAAGACGATAGAGGTTAATCTTGAACCCACCCCAATCTCAAATATTGTAGACATTTCGATTCCGGGTAAGGCCGGTGAGGTTTTGCCGAGGATAGTCGAGGGTTTAAAATAATTGCTGTTTGATGAGAATAATCTTTTCTATTATCTGTTCTTTTGATAAAATAACAAGCCGGAGTTAATCGGTAATTCTTTATTCTACGGCCCGGGATGTCATAGATTTCAAAAGCCTTTGAATTTATTTATGAATTCGTAGTTTTGCAAAAATCTTATCGAGTCGGGTGGTCTATTATCATCTTCATTGATGTCGATTGTGTTATTCAGATTACCACTGTATGCGGTTGAGAGGGGAAAGTCAACGAGGAATATGAATGTTAAGATAATCGAAATATTTGCTTTTTTTATTATATTATTATTCTATCTATAGGGTGGTTTTGTATAACTAAGAAACTGTTTGAGAAGTTTTTCAGTCTCCTTTGCCTCTTTTTCATTGATCGGGTTGATGGCGAATCCGGCATGAATCATTACATAATCGCCAACTTTTATTTCAGGTACCAATACAATAGAAATTTCCCGGCGTACCCCGAAGACTTCAGCAGTTGCCATATCACCGGATATCTTTTCAATCCTGCCGACCACCCCCAGACACATCGCTATTCCGCCTTTATATTGGCGATAATCGCCTGGCCGTATGATATACAGCCGTCATTGGTGGGTAATTTTCTGTGGATGTAAACATCAAATCCCTGGTTGCCCAAGGTTTTGATAATCTGCTTTAAAAGATATCGGTTCTGGAAGACACCGCCGGATAGACAAACCTTCTTCATATAATATATTCTACTCAATTTTTTTACCATTTCAAGGGTGAATTTGACCACGGTATTGTGGAATTTTGCCGAGATTATTTCTTTATCTACGTTGTTTTCTAAATCCTTAATTATCCCTTCTAAGATTTTGGCTATGTCGATTGTTATTTCATCTCTATCTTTAAATTCATACTCGTAGTGCGCACGAATCCCTTTTCGGGCAGTATATTCAAGGTTTATTGCGGCCTCTGCTTCATATGTAATCTCTTTTGTTATTCCAAGCAAGGCAGATACACAATCGAATAGCCGCCCCATACTTGAGGTGTAAACAAGGTTACGGTCGTTATCAATCATCTTCTTTATTATTTCGGTTTCCGTGTGGTTGGATATTTTTATGGTTTTATTCAAGAGCTTATATACATAGGCGATGGCGATACGATATGGTTTTCTGATGCTTGTCTCGCCGCCGGGCAGGGGGAGATATTCTAAATGGGCAACCCGTCTCTGGTTTTTTATGTCACCGATAAAGAACTCACCGCCCCAGATTTTCTTATCCAATCCGAATCCCGTACCATCATAGGCGATTCCAATCACCGCATCATTAATTTTGTTTTCTGCCATACAGGATACAATATGGGCGATGTGATGCTGGACTCCTATTCTTTTACCGGGCATCTGCCGGGCGATTTTGGTCGATAGATAATCCGGATGCAGATCATAACCGATAATCCCGGGTTTAATCTTGAACCAGCGTTTATATTTTTTTATCATCTCCTTAAAGAAATTTAAGGTTTCAAGGTTATCAAGGTCTCCGATATGGGGTGAGATATAGGCGTCTTTTTTATTCGCCAGGGTGAATGTATTTTTCAGATAAGGCCCGACCGCCAGGGTGGGCCGCACCGAAAACGGCAGTTCAACGGGTATCGGTGCATAACCCCGTGAACGTCTGATAATTGAAAAACCATATCCGGGTAGATGAAAGCCGATTGAATCATCCGCCCGGTTTTCAATGCTGCGGTTATGGCCTAAATAGAATGAGACGATATCTTTCAGTTTTGTTACTACTCCATTCTCGGTTTTGATAATCGGTTCATCCTGAATATTTGCACTGGTCATTATAAGATAGGGGATTTTCTCAAGCAAAAGATGATGCACCGGGGTATAAGGCAGCATTACACCGAGATAGGGATTGTTCGGCGCCACCGCCTCGCATATTATTCGGTTCTTTTTTCTCAACAATATAATCGGTGCGATGGGTGAATTGAGGAATTCTCTCTCTTTGTTATTTAGAAAGACAATTTTCTTTAAGTCCCCACTGCGTGCCATTATGGCAAAGGGCTTTGTTGGACGACCTTTTAATCGACGCAGCTTCTTAACTGCAGTGCAATTCGTAGCATCACAGACAATATGAAAACCACCGATTCCCTTAATTGCAATAATCTTTCCTTTTCTTAAGAGGCGGGCGGTTTCTGAAACAGGGTCCTCAACCGCTATTATTTTCTGATTAATTCCGTAGAGTGTAAAGTGTGGACCGCAGACCGGACAGCAATCAGGTTGGGCATGAAATCGGCGGTCAGTGACATCGGCAAATTCCCGGGCACAGTCCGGGCACATCCGGAATTTCTGCATTGTGGTTTTTTTACGGTCGTATGGAGTATTGAGGATTATTGAGTATCTTGGCCCGCAATTGGTGCAGTTGATAAAGGGAAATCTGTAGCGGCGGTCCCGGGGATCATTCATTTCCTGAATGCAGTCCTTACAGGTGGCAATGTCAGGTGAAATCTGGGTGAATCCTCTGGAAATTCTGCTTGCTTTAATAATAAATTTTTTCTCTTTTTTTAATGGAATATAGGTTTCTGAAACAGCGTCAATCCTTGCAGGGGGAGGTTTCTTTGCAATCAGTAGTTGAGAAAACTTTTTTATATTGGATTCAGTGCCTTCAATCTCTATATCGACGCCGGCACTGGTGTTGCGCACAAAACCTTTAAGATTTAAATTGTGAGCCAGGCGAAAGACAAAGGGTCTGAATCCTACTCCCTGAACAATGCCCTTAACTCTCAGCCTTTTTCTTTTTGGCATCAAGTTCTTTTTCTAAAAATTTGTAAAAATCTTCAAACCCATTACCGGTCTTTGCAGATACGGTGAATATATGGGCATGGGCATTTTCCTTTTTGATATTCTTTTTTGCCTTTTCTAAGTTGAAATCGACATAAGGTAGGAGATCAAATTTGTTGATTACTACTACCCGGGCAAGATGGAAGAGCAGGGGATATTTGAATGGTTTATCATCGCCTTCGGGTGTGGAAAGGATGGCAAGTTTAAAGTCTTCCCCAATCTCAAATTCTGCCGGGCAGACAAGGTTTCCGACATTTTCAATCAATATAAGTTCATAACTGCCTTTAATTTCAGGCAGGACCTGGGCAGTCATAAAGGCATCAAGATGACACTCGGTCATTGTATTGATCTGGATAACCTTGACCCCGGTTTGAGAAATCGCCTCACTATCAATCTGGCCCTTGATATCGCCTTCAATCACTAAAATCTTAATGCGGTCTTTAAAGTATTCGATTATTCTTTTAATAAAAGAAGTCTTACCAGCACCTGGTGAGGCGATGATATTTATTACCAGACTATTCATTTGATCAAAGAGCTTTCGATTTTCAATCGCCCTCTGGTGATTAGAAACCAACACCGGTTTTAAGATATTGACCTTTTTCATATAACTCCTTTCACTCTCCTTCAATTGAATCAACATAAAATTCCCGGCCTGATATAATTTCAATATCCGTGCCACCACATTCCGGGCAGAGCATTATCGGTTCTTCAATTGTGCTTGTCTTTTTACAGGCACGGCATTGAACTTTAATGGGAATTTCTTCAAAGGTAATTTCCGCATCCTGGCAGCGTGTTTCCGGCTTTAAATAATTGAAGTAAAATTTTATTGATTCAGATGAAAATCCGGTAAACTTTCCAAGCCGCAGGTGAATTCGATAGACCTTTTTTAGGTCATTCTTTTTTGCTTCTTGCTCACAGAGTTCTATCAATGATTGTGTTACACTGAATTCATGCATATTATCTTATAATTGCAAATTTGCAGATTTTTTTTCTGGAACCGGATTTTATAACTGCATAATAGAGGCCGGAACCGATATCCTCCGGTATTTCCCATTTTACCTCATTAAATGTTGGGTCAGGCTCAAGGTTTTTACTTAAAAGCCGGCCGGTTATCGAATAGATATTGACCCTTGAATCCCGGGGCAGGTTTTTTATGCGAATGATATTGGATTGAACCGCAGGATTGGGATAAATTAATATACTGTCGAATGTTGTGGTGGTTTCAGGCATGATATAAAGTTTTAATAGACCGGTCTTTCCACCAAGCCAGAAACAGTGACGTCGGGGATCGAATTCAAATGCCTGGACCTGAATGAGTTCATTGGATGGCGGGAGAAATTCAATATGGATATTGAGTTTATTGAATTTATACTCAGTAATTTGACTAAACATCGGGTCATAACAGTAAAGTCCGTTTCTGCCCATAAACCAGGGCCGGCCTTCAGAATCGAGTTCAACATCAAAGATATCATCATTGAGTTTTATGCTTGTCAGCCCCCGGGAATCGATATAAACAATGCCTTTCTCGTCTGCAAGATATAAGACATTATTTTTATCAACGATACAGCCGAGTGCATATTTTGATAATAGACCATCAGATACACCATACTTTATTATTTCGTCGTCGCTGCGGTCAAACAGGGTATTTTTTGTGTCAATCAAGATTAAACCACCTTCAGCACCGAGCATGGTGCGCCAGACCCGACCAACAGAATCGATTGCGAATTCAACATTGAACCCGGATGTCCTCTCACCGAGATAATATGCTTGAGAAAGGGAAGAATCAATCACCCATACCTTGTCTGAAGGCCCGGACAGGGCAAGGTATATATTACCCCGGTCATCAAGTTCAATATCCCAGACTGCATCGGTATTGTCCATTCCAGCAAAACCTTTTTTGAAGAATCTCCACTGATTGGATATGGGATTGAATGAAAAGAAAATGATTGAATCAGATGAGCCGAGTGGATTGATACTGAACCAGATGGTCCGGCCGTCAGGGCCGGTTACACAGCGGTGGATTAAATTCGTTGGCAATACAGAATCCTTGGAGAAATTTGTCCATTCCCGGTTATCCCGGAGCCAGCTGAATCCCTGAGATTCAAATCCCCGATTACCGCAGGCAATGAAGACACCACTCTGATTGGCGGTAATCTCTGAGATATAATTTGAGAGCAGGCATCGGCGTTTGATAATCTTCCAGAAATGAGAAACAGCATTATATTCACCGATACCATCGCCATAACAGTCCTTTGAATAGCGGTTACCCAATCCAATATAAATTGTGCCGTTGAGATTTGTGATACTGTTTACCCGGCATTTATAGGGCAGAGAATCGTTGATGATTGTGATGCCGTTTTGATAATATAAACCCACCTGATGATCTTCATCAAGGCCGAGAATAAGCGAGTCGCCAAGTTGGTTTATGTCCTTTATTGGATATCCGGTAAGCAATGTATCAAAGTGGTTATTAGTGAGGATATTCAAGCCCATATCTGTTGCAACATAGATTAATGTATCACGAATGAATATTTTGTTTATACGGTCTGAGAGCAAGCCATTGTTTGTATTGTACCGCTGGGTATAAGCGGGGTCAAAGTCTTTATGACATCGGGCGATACCATTATCGGTTCCTACCCACACGGTGGTATCATCAACTGCGATGCTGAGGATGTTATTTGAAGGCAGGCCATTCGTTTCATAGACTTTGGTGCGTATGTCGTCAGGAAAATAAGCCGGGGTTTCATTCGTTTCAATGATAAGCAGGCCATTGGCAGAACCTATATAGATTGTATCAAAACGTGTGGTGATTGTCTGGATGCGTGTGCAGGTCAGACATTCAATCGGATATTTCCGGACTGAACTGAGAGATTGATCCACAACACTAAGGCCGAGTTCACTTCCCATCCAGATGCAGCCGGCATTATCTAATCCGAGACAATTCTGCCGATTCATCGGTAGACCATCGGCGTTGGTGACGGCTTTAAATGTATTGTTTTGAGGATTGTAGACAACAAGACCGCCGTTGGTGGCACAGAACAATTGTGAGTCTTTGCCAACAATTTGATATATAAAATTAGTATTTGTGTAGTATTGCGGAGATAAAATACTAACGGTAAAGAGGATGAGGGATATCAAAAAAGACTCCTTTTATTGATTCATAGACGATGACACAGACGCTGTATATTGTTAAAAGAAGATATAAGATACCCTGTACTATTTTCCGGGGTGATTTATGTTTCAGGAAAAAACGGTAGAATCCACGGGCATGATAGATTGCAGGATGGATATTATCCCGGCGGATATTTTCGCCTCGATAGTGTATCGCATATGCCTGAGGTAACCACCAGGTTTGCCAGCCGTTCTTTTTCATCCGGTAGCATAAATCGGCGTCCTCCAGATAGAGAAAGAATTTTTCATCAAATAATCCGATATGCTTCAAGGGTTCGGTCCTTATCATCATTACCGAACCTTCGACAATATCGACTTGCTGTGGAGTGTTGTGGTCGAGGTCAAGATATAGGTATTTTTTGGAAAAGGGATTTTTTGGAAAAATCCGGCGCAGAATTGAAGGACGGCCAAAAAGGATATTAAAATAGTTTGGAAATCGACGGCAACTTGGTTGTTCATATCCTTCCGGGGTGATAATCTCACAGCCGAGCACAGCACATTTTGGGGTTTTTTCCATAAATTTGAACATCTTATCGATTGTATGAGGGAGGAGGAGGATATCAGGATTTAAAAGCAGAACATATCTGGTTTTGATATTTTTAAGAATACGATTGACAGCGCGGGCAAAGCCGATATTGGTTTTACCCCTGATATAATTATACCGGGGGAATTCCTTCTGGGCAAGCAAGATGCTGCTATCCCGGGAGCCATTATCATAGATGTAAACTTTATTGTCTTTTATGATTTTTCCATCCGTAAGTGTTTTCAGACATTCCCTCAGGTATTTTCCGGAGTTGTAATTAATGATTGCGATGCTTAACATACCTTTTATTGCCAACGATTGAAATTAATCTCAGTTTCCAGACCAACCAGAATGCCTCCCAGATAATCTTTTTAGACATCTTTGATTCTCCGGCGCTTCTTTCAACAAAGATTATCGGAATCTCTTTTATCTTTAATCCCGCCCTATGGACCGAATAGACGCTCTGAATCTGGAAGCCGTAACCATCAACATTAAAATTCTTCCAGTTAATGCTTTCAAGCGCACGTTTGGAGTAGCATTTGAAGCCACTGGTCAAATCTTTTACGGGGATTCCAGTTACTAATCGGGCGAAGATGCAGGCAAAATAAGAGAGGAGGAGCCGCTTTATCGGCCAGTTGACAACACTGATTCCTTTAACATAACGGGAGCCGATAATAAGGTCATATTCATCAAGTAATGCGATGAATCTGGGAAGATCCTTGGGGTCATGGGAAAAATCGGCATCCATCTCAAAGACAAAATCATAACCGTGGTTTAGGGCATAATCAAATCCCCGGACATAAGCGGTACCCAGCCCCATTTTATGAGGTCTTTTGATAAGATGAATTCTTTTATTCCCCTGCGCCATCTTTTCAACAATTTCCGCGGTGCGGTCTGGGGAGTTATCATCAATGACCAAAACCTGTAATTGATTTGAAATTTCAAGTATTTCCCGGATAATTTTTTTTATATTTTCGGCTTCATTATAACTCGGGATTATCACCAGTCCCTTTTTCATAATCTTTAATTATATATAATAAATTATTAATGTCAATGCCAGACAAGGCTGATTCCTCTCCACTTTTTGTCCCGGTTTTTTGTAAGTACAATATAGCCGGGGGGCGTCCCGCCCCGAAACAGGGCGCCTGGTGAGTATGAAACGAGTTAAGGATGATAAACCTCCAGCGGGCGGCGGGGACGCCGCCCGCGCTGAGAAAAAAGGGGATGCCGCCTGCGCTGAGAAAAATGGGGACGCCGCCCGCGTTGAGAAAAACGGGGACGCCGCCCGCGCTGGTAAAAATTGAACCGGGCGAAGATGGTGGAGAAATTTTTCAAATGACCAATAAATAAAAGTAAAACGAAGTTGTTGAGTATTTTTCGTCTTAGTTTAATAAACTCAGGGAAGTTTATTCTGTCCAGAATACCGTTGCAATTAATCCAGGAGGCACAATGAAAAAAGTGGAGGGGAATCAGCAGACAAAGGTTGTGAAATTCGGACTTTGATTCGATAAAACGAGATTTTTCATGCTGTTTATGCTAAATAAAGTTTGAATGGGCTCAGAATGCTCTGCGGTGAGTGCATTGTTTTGAGGAACAATCCGGAAGAAGAATCTCAGAACAGGGCGTCCCTCAGTTTTGCACAAATCCGCAGGCCATCTCGACCTGCGTAATGATTTAATGAATCAACGGCTAAAATGTTTTACCAGTCTTTCAGACTGCTGAATGAAGTTTCTGCTTGATGTAGTATTTTAAAATTTATGCCGGAATTGTAGGCCTAATGCATATTTTCTGTATGATAGTGTGTAGTTATCAAAAATTTCTTTTTGTTGATTCAAAACATTGAAGACCCGGAAAAATAATTTTACGGGTTTTATTCTTATCCCGAGTTCCGGACTGATCAGCTTTATTTTTGGTAATAATTTTGTAATTCCGTGCCGTGTATCGAGATATTCTATTAAATTGATAAATTCAATAACCGAAAATTTTATTGCCAGTGAATCCTGAATACTATACTCAGGCAAGAAAGGAATATCCCGGTCAGCCCGGTGATAAGCGCCATTAATCTGATGGTGGATTTCTAACGCTTTATAAGTCAGCTTATTTTTTATGATAAACATAATCGCACCGGTCCTGACATTATTGATTGAAGTAATAAAGAAATCCGGTCCGGGTATAAGTTTTTTTGAAAAATCATTGTATGCTGTCTTTAATGTAAATTGATTTTCTTTTATCCGGAAATTGAATGTGAAATTTACGGCAATCTTTAAACTTTCTTCAGGAAGTGGAACCGTATACTGCATCGGGCTCCGGGTAATAAAGTGATTTCTAAGATAACTTATTCTACGGCCCGATTCAAGTCGGGCATTGAGGCTAAATTCTGGTTTTGAAAATGATAATCTGTAATCTGAGCCGGAACCGAAGGGAAGGAATGAGCCGGCGCTCACCCGGATCGATTTGACATTTATTCCCGCGGTCATTCTGGTAATCAGTTTGTCGTCCAATGTCGAACCTTCTATCTGAAGAAAAGGAAGATATTCTGCCCGGTCAAATATTATCTTGAGTATACCTGTATATTCACGATAATCTCTATTGTTCAGCCGCCAGTTATCCGAATTGAGTTTCATAAAGACAATCGCCCAGGCGGGGGTGGTGGTGATTTCCAGACCGGGATTGATAAATCTGTAGCTGTTACAATCTTCGGTATATAAGCCTTTTATCGATGGTCTTATCCAGAGAAAGGGGAGGGGAATTGAATATGATGAACCGAAGTTGATTTTTGTTGTATTGAACCATATATCTTCTTTTTGATATTCTGCTTGGAGCTTAAATCTCTGATAATCAAAGTTGATGTCGGCGCCCGAAAATTGTCCGTAATACCCAGAGAGTGTTATTTGCATAGGCAGTGGTTCAACCCATAACTTTGGTTCGGGAAATTCAATTATGCTGAAGTCGGGAAGCGGAGGGATGGAATCCTGATAGAGGATCCATAGTAAAAGTATCATCTTATTTTATTAATACCGGCAATATGCCGTTTGTATGGTGGTTTGATAATACCCTTTTCTGTTATGATGCCGTTGATTAAACGGGCTGGAGTAACATCAAAGGCAGGGTTGTATATTTTCGCTCTTTTGGCTACAATACATTTCTGATTAAACTTTCTTATTTCATTCTCGTCACGAGTTTCAATCGGTATTTCTTTACCGGTTTTTATATGAAAATCGAATGTTGAAACGGGTGCGGCTACATAGAACGGCACTTTATAATAACGGGCGATAATTGCCAGACCGCGGGTGCCGATCTTATTGGCGGTATCACCGTTTGTTGCAATACGGTCGGCACCGACAAGCACAAGATCGGTTTCGGGCATAAAGGTTGCGGCCATATTATCGCAGATTGTGCAGGTTTCGATGCCATTTTTTGTCAATTCCCAGGAGGTTAGTCGTGCACCCTGTAAAAGGGGTCTTGTTTCGCAGGAGTAGACAACAAATTTTTTCCCCTGTCTATGGGCTGAGTAAATGACACCGAGTGCTGTGCCGATACCACTTGTTGCCAGTGCTCCGGCATTACAATGGACCATAATTTTGGCGTTGTTCTTTATCAACCGGGCACCGTATTTGCCGATTCTGAGACAGGCAGTTTTATCTTCCTGCTCAATTTTCCTTGCTTCTTTTAAGAGCCGGTTGTATAGACCAGGCTGTTTGTCAAGTTTCTTTTTCATTCTTGTGATTGCCCAGCCGAGGTTTACCGCTGTAGGCCGGGCCGAACCAATGTAATCAGCCGCTTCAATTATTTTTGCCGGGTCTTTCAGTAAGCGTGCGGCAAGTACTACACCATAACCAGCGGCAACACCGATTAATGGTGCACCACGCAGGTTCATATCTCGAATCGCATTATATACCTGCTGGACAGTGCGCAGCCTCAAATAGGTTTCTTTCTCTGGCAACCTTTTCTGGTCCAGGATGACAATTTCATTTTTCCGGGAATTATATCTTATCGTAAAAAATTTCATTATATTTTTCATATCAGTTTTTAATTCCCGCTGATGTTTTTGCTGCCTGGATTGTATTATGTAAAAGCATTGTGATGGTCATTGGGCCAACTCCACCAGGCACCGGTGATATTGCACTTGCCTTCTGACTTACCGCTTCAAATTCGACATCACCAACCAGACGATAACCCTTTTTCTTCGTTTTGTCTTCAACTCGATTCATACCGACATCGATTACCACGACACCTTCACTTACCATTTCTGCATTTATCGTATGGGGTCTGCCGGCTGCGACAATAAGGATGTCAGCCTGTCGGGTAATCTCCGCCATATTTTTTGTTCGGGTATGACAGACTGTTACTGTAGCATTCGCCCCGGGTTTTTTCTGTAGTAACATCATTGCCAGGGGTTTTCCCACGATATTGCTTCTACCGACGATCACCACATGCTTGCCGCTGATTTCAATATCATTTCTCAAAAGGAGCTGCTGGATTCCAGCCGGGGTGCAGGGAAGAAAACAGGGTGCACCGATCATCATTCGACCGATATTTACCGGATGGAACCCGTCAACATCCTTTTCCGGGTTGATTGCATACAGCACCTTTTCTTCATTTATATGTTCGGGGAGGGGTAACTGCACAAGGATGCCATGGATTTGGGGGGACTGATTCAGGTCTTTAATTAGATCCAGAAGCTCTGCTTCTTGATAGTGCCCGGGAAATCTATATTCGCGTGAGAATATTCCGATGTTATTACACGCTTTTTCTTTTTCTTTGATATAAGAGATTGAAGCCGGATCATCACCGATGAGAATTACTGCAAGTCCAGGCACTACATTGTGTTTTTTCTTTAATTCCTTCAATTCAATCTTCATTTCTTCACGCATTGTCCGGGCAAGTTCCTTGCCGCTTAAGATTTTCGCCATTATGCCTCCTTCAGTTCATAATTTCCAATTGTCTTGGACATTATATAATAGTCAGAGAAAAAAGGTTGTCAATCTTTAAGGCTAATGTATTATTGGGACAGAGTTATAAAAAATGAAGTGCCCTGACCCTTTTTGCTTTTGACTTCAATCCTGCCTTTATGGTCGCGAATAATCTTTTGTGCAATATAGAGTCCAAGACCGGTTCCTCCTTGTTTGGTTGTAAAATATGGGGTAAATATCTTCTCAATCTCTTCAGGTTCCATACCCACCCCATTGTCAGAAATTTCCAATAAAATTTCTCCATCTGTTTTTCGTAAGCGCACAATAAGTTTTTTCTTTTCTGTAATAATGGAAAGGGCATCTATTGCATTGAGCAGGATATTTAATATAGCACGTCTAAAATCCTCTTCGTTTCCTGAAATTTCCAGACCTTTTACAATCTCCTTTTTTAATTCAATGTCCATATTCATAATCTGCTCCCCAATCAGATCAAGGGTCTGGATAAGAAGCTGACTGAGATTAAATTGCTTTTTCTCTTTTAACCCGGGACGGGCTAAGGTCAGAAAGTCATTGAGGGTTTTATTCAAGAACTCAATCTCTTTTTTTATGGTTGAGGTCAACTGTTGATACTCGCTATTTTTTGAAGGGAATTCCCTGATTAATCGCTGGGTTGCAATGGAAAGGCCGTTTAAGGGATTTTTTATTTCATGGGCGAAGTTGGCAACCAGATTACCCAGGAATACGAACCTTTCGGCTTCTTCGCGCTCTTTTTCAAATGCCCTTAATCTGGTGACATCTCTCATCACCGAGATGGAACCAATGATTCGATTTTGATTGTCAAATAATGGGTATGTGGCATATTGAATATTCCTTCCAAATATTGAATGTTCATCGACAATCTTGGTGCCCTGTTCTAATACCTTTTTGATTGATAATGGGTCGTTCTTAAATAAAGAGAAGTAGTTCTGACCAAGGAGTGCTTTTTCGTCAAAACTTGTTACGCTACAGAAACTGGGGTTAACGCCGGTGATTGAACCTTTTTTGTCGACCATCAATACCCCATCCTCCACAGCACCCAGGGTTTTGTCAAAGATTTCTTTCAGCCCCAAGAAGGACTGATATTTAATCAAGAAGAAGAATAATATAAATCCGGTGACGAGTAAAATAGCAAATAACAGTATCAATTGTCGTTCGGTTTCTCTCATATGTCTGTAATATCCCTCCAAACTGATTCCCAGTCTGAAGAGGCCGATGTTTTTACCCTTTGTGCCGAATGGTCTTATCAATTCAAGAATATTTTTATCATTGAATTTGATAATTCGGCTCTGTTCATTACCGTCCTTAATGACCTTATTCAATAGCGTGTCGTCTGTAATGCTGGTGACTGTATGAATATTGGGGGTGGCAAAGATAATGCCTTTTTGATCCTGAAGCACAAGATATTTTACCATCGGATTGGTCATTATCTGATTTATTATTTTATTCAATCCAAATTCTTTTCTGAAGTCTTCAATCACATCGGCAGGAAGTTCAATCTGATAAATCCTTTCCGGTATCTGGTAAATAAAGAGCATTTCTTTCTTATGACCAACCTTGAAGTATTCGTAATATACCGGTTCTTTAAGATCGAAGATTCGGTTTGAAATTTCTATGGGCTGTCCGGATTTTGCAATGATTCTCTTTGTTTTACGGTCGAAGACAATAATTGAATTGAGTTCGAAGTTTTTTACAATTCTGTCAATGGTGTTCTGATTCAACTGTGTATCTTCTAAGTATTCACAGATGTCAAGCAGTTTATCAATTATTTCATCTTCTAATCTGCCTTCACCGAATATCGCATTTTCCTGAATCATTACCGCCATCGATAAGAAGGAGTGTGCTTCTTCAGTAATGAGGTTGAGCATAATGCGGCGACTGCTTACGATACCAAGGATTGCGAATATTCCCAAAATCAAAAGAAGTGTTATTATGATTAAAAAATAGGTTTTCTGCCTCATAATATGCCGGCGCCTATCTCTGCGGCATGGAAGTTTATTCGTTCAAGGTCACTGATGATATCAAGGTGGATGGTGCTTGTTTCCAGACTCTGTTTCATACCTTTTTTCAGTCTTTCTAAATGTAATTCACTATACTTCTTTGCTAATATATATCCCTCTTTTTTCCGGGCCACCGCCGTTTGTGCCAAATTTTTATCCTGGGTTGCTAAGGCATTTATTGCGGTGCGGAGTGTTTCACATGCAAACCGATGCAGATTTTCAATCTGGTTAAAGCCTTCTTCAGAGAATAAAAATCCGGTGTCAATCTGTTTTTTTGCATAGGACATAAGGTTTTTTGAAACAACATCACCGATATGTTCAATCTCATTGACTGTATTGAGCAGGGCATGATGATAATGGGATAATTTACTATCCATCTCGCCTTCGCTAATCCTGGTAAGATAGGGGGTGATCTTTTCCTCGAATTCGTCCACTTCGTCGTCGGTTTTTACAACTTTTTCCAAAAGATTGCGGTCGCGTTCTTTAAAGACTTTTATACTGTCTTCAAGCATACGATTCACAATGTCGGCCATAAAAAGTATTTCCCTGGTTGCCTGGCCGAGGGCGATTGCCGGTGTATCAAGAAATGCCGGGTCTAAATGATGGGTCCAGGGACTTCCTGTTTTTGTTCTTTTTACTATGCTGTCCAAGAGTCTGGCAAAGAGATGAATTAATGGGAGAAAGAGCGCGGCTGAAAAGAGGTTGAACATAGTGTGAAAATTTGCGATCTGTCGGGAGATATCACCGCCAAGACTTTTTACGATATTCGGGATGTAGTTGAGAAACGGGAAGAGCACTGCAATTGCCAGCAGGTTGAAGAGAAAATGGCCGAATGCGACCCGACGGCCATCAGTGGAATTTGCCGATATGAGTGCGGTGAATGTGGTGCCCAGATTTGCTCCCAGTATCAGAGGCACCGCCTGGTGAAGTTCAATCAGGGAATCAAATGTCAGGATTAAAATGATGCCGATGGTTGCGGCACTCGAGCGTAATAAAAATGTGATGAGTGATGCAATGATGATTGCAAGCAAGGGATATCTTGATAGCCCGGCAATTATTGTATGGAAGAGAGGCAGGTATCTTAAATTTGATGTTGCGGCAGACATTAATTTCAGAGAAAAGAAGAGGAGACCAAGGCCGAATATCGCCTGGCCGACATTCCGGTATCGTGGGAAAAAATGCATCAGGAAGAATCCAATGCCCACAATCAGAATTGCGTAATCTAAGATTCTGAAGGCGATAATCTGCACGGTTATGGTTGTTCCAATATTTATACCCAGAAGCACACCGAGTGCCTGCTCTAAAAGTATGATACCACCGGAGACAAAGCGTACCAAAAGGATTGAACTTGCCGTACTGGAACCGAGAATAACCGTTACAACGATGCCGATAACCAGGGCCATAAGGCGATTTTTTGTGAGACTGAAAAGGAGGTCGCGCATCTTTGCCCCGGCTGCCCTTATAAGACCCTTGCTTCCGTAGTTCAGTCCGAAAAGGAATATGCCCAGTCCACCGAATAGTGAAAAGAAAAAGAAAAGAAGCCAGTTTCGATCCAGGGCAATCTCTTTGAATATCAAACTCTGTGATTCTGCTTTGATGAGTATATAATAATTTCCACTTGTTCCGCCGAAACAGAATCTACTCGTTGCATATCCATCTTTATCAGTCCTGGTTTCTTCAGGTTCTAAACGGGCCGGTCTTTTTTTAAGAAAATTCTCCCTGGGTTCTTCTATTACTGAAAACTTTACGGTGACATTCGCCCGGGGATTGCCCAGGCTGTCCAGTACCCGAACCACAATAGGCTTTTTTAATATTGAACCGACTGTGCCGACCTGTTCAGCACCCGAGATATCGTTGCCCAATGGGTCTTTTGCCGGGACCAATGACAGGGCATTGAGGAGGATGAAGATTAATAGATTATGCACAATCTATATTAATCAATTACCTTTATAAAGTCAACTGTTCAGTTGGGATGGTGATAAAAGAAGTAGGGCAAAATATCGGGTATGTTGATTAACGAATCATTCTATTTGTGCCTTTTTTTCTTCCTGGATTTTTTTAATTTGTTGCCGAATATTTTTTGAAATAGGTCCCAAAATTTGGAATTCATTTTCTTTATCTTTAAATAATCATCTTCACGCTGGTCATTGACTGCATTTGAATCGGCATCCAGAAAATGGTCCTCTTTGACCTTTATTTTTTTGAGTCTTGTTGACTTTTTCGTCTTTTCAATCTGCCTGGTCTTTTTATTTGTTCGATGCCTGGGGACCTGTTCCACACCAAAAAGAAATCCAACAAAGATGAGTGTTATCAGGATTTTCTTCATAGTATGATTTATTATAATAAAGTTAAACATAATGTCAATATAGTATAAGCCTTACCATAACCTTTTTTATCGCACCGGGTTCAAGCCATATTTTTCTTTGGAGCGGGTGAAAACCTGGTTTTCTTATCGTCACCCAATATGAACCCGGTCTTATGACAATCTCACGCGGCGTGCAGCCTGCATACTCTTCATCTTCAAAATCATCTTTTGAGATATAGATGCGGGCATAAATGGGACGGGATACAATAATGAGCCTTGCCGGTTCGGGCTCTTTTATTTCGATATAAGCGGTTGATTCAACAATATCAGGACCTTCATCTGTAAATGCGGGTTGACGCTCAGTAGATGCACAGGCAATAATTGTCTCAATCCCGGGTGGCCCACTGATTACATAATCATAATCGGCATCAGCAGGAGGTAATTGATAACGTTTGCCGGCTGAAACCCAGCCGTCATGACCCTTCGGGGGGAAGAGTTTCTTTATCTTCCCCCCTCTTTCTATATTATAGACTGTAACAAAACAGTCTTCATCCACCCGGAAAAAGACCTTAAGATTCTCTGATGGATAGTATATACCATCCTCGCGGTTCAGCCAAAGGTTAAGATGTAGACCAATAAGTGTGCATAAGATTATTGCAGACATAATTACCTCTTTTGACCTTCTGGATGAACCTTTTTATGAATATACCTTCGTCCCGGTGTATCATCCTTATCCAGCCTTATTTTTGGTTGAGTTCGATGGTTCGATTTTTTTATTGAATGTCTTTCAATCTTCTTGAAATGATAACCGCTTTCTTTTTCAGACCTTTTGTAATCAATATCATTGCTCTTTTTCTTCTTCTTTTTTATTATATGAATTCCGCCTTCTTTTTCAATATTTTCTGAGTTTTTATATTTTCGGTGCGGAGTTCTAATATCTTCTGTGGAATGGCCGGGAAGAATATTATGGTTCGAGTCTCTGATTTTTGTCCGGTTCGAAGATTCCAGATAATGCCTTGGCCGCAGTGTCGTATTTTTTCTGATCTTTGCATCATATACTTTACGCATTTTTTCTAAGTTACCGCTTTTGTGCTCTTTTACCACCCGGCTAAATAATTCAGGGTCCTTTTTCTGAATCAATCTCTTTATCTTGTTCTCCTTATAGGGCACATTTATTTTACGGGGAGGCTTTCTGGGTAGAATAATACCATATTTCTTTGCCCGATATCTGATTTCTCTATAAGTATAGGGAAGTCGGTGTCTTACTGCTCTGCCATATCTTGGTCTCCACCACCAATAGCCGTCCTCATACCAGACTATATAGAATCCACTGTAAAAGAAATCCCAGCAGAAGTGATGACACCAGTGGCATCGCTGCCAATACCAATCCCACCACCAGGGATACCACCAGACATAATGGACACAATAACAACCATCCGGATAATAGACCCAGTATCCGTCATAGGGACAGTCACACCAGTATTCATCGCAGTAATACTCATCACCGTAATATTCGTAATCGGCAATGATGAAGTTTACGCCGAATGCGAATAACGGGATGGCTGCGAGTGATAATAAAATAAGTTTTTTCATTGCAGCCTCCTTTTTTTATATAAAACTTTCAAATTCTTCATTATATTCTGAAGATGGAATTCGGTGTGCAAGGACAGCAAGGAGTTCTTTGACCGCCCTTTCAAAATCCGGTGTTCCCCTTGACCTGCCTACAGCGAGCATCTTCGGTATCAATTCGTTCGTGTCGATTGTTATCCTGCCCCGGTTTATTTCAATGACGATATTCTTTAAACGCTCTAAGAGTTGATATTTTCGCAGGGGTGAGTATAGGGCGGATTCCGGTGCGACATCAGGGGAATTCTTTAAGTTAAATATAGCATCCATCACACACCTCGTTATGGTTTGATTACGAGTTCCGGGTTGCCGGGATCAACCTGATATGCCCAGTCAAAAATTACATAATCAGGTCCAAATCCAGTAACCCGAAACTTGGCGAAGTGATTATCCCAGGTCCAGAAGATATAGGTATGACCGAAAATCGCCTCGACCTTTCCCGTTGACGACCAACCCTGTTCCGGGGCATAGGTTATATCATCAAGTGATTCGGTGTAGCCAAAGTCCTGAATCAGGCCATTCGGATTGCCGACAAAGAAGTAATAGGCGGCTTCTGCATTATCATAACCATAATAGAAATCGCAGCCCGGTTCGTTATAGGGAACAACGGAATATTCACTGAAATTCCAGCCGGCATATACAGGATATTTTGAGTAGTCAAAGAGTCTTTCATTATATCCTTCGGGCCTTGGTGTATCATATATAATTTCATAGGATAGATCACTCTCATTACCATTAACATCAAACGCCGTGATTGCGTAGTAGTAAGTTTGACCATTTATCAGACCATAATCGAGAAAATAGTCAAGGTTTGTTTCTCCGATTGCATGGTAAGTTCCTTCAGGTGTGAGACTTCGATAGATCCGATATCCGGCAAGGTCGGGTTCAGTATTATCATACCAGGTGAGCAGGACCTCTTCATCACCGGTGATTGACCTTAGCCCCCGGGGAACCGCCGGTGGTTCATCATCACATCCTTTATAACAGCATCCGGTAAGGGCCAGGATGCCGAAGATGATTAAGAGAAAGTAGCAGATTTTTTCGATTTTCATCATTCACCTCTACAATATTTTTATGCAAAATATATGCCGGAGAAAAATATTGAAATTTCAAGAGGAAATTATTAATACTGCACAAAAATTGTTATTGACTGCACAAAAATTGTGCAATTTATTGAGGGTTCTTTATCTCTACAGGATATCCGATATCACCCAGGATTGTTTTGATATATACCCTTGCTTTGATTTTGTAGTCTGCCTTTTTTAATCGTATCGCTTCAATCAAGGCATCACCGAGTTTATTATATTCAAGAACTAGGGTCGTCTTAAAATTCTTTGATTTATTTGCGGGAATTCTTAAGCCTTCACCGGTCTTACCGGAAAAGATTGCGGTTTCATTGATGAAAAAGGTATAGGTGAAGCGGTCAAGGACTGCATCCACCCGGTTTGGATTTTCACCCTTAAGGGTGAAATCTAAACTGAAATTGTGGTATGTAAAGTTATACGGTTTAACCGAGACAAAAAAGAATTTACACTGTCTGATTGCCAGCCTTTCTTTTACGGCGCTGCAGGAGATAAAGAATAGAAGTCCAGGTAATATTAATATTATTTTTCTCATCATAATATTAATATATCCATATTTGAGTGAATGTCAATGTTGCGACTTTTAAAAATTCGGTTGAGAAGATATGAACATCATCCGTCATAATATCTGAGCGATATCTTGCCGTTATTTATTACGGCATAAGAGAAATGTTTTACCCAGTCTCCGGTATTCACATAGAATTTATTATCAGGGAATTCTTTAAAATCCGGGATATGGGTATGGGCAAGGATTACAATATCAACCTCTTCCAATTTTGCGCGCGCATACTCTTCAAATACATGAACCAGGTTCGGTTTTGTCTTTTGCTTGCGGGAAATAAAGGCGATAACCTGTGCCAAAAAGATGCCGATATCAGGATGAATAACGCTGTATAAAGTATGATTCAATTTTGAGGTCAGAAGCATCTGCCACATCCTGGTCCAGATACGGCGGTCAATCTTATTGCCGTGGGCAAGATAGACAATCCGATTATCAATCTCAAGTTTTACCTTTTCCGGATGGACGACAAACCCAAAATTTTTCAGAAAATCTCCGATCATAACTTCATGGTTTCCGAGTATATAATGAACACGCCGGCCGGATTGAATAAGGTCGTATAAGGCGGCTAAGGTTCTAAAGTAGTGTTTGGGAATGACGAGGTTGTATTCAAACCAGAATTCAAAAAGGTCACCAAGGATATAAAGGTCTGAAATCCGGGGTTTAAATTCATTAATAAATTTTATTAATCTTCTGCTCCGTTCACTATTGTCGGTTCGAATGTGTACATCACTGATAAATAAATGCATTATCACATTATACAAAGCAATTTACATAAGTCAATAATGGTTTGTCCTGACTCATTTCTACTTTTTCTTATATCTGTATATTTTGGTTTGTACAAAATCATTATGCGGTGTCGCTGACGGTCTGGTTTTTCTGGTTTATACAGAATCGTTATTCGTTATATGCTGTCGCGGTCCGTTCCAAATTACTTCAAAAAATATGAGAAACCGGCATGGATTGCCGGATAGATAAAAATAGGGATGTCAGGAAATTCATCTTTGAGCCATTTATTTAAACCGAACGGTGCATAAAGAAGACCGATGTCCCCATTCAAGGTCCAGCGATTGTTATTGGGCCATATTAGACCTAAATCAAGGTGGGTCTCTTTAATACTTTTACCCTTTGCATTTCCCCGATAATAATGAAAATACCCAAGTCCGGTCTGGAGATATGGTGACCATTCTGTCCGGGTGAATTGAAACCTGCAGTTCGCCCGGGATACAAGGATGATGCCTGGAAATCCACCGATTGTGCCGTTAAAGGAAAACCGGTCATTCAATTCCACAATCATAATAAATGAGAAGACCGGACCACCACAAAACCCTGCCTCGATTCCGACCCCGGGATTTATAAGGGTTAAAAAAAGAATAATGTTTGACATCTAAATCCTCCTTTTGCGTTTGAGGGTTTCAAATAGTTCTGCTTTTTTCATAATATTTTGATTATATGAAGATTTATCAGCCTGTCAAGAATTCACCACACTCCTTTTTCCAGTTTTTCAGGGAATAAAAATTACTACTTCACTCTGGTGTAATCGGGCTGAAATCCATATATTTTTTCTTTGACTTTCTTTCAGGTTCTGGATTGGCTTTTATGATTGCTGTTGACTATTACTGATGTATGTCTATAATCTGATGTATGTTTGAAGTTTATTTGATTGTTGTTAAAATAACTTATCAGCGGTATCCATCTACAAATCCAACAAGCGATGTCTTCCCCCCGGTTGTTAATTTATGAAAAAAGAATTTTTATTCAGCACTACAGATATCGACGAATTATTCATCGATCGGGAAAGGGAATTACAACTGCTGCATGACGCCGTAAAGGATATTATGGATTATAATGGTCGATTTATTATTATCCGTGGTGGGGTAGGGGTAGGTAAGACTTCACTGCTTGACCGATTTATTGAAAAGATTGGTTCCCGGGATTATTACATTCTCTACGGACGGGCATTGAAGGATGAGGCAAGACCTTTTTCGCCGTTTGTTCCGATGATTGAAGATTATTTATTTAAACAGAAAAACCAACCAGGATGGTTCGGAAGGATTCTGAAACCGGAAATTGCTTCTTATTTTAGTCATCTTATACCTAAATTAAAAGAGTATTATCCGTTGGAGATACAGGAATTAGACTATCCGGTTGACAATCACATATTTTTTTACGCTTTACAGGGTTTTTTTGATAATCTGTCGGTTTCCAAACCGTTGGTTCTTGTGCTGGATGATATCCAGTGGATGGCTGATGATTCAATTATATTATTGAAATACCTTGTTAGAAGAATCGTAGCTAAATCAATTTTAATCCTTGCAACAATGCGGGATCAGATGGATAATCAGGGGTTAAAGATGGCTGTAGATGAATTGAATAATGAACATTCAGTCTCGTATATAACGCTTTCTGATTTCTCCCCGGGTGAAGTCGGATTAGTGTTAAATAGTATATTTAACACTAATCTTTCCGGTGCTTTTGCACGCTGGCTTTTTACTATTACAAGGGGGAACCCTTTATTTATTAAAGAAATCATTAAGACCCTGATGTATCAAAATATTATATTCTATGATGAGGCAAAAAATCAATGGCAGATTGAAGACGATTATGAAGATTTTCCGGTTTCCGAAACTATTGAGAGCATAATCGGTTATCGTCTTCATAAATTATCAGATTCAGAATTGAAATTACTGCAGAGTGCGGCAGTGATTGGCGAATCATTCAGCCTTCCGATTCTTTATAAGTTATGCGGATTGAAGTCCAGAAAACAGTTTCTGAGGTCGATTAATATTTTATCAAGTTCAGGTTTGATAAAGGATTCTGAAGAGACCAGGACATTATTTATTCACCCTTTGATTCGTGCCCTGTTTTATAAAAAAATAGACCCTGCTCGGCGTCGTAAACTGCACAGAAAACTTGCAGTTATTTTGAAAAAAAATAATGCAGCTGAAGAAGAGATTGCCTTCCACCTTACAAAGGACCTACATCCTGCTGAAGAAACCAGGGAGCTTGCTGTTTATCTATTTAATATTGCTGAGAGGTTGTTTGATAATTATCAATATCTATCGGCGAAGAGGTATTTAAAGGTTGCGCAAGGAATAGTAGATAAAAAAGGGATGAACAAAAAAATGGCGCTGAAGATTAAATCCCTGTCAAACCAACTTTACTGGTTGTCGGAGAAAGGGGTTTTAAAGATTGATGATATCGGGCATTTTGCAAAGGTGTGTGAAGCACACAAATTGAAAAAAGAGGCGGGAATCCATTACCGAATGCTTTTCCATGAAAATCTGGCACTCCAAAATCTGTCCGGGGCAGAAAAATATCTTAATAAGGCGATGACATTGGTGAAAAAGAGCGAGTCCCTTTACTGGCTCTTAAGGGCTGAACATTGTTTATTACAAATCAGAAAGGGGTTGCTCCAGAATGCCGAAGACGAAGCTATGCGATTGATTGGCGAAATTCCTCAGGACAAGGCGCCTGAAGCACGATATAAGATATTTTTGTATCTCAAATCGATTGCATTATCAAAGGGAGATTTAAATAAGGCACTTGAATTTATACTGGAGGCGGTGAAGGTGGTAGAGAATGCCCACCTTCTTTTGTATACCGGAGACGCTTATGCCCAATTAGGGATTGTCGAAGCGAGATTGGGTAAGATGGATTCTGCATTGGCAAGATTCTATGAATCTTTGAAAAAAGCAGAATTGATGGAGAAAGAGCAACTTATCGGCGTTGATTTACTTTATATCGGTTACGGTTTTTTGATTAAGGGTGAATACCGGCGCGCAAAAGAATTTTTTGAAAAGGCAAAGATTAAGGCGGAAAAGATATGTAATAGAAGGCTGGAATTAACTGCCCGGTTGAATATGGTGCGTGTATTTTTAGAGTTGAATCAAATAGATGAGGCAGAAAATTTGCTGAAGGGAATTAATGAAAAGGAGCTGGAAATAAACGCCCGTTGTGATTATATGTTATACAAAAGTGCTCTTCATTTAAAGAAAGGCGAGATAGATGATGCATTGAAATTTGCTGAACGAGCAATAAGATTTGTAAAAGGACTCCATTTCAGTACACGGTTTGCGGAGGCTGCAGCCCAGAAGGCACAGGTGCTTTTAAAGAAAGGATATTATAATAAATCATTAAAACTTTTCAAGAAGGCAAAGGAGATTCTGTCATCAAATGGCGAAAAGATGTTGCTCGCTGGTTTGCTTATTAAATTCGGACTTGCGCTTGGTGATGAAAATGGCGAGGCGATATTTTTACAGGGATTAAAACTGCTCTTTGAAATGAATGCGACACCAAGGATTTCTAAACTTTACAAGTTACTGGAGGCAAAAAAATTTAATAATGCCGGCCGGGTTGTTCGTGAGAGATTGAAGAAACTTCAAATAAATCCTATCGAGATAACCACCTTCGGCGGTTTGTCAGTAAAAATGCCCGGTGATATAGGGGAGATTGCCAGAAATGAATGGCAGTCCAGAAAATCACAGGAACTTTTGGGTCTGATGCTGCTGAGGCCTGGTGGTATTACCCGAGAAATTTTAATATCTTTTCTCTGGCCGGATATGGCAAAGAGAAAATCGCAGGCGAATTTCCGGGTTCTTTTGACCAGACTCAATAAGATTCTTGGTAAAGGTATTATCCTGCAAAGGGGTCCTTTTCTTTCTCTTAATAAAGATATGCTGCAGGTGGATTTTTGGGAGTTTGAAGCATTTGTTAAAGAGTGGCAGTATCTAAAGCAACGCGCAAAACTACATCCAGCTGAAGACCGGGCACTCAAGGCGACGACTTTATACCGGGGAGACTTTTTACCTGAGTTCTACAGCCGACCCATTGTTGATAAACAGTTTGAATTGAAAGAGAAGATCCGAAGGGTCTTATACTGGCTGGCAAAGAGGTGTATGGAGCGGGCTGAATGGCAGAAGGCAATCTTTTTTGCCCGTCGGCTTCTTTCTTTTGATGTTAATGATGAACAGGCATGTCAGATTATTATGGAAAGTTTTTACAACCAGGGGAATCGAATAAGTGCCATAAGACAGTTTCAGCGTCTCAAGAGGGGTTTGAAGGAGGAATTTAACACTACACCATCCGTCCAGACAATCAGTCTTTATAAAAGAATACTGGGTAAAAAATAGTTTGTAAAATCAGCCGGGTCAGCCTGTTAAAGGCTGACCCGGGTTTTCCATTCAGTCAATTTCTTTTATCGATTAAGAATTAGTTTAATGGTCTTTTTGGCATACTCGGTCTGCAGCGTTATGAAGTAAGTGCCTGCACTTAGACCCTGTGGTCGCCAGGAAATGTTATATACTCCCTTTTCATGAGGTCGATCCCGTAGGGTTGTAATTTTTTGTCCCAGAGGATTGTAGACCACAATTTGAACATTACTGGACTTACTGATTTCGTAGCTGAGATGAACTGAACCAGAGGTCGGGTTTGGTCCGGTGCCAAAAAAGAGATCTTTATGAGTAGAGGATTTTTCTTCTTCAATGCCGACATCAGGTTCGGTCTTGATAAGCCAGACATCACTGTTACCCGCACCGTAACTGGTGGTATACCCGGTAATAATATAACCCTCATCCGAGGTCTGCTGGACCGAATATCCTCCGTCATTATCAGCACCACCCAAAAAGAGTTCCCAGACCTTATTCAATGCGCTATCAACCTTCACCAACCAGATATCGTATTTGTTGTTGGAGTAGTAATAGAAATTCCCAACTGTAATATAACCTCCGTCTGAGGTCGGGTCTACGGAATAACCGTAGGCGATACCAGAGGAGTGTCCAAGGTTCTTTATATGCTCCACATTTCCAAGGTCGTCAATTTTGCACAACCATAGACTGTTGTTGGAACTTTTGGAATACCCGGCAATTATATACTTTTGATCCAGTGTTTTTCTGATTGCATTACCGCTTTCATCCAATCCACCACCAAAGGTTGTATCCCAGAGGACAGTACCCAGACTATCGGTCCTGATTAACCAGATATCTGACTGCCCATTACCATAACTTTCAGTATAACCGGTCATAATATAGCCGTGGTCCGAGGTCTGTACCACTGCCTTGCCGACATCCCTGTCGGTTCCGCCATAGGTCTTACTCCACTGGATATTTCCCAGACTGTTGGTTTTGATGAGCCAGAAATCGAAAAAGCCAGCACCGTAACTATTGGTTGTGCCGAGAATGATATAACCGCCATCAGCGGTTTGATTCACCGAATAACCGACATCGGTTCCGGACCCAGCGTAGTTTTTTTCCCAGATTATGTTACCCAGGCTGTCGGTTTTAATCAGCCAGATATTATTACCGGTGTAATGAGAAGTAGTCATACCGGTTATTATATAACCTTTATCCGGAGTTTGTTGGACTGAATAGCCGATATCAGAAAGAGTATCACCAAAGATTTTTATCCATTTTCCATTACCCAGACTGTCGGTCTTTATCAGATAGAGGTCGTTAAGACCAGCGCCAAAACTATTTGTCCTGCCGGTGATAATATAGCCGCCATCCGAGGTCTGTGCCACTGCATTTCCCACTTCGTCATCAGGTCCGCCAAAGGTCTTTGTCCAGAGTGTATCCGATGTCCGGGCCGATGCATAGGTGATAAGGCTTAGAAAGAATAGTATGTAACGCATAATAATCTTCTTTTGTTATTTACTGAATCCCTTTACCCCAAATGCAGATAAATATCGATATAATCCAGAAGCGATTATGCTTAGTGCTGTTATGATTCATATTCATCTTTTCTTTGATTTCTTTACAATATCTTTGAAGCGGAATCCACATTGATAGCAGTATGCAGCAAAGGCGATTCTGATTGGTGCACCACAATCTGGACACCGTGCGATCAACCTTAACCCACAATACGGGCAGATATTATCTTCCTTGGTGCCGAGGTAATTGCATTTCGGGCATATCTTTTTTGAACTCTTCATCACCGACTAATTATAATTTAAGGTGTTAAAAAAACGTTAAAATATACGGTGTTAAATAAGGTTAATATTCGACTGCTTAAGAAGCCATTCATCGGCTGCTCCCATATTATGAATAAAGATTAGCGGAATCAGGGCCGTTGATTGCGGCAGTTATCCATATTACATTATTCATAACGACTTTTACTGTATCATTGACTTCAATATTGAGTGGGTAATCATTAAATCCGGTCTGGCAGTTTGTTGTTGAGATGTAAGAAGAATTACTGATTATAATAATAAAATAATAATTAATAAAGAAAGATTATTTTAAATTTAACTTTTCAGAAAAGTATTACGCCATTACACCCGGGTGTAATGGCGTAATTAATGTCCCCCTGAATTTTTTAATCCCCGGGGCCTACTATTTATTTTACAATGAGCAGCGGATGTGTTGCATCTGCATCATTGGTTTTTATTCTGATAAAATATATGCCGGCAGGAATTTTTGCGCAGTTCAGTGAAATTATGTGTTTACCTTTAGCGACTATTCCATTAAAAAGAACAAGGATTTGCCTTCCGGAAATATCAAAAATTGAAAGTTCGACCGCGCCTGGATTCTGGAGGGCGTAAGTAATTTTGGTATTATTCGCCGTAGGATTAGGAAAGATGTTAATAAGATTATGCTTTTTGTCTAAATCCTTCTGTTCAGTGATACCGGTCCAGGCACTGTAGTTATAATAGGCAACAACGTCAGAATTCATCTTGCCTGCAAAGACGATTCCGTAAGTGTTGTAACCAAGATAATTAATTGCCGGTTGACATCCGTAATATAGAAGAGTATCATCGGCAATTTTTACAGGCGGCAACCAGGTTGAATCATAATCACGCCATCGGTATCTTAACTCTTTATTGCCTGTTAATGATTGGTAGACAACTGATATCCCGCCTCCCCAGCGGCAGGTAACATCTGGGTTCTGAGCAGTAGCGTAGTCTACATTCCCCGTGTACCAGTGACTTCCGCCATTGGCGCTTCTTAGATAATGAATTTCGCCGTTATATTCAAAGGCACAAAATACCGTATCTTTCCAGGCACTAATCGCGCTTGTGTATGCTCTATAACCACAGCTGTCCAGGAAATAAATCTTATGCCAATCTCCGCTTCCACGTGCGATGATTTGCAGAGTATCAGATTCATCGTAATAACATGCAAACTGGCTATAGGTTGAACCAAATGGATTACAGCACATAGCAATGCCACGATAGGCATCCGTGGTATTTGTATTTTTTTCTACCCAGGAATCACAAGCTGTGTCGGCGAAAAAGAATTTAAGTTCGTGCCCCTGCCGTGCAAGATAGTAAAGAATTTTATATCCATTGTCCTCGGCAGAGCATAATACATTTGCTCCTATTGAAGAGGAGGTGTTGTATATTGTCTGGATGGTGCTGCTGTTACTGAATGCATCCACTTTTCCGTCTGTGAACCTGAAGCGCATAATCGAAGCATGCTTATTGTTTTGACCGCTGGTGAAGGCAACATAAAAATGCTTGCCGCAGACTACCGCAGATAAATCGCGGGTTTGGTCACCGGTATTTGCAGCATAGGTTTCGGTCCAGGTTGCACCTTTATCAGTTGAAAAATAGATGTGCAGGATATTATAGGAAGTTCCATAGCCGGAAAAGGTTGCTGCAAAGGTATGATGATTGCTGCCCACTATTTTATAATCAAGTTCCACATCATAGACACCGCGTGCGGAACTAATAAGCACATTATCCCCCCAGCGACCCTGCGATGATGTTGGGATTGACTTACGCCAGTTATTACCGATTATCATATCTTTAATATCGGTCAATGGTTTGAACTCGGGAAATAAGACAAGGGCTGAATCAAATTTACCATTATTCCATAGAGTTTCAATATTTTTAGCCAGCTGTTTAGCCGGTTCGCTTGCATCCGGGGCAAGGAAAATTTTAATTTCAGCATTATTTTTTTCCTCCCTGGACATCTTTTCAAGCCAGGACCATACCGGCTGCGTAGACCCGAGAGTAAAGGTGACGGATATCAAAGATATTAATATTTTAATCATCTTTTATCTCCTTTTATTTATTTGATCTGGCATCATTTAATTTTTTATCATTACCGATTGATAATAGATGGATAACAACCTTGGCGACGGCTGCATTGTAGTTAGATTTCAGGTTCAAAAAATATATACCTGAAGGCGGAGCGGTCGGCGGCCGGTTAATCGTATGAGTTCCCGGAATCTTATGATATTGGTTAACAAATTCTGCAACTCTCTGCCCTTTGTAATTATTATAGAATATGAGTAATAATTTAGTCCCCATTTTAAATCCAATATCGACTGCGTCTGGATGGAGATTTGGCCCGGCAGTTATAAACAATACATTAGTAAGCGATGGATTTGTTTCTTTGACCTTGAGAATTGATGCAAGCTTCAGCAACCCGATATCATCGTTATGCACAGTTGTGCCTGAGGTTTTTGTCCGGACTGTATCTGCTATCCGGGTTGATATAAATGCCGTCGGATAGAACGACTCCAGCATATAGCGTATAATCACCATCTTCTTTAATGCCTTTCCGGGTTCGAAGATAGCTGGAAATTTTTTTCGGTCGGTGTTCTGACAATAAAAACCGTCTTGACAGCGGTATCTGACAAAGGCAGTTCCTGGTGCGGCGTCACATTCCGCAAGTGCTGAAATCAATTTTATCCTACAATTAGAGCGGATATCCTTTTCTATTTCACCCGGTTCGTTGCATTCAGGGCAGATTTTGCTTAAACCTTTTGCCATTATGGTTAATTATAATCCGGGCCGTTAAAAAAACGTTAAAGATTGAAATTCCCGGCAAACGCTTTTTAAATTCAGTATACCGGAAAAATCGTCTGATTTATTTCGGTTTTTTGTAAGTACAATATAGCCGGGGGGCGTCTCGCCCCGAGGCAGGACGCCTGGCGGGCTGCAGGAGTTTCTGAAACGAGTTGAGGATGACAAACCTCCAGCGGGCGGCGGGGACGCCGCCCGCGCTGAGAAAAAAGGGGACGCCGCCCGCGCTGAGAAAAATGGAAGCGCCACCAGCCCTGGTAAAAATTGAACCGGGCGAAGATGGTAGAGAAATGTTTCAAATGACCAATAAAATAATATAAAAAAAGTAAAACGAAGTTGTTGAGTATTTTTCGTCTTAGTTTAATAATCTTATGAAAGTTTATTCTGTTCAGAATACCGCTGCAATTGATCAAGGAGGCATAATGAAAAAAGTGGAGAGGAGTCAGGAAAATCGTGCCTTGACATTGACAAAAAAAGATGTAAAATAGATTATAAATCTTGAATCTTGAAATGTTGAAATGAGGATTTTCTGAAAGGAGGTTCAATGGGCAAAATCAGAGCAGCAATTATTGGAGTGGGAAATTGTTCTTCCAGTTTGGTGCAGGGGGTTTATTATTACCGAAATGCCCGGGTTGGCGATTTCATCCCGGGGATTATGCATACTGAACTTGGTGGTTATCATATCAATGATATCGAGTTTACATTTGGCATTGATATCGATAAAAATAAGGTCGGAAAGGACCTTGCTGAGGCAATATTTATAAAGCCAAATAATACCTATAAATTTTGTGATGTTCCAAAGTTAAATGCGCCGGTTGTGAGGGGAATGACCCATGATGGCTTAGGGTATTATCTATCCCAGATTATTGAGAAGGCACCCGGACCTACGGCTGATGTTGTGGGTCTTCTAAAAAATACCAAGACCGATGTGGTGATCAATTTTCTTCCGGTTGGCAGCGAAGAGGCGACCAAGTGGTATGTGGAACAGGTGCTTACTGCAGGATGTGCATTTATCAATTGTATTCCAGTATTTATTGCGAGTGAGGAATACTGGCAGAAGCGATTTATTGAGAAGGGACTGCCGGTGCTGGGCGATGATATAAAATCCCAGGTTGGGGCGACTATTCTGCACCGGGTTTTGGTGAATCTATTTAATGACCGCGGGGTGAAACTTGAAAGGACATCCCAGTTGAATGTGGGCGGTAATACCGATTTTCTTAATATGCTTGAAAGGTCAAGGCTTGCCTCGAAGAAGAAGTCCAAGACCCAGGCGGTTACATCTCTTTTAAAGTATGATATGGGTGAAGAGAATATCTATATCGGCCCTTCTGATTATGTTGCCTGGCTTAAGGACCGCAAATGGGCTCATATGAGACTTGAGGGTCGCACCTTCGGTGATGTGCCTTTGAATATTGAATTGAAACTTGAGGTCTGGGATTCGCCTAATTCAGCCGGTGTGGTCATTGATGCAATCAGGTGTGCAAAACTTGCCTTAGATAATAAATTGAGCGGGCCGATTATTGAACCGTCCAGTTATTTCTTCAAATCTCCACCGGTACAGTATCCTGATTATTTGTGTCGGGAAAAGACAGAAAGATTCATAAAGAAATATGGTAAACCAAGAAGAAAACCTTAATATTTCCCCTGATGCCGGGTATAAAAAGGGGCGTGTTAATAAGTTTTGAGGGGGTTGAGGGTTCGGGTAAGACCACTCAGGCCCGGGCATTGGTAGATTATCTTGAAAATAAAGGTGCACCATTTCTCTTTGTCAGAGACCCGGGCAGTACTGAAATTGGGGAGTCAATCAGGCAGGTCCTTCTCAATCCTGAATATAAAATAATGAATCCCCGATGTGAACTTTTTCTATTTCTGGCCGCACGGGCACAACTGGTCTATGAAAAGATTCTTCCTGCTTTGAATGATAAAAAGATTGTCGTGGCTGATCGGTTTTCTGATTCAACCCTGGCATATCAGGTATATGGTCATAATCTGCCCAAACGATTGATTTCAATATTTAACCGTTTTGCCAGCGCCGGGCTCAAGCCGGATCTCACTTTTTTAGTGGATATTGATGTTTTAAAGGGAAGAAGCCGGGGTAAGATTAATGACCGGATAGAAGGGCTTAACCGGATTTATCACGAAAAGGTTCGGCGCGCTTATTTAAGACTTGCCCACCGGGCACGAGGTCGAATAAAGGTGCTTAACGGTGAACGTTCGGTTGAAGAATTGAAGACCGAGGTAATCGGTTATGTGAACGAATTTTTGTGCAAAAAGGGGTATAAATTATGAGAAAAATCTTTATCTTAATTGTGATGATATCCCTGTTCTGTGGGATATTTATCGGCAGCAGGCTATGGGCAAATGCAGATACCTATACTCTGTTACGTAACTTCAATAAAATCCTTAATGAACTGGAGACAAAATATGTGGTTGAAGTTCCATCTGACAGCTTGATTGAGGGGGCAATTAATGGTATGATTGAGGTTTTAAAGGACCCCCATACCGACTATCTGAGCAGAGAAGAGTATGAGGCATTAATGATTTCTACGCGCGGAGAATTTGGCGGCATTGGTGCAACAATCGGCAAAAGAAACGATAAGATTACTATTATCTCTCCTCTGGCAGGAACCCCGGCATACCGGGCTGGACTCTTACCCGGTGATGCAATAATTAAAGTGGATGGGGTGCCGACTGAGGGGAAATCGGTTGATGTTGTGGTCAAGGAGATCAGGGGTAAACCAGGAACCAGGGTTGTTCTGACGATTGAGCGGACATTGATTGCCAAGCCCTTTGATGTTGAGATTACCAGGGCGGTGATTAAATTGGATGCGGTGCCGTATTTTGGTATGGTTAGTGATGATATCGGATATGTATATCTGAGGAATTTCTCACGCACGGCAGATTATGAGGTGCGGAAGGCATTGGATTCACTTTTCAGTATTGGTGCAAAGAAGATAATCTTTGACCTGCGCTTGAATTCCGGAGGACTGCTTAATGAGGGTGTGCGGGTGAGTGAACTTTTTCTTTCCAATGGCCAGGAGATTGTATCAACCCGGGGACGGGTGGATATTGCCCGGACATTTCGTGCATCCCGGGCTTATTCTTATGGAAAATTTCCAATGATTACACTTGTGGATGGCGGTTCGGCATCAGCATCTGAGATTGTCGCCGGGGCACTTCAGGACTGGGACCGGAGTTTGATTATAGGCACGACTACATTTGGTAAGGGCTCGGTTCAGAATGTTATCGGTCCGTTTGAAGACAGCACTGCCCTGAAATTGACAACCGCGCGCTGGTATACACCTTCAGGCCGGAGTATTGATAAATCTTCAGAATTGTTGAAGAGTGAGCGGGAAAGGATACTTAATGCCCAGAATGATTTGATTGAGGAGATAGAGGATATTATTACCCGTTACAAAAAGCGGGCGGATAATGAGGCAGTGAAAAAGGCGTATCTGAAACTTGATAATGAAGTTTCCCGGATAAAAAAGGATATTGAGGAATCCCGTGCCGGAAAAGAAAAAGAGAAAAAGAAAAAAGAGTTTACTACATTAGGACCTTTAAAGAGAAAGGTCTATGGTGAAGGTGGGATTACCCCGGATATTATTATTAAACCTCCAAAGTTGACCCGACTTGAGACCGAGGTCTTTATCAAGGGGCTCGATTTTGATTTTGTTGTTCAATATACCGCCAAACATAAAGATATCGACAAGGATTTTACCGTCGATGACAGGATGCTCAAAGAGTTTGAGGAATATCTTGTGCAAAAGAAGGTTGAATTTGATGAGGATGATTTTCAAGAAGCAAAAAAGGGATTAAAACAGCGCCTGCGCCAGGATATCTTTACCAATCTCTGGGGGATGCATGAAGGTTATCGTGTAAAGGTTAGTGATGATCCCCTGGTAAAAAAGGCGGTTGAACTGTTAAAGGAGGTGAAGTCGCAGCGCGACCTTTTTCGTGCCGCTAAAAACCAGCCGAATCAGAAATAAACCAACCGATTATAATTATGGATTGATTATTCTACTCATCGGTTTACTTATTATATTGATAATAATCAGACTAAATATTAGGAGGTTAAGCCGAAAGGCTTGAAAATAAACCCATAAATGGAATATCGGATTGAAATCATCAAAAAAGATGACCCGCGCGGCAGATTCATTGTCGAGGATTTTAAGACCTTTGGCATTGAAGGGATAGAAAGGGTTGAGGTGCGCGATGTCTATTATCTGGGCGGTGAGCTCTCAAAGCATCAGGTGGAGTTTATTGCAAGTGAACTCCTTCACGACCCGGTGATTGAGGATTATCGGATTGGGGATGGAGAAAAGACCAAAGATGCCTTTGAGGTTTTGTATAATCCCGGAGTGACCGATCCAAAAGAGGACAGTGTAAAAAAGGCGCTTGGTGATTTAGGGATTGAGGTTTCGTATGTGAAGACCGGAACATACTATAGATTTCAGGGAGAATTCAATATAAGTGAATTGAACCGGGCAGCCGGGTTGTTTCTCTATAATCCATTGGTTCAGTATATCAGGTCTCCTGAGCATTTGGTCCATCAACCCGCAGCTTATACATCGGGGATCAGGCATATTGATTTGAATGAAGACCTTATGAAAATCAGCCAGGATATGGGACTCTCTTTATCACGGCTTGAGATGGAGGTGATTAAAGAATATTTTCAGAAAAAGGGCAGAAAGCCTTCGGATGTTGAACTGGAAACGATTGCCCAGACCTGGAGTGAACATTGCCGGCATAAGACATTTCTGGGCAGGATTCAATTTAATGGCGAGCAGATTGATAATCTTCTGAAACAGACGATAATGAAGGCGACTGCAGAAATCAACCATCCATTATGTCTTTCTGTATTTCATGACAACTCCGGGATAATTGCATTTGATGATGAATACGGTATCTGTTTTAAGGTGGAAACCCATAATCATCCTTCTGCATTAGAACCCTACGGGGGAGCAGCAACCGGTATTGGCGGTGTGATTCGGGATATCTTAGGAACCGGACTGGGTGCCAGGCCGATAATGAATACGGATGTCTTCTGTTTTGGTCCGGTTGATTTCGATTATCGAAAATTGCCCGAAGGTATTCTTCATCCCAAGACCATAGTGAAAGGAGTAATACAGGGGGTGAGGGATTATGGTAATCGGATGGGTATACCTACCAGTAGTGGTGCGGTCTATTTTGATTCATCATTTTTGTATAATCCTCTGGTGTTTTGCGGTTGTCTCGGACTTATCCGCAGGGACCGAATTGAAAAGCGGGTAAGACCAAAGGATGCGGTTTTACTGGTTGGAGGAAGAACCGGAAGGGATGGAATCCATGGAGTCACATTCGCCTCAGCCGAACTTTCTGAAGGTGCAGAAAAGTCCTGTGTTCAGATTGGAAATCCTATTGTGGAGAAGAGGCTTATGGATTGTCTGCTTGTTGTAACTGAAAAAGGTCTGCTCGATTCAGTAACCGATTGCGGAGGTGGAGGACTTTCCAGTGCGGTTGGTGAGATGGGTAAGGAATGCGGAGTAAGGGTGGAACTTGATAAGGTGCCTTTAAAATATCAGGGTCTGAGTCCACGCGAAATCTGGATTTCTGAATCCCAGGAAAGGATGATTCTTGCGGTTCCTGGAGAAAATCTCAAAGAGGTGATTGAAATCTTTAAAAGAGAGGGTGTTGAGGCGACCAGGATCGGTGAGTTTACCGATGATAAAAGGCTGAGGCTCTATTATAACGGAGAGGAGGTATGTGATCTGGATATGGACTTCCTCCATAATGGATTGCCGAAGCCCTGGAGAAAGGCAAGACCGAGAAAAATTGAAGTAAAAGATATTGATATTCCTAAGCCCATAGAATTTAATTCTCTATTGTTAAATATAGTTTCTCAACCCAATTGCTCTTCACGGGAATGGGTAATAAGGCAGTATGACCATGAGGTTCAGGGAACGAGCGTAGTAAAACCATTGGTTGGTGAGGGATTTATCGGTCCCCAGGATGCCGTGGTAATCAGGCCGAGATTGGATAAGGACCAGGGCGTAGCAGTTTCCTGTGGAATAAACCCGGCTTATGGTCGGCTTGACCCGTATAATATGGCACTCTCAGTAATTGATGAGGCATTGAGGAATCTTGTAGCAGTAGGTGGGGATATTGAAAAAGCCGCCATCTTGGACAATTTTTGTTTTTCATCGCCGGAAAGGGAAGAGGTTCTCGGTGATATTGTGCTTTCTACAAAGGCCTGTTATGATGCAGCCACAGCATTCCGGGTTCCATTTATTTCTGGAAAGGATAGTTTATATAATGAGTGGACCGACAACAAAGGGAATGTCTATATGATTCCTGCCACGCTTCTTATTTCTGCGGTTGGTATCATTGATGATGTCAGGGATTGTATTACACTTGATTTCAAGGCGGAAAACAGTAATATCTATTTAATCGGTGACACTGCCGGGGAGATGGGTGGTTCAGAATATTATCGATTGCTGGGTATTGATGGAGGTGTGGTTCCCACAGTGGATCTTAAAAAGGCTCCGGAGATTATGAGGAGATTGCATCGGGCAGTGAAACAGGGGTTGATTCTTTCCTGCCATGATCTGTCAGAAGGAGGATTGGGCCTGGGATTGAGTGAGATGGCGATTAGCGGTGGTATAGGAGCAGAAATTGACTTGAGTAGTATTAATTATCAAGGTAAAAATCTTCGTTTTGATTATATTCTCTTTTCGGAATCAAACACCCGATTTCTGCTTGAAGTTTCTGATGATAATGCAGAAAGTCTTGAGTCGCTGTTTGAGGGCCTGCCCTGCACAAAGATTGGAAAGACCATAAGGGATGGGTATCTAAGGGTTTATTATAAAAAACGCAAACTTGTTGACCTTCCACTTTTATTAATCAAACAAAAGTGGTTGAAAAAGGTTGTTTAGCCCTGATATTAGCAAAAATTTTTTGTAATTTCAACGCCGTTTTATCATTGTTCAACGGTTCAGAGGTGCAATTCAGTACCATATTTCCACTTCGTAAGTGGAAGTAAATATCTTGTCATAAGGGCAATTCAGGATATAATAGATATAAGTTATGAAGAAGGTTTGTTCAGAGAATATCCTTGGTCAGATAAAAGAGACGATTGAGGGGGCACGGTTATTAAAGGGAATAAAGAAGGCGATTATTGCATTTTCTGCAGGCCCGGATTCGGTCTGCCTGCTTGATACACTGCATACGCTTTACAGTAAAAAAATTGAATTCTTCCTTGTCTATGTGAATCACCATCTAAGACCAGAAAAGGCGACCCGGTATGAAGAGGAATTGACAGGATTTTATGCCCGGCGATACAATCTTAATTATAAGATAATAGATATTAAGGTCAAAAAATCACGGCTCGGGATTGAAGCCGAGGCACGCAGGGCACGGTATCATAGTTTAGTCCAATATCAAAAGAAGATTGGAGCCCAGGTGATTTTTCTTGGACACAACCTTGATGACCTTGTCGAGACATTCTTTATAAATCTGATTCGGGGTAGTGGAACCCGGGGATTGAGTGCACTTCCCATCCGGCGCGGTCAATTTATAAGACCCCTGATTAATATTAAGAAAAAGGCCATACTCGATTATCTTAAGTTAAGACATCTGCACTACGCGCTTGATAAATCTAATTTTGATTTGCGATATCGGCGTAATATTCTGAGGCATAAAGTAATTCCAGAACTTATTAAGCTCAATCCAGAATTGCATAAAAATATCAGAAGGACTGCCGAGATTATTCGGGCTGATAATGAATATCTTGAAAAGAAGGCAGAAAGGGTATATAAGAAGAACCGGGTTAAAGAGGATGAACTGATAATTCTTGACATAAAGGGTATTATGCGTTATAATTTAGCAATTGTCATGCGCGTGATAATGAAAGCGATTGGAGAACTGGTTGGAGATTTTGAAGGATTTGAAAGTAAACATTTATATGGCGTGATTGGTCTAATTAATAAGCGGAGTGGTAAGACAATTGAACTTGTTAAAGGTGTCTTTGCCCGCAGAGAATATGATAAGATTGTGCTGGGCAGGAAACAGGAATCGAAAATACGCAGGGTTAAGATTGCTCCGGATGGTGAGAACCGGGTTATTCAGCATTTCCGATTGACAACGGAACTTGTTTCTCATTTTGACCTTGAAACACGGCAGTCGAATTGTGAGGTCTTTGACTATGATAAAATTTTTCCACCCCTTTATTTGCGCAATCGCAGAAAAGGAGATTATATTGAGACAAAGGCAGGAAAGAAAAAACTTAAAAAACTTTATAATGAATTTAAGATTCCTATTCATAAAAGGGATGGGATTATGATGCTCTGCGATAAAAAGGGAATCCTCTGGGTTTTAAATTATCGGCGTGCAGACCGGGGATTTATTAATCAAAGGACACGCCGATTTCTGGTGGTGCGGATTGAAGATATTAATTAAACCAGAAGAGATAACAAAAAGGGTTGAGGAGATCGGGGGGATGATAAATATAGATTATCAGGGTCGCAGACCGATTATGGTTGGTGTATTAAAGGGTGCATTTATCTTCCTTGCTGATCTTTTAAAAGCGATTGATATCCCGGTGGAAGTGGATTTTCTCTCAATCCACAGCTATAATGGAACAGAATCAAGCGGTGTTGTAAGGATTACTCAGGACCTTTCTCTAAATATCCAGACCCGGGATGTGATTCTGGTTGAGGATATTGTTGATTCCGGACGCACCCTTGATTATATTATCGAAAATCTGAAGACCCGGCAGCCGAAGAGTATTACAGTCTGTACTTTGCTCAAAAAAAGGACAAAGAGATTTAATAAGGTTGAACTCAAATATGTCGGTTTTGAAATTCCTGACCGATTTGTTGTCGGTTATGGGCTTGATTATAATAATCAATATAGAAATTTAAATTTTATCGGGGTGCTGAATGATAAATAAACCTTCAGGAAGAAATCAGGCGCTGCGTACCGTAATCATCTGGTCAATTCTCTTTATCCTTACCTGGTTTTTGGTGATTCAGGTAATCAATCGCAAGGACCGGACGGTAGAGATTTCCTATTCAAGATTTTTAAAGGAGATGAGAAAGAGTAATGTTGAAGAAGTTACTCTTACTGAGCGGTCAATCAAGGGTGAATTCAAGAGTCCAATTTCATATGAGGATAAGGGAAATTTCTCAAAATTTACAACCCTCGTTCCATTTGATGACCCGGCCCTGGCAAATGAACTTGTAAAATACGGTGTCCGGGTTGTTGCCAAACAGAAATCGGGCTGGGGTGAGATTTTATTATCGGTTCTTCCCTGGCTTTTATTGATTGGAGTCTGGATATTTTTCATCAAACAGATGCAGTCGGGTCAGAATCGTGCCCTGGGATTCGGCCGGAGTCGGGCAAAGATTATCTTAGAGAATAAATTGAATATTACATTTAATGATGTAGCAGGCGTTGATGAGGCAAAGCAGGAACTGACTGAGGTCATTGAATTCTTAAAGGCACCAAGAAAATTTACCCGCCTTGGGGGCAGGATACCCAAGGGCGTGCTTCTGCTTGGACCTCCGGGCACGGGTAAGACCCTGATGGCAAGGGCAGTGGCTGGTGAGGCAGGGGTGCCGTTCATATCCATCAGCGGTTCAGATTTTGTTGAGATGTTTGTTGGAGTTGGGGCATCACGGGTGCGCGACCTCTTTGACCAGGCAAAAAAGAATTCACCCTGTATTATATTTATTGATGAGATTGATGCGGTAGGAAGGTTAAGGGGGGCGGGGCTTGGTGGCGGCCATGATGAAAGGGAACAGACCCTGAATCAATTATTGGTGGAAATGGATGGTTTTGAGGTAAATGAGGGGATTATTCTTATGGCGGCAACGAATCGTCCGGATATTCTTGACCCTGCTCTTTTAAGGCCGGGAAGGTTTGACCGGGTTGTGGTACTTGACCGTCCTGATATCAGGGGGAGACTCGGTATTTTGAAGGTTCACACAAGAAAAAAACCCCTGGGTAAAGATGTCGACCTTGAGGTTTTAGCCCGGGGTACACCGGGTTTTTCCGGAGCAGACCTGGCAAATATGGTTAATGAGGCAGCATTACTTGCGGCCCGACGCAACAAAGATAAGATTACAATGTCGGAATTTGAGGATGCCAAGGATAAGATTCTTATGGGGGTGGAAAGGAAGAGTTTGCTTATTTCTGAGGATGAGAAAAAGCTTACTGCATATCATGAGTGCGGTCATGTTATGGTTGCAAAATCTTTACCCGGAATGGACCAGATCCATAAGGTAACGATTATCCCTCGGGGTATGGCCCTGGGTGTAACCCAGGCACTGCCCATTGATGAAAGAAGGACATATTCAAAATCTTATTGCTTAAATCAATTGGCATTTATGCTTGGTGGCCGGGCGGCAGAGAAGATTGTGCTGGGAGAACTTTCAACCGGTGCAGGCAATGATATTGAAAAGGCAACAAAACTCGCAAGAAAGATGGTTTGTGAATGGGGGATGAGTGAGCAGCTTGGACCACTTACCTATGGAGAAAAACAGGAGGAGATATTTTTAGGTCGGGAGATCGGTATGCATCGTGATTATTCAGAGATCACGGCGCGGGAAATTGATGAAGAGGTAAGACGGATTGTTGAAGAGGCTGAACAGCTTGCTGAATCTATTATCAAGAAGAATCTTAAAAAATTGAAGTTGTTGGCCCAGATTCTTTTAGAAAAAGAGATACTTTCCGGGGCAGAGATTGATGAAATTTTGAAAGGTAAGAAAAAGAATGCAAAAAAAGGTAATAGAAAAGGCGGTAAGAACCCTGTTAAAGGCGATCGGTGAAAATCCGAATCGCGAGGGGTTAAAAGGCACCCCGCATCGGGTTGCCGAGATGTATGCAGAGATATTCTCAGGAATAAATAAGGACCCAAGAAAAGAGTTGAAGACCTACAAGGCAAAGAATGATGATGAGATGATTATTATCAAAGATATTCCGTTCTACTCAATCTGTGAACATCATCTCCTGCCATTTTTTGGCCGTGCCCATATTGTCTATATACCCAAGGAGGATAAGATTACGGGATTCTCTACCCTGGTTAGGGTGATTGATGTGATGGCAAAGAGGCCTTTACTTCAGGAACGGCTTACCCATGAAATCGCCGATTTTTTGATGAAATATCTGAAGCCGATGGGTGTTTTGGTGGTGATTGAGGCGGAACATCTCTGTTTGTCAATGATCGGAGTGAAAAAACCCGGTACCCGAACCGTAACCTCAGCAATTCGCGGGGTGATGAGGTCAGCACCAACCCGGGCCGAGGCATTTTCATTGATCAATGGACAGTAATAATGAAAAAAACTGAGCCCATCGGGTATATAGTATCCAGATTATTTTTGTCTTTAATCAGTTTAACTGTTTTATCATCAGGCTATGATAAAACCTGTCTTCCGCATTTATCCTCAGCAAATTGTTGCTATATTGATACCTCAGGAAGTAAAAGTTCCGGAGGTGATAAGACGGGCAGAATCGCAGCAGAATTTTTAGGTGCGAGTGTCGGACAGGCTGGTTTGGGTCTTGGGTTACCGTATTTAATTGTTAAATCTTCTGTTTCCGGAGAAGATGTGGGGACGACAATAGAGTCATCAATAACATTTTTGATTTTATATGCTATAGGTGCACCAATAGGCTCAACAGTAGGATGCATAACTACAGGTAAATTACTAAGTGAGCCAGGTAAATCTTTTGGATCGGTAGTCAGAGGAGCGTTAATCGGTGAAGCAATTGGCTGGGGGGCACAATTACTTATGGCATATATTGGCAAGGAATCATTGATTTTTTTCTTTATCCCGGTTTCGGTTGGAGCTGTTGTGGCTTATAATAGAAATAATAGGGCTGTTGATAATATGAAAAATTATAATTATAATAATAATATAAATAAATACATTGGCTGGAATAAATTGTCTGATAACTATTATCCACAAAAAATCGATATGAAGTTATTTACCATCAAATTTTGAGGAGGTGAGTTATGGACGACATTAAATATTTTACTTTTTTTGATTTGTACAGGAATCGGGTATGGTGGGGATTGGTCCGTTATCTTTATTCACGGCCACGAAGATAATTCCATTGATATAATCTGAATGGAAGATTGGTAATATGCCGAATACAGCAATGTAGAAGATTTCGGATGAACATTATGGTGGTTATACGGCAGGCGACCTTTAAGAAAGGATATTATGAAAGTTAAAAAAATTATTATTGTTTTGTGTTTTGTCGGTTTTGTTATATCGTGTATGGCTTACGATTGGAAGAAATGGCAGGCATCTTTTGATTTAGCCGTGCCTGACCAGTTCGTTTACCGCTTAAAGATGGAAAAATACATTTTATTAGAAGGTGAACCATTACTTATTCGATGTGTTCTTGTAAACCATTCACAAACGCCTGCAAAAATTATTTTAGCCCCAACCGATAGAATTGAAGCCTTGGAGTATCATAATATTGTTTATGAAGTTTCTCGTGCCAATGGTTCGGTATGCGGCTACTTTATGCGGATACATAGTGATATTGCGTCAAGAAAGGAACAGGAAAGATTGTTGAAACCGGGTGATACTGTGTGCATAAATGGCATTTTATGGCCGGATAATTTCTTTAATCTCAAAGAACGAAAGATAGTTTCGTTATCTCCAGACAGTTATGTTGTTTTTTCCAGGATTTACTTGGGAACGAAATTTTTGCCAAAACCGGCGCGAACCTTATTTATACATTCGGACACCGCACGATTTATTATAGAACCGGTTTTACGAAAAGAGGAGTTGACAAAAATCCGGCCATTTATGGCAGAGTTTTTCGGCTACGGTGAAGAAAATACTGTTTCTGATTCCTGTCGTGAATTCGCATATTCAGTGCTTGATGAAATAAGGAAGTCGGGCTCATATTTGGCGCCTTACGCTGATTTTGTTTACATCGGTATGCTGGCATTTGATGGTGACAGGGGTAAACTTGATAAGGGTATTATCGAGGCGAATAAGTTTATAAAGAAATATAAAGGTTCAATGTTAGGTGAGGAGATGGAGTATCTTTTAGTAAAGATGATTTACCGGAAAGAAGGCAAGAGCAAAGAGTTTTATAATCAGGCACAGCGGGTGATGAAAAAATATTCCCAGAATATAAACAATTTTGGGGTTAAGCGATTGCTGGAGGGAAAATGATGCGAAGATGCACGGTTGTTGTATAATTGAAGGTGCCGGGTATATGGGGTGAAAAATGAACAACTAAATTTTGTATGCTCAAGAGTATATCAAGCCTGACCTTATAATTTGATGTTTGTCTGCACCATCATCAGAATGATTTCCAGGGGTATAATCACATACGGTTTTAATTGTCACTCGGTATGGCTATTGTTCGCTTCAATGTTCGCTGATTTTTAGACCAATTGCGTATCAGACTTGACATAGGATGATTTTGAGGTAGAATATAACAGGTGCTAAATGGAAAGGGACTTTCTTGAAAAAAAAATCTCACTATTTATCTCTCATCTTCAAAAAGAGAAAAACTATTCTTTCCATACCCTGCGTGCCTATGAGAACGACCTGAAATTTTTCTTTGATTATTTAACCGACCATAAAATAGGGATTATTGATCAGAATTCCATATCTCGTTTTGTTGGTTTTTTACTCCATTATGGGTTCGACCGTAATACCGTGGCAAGAAAATTATCCAGTATCAAATCATTCTTTAAGACCCTGAAGAAACTGCATTTAATTGAAACAAACCCGGCAAGCCTTGTCCGCACCCCGCGCCGTAAAAAGAGATTGCCGGGATTTTTGAGTATTGAACAGGTGGACCAGGGTCTTGGTATCGAGAATGCCAGGGACCGTGCGATAATGGAGACCCTTTATGCCTGCGGGTTGAGGGCGGCGGAACTTGTGGGTCTGAATATTGATGATATAAGTCTCCAGTCTGGTGAGGTCAGGGTGCGGGGTAAGGGAAAGAAAGAAAGGATTGTGCCGCTCGGTAGTTTTGCCCGGCAGGCGATTTTAAGGTATTTGGAAACACGCAAGAAGGTTCAGAAGATGAGCCCGCTATTTTTGAATCACCGGGGAGGTCGATTATCTACAAGGTCATTACGCAGGATTGTGCACAAATATTTACTTCGGGTATCAAAGGCGACCGGCACAAATCCTCATATTCTCAGGCACAGTTTTGCAACCCATCTCCTGGAAAGGGGGGCAGATTTGAGGGCGGTTCAGGAATTGCTCGGTCATTCCTCACTCTCCACAGTTCAACTTTACACCCATATTACAAAGCGTCATTTAAAAGAGGTATATAAAAAATCCCATCCCCGGTCGCAATGAAAAGATATTCTCTTGCAATAATCATCTTATTTTTTTTGATTGCCGGGTGTAAGGAGCAGATGATTTTTCGGAGAATAAAAGCAGGAAATTTTGAGGATGTGCAAAGGGGATTTTATTATGGTGAGACCAGATTTATTGGTCCGGGAACCGAATATAATAAACTGGTTAAGAAACTTCAAATGGAGATTGAAAGACATCAGGATATTTTACCCAAAATTACAAGAAAGTTTTTTATGGTTCCCCAGCAACTTAATTACAAATTTAAGTATGCATGTATCGATGATGAAAAGGGATATCTTATATTGAGATATTTCGCCCGGATATTCGAGCATCCGATCTATGCAGGATACCAGATACAACTGGTGTTTGATATTGATACCAAAAGATTGGTCAGGATATTTACAAATGGAGTGCCCCTTGAGTAGTATTGTTCTCTTTATCTTTCTGCAGGGCGGTGATTACCTTCACGCGGGGAATTTTAATACGGCATTAAGGTATTATGAACTGGAGGCAAAAATTTCTGCCCGTCCTGATGTCTATTATAATTTCGGTATCTGCGCCCTGGCACAGGGCAAGATTGAACAGGCGATCACCTGTTTTTATAGAGTGATGAATAATAAACCAGAGGCATTATTCTATCTTGGTGTTGCATATTATAGGCTGGGGAAATTGGATAGTGCGGCTTGTTATTTTGATAAATTAAAAGAAAAAGATATAACTTCAATTAAATATTATCTCGGACTCATAAATTTGAAATCGGGCAAAATCAGTGAAGCAAAGAGATATTTTGATTCCCTGTCTGAACCCGAACTACGCACCGGCTTAATCCAATATGCCGATGATCTGGGATATTTACAGAGGGCGCGCCAAAAATTTATTCAGGGTGATTATAAAAAAGCGCTTGAATTATATGATAAGGTGAAGGGTTTTCCCGGATATCGGCGGCTGGGCCGGGCAATGACCTTGATTGAACTTCATCAATATAAGCTGGCGCGAAGATTTCTTGATAGTGTGATTAAAGTAAATAACGACAGTTTGCTCTATTTTTCGGGATTACTTGAGGCGGGAAGGCTTTATTATCGGATAAAAAATTTTAAAAGGGCGAAACAATATCTTAAAAAATATTTAGAACATAGAACCGGTAATACCGCCAATTTCCTTATGGGGAAAATTCTGAGTGATGAACAGAGGTATCGAGAAGCGGTTCGATATTTTCGCGTTCTTCCTGATTCTGTAGATGCCTTTCTTTTTTATAAAGGAAGGACAGATTATTTTCTTGGTTTCTGGGGTAGGGCGGAGGAAGAGCTGATGCGCCATTATGAGCTCTTCCCTGATTCAAAATATGCCGATCGGGTGATATATATTATTGCTGCGATTAATTTTAAACGGAAGGAATATAGAAGTGCCATAGATTTCTGGCAGGAACTGATTAAGAATTTTCCGAAATCAGACTATGTAAAGGCAGCCAAAATTGGTATCGGTGATGCTTATTATAATATGAAGGAATATCGTCGGGCATTGAGTTTTTTTCTTGATGCCCAGAAGGAGAAGAAATTCCTGAAGCAGGATCCGGAACTTAATCTTAAGATTTATGAAACAAAATACCGTCTTGGATACTATAGAAGCATTGTTGAGGCATTGAGGAGATATTTGCGGGACTATCCGGCGACTTCGCTTGCCCATAAGGTGCATCTTCGAATTGCCCGGATCTTTTTTAATCAAAGAAATTATTATCAGAGTTTATCAGAAATTGAAACAATCCTCAGGGAACATCCTTCGGCGATGATAAGGGATGATGCGCTTTTTCAAAAGGTGCGAATCTGTCGTGCGATTGATGATAAAGAAGGGTTGAAACACACCTTGAAAGACCTTTTGCAAAATAAAGGGAATCAGGAATATTATCTCTATGCCGTAAATGAACTCGCCGGTATATTTCGTGATGAGATGAAGTATGATTCATCACTCTATTATTACAATATCCTGCTTGATTCTGATAAGTATCAGGAAAAGGCAATAATGGATATTGCCCATATCTATGAAATCTTAAGCCGCACGGATGAGGCTGAAACAATGGTTGATCGATTGATTAAGGAATTCCCGGAATCAGTTTTTATTGTTGATGCGTACCGGCTGAAATCACGACTCTATGAGAAAAAAGGTGACTATGATAAGGCGATTGGAATATTGAAGGAGTTATTAAAGACGGAAGGAGAGAGGGCAGAGGTTTATATTGATATAGGAAATATCTATTTTCAGAATGAGGATTATGTAAATGCACGGAAGAATTATTTAAGGGCCTGTGAACATTATCGGCAAAAAAGGGATGAAGCTGCCCGGGCACTAATTCTGGCTGGGGATGCCTCAAATGCCCTGGGTGAAAAAGAAGAGGCAAAGAAATTTTATTTGCGTGCCAATCTTATTGCCGAATCACCAGTCTTTAAGAATAAAGCAATTATGAAGATCGGTAGAATCGGTGAGCAGTAGCACGGATAATCGACCGTAATAATGTCAGCAAAATCTTATCCCAATAATTCCCGTATCTTTACCAGTTCTTCTTTGATATCTTTAAGGAGTTTGTCTCTTTTCTGTAAGGGTAAGGCGAGTTGTTCAGGTCCTTCAGTGATTTCCGCCAATCTTTTTTTTGCGCCGGCAATAGTGTAGCCCTGTTCATAGAGGATATTTTTAATCGTCTTGACAATGTTGATATCTTTTTTAGTATAGTAACGTCTTCCTACCCTGTTCCGTTTTGGCCTCAGGATGGCAAACTCCTTTTCCCAGTATCGTAAAATATATGCCTTTAATTGCAGCATCTCAGCCACTTCTTTTATTGAAAAGAATTCTTTTTCTGCCATATATCTCCTCCAGTTTAAGCATAAAAATTCTGCCCATCATTCATTTTTCAATTTCCTTGCCATAAGTTCCTTTATCCCTGAGCGGGGTGATTTGTTTTTATATAGTATATCATAGATGAGCTGACAGATGGGCATTTCAATCTTTTTTAATACACAAAGTTTTTTAACCGCTTTTGCCGTAGGTACACCCTCGGCAACCATTACCATTTTCCTGAGGGCATACTCAAGGGTCTTACCCTGACCCAGCATCTTTCCCAGGCGGTGATTCCGTGATTCCTCACTGCAGGAAGTGGTAATTAAATCACCCAAGCCGGAAAGACCGAAAAATGTCTTTGCCCGGGCACCAAGTTTCATCCCAAGTCGTTGCATCTCAACGATTCCCCGGGTAATCAGGGCACCCCTTGCATTGTTACCAAAACCAAGTCCCGCACATATCCCCGCCCCGATTGCAATAACATTTTTTACGGCTGCACCCAGTTCAACTCCAATCATATCATCACTACGGTAAATACGAAAATATTCTGTGGCGAGCCGGTATTGGAGTTGTTTCAACCGTTTCTGATTTTTGCCGACAATGACGACCGCACTGGGTTCACCCCGAATAATCTCATTGGCAATACAGGGTCCGGAAAGGACAAAGATTTTATCGCTGTCAACATAGGTTCCAACAATTTCTGAGGGCCGTTTCAGACTTTTTATATCTATCCCTTTGGTAAGGATTAGATATTCATTTTTTTTATCGAATCCGGCGACCTTCTTCATCACGGAATCGAGAACCTGGGATGGAAGTGCAATAACGATTAAATCACTATCGTTGATAATCTTTTCAAGGCGATGGTCAATTACAATTGGAGATGGAATCTTATAGCCCTTTAGAAATGGTGCATTATTTCGGGTTTTATTAACAAGTTCCGCCCTGGTTTTATCAAATTCCCAGATTTTTATTTTATGACCGTTATGATACTGCATAATGCCAAATACCGAGCCCCAGTTTCCACAACCCAGAATTCCTAATTTCATACTTTTCTCCAGAGAATTGTTTTTGGTTCTTTTCTGGATAGGAGTCTTTTGATGTTCGGGCGGTGGGCATAGACAATAAAAATTGATATTACAATAAAGAAGATACGCTCAGTTGTATTTCCGAAATTCAAGGCGAATGAAATTATCGGCAGACATATGGCAGCACTTATTGATGCCAGAGATACAAGATATGTTGAAAAATAAATTATGAGCCAGATGATTAAAGCACCAAGAAACGCCTTTGGGCATAGTATCAGCACAACACCGAGTGTGGTTGCAACACCTTTTCCGCCGCGCATTTTAAAAAATGGATTAAAGATATGACCCAGGATTGCTGAAATGGCGGCTATGGAAGGTTCATAGCAAAGGTTTCGTGCAATAATCACGGCAATGATTCCCTTGAGTCCATCAAGGATGAAACCGAGTAAAAAGAATTTTAATCCCAATACCCGACCCAGATTTGTTGCTCCGATATTACCGCTTCCTGTGTTTCTTAAATTGACACCCTTCAGATGTCCAATCAGATAGGAGAATGGAATCATCCCAAGACCAAAACCGATAATAAAGGGGATTAGATAGATAATCATCTCTTTTTTACCTCGGTTTTGAATAGAATTGGTACGCCCTTAAAACCGAAGTAATTGCGAATTGAGTTTCTGAGGTAATGGATATACTCTTTTTTTACAGAGGAGGTGAGGACCGCCTTGAAGACCGGAGGTCTGGTTTTGATCTGGCGCAGAGAAAGTAATTTACCTGATGAGGGGGGTTTCAGATGGTCGGGAAGTTCCCTCAGGGTCTTTCGGTCCACGGTTTTTTTGAATTCATCATAAGTGTTTAATACTGTATTGAGTAGCTGTTCTATCCCCCGACCATATTTCGCCGAAATGGGAATCACCGGAGCAAAATTTAAAAAGTTAAATGAACGAAAGGTTGCGGTAATGATTTTTTTGTAATCCCGGTTTTTGAAAAGGTCAAGTTTGTTTGGCGCTAAGACAATCGCCCGGGCATGGGAAAGAACCATTGATGCGATCCGTCGATCCTGATTTACCACCCCCTGCGTGGCATCAAAGACTAAAACAATAACATCAGAGCGTGGGATTGTGTTTAATGCCCTGATCGCTGAATAGAATTCGGGAGGATTTTTGATGCGGGCTCTCTTTCTGATTCCTCCGGTATCGATTATTCTCAAGACTCTGTTTTGATAAATAAATTCTTCATTGATGATATCCCGGGTTGTTCCTGATTTATCATCCACGATTGCCCGTTCTTTTTTCAGGATTGAGTTTAGAAGGGTCGATTTTCCAACATTGGGACGGCCCAGGATTAATAGTTTGATAAACGGTTTGCTTGATTCTACCTTTGCCGGTGTCGGTAAAATATTCAGGGTTTCATCCAGCACTTCATCAAACCCAATACCATGCTCAGCTGACACCGGGATAATCTTATCCAGACCCAGTTTGTAAAATTCGGTCTGGTTGATTCGGGCATTTTTGTGGTCGCATTTATTGAGTAATAGAAATATTGGTTTATTCAATTTTCTTAATCGTGCGGCGATTTCAATGTCTTCAGGTAAAAGTCCGACCTTGGCATCAACGACAAAATATATTAAATCTGCCTCGTGTAATGCATCTTCAATCTGCCTTTCAATCTTTCGAGATAAGGAATCGATTTCTTCAGGGAAGAATCCTCCAGTATCTATGATGTCAAATGTCTGATTATTCCATTCTACCTGACCATAAATTCTGTCCCGGGTAATACCGGGTTCATGATAGACAAGACTCTGGCGTCGGCCAGTTAGACGATTGAAAGTGGTTGATTTACCGACATTCTTACGGCCAACGATTACGACTGTAGACATTGAACCAATTCCCTGAGGGTATCCGGAGCAATCATTACGCGTTTATCATCAATCGTTCTGTCATCAATAAAGTTTCCGTTTTCGTTTACACAGTTTGGTGGAAGTACAATGAGGTCATATTTTGCCTTTATATTCTTAATTTTATGGAGAAAATCACAACCACATATTAGTCCGGAGACCGTAACTTTTTTTCCAAAGACCTGATTATCCACGGCCATTACATCGACCCGTGCATTGTTTAAACGTTGTTTCAGTTTTATAAGCAGGGGTAATGCCATTCTGCCGGTGAGCAACAGCACCTGTTTTGTTATCTTTTTTATTTTTGTTAATGCATTTAATTCATCAAGGAATGCCCGTGACATACCAATACCATTTTCGATCTGGGGAAAATCATCATAATAGATTCGGGGTGGTATGGGATATTCTGCCTTGAGATAGAATTCATCAGCAAGATAGACTATCCCCTTGCCATACCGGGCGCGGAATGTATTGTGAAATATTTCTCCTAATCTAATAATCTGTTTACAGAGTTTTTTTGATATGGGCTGGATATCCTTCAGCAGTTTTCCAACTCCGACCGGGACAATACCAATTGAGCTGACTCCCGGACATAATTTACTTAGATTGTTGATTGTATTGAAGAGCTGTTTTCCATCATTTATTCCCGGGATGAGTACTATCTGACAATGGAGTTTAATATTATTATGGATGAGGGCATTGAGTTGTTCCATAATAAGGCCGGCGCGTTCGTTATTGAAGATTTTTTTTCTCAATACTGGATCGGTTGTATGGACGGAAATGTAAAGGGGCGAAAGTCTGAGTCGGTCAATTCTTTTAATATCTGATTTTGTAATGTTGGTCAGGCTTAAATAATTTCCAAAGAGGAAGGATAATCGGTAATCATCATCCCGGAAATATAGTTCTTTTCTTAAACCCTTTGGTAATGCCTTGATAAAACAGAAACTGCAATGATTTTCACATTGACGATATTTTATTGGCTCAAACTGGACTGCAAGTTTTTGAAGGGGTTTAAAGATAATGGCCTTCTTTTCATTCTTTATTTTGAAAAGAAATTTTCTCGTTGTGGTGATGTCATTATAGAATTTAAATTCCAGTTCATCATCTATTTTTTGACCGTTGATGCTGACAAGATAGGTCCCCTTAGGAATTCTACTGTCCCGGGACTCAATGATTTTTATCATTTTTTATTATAAGCGAAAATTTAAAAAAATTCAAGTATTTCTTTAACTTGATTTTTCAGAATGTTTTTATTCGGGTTGATTGAATAAAAATATTGACACTCAAAGTTTTATGGATATTATAGTGAAGTAAATTAAAATATTGCCGGGGTGGTGGAATTGGCAGACACATACGTTTGAGGGGCGTAGGCCTTCGGGCATGCGGGTTCAAATCCCGCCCCCGGCATCCGGGAATCAGGGCACCGCAGAGGGATGAAAAACTTTCCGCTGAACAAAACACGCTGCACGCGATAATATAAAGAAGCTTCGCTCGGAAAGTTATCCGTAATAGTAAATAGAATTTCAGATTCAAACCAAACAAACTAAATAAACCAGCCAGGCTGCGATATCGTTCAATGAATAACGATTCTCTATAAACCGTAAACTGAGATTATCAGGTCTTTTCAGTCCGGGGCATTTGAATGACAAAAGTAGGGTGAGGTATATAGGTTGTTACATTCTGAATCCGCCAGGCATTTGGGCGGGTGAAGAACCTCAAATAAATAATTAAATTAAACTAAGCAAAGAGAATAAACCAGCCAGTCGGTGATAAAATAACTGGGGGACAGGGATTCGAACCCCGACTTATTGGTCCAGAGCCAATTGTCCTGCCATTAGACGATCCCCCAGACTCGATATTTTATTCAATATTCTTTATTAGTCAAGGGGATGCCGGTTTGAATCCAACCGTTGACTTCAGGCAAATAATAAGTAGACTCTATTGTGTTTAAACTTTTAAAGCACCGGGGTGTTTTGTTCCTAAGCCTTTCTAATACAATTTCCCAGTTTGGGGATCGCCTTACATATATGGTAATTGTTACCCTTATCGGCGTAATGGCGCCGGGTCGAATATCTGCATTCAGTGAATTTTCAGCAACATTTACCCTGCCCGTTATTATCCTCTCACCCTTTGTTGGTGTTGTTATTGATCATGGAAACAAGAAATTAATTATGTTTCGATGCCATCTGATACAGTCTGTTCTGATATTTATAACCCCTGCCTTTATATTTTTCACCCACAGTCTTACACCGGTCTGGTTTCTGATTGTTCTGTTTTACTCTTTGGAGGTGTTTAATAATACATCACGCAATAGTGTTGTTCCAGAGCTGGTTGAATATAATGACCTGGTTCCGGCAAATTCAGTGATTATTACCCTTTCCAGAATCGCTACATTTGTTGGAATGGTCGGGGGTGGATATCTTATATCGGTCCTGGGTTGGCGTCTCGGCTTTTATGCCGATGCAACAACCCATTTTATTGCCGGTGCCCTGGCATTGGGTATGGGGGCAAATATATTATTTGAGCCGGAAAAAAAGTTGGGTTTCTCAATCACCAAAGAAATTAAAAAATCGCTCAGGCTCTTTGGCGATGATATAAACAAACTACTTAAACTTTTAATGAAAGACCGGGTGGTAATATTCGTAATGCTTTCGGTATTTGTTCTTCCGTTTACCGCCGCGACCGCTCATACTGTCCTGGTGTTTATGGTTCAGCAGCAATTTAATCTGGGAACTGCAGGGGTTGGAATATTCGGTGGGATAATCGGTCTTGGAATGCTTCTGGGCGCACTGCTGATGGGATATTTTGGTAAAAAATTCTGCCGCAGTAAGATTATCTTATACAATCTTACAATCCTTACCGTATTTTTTCTTCTTGGTCCTTTTTTTCCTAATGTGATAGTTCTTTATCTAATCGCTTTTGTATCCGGTGTGGTTTTTTCTTTCATCGGTATTGCCCAGGATACGATGCTCCAGGAGGATGTAATTAAAGGAATCCGTGGAAGAATCTTTGCCACCAAGGAATTCATAATCAATCTGACATTTTTAATCAGTGCAATCATTTTTGGAATTATCGCTAAGTCCATCGCGCCCTATACAATCATAAGGATGGCTGGTGTGGTTCTTTTATTAATCCTGATAATCGCATTAATCGTTTACCGGAAAATTCCGGATGAACTTCGTTCAAGATTATGATAATTACTAAATTAAGATTAAAGGAGTTAAAATGAGTGAAATGGTAAGATTCGGGGTTTCAATGAAAAAGGGGTTACTGAAAAATTTTGACAGGTTGATTGCCGAGCGGGGATATCGTAACCGCTCTGAGGCGATCAGGGATTTAATCCGCGAGAGTTTGATTCGTGCTGAGTGGACTTTAGTGAATAAAGAAACGATAGGCACCATCACCATTGTATATAGCCATAAAGTGCGCGAATTATCCGATACCATCACGGCACTCCAGCACAAATTTTACAAACAGATAATATCGACAACTCATATTCATCTTGACGCCCATAATTGTTTGGAGGTTCTGATTGTTAGAGGCCGGGGAAAGGAGATTAAAAAGATAGCTGACCACCTTCTAAGCACCAGGGGGGTAAAACACGGGAAGTTAGTTACGACAACAACCGGGAAAAGAATTGAATAAAAGGATGAATTAAAGAGATGAAGGGGCTGTGACTATCGTAATTTTACTGACTGCGCATATTGACTTTAATTTCCCTGCGAAAATTTTGAAAATAATGAATGACCTGTCTTGACACAGTGGCACAATTATATATAATTGTCTGATTTGATTTCGGGGCGTAGCGCAGGTGGATTAGCGCGCCAGCTTGGGGTGCTGGAGGTCGTCGGTTCAAGTCCGATCGCCCCGATAAATCAACCGTCGCTTGTTAAGTTTATCTCACCTGCTTTTTGAAGACCGATTTTGGTGAATATTGGACCAATCAACTCATAAATTATTGTAGTTGTAATAATGGTGTTGAATATTAATTTACCAATTTCCGGAAATTCACCTTTTACTACCAAGGCAACTCCGAGTGCGACACCGGCCTGAGGTATCAACCCCAGACCGATATATTTTTTTATCGTCGATGGCGCCCGTGCCAGAATAGCGCCTGTATACGAACCGGCAAACTTGCCGATTATTCTGGTGATAAAATAGATTATACCGATGAGGCCGATATCCTTCAGCAGAGAGATTGATAGATTTGCCCCAGCCAGAATAAAAAATAGCATATAGAACATCGGCTCTAAGGCTTTAAGTGCATCAAAGAATCCTTTTTCTTCAAAATGTTTTTCAATATTCACAACAAAGGCACCAAGGAACATTGCTGAGAGGAGCACTGAAATATGTAGTGCCAATGCAACACCTACAGCTAATAAAATAAATCCAAATGTATAAATCTGCAGTTCACCACTGGTTTTTATATATTTCGAAAAGTAATTGAGGACAAAGGCACATCCACCTCCAAAGATAAGTGCTCCACCAATTTCAATAATAACCTTGATGATTACTTTAATGAAAAAATCGTTTTCAATTATATGGGCACCGATAGAACGTGACAGGGCATGGCTGAATGCAAAGATTATTAAACACCAGGCATCATCTAAGGCAACAACCCCAATCAGGATATTTGAAAATGGTCCGCGTGCCTGATACTCTTTAATAATAATTACTGTTGCTGCCGGGGCGGTTGCCGATGCGATTGAACCGAATAAAATTGCTACATGAAAAGGAAATTTCAGTAGCGCGCTGAAGACAAAAGTTACAATCAACCAGGCACCAATTGCTTCACACAGTGAGATAATTAGGACAGTTTTGCCGATTTCCCGGAATTTCTGAAGGGAAAAATTTTGGCCGATGCTGAAGGCAATTATACCGAGAACTATATTTGAGATAAAGGAAGATGCATCAAGAATTTCGGAGGAAATTAAATCTAATACTTCCTGACCGATAATAATGCCCAGAATCAGATTCCCGGTTACGGTGGGTAGCTTCAATTTTTTTATCAGCTTGCTCATCCCCCAACCCGTTAAGAAAATTATACTCAGACTCAATATTGCATTCATACTATCACAAGAAAAAACAGAGGAAATAATCTCCATTGAAAATCAGACTCTGAATTTTCAACAAGGTAAGGAATAATAATGGACATATTATTCCATTATACCTTAAAATTATTTTAAGTCAAGTTCTGTTCGCAAAATACTTTTCTCAATTTTTCTATTAGTGTGAAACTTTATTTCTTCAGCATCAGCCGGCAATGAAACGAATCTGACTTATTGACAATTTCCTTATTTTAAATAAGATTAAATATGGGCGAGCAATTCAGAATAATATTTAAAAACCGGATGGAGAGTAAGGAGTTATGATAGAAAAAGTTGGTGATATAGTTAATAAAAAGGTGATAACTGTTCAGAGATTCACATCTCTGAGTAAAATACTCAAGACATTCCGCAGATTTCACGCCCTGCCGCTGATTCCGGTGATTGACGAAAATAATATCCTCATCGGTATCATTTCCTTAGAAAATCTTATTGATATTTTTAAACCAGCAGAGCCGGAGATTTTAAAGACCATTCCATTTCTGGATGAAAGGCCGATTGAGATATCCCGAGTTGAGCTGTCACCTGAAATGGGGCAACTCATTGTGGCTGAGGATATTATGGTAACTAAATTTCTGGCAATCAATGAAGATGCCTCAATAGAAGAAGCCTTCAGGTTGATGAGATTACATAAAAGAGATCAATTGCCAGTTATAGATAAAGAAAAAAAATTTGTAGGATTTATTGGACTTTTTGATGTTATTCTGAGAATCTTTAAAGATAAGGGCATAATTTAGCGGATGCTGAATACCATCTTCAGTCTGGGATTGATTTTAACAGCCGGGCTTTTCGGGGCAAGAATTATCAGAAAACTCAAATTACCTTCGGTAACGAGCTACATCATTTTTGGTATCCTGTTAGGTCCTCATCTGTTAAATATTATTTCTCACGAAATTATTGATTCTTCGACATTTGTCTCCAATATCGCCCTGGGGTTAATTGCCGTAAGTTTGGGACAAAATTTCACATTCCAGAAATTGAAACGTATCGGTAGGGTGGTTTTTGCAATATCACTGGGTGAAGTGGTCGGTTCTTTCCTGCTCGTCTTTCTTTCTCTTTGTCTGATTGGAAGGGTACCATTACCTATTGCTATTATTTTGAGTGCAATCGCGCCGGCTACTGCGCCGGCTGCTGTAGTTATGGTAACAAGGGAATATCGGGCAAAAGGACCATTTACCGATACCCTTCTCGGTGTTGTCGCTATTGATGATGCCTGGGGCATTATTCTATTTGCCTTCTCCCTCGCACTTGCTAAAAGCTTTGCCGGTGCCCATACTGGTATCTTTGTTAATATCTTTTCTGATATAGTTCATGGTTTCTGGGAAGTCCTGGGTAGTTTGCTTCTTGGTTTTATATTTGGATTTATCTATCCATTATTTCTTAAATATATAAGGTCGGCATCAGGTCTTTTAATCTACACCCTGGGTATGATATTATTAAATACTGGTTTGTCAATTACACTTAATGTTTCATTGCTCCTAACAAATATGATGTTCGGGGCAACAATTACCAATCGAGTAAGATTGAGTGAAGAAATTTTTGATACGATGAAGCACTTTGATCCTCCGATCTATCTATTATTTTTCGTTCTTGCCGGCGCCAACCTTAAAATTGTTGATATTCCAACCCTGGGGATTATCGCCTTGATTTTTGTTTTAACAAGGTTACCGGGGGAAATGCTTGGTGCCTTTCTCGGTGCTTATATCGCAAATGCCGATGAAAAAATAAAAAAGTATCTGGGCCTGGGTCTTGCACCCCAGGCTGGTGTAGCAATCGGCCTTGCTCTGGTAGCAAAAAATTATTTTCCAGGATATATCGGTACGACAATTTTATCAACCATTATCATCACTACAGTAATATATGAATTGATCGGTCCCGTCTTTGTCAGGGTTGCTCTGGAAAAGGCTGGTGAGATAGATGCCTCACCAGAAGAGTATTAAGCCACCACAACCTTATTTCTCCCGGACATCTTTCCCCGGTACATTGCTTTGTCCGCGGCACCGATGAGTCCATCGCGATTTTTTGCATTTTCAGGATAGGATGCTACACCAAGGGTGACTGAAATGTTAAATTTTTTATTGCCAAAGGCATAAAATGGTTCTTGATTTATCGCTTTTCTTATCCTTTCGGCAATAATTGATGCAGTTCTTTTGTCAGTATGCGGCAGTATAACAATATATTCATCACCGCCGTAGCGCACCAGCACATCATCTTTACGCACAACCCTGCGCATTCTTTCGGCAACCCTTTTTAGTGTTTCACTGCCAACAAGATGGCCATAATTGTCATCAACGAGTTTAAAGAAATCGATATCAAGAAAGATTAAAGAAATTATATTCCGTCCCCGGCTCCGTTTAATTAGAAAATTATCAAGATACTGATTACAGTATCGAATATTGTATAATTTTGTTAAATCATCAACAAGTGTCGCCTGTTCCATTCTTCGATACATATCTGCCTTTTCTAAGGCAATCGTGAGGTGGGCGACAAGATTTTCAAAGGTTTTCAAATCGTCCTGGTTGAACGGCTCGCCTCCGATTTTATTTACCACCTCCACGACCCCGATGATTTTGTCACGACTCTTCATCGGTACGCAGAGAATAGATTTTGTGGTGAATTTTGTTTTTTTATCAACCCCGGAATAGAATCTGGGGTCTTTACTTACATCGGGAACGATCAGTGACCTTCCGTATCGTGCTACCCAGCCGGCAACCCCCTGACCTATCTTCAGGCGCATACCAATAAGTTTCTTTCCTGCTTCACCAGTTGCTGCTTCAAAGATAAGTTCCTGTCTTTCCTGATCAAGAAGCAAAACTGACCAGCCCTCGGCTTTAATCAAATGAGCAATCTTTTCCATAATAATCCTGAAGATTTCTTTGGGTTCCAGTGATGAGTTGATGGCTTGAACAATTTCATTCAATCCCTGCAATTCTTGAATCCTTTGTTTTAAGGAAGCGACCGCCTTTAAATTACTCAATATCTCGTTTCTTGTTTTTTCCGCTTTTTTTATAACCATCTTGAGATAATCAAGGCGATAGGGTCGATAGACCAAACCGTCAACACCCTGATAAATAATATCTTCATAATCTAAGTGTGATTTTTTTTCTGCAATAACAATAATCGGGATATTACGGTCCAGTTTTTTTATCCGCGCAATTTTTTTTATTGCCGATTCGTCAAGAATGATGATATCAAATCGTTTCTTAGACAATTTTCGGCTGATGTCACGAATATTCATAACCGCCGACCAGTTAAAACCCAGATCATGCAGATTCCTTGACAGGGTTGTGAGTCTTAGTCGGTCCGGGTCATAGATTAAGATTTTCATTGGAGATTAAGTATTTCGTATATCAATTTAATCTTTTTCTTATCCGGCGTAAGGATATTTCCTTTTTTGTCGATAAGAACCTCATTGGTCTTTTTATCGGACAGGGCATTATTTTTATTCAGTTCTTCAAGAAAGTGAACACCCCTGGGTTTTATCATAATCTTATGATCAGGGAGTCGATAACCATGCTCCTTCTCTAAAATCTTTTGAACTTCTTTAAGGTAATCTTCAAAATTATCTTCATCAACTATATATTCAAAATTTTCAATATTGAGAATCAGATTTATAAGTGAGGGGATATCACAGATAACAACCGAACGTCCAGGTTGCTGTTTCATTGAATAGAGGTGGGCGTCGGCAATTATCGGACCAACCAGATCCGGGTCGCCGTAAGAATTGGCACAAAAGACCAAATCCCGATCGGGAATTCCTGATGCGATACCGATACCGATTCTAAAAAGGCTTTTGAATTCCGGTGGCAGCAGGGCATAAGTGATACCATCTACTTCTAATGTCCGTTCGGTAACATCGGCGAACCATTCCCGGTAGTGGATAAAGTTCGCCCGAATAAATTCCTCGGCGCGCTGGACCATATCACGGGCACAGAGAATCGCCCGTTTAGCTGCATCGGTAGTCGGGATTAAATCAAATTCTGCTCCAGAAAAGATTGAATAACGGAGTTTCATCCCCCGACCGGTAACCGATTCCGTATATAGATGATTATACAACGATTCGGAATTTTCGGCAAACCAGACCAGACCACCATCGCCGGTATCTTTCAGTAAAAATCCTCCATAATTTTTTACCACCTCAGCCATCTCGCGAGCGAATTTATATTTTATCTTCTGTTCCTTAACGGCGTCATGGAGTTTTATACCCATATATGATGAGCCACGAATATCATAAATTAATATTGTAATACATTTTTGGAATGTTTTTACATATTTAACAAGGTCTTCAGGGAAAACACGCTTTTCCCTGAACCGTAAGATTCCCTTCCCCTCTAAGGAAAGATTGTATAAATTCGCCTGGTCGATAACTACCCTTTTTGGTGCATTCGCCGGTGGCGGCAAACAACTAACCAGGTTTATGAAACATTGTCCCATATATTCAGGGATGATTGTTCGTTTAAGAAATGTATGGTAACTTTGTTCAATGGCGGCAAAATCAAGCTCTACAGATAAAAGCCCTCGTTTCTCAAATTTATTGAGCAGTGAAACTTCATCTTTTTTCTGGCGGTGTAATTGCTCAAGTTCTGCAAAAAGGAATTTTGTGAAATTTTTATACTCATCTTTTGTCAGGACACCGAATTTATTGAAAAACATATACTCTTCATACAACTCGGAAAGTTTTTTCCTTTTGTTTGATGCTCTTTTATCCGCGGTGTATTTCAGTTGTTCTTCTTGATTCAGAAAGTCCTGGATTTTTTTCTCTTTCTTTTCATAATCCTTGAGATGATAGATGTTGCCGAGAAACAGTCGATCGAGTCTTGAGAAAAGATTTGCCACCTTTTGGGTAATAACATTTATATCGGTTCCCTGAACCACATCATTTTCAATAATCTCTTTTAAACTTTGATTTGTTTCTAAAAACAGCCCCTCTAACTGTTCTTTTAGCCGCAGGGCATAGAGATTAATATCCTTTAGTTCTGAAAGCATTTTGCTTTTTAACCCTTTGAGCATTGAAGATAATTTTCTGATTAGTTTCATAAATGATGGTTCTGGAAGATAGTCTATGTAGACCCGGGGAATCTTTTTCAGGGCATCATCAATGCTGGTAAAACCCAATTTCTCAATATCGGCAAGGAAGACCGGAAAGAGGTTTTCAACCCGGGCCGACATCAGTGATTTATGAATTGCGAGAAAGATATTCGGTGAAAAAGAGACCCGACGGAGTTCATCCTTGAATTCATAGAGAAATTTTCTGTTACTGACCTTATCAATGATTGAAATACATTCCTCAGGACATTTTTCTTTTAACCCTGCGGGTATTGGCAGGCCCATCTTTTTATGTCCGATATAAAGTGCCAATTCATATCCTTCATATTCATTTAAATGGTGCCCCAACCAGATAATGAAGTTCTTACGGTTATGGAAGATATGAATTACATCGGAAGCGATGCCGAGGCACGCAAGTCCCTGTTCAATACTATGCAAATTTTTTCTATAGAGTTCAGGGTTGATAAATCGTTCTTCCAGTAGTTTGCAATATTTGCTGTTTTCATCAAGATATCTCTGAAAATCACTGATCAGATATTTATTCATCGTACCTCCTCACTGGAAATTTCAAAAAGAAACTTACCCCGACCGCCTTTACCATCTTTTATTTCACCTGTTTCATTAATGACAATGTCATCCACGCCAACAAGGATTCTTATACTGCCTGGATGTTTTATCTCCTGTCCGAAATCAGATATGAATATTTTATAAAGGTCAAGTATAAAACCTTTCCTTGATACCTTCTGATTTATCCAGTATTCCAGACCCTGTTCTGGGTCAAGAAGCATCGGGTCGATCCTCAGACCGGATTCGCTCAAAAACGAAAATTTATTTACATTCAGTAATAGATTGTATACTGTAGCATCATCGCAAACGATGGTTGATCTGCCTTTTGCCTTAATCTTTGAGTAGAAATTTGCTTCCCGAACCAGCATCCCGGTTACATCAAACTCACCAAAGGCATTTTTATCAAGATAGACCTCTTTTGGATAATGACCCGAGGCAATTCCTATGCCAATCTGAAAAATCGTCTTATAGGAAGGCGGGAGTGTCGCATAAGTAACACCCTCAAAATTTATCTTTCGCTCTTCGGCTTCACGAAACCAATGCTGATATTTGTGAATATTTTCCTGGACAAAGATTTCTGCGTCCTTAATCATCTGCAGGCTGCTTCTTACTGCAGAAAGGGTGCTGCCGGGTTCGGGAATGAGTGTTTTATTCTCTTTAATATCGTAATGGTTGGCTGCAAATAAAATTATCCCGCCATCACCGGTGTCCTTGATTGGAATACCGCCATACTTTTCCGCCGCCGAGAGCATTGATTCCTGGAAGAGATTCCTGATTTCACTTTCTTTTTTTGCGTCCTTCAGTTTTGTGCCCATAAATGTAGAACCGCGAATATCATAGACAAGTATGGAAACAAGTTTTTTGTACCGTGAAATATTTGACTTAATCTCTTCAGTCTGGTTTTTGGTTTGTTCCTTGATGTCTTTTTCCACAACCAGGGCTCGACCAGAAACGATCTCTTCCCCGAGATACCGTATCCCTTCGCTGGATACCACTCCAGATATTTTGGGATAATAATCTACCATCTCCTCGAGAATTAATGACTTAACAAATGGTGCAATAACCTCCTGAACGATTTTATAAAAATTTTCAATAATCATATTTGTATTATACTTTTCCTTTAAAAATCCACTTACTTTATAATTAGACATAACCTGCATCGCTGGTTGATTATTTTTTATTTCAGATACCGTTTCTTTAATGATTGTCTGGAGCGCTTCTTCATCAAATGTTCTTTTCGGCTCGAGCAATAAAATAATCAATGGGTCCCATTCATCCCGGGTGATGAATTTCATTAAGTCGTTCAGTTTAAAATTTAACACCGCATTGAGATTATTCTCCTGTTCTAAGTATTGTTGATATTGAGCACTTAAGATTTTCAAATCGTAGCCCCTGCTTATTAAGCATCGTTTCAACCGTTTGATTAGATTTTCAATGGATTCCTCAGTTGAAAAATTCACGGCAAGATGTGTAAGATTATCACTTATGGAACTTGTGATATCCTTTATTTTGTTTCTTATACTCAGCATTTTGCCTTCTATCTGTTCTCGACATAATTTGATATCACCGATGATTGTTCGTGCCTTACTTTTCATTGTTTCAAGGATTTCACCCAGGGCATCATCATCAGGAAAGAAAAAATATGACCCAAATAGTTCAATTAAGGACTCTTTATTTAAAGACCTGTTTTTATTGATTGAATCGATTATTTCCTGTTTTCCCTGTGTGTAGTAGAGTGAAATTATATTGCGGTAAAGGGCGCTGAATATAGGTTCGGGCAACCCTTTTTTTATAAATTGATTGGCAAGAAGTTTGAGGGTCTCATTATGCCCGCATCTTGGTAGCAGGGGAAGTTGTTCATAGGATTCATTTATTAAATTATCATATATAGGAATAAATTTTGTTAGAGAATGTCTGATATAGGTGAAAAGCTGATTAACAGCCTTACCGAAGCGTTCTGATATTGTAATTTTTTCATTGATGTCTTTACCGACAAGCGATTTTGTGAGAAGGTCACGTAACAATTTGCGATTAACGATTTCAAAAATCATAACCCGTTCACTGTGTCGACCCACAAAGCGTTCATAAATTTCTGCCAGTGCTTTGTTATACCGCTCAAAAAACTCATCCCAGTGTGATACCCGGGATTCATCTTTAAGGAATAGAAGATAATTTGATACAAATTCTTCCTGTAGTGAAAATATCTTTCGTCCCAAAAAGATTAATTCCTTACCTTTTTTCTTTTCCAGATATTTGACGAAGTTGTCTTCGGGATTCATTTCTTTTAATACTCTATAGTAACGTTTAAAGTTCATTACATCACGGTATCGTTTTTCCAGATTCCTGTAATACGGTGTTTCCTGGATTATTATATCCTCAAATTCATTTTTTAGCATTGTAGTGCTCCTTTGCGGCAAGATGTTCCTGGTAGGTGCGTGAGAAGTGGTGCCGGCCGTTACCCATAGAGACAAAATAGAGATAATCAACCCGGGCCGGAGATATGACCGCCTTTAGTGATGCCATCCCGGGTGAACATATCGGACCGGGCGGAAGACCAAGATTTTGATAGGTATTATATGGTGATTTAATCAACAGCTGCTTCTCGGTAAGTCGGCGGTGGGGGATTTCCATATTTCTGAGTTTCATCGCATAAAGCACAGTGGCACAAGACTCTAAGGGCCGTCTTTTTTTAATACGATTCAAAAAGACCCTGGCAATGATTGGTCGTTCATCCTCATATTTTGCTTCTTTTTCAACAATCGAGGCAAGGGTAAGAATTTTATAAAGTGAATCTTGATCCGTTATATTGAAGTTATTTGTATGTTTTTTAAAATTATCAACCAGCACCTGAATGATTTCAGTATCACTCTGGTTTTCATTGAAAAGGTAAGTGTCCGGGAAAAAATAGCCTTCCAATGTTTTCCCTTTTAAACCTAAACTGCGGATAAATTTCTGGTTACAGCACAGGCTGATGAATGCCGTTTTGTCAACAAGCCCGTTTTTTTCTAAAACATCTGCAATCTCAAAAATCGTAAATCCCTCGGGGATTGTAATCCGGATATCAACCCCCCTTCCCTGGGTGAGTTTATTAATTAAATAGATGGGATTTTTATATCGGTAGAGTTCATAGGTTCCAGATTTTAGGCTTCGTTCCTTACCCAGTATCTTTAAGAAAAATAGAAATTCAGGGATATCACGCAAGACACCCTTTTGAGAAAGTATTTTGGCAATCTCTGTTCCATTGACGCCCTCTGCTATATTTACTTTTATCGGTCCAAAATTCAGAGGTTCAAGCCAGATGATAAATAGGGTAAGTAGAATGATAAGTGCAATAATTTGGCGATTCATATCAAGTTATGGATTCAAGATATTCACGCAGTAAAATTGAGGCGGCAATTTGATCAATATGTTCTTTTCGTTTTCGGGATTTTACTCCTTTGAGAAGATGTTTTGCATACTGGCTTGTATAACGTTCATCCCAGAGTTTTATTTCAACCCCCACAATCTTTTCAAGTTTTTCGGCAAATTTTCGAATTGCGGCAGACATTTTTGTTGTATCTCCTTTTAAAGATATCGGATAGCCAATCAACACCAATCCCACATTGTTTTTTTCTATTAGACACTTAAGTCGTTTAAAAAGGAGCTTTTCCGAGTCAAACTTAATCGTCAATAATGGTTGGGAAATCGTGCACAATGGGTCAGTGATCGCTATCCCAACCCGCTTAGCTCCATAATCAATTGCCATCACTCTCATATCGTAATTGAAAAATTATACCGAAATATTATAGGATGTCAATATTATTAAGGAATTGTCGGTTCTATTATTTTTAAAGAATTTTGGAGAAATATTTCAATTTCCCCGGGAAAGGGATATCTGATGTAAGTTCTTCCCGGAAAACCCTATTGTAAATTCCGACCCCAAATAATTTCGGGTTTCTATCTTATTTGTTCTGTTTGATTTGTTTTAATTATTGCAAAAGAAATTTATAAAGGATATGCAAAAGGTAAGGCGGAATTTGTTATACCGATACTTCTTTTCCTTGATGCCTTTGGTTTCTGTGTTTTAATCGCCGCAAAGCCTTTTTTATCCTTGCTTTTCTTATATATCTGGCAGCCCTGGATTTTTTATAAAAGTTCAGGATGGAAATTAGATAGGGGGTGGATGTTTTTTACCCCTTGACAATTTGCAAATTTTAATTATAATATTAAGCTTTAAAATAATATTATAAAATTTGTTCTTTGAAAATTTACTTATTTCCAGATTTGTCCAGGGTATTGGGTCCAAAAACAAACAACTCTCATTTCTTATGGAGGGTTTGATCCTGGCTCAGGACTAACGCTGGCAGCGTGTCTTAGACATGCAAGTCGAACGGCAGCAGGCCGCCTTCGGGTGGTGCTGGCGAGTGGCGAACGGGTGAGTAATAAAGAAGTAACTTGCCCCAGAGTGGAGCATAACCCCGAGAAATCGGGGCTAATTCTCCATATTCTCCATTGACGTAAGTTGATGGAGGAAAGGCTTCGGTCGCTCTGGGATAGGCTTTTTTCCTATCAGCTTGTTGGCGGGGTAAAGGCCCACCAAGGCTATGACAGGTAGGGGGTGTGAGAGCATGACCCCCCACATGGGAACTGAGACACGGTCCCAACTCCTACGGGAGGCAGCAGTCTAGAAATTTGGGCAATGGGCGTAAGCCTGACCCAGCGACGCTGCGTGAGGGATGAAGTCCTTCGGGATGTAAACCTCTGTTGAGGGGGACGATGATGACGGTACCCCTCGAGGAAGCCTCGGCTAACTCCGTGCCAGCAGCCGCGGTAATACGGAGGAGGCAAGCGTTGTCCGGAATCACTGGGCGTAAAGGGTGTGTAGGTGTTCTGGTGGGTCAGGTGTGAAATTCAGCCGCTCAACGGCTTGAAGCGCATCTGAAACTATCAGGATAGAGGGCACTATGGGAGAGTGGAACTCGCGGTGTAGCGGTAGAATGCGTGGATATCGCGAGGAATGCCGATGGCGAAGGCGGCTCTCTGGGGTGCTCCTCATAAGAGGAGCCGGTTGTTCATAATCTTCGGATTATGGATAAGCGGTCCTGACACTGAAACACGAAAGCTGGGGGAGCGAACGGGATTAGATACCCCGGTAGTCCCAGCCGTAAACGATGTGCACTTGGCATGTGCAAGCGATTGTGCGTGCCGTAGGTAACCTGTTAAGTGCACCGCCTGGGGAGTATGCTCGCAAGGGTGAAACTCAAAGGAATTGACGGGGACCCGCACAAGCGGTGGAGGATGTGGTTTAATTCGAGGCAACGCGAAAAACCTTACCTGGGCTTGACATGCTGATAGTACCGAGTCGAAAGGCAAGGGATCCTGCCTCTGGCAGGAAGTCAGTACAGGTGCTGCATGGCTGTCGTCAGCTCGTGCCGTGAGGTGTTAGGTTAAGTCCTGTAACGAGCGCAACCCCTGCCCTTTGTTGCCATTTTGTCTTAATGATGAAGGCACTCAAAGGGGACTGCCGTAGATAATGCGGAGGAAGGTGGGGATGATGTCAAGTCATCATGGTCTTTATGCCCAGGGCCACACACGTCCTACAGTGCCTATTACAACGGGGTGCGAAGTCGCAAGGCGGAGCAAATCCCACAAAGATAGGCATGGTTCGGATTGAGGGCTGCAATTCGCCCTCATGAAGGCGGAATCGCTAGTAATCGCAGATCAGCATGCTGTGGTGAATACGTTCTCGGGTCTTGTACACACCGCCCGTCAAGCCATGGAAGTCCACAATACCTGAAGTCTCACCGTAGGTGGGCCCAAGGTAGGGTGGATGACTGGGGCTAAGTCGTAACAAGGTAGCCGTACGGGAACGTGCGGCTGGATCACCTCCTTTCAAAGAGATTTAAGACCTGATACCCTGGATTTTTTTATTCTTGACAAATAATTTAATTTATATATAATAAAAACCTATGGTTAAAATTAGATTAACAAGAATGGGTCGGAAAAAGGTGCCTTTTTACAGAATTGTGGTTATCGATTCGAAAAAGGCAAGAGATGCTGAATACATTGAAAAAGTGGGCCATTACGATCCCAGAAAAAAAGAATTAAAATTAAATCGGGATCGCATCGAGTATTGGATTTCGAAGGGAGCTCAACCTACCAATACTGTGGCTAAATTAATGGCAAAAGAAAAAGGAGGTTGATTATGAAAGATCTAATTGAATACATTGTTAAGGCATTGGTCGACAATCCTGATAAGGTTGATGTGAAAGAAATTGCTGGTGAGAAGAGCATTATATATGAACTCAGGGTTGGTGAAGGTGATTTAGGTAAGGTTATTGGGAAAGAAGGAAGGACAGCTAAGGCAATCAGAACAATCATTACCGCAGCAGCGATGAAACAGGGGAAACGGACGGTTCTGGAAATCATCGAATAAATGAATTCTAACATCTCTTGCCTTTTTCCGTTCCTTTTTTTTATTCTGAAGACCTTTTAGAAAGGTTATAACAGATACTAATAATGAAATTTGATATCGTTTCCCTGTTCCCGGAATTTTTTGATAGTCCTTTATCCTGTGGAATACTAAGGATTGCGCAGGATAAAGGAGTTATTGAGGTTTGTATTACAAACCCCAGAGAATTCGCACAGGATCGGATAGTGGATGACTATCAATTCGGTGGTGGTGCAGGTATGGTATTGAAACCTGAACCTTTATATAAGGCGATCAGCGCACGGCAGAAAAAGAGAACCTGTATGGTCTATCTTACACCCCGGGGTGAGCCTCTAACCCAGAAGCGGATTAAATATTTTACCCAAAAATCGCATATACTCATTATCTGCGGTCGATATAAGGGTATTGATGAACGAGTGAAGGATTTATTTAATCCTTTAGAAATATCAGTCGGTGATTACATTATTTCTGGTGGTGAAATCGGCGCCCTTATTTTAATCGACGCAATAACACGGCTTTTACCAGATGTTCTTGGGAATCAGGATTCTGCATATAGTGATTCATTTGAATATTCCCTTTTAGAATCTCCCCTCTACACAAGGCCGGCTCGATTTTTGAATTACAATGTTCCTGAAGTTTTAAGGAGCGGTAACCACCGTCAGATTGCATACTGGCGGAGGAAAAAGGCATTTGAAAAGACTCTCAGGCAGCGGCCTGACCTGATTAGTTCTGGGGTTTTTACAAAAAAAGATTTTGAGATTCTTCTGGAGGTGCTTGATGGCAGAGATACCGGAAATTAAGCCCGGAGATCTGGTTCGTGTTTATTCAAAGATTATTGAAGGCGATAAAGAAAGAATTACCCCTTTTCAGGGGGTAGTGATTAAGATAAAGGGCCAGAATCTCAATAAGACATTCACGGTCCGTAAGGTCTCAGCAGGTGTCGGCATTGAGAGGATCTTTCCCCTTAATTCACCAATGATTACCAAGATTGAAATTAAGAAAAGGGGTCGGGTCCGGCGTGCTAAACTAAATTATTTAAGAAAACTTCGGGGCCGCAAGATAAAGATAAAAGAAGCTCAACAACCCAAAAAATCGGTTGCCAAGAAATCAGAAACCGCTGCGGCAAAATCTGCATCAGAGGCCCAGGGGAAGGCCGGTGAAGTCGTTTCCGGAAAAGAGACTGTGGAAAAGGTATAACCTTATTGCTGGAGTCGATGAGGCAGGCCGGGGTCCACTTGCTGGCCCGGTTGTTGCTTCTGCGGTAATCTTACCCCAGGGTTATTCTAATCCGGAAATAGATGATTCAAAAAAACTTAATTCCAAAAAAAGGGAAAGGCTTTTCCGTTTAATAAAAAAAGATGCCCTTTCATTTTCATTCGGTATTGTTGATGCAGCTGTAATTGATGAAATAAATATTCTTGAGGCAACCAAAAGGGCGATGTCTCAGGCGATAAAATCCCTGAATCCTTCTCCGGAAATTGTTTTGATTGACGCCTTGAAACTTGATGACATTAAGATAAGGCAGGTTTCTATAATAAAGGGGGATCAGCTCAGCATATCAATTGCTGCGGCATCTATACTTGCCAAGGTAAAGAGGGATGCAATTATGTATGAGTATCATAAAAAATATCCTCTTTACCAATTTGCTCAACATAAAGGATATCCAACCCGACTCCACCGTCAATGTCTCAGAAAGTATGGTTCCTGTCCGATCCATCGTAAGACATTTCGACTCTTGTGAAATTGAATCGGACGGCAATCGGCAGGAAAGGAGAGGAACTTGCCCGCAGATTTTTTAAAGCGAGAAAAGATAATATCGTTGCCCGCAACTTTCGCACTCGATATGGTGAGATTGATTTAATTTTGAGGAGAGACAGGGCTTTTCGATTTGTTGAAGTAAAGTATCGCAGAAGCAGGGACTATGGTTCACCCCAGAGTTCAGTGGTAAGATATAAACAGCAAAGAATCAGAAAAACAGCCATTTACTGGCTTCAGTTAAGGCATTTACCCCTTGATTCGGAGATGCATTTTGATGTTTTGGCAATTGATGAAGAGGGGGGTAAGGTGAAATACGAATATATTGAGGATGCCTTCTAAATAAATAAAATAGGGTCAAATCTCGACATTGGACAATTTTTTCTCTTTTGAGCTTCCCGGCTATTATCTTTTGCGGTTATTTGTCCAATGTCGAGATTTGACCCTGAGTATGCCGGATTATCCTTGACATTTTATGAATATTAACTATAATTTTATAGTTGTTTTGAAAGGGGGGTGATAGCGGAGAAGAAAAAAAGATTATTTTGGGTGAGTAATACAGAAAGGAGGAAATAATGAAGAAACTGATTCTTCC
>JALVOT010000017.1:143561-242310 GCA_027026255.1 Caldifarciminota bacterium | reverse complement strand
CAGGCCTTCCCTGGTTTTAGAAAGTCTTATCAACTCTTTAATATATCCAGGAAGGCCTATTATTTCAAGCATTTTTCTTAAATCTTTTTTATATCTAAACTGGTAACGATGTCTGTTAACGTTTGCATTGAACTATTGACATTTAATATAAAATGATTATAATTTAATTAATAACTTTAGAAAGGAGGTATGTATGATAAGATACGCACTCATTATGTTTCTTGTCCTGGGTATTGTAGAGGCAGTTGAACTTCCTGAATCAGCAACTGGAAAACCAAATGACAACCCTGCAATCCAGGATCAGCAGGAACAGACAGTAAGGTCGGCAGATGTTGCAATCTGGCAATATCTGAATAATATGGGCCTGGAGACAAAAAAGAATGCTGAGATTGAATTAAGTCTCGGTAATAATGCTTCACCGGCTGCACAGAATATGGTAAATCAGATTGAGGATTTATGGAATCGGGGAGATTTTGAATCTGCCCTTTCCCTTTTCCCTCAACTTGAAAGACTCACTGATATAAGAGAGCTGTCAATTGGCATTACCTGGCGTAAGCCAATAATCGTCAAAGAAAAAAATAAGTGGTCAAATGATGTAAGGATTGGCACCAGGGATTCAATCTATGTGAATGTGCTTGATATCCATCGTGCTTCAGGAAATCTCTTTGCAATACTACTCTATCGATCAGGGCCAAATTATTACTGGTCGGTCAATCTTTCAACCAATGGAGGTTCAACCTGGGCCGAGACATTCCAGTTCGGTGCTGCTTACAGGATTAATGATTTGTCGGCAACCGTAGTGGATACGCATTGTTTTGTGGCGTATACCGGCGGCACGGGACAGACCGATGCCAGGCTGCGTCAGTTCAAGGTTACAAATGGTCTCGCAGAGAACTTTAGCAATGGACGGCCGTATATCAATGTCTTTTCAGTCGCAGGGGATTCAATAAAAGAGGTAGCGCTTACCAGTAATCAGGATGGCCTTAATAATCGGCTCTATTACTTTGCTATTTGCTATAGTGGCACCCTGCACTTTCTATGGGATGATCCCCAGGCTGTTTCCTGGACTGATGTTGATACCTATATTACTGATGCAGACCGGGGGCTTGATGCGAGTTTTAATGAAGGCTATGAACGATATTATCTTATTGCCTCCTATATTAATACCAGTAACCAGGTTAAAGTGATTGCAAAAAATCCAGGAAAATCGGCGCAGAATGAATCAGGTAATTTTAAACCCGCATCGAATCGATAAGGAGGTTAAGTATGTCTACTCAACAGAAAATAATTACTTTGTTTTTGATGGTCTTTGTTGCAAGTTTTGCTCGGACAGTAAAATTTGACAACAATTGGGCAGAGAATCCATTAATTAATGTCACGAACCAGTCATCCCAGGGTGTGGATCTTGTCTTCAGTATGCACGAAATGGTGATTGAAGATGTGAATATTGATGGCGTGATGATGAAGAATTTCGGCGTCCCCGGTATTTTCCTGCCTACTGACGAAGGCTCACCCAATCTTGGTGCGGTCTCAAGATATATCGCAATTCCTCAGGGAGCACGGGTTGAGGTGGAAATTCTAAATATGCGCACCGAGGTCTATCATAATGTCCTTGTTGCCCCGGCACCGAATATTCCTGAAGAGAATGATGATTCTCCCTTACGGTTTCATAAAGACCCCGAGATTTATGCACGCAATGCCTATTTCCCGGAAAAGATTGTGGTGGTTTCTAAACCAAAAAAGATTCGGGGTGTGGATGTTGTTATGCTGGCAATCAATCCATTTAGATATAATCCGGTGACTAAGGAATTGATCGTCTATAAGGATGTCAAACTTAAGGTTAAGTTCATCGGCGGCAACGGCCATTTTGGTGAGGACCGATTAAGGAGCAGATTCTGGGAACCGATATTACAGGGTAATATTCTGAATTATAAATCACTGCCGAAGATTGACTTCTACTCTCGTAAACGAATGCAGGCACGGGCCGGTTATGAATATATTATTATCGTTCCTAATGATGCGACATTTGAAGCCTGGGCTGATACCCTGAAGCGGTGGCGGAAACTGCAGGGTATATCATGTGAAGTCTATACTCTAAACGATGTGGGCGGTTCAGATTCTGCTTCAATCAAAAATTTCTTGCGGAATGCATATAATAACTGGGATCCTGCACCCGTTGCCTTTTTATTGTTGTCAGACTATCCGGCAAGCGGTGATGCCTATGGTATTACATCCCCCCATATCCGTCATCCACACGAGGGGACTATGACTTCTGATAACTGGTATGCAGATTTTGATGGTGATACACTGCCGGAACTTCATCATGGAAGAATCTGTGCCCGAACAGGTGCTGACCTTTCCACAATGATTAATAAAATGCTGAACTATGAACGAAATCCCTACACCTCGACCAATTTTTATGACCACCCTCTGGTTGCCGGTGCCTGGCAGACCCAAAGATGGTTTCAGCTCTGTTGTGAGGTGGTAAGGGGTTTCTTTATTCATAGTTTGCATAAAACTCCGGCGCGACAATATAAGATCTATTCAGGAACACCAACTGTTGGCGGACCCTGGTCTACGGCACCCAATACCCGCACTGTGGTTCAATACTGGTATAATACAGGCTGGCTTGATGACACCTTAAATCAGCATAATTCAACCTGGTGGAATAGCGGTTCAGTGAATGGAATCAATAATGCCATAAATTCAGGGGCATTTATTGTTCAGCATCGGGACCACGGAAATATTGATGGTTGGGGTGAACCCAGTTATGATACTACAAACCTTAATAGTTTGACCAATACTATGTTCCCATTTGTATATTCAACCAATTGTCGGACCGGTTGGTATGATTACTCAAGACGCTGTTTTACTGAAAAATTCCATCGGATAACACACGGTGCCCTTGGTGTAAATGCGGCAACGAGAATCAGTTATTCTTTTGTTAATGATACCTATGTATGGGGAACCTATGACTGTCTCTGGCCTCAATTTGATCCGGGATACCCAACCTATGAAATGACCGGGCCTGATAATCTTCGACCCTGTATGGCTCAGACCTATGGTAAATACTATCTTTCCGCACATAACTGGCCTTATAATACCAGTAGTAAATCTATAACCTATGGACTGTTCCATCATCATGGTGATTGTTTTATGACTTTATACAGCAGGGTGCCCCAGAATCTCAATGTGAGTCATAATTCCTATCTGTTTGAAGGTGATACTATATTCAGAGTTACCGCCAATAATCAATCTGTTATCGCCTTGACAGTCAACGGTGAGATAATCGGGGTTGCTCAGGGGACCGGGTCTCCGGTTGCTATTCATATACCTGCACAGAGCGTGGGTGATACAATGCTTGTTACCGTTACCAAAGCAAATTACCGGCGCTATACCGCCAATGTTCCGGTTGTTCGTGAGAGTTTTTCTACTCTCTATACTTATAATGTGGGTACAGGTACAGATTACACCGCAATTAGTGCTTATAAAGATACGATGATTGTTGCTTATGATTATCATGGGGCAAGGCTCTGGGTTCGCTACAGCACAAGTTATAATGGAGGTAATAACTGGCGCTGGGATTTCTTTGATGATACGACAATAATTCAGGAATCTCCGGATGTCACCTGTCGGGACGGCGGCGGTGAAGGCGTGATTTACCGGATTTACACTTCGCCCCGGGAATTGAGATATACCTGGCGTAATTACAGTGGTTCCTGGTCATCTCCGGTCAGCATCGCCGATCATCAACCATACTACAATAAGCCGTCAATTGAATATATCGGTGATGGTGTTTTCGGTATTGTCTATCTGAGCTGGACAAGCCCATATGTTCAGGCTGCCTATTTTGACCGCAGTGACTGGGTTGCAGGAATGGCCGAGGTAAAGACCGGTTATATTAAGGAAATTTCTCTGGCGCCCAACCCGGTGCGAAGAACAGCGCAGTTGAATTACAATGTGCAGAAGAAGGGACCCGTGAAAATTTCGGTCTATGATATTACTGGAAGATTACAAAAACGGCTTGTGGATGAAACGAAAAAACCCGGAGAATACAGTTTAAAGATTAATAGTGCTGATTTTGCAAGCGGAATATACTTTATTCGCGTTGAAACTCCGGAGAAAAATACGAATAGATCATTTATTATAGTGAAATAGCGAAAGAAAAACAAAAAAGGGGGATGGTTTTACCATCCCCCTTTTTCTTTGAGAACGGTGGTTGAGAATTTTTTAGTTTATCGAATGTTATTTATTCCTCTTCAGTCCATCTTAGCCGAATCATTTACATCAACACGATGTCTATTTTCAAATCCCTGAATGATTCCATCAACGGCTTACAATCTGTTCAGTGGTTGGAAACATTTCCCATTCTTATGGGGGGATAGTGCATCGTTAGTTTTTTACAAAATCCACCGTGCCGATTATTTCACCGGACAGTGTTTTGCCCGGGGGTGGATTTTTATATTGTGGCTTGAGACCAGAGTATCAATTAACCATCGCCGCCTATGAATCGGCTAAACTTCCTAATTTAACATCTTTTACGGAGCGGGCGATAACATAGATTCTTTCGTTATTGCTTTCCGGGTCAAGGGGGACGATGAAAAATCCTTTTCTCTGTTTACTATAGCCCAGACTTACACCGCGAATAATCTCACCGTCATTAAATTCTACTTTAATCTTCATCCCACGCAGATTCGATATATCAACTTCGTTAAATTGTTTCTTCTCATTGTAGTCTTTTTTGCCTTCAAATGATTTGACAAAAAATATCGCCTTCAGTTCTGTGGTGTTAATTTCAATTACTTCGCCTTCAACTCCTTCTTTGACAACGGTTAGATGAAAGGTCTCTTTTGCCGGGGAGAAGTCATGGGTATAACCTTTTATAATCCTTCCATCCTGATATCTGGCCACAATTCTGTTCCTTTCAGAAATTTTTTGATTTAACATATTTCACCTCAGGATTATGATATTCATAATCCTGGTTGTGTCAACCCAGAATGTTTCCGGACACTGTGTTCAACACTTAAGAAAATTTTGTTACACCTATACTGTTATGACACTCTTCGCCAGCAATTTTGATTTCCGGAATAATATGTCGAATGTTAAACCCCGTCTCTGACGCTTAAGGTTCAGGGACCGCGGTAACCTTCGGGTTTTTGCCGAATAATCTTTTATATAATCCGGGGTAATCGCTTTTACCCCCAAGCAGCAGTGTAGTAATCGGCAGCCGACTTTTTGCCAATCGGGAAAGTTTTTCAGCTTTGTTTCTGATGTCCCATTGGGCGGTTGGGTCTTCTCTTAATCTTGAAATGTGGTAGAGTTCCCTTAAATTAATATTGAGTAATACCCTTCTCTGATGGGCGTTGGTGAGGATATAACTGCCAATCCCGGGATGTTTTTTCTCAATCTTTTTATACATATTTTCGGTTTTTTTTATAATTTTCATAAACTCTGTTTTGGCGCCAATTTTCCTGATTGCCTCTGGCACTGTTACCCCAAGGTCAGGATTATATGCCTGCCAGGTGATTGATGCCATCCGATGCCTTTTTAATTGTCCGAAACAGGCGCCGGATACCACTAATCCATAACAGAGATTTACAAACTCAAATTCCCTTAATAAAGTATCATATAATTCTAAGTGGCAGCAGGCCCTTTTGAAGAGTTCAACCTTTTTCTTTTTATCCATCTTTTGCACAGTCTGCAGACAGGTTTTAAAATCCTTATCCGATACCCTGAATAATAAGCCGGCAAGAATCCTGTTGTCGGCATCAGGGGTGCAGTATATCAGTTCTACATCATCGAATTTTGCATTTCTCTGGCTGAACTTCAGCTTCTGTGCAAATGCCGAAAGTTCAGCATAGGTAAAACGGTCATAGTCATTTGCCTGATAAAAGAGGATTATTGAGGGGGCAATTTTTTTTACTTTTGTGTAAAGTTTTTTACCCAGTTCTCTTATTTCGGCAAGGGGATGGGAGGCAAATCTGCGAATCATCAATTCAAGATTCCGGGCGTTGATTGTCGCCCCGAGCTGGGTCTGGGTTGCTAAGGGCAGGATGTACCGGGCATCTTCCTTCGCCCGATTTTCTAAAAGGCGTTGTGATTTTTTTTCTTTGACTAAATCAGAAAATTTTTTGAAATAATAGTTTTTTAATTTCACAAAAAGGGTCTTATAAAGGTTATTCTGAATATGAATTATATTACAGAAATCATCTTCAAGATTAGAACCTTTTATTTCATCCGGAATGGTAAAATCCCCCTTTAATGTTACATAACGCTGGGATTTTTCAGTGTATGAGCAGAGTCGAAATCTTTCCAACTCTTCCACCGCCCTTCTTGAAATTCCAATAATATCAAAATTGAAGACCGAATGTTCGGCAACCGAATGGTGCCCCATTTCAAAGATGATTCTTCGGTTAGAACGGCGTGCCCTGGTAACCTCATTTCTTGCCTCCTCTCTCAATTTATTGACCGATTTTGGACTTCGACTGATCCGGGCGTAGGCAGCAGAGATCGATTCCGGGCTTAAAACAATATTTTTTTCTTTCTGCTTTAAGAGATTGATATCGATATTATAACCGGCAAGTATAACTTTCATATTTGTCTAAAACGATTTTTTATATCCTGTGCCACTTTTTTTAATGATGGGAGCATAATTTTTGCAACCCTTTCGTATGCCGAACGGCCCCGGCCTACAGGGTCAGGGACTTCTCTTTCTTCTCCATTTTTTTTATAAGCGCGCAGGAAAAACAGCTTTGCCTTTGAACGGGGCAATAGCTCTAAAACAGCATTATAATGTTTCTGTTCCATTACCAGGATCAAATCGGCCCATTCAATAAGTTCACAGGATAGATATTTGGTTTGATAGTTTTCAATTGAACCGCCAAATTCTTTTACAATATCGATTGCGAATTGTGCCGGGGGCAGTCCTGATATTGCTGCGGTGCCTGCAGAATCGATTTGCGCGAATCGAGGTTCGATCAGGGTCTCAAGGAGCCCCATTGCCATTGGGCTGCGGCAGGTATTACCGGTACAGACAAAGAGGACATTGAATTTAAGGTCTTTATCCATTAAGAGAGAATCGCCGTATATCTTTTCCAGTTTCAGGATTGGTAAGGCGCCCTTTCTTTTTATTAGTGGCGGTGTGGTGGTTAAATCAACGATGGTTGATACCCGGGGGCTTAATATTCCGGCATCGACAACAATCTCTACTTCAGGAAATTTTTCGACAATTTCGTATGCCGAGATTATGGGTGGATATCCCGTGAGGTTAGCACTTGTCACCGCCAGGGGTTTATCAAATCGGTTTAATAATTCAATGACGAAGTCGGTCTTTGGAACCCTTATACCAATCTTGTTGTCAATTAAAGGGAGTGATACATTACACCTTTTTTCCAGGATTATGGTTAGAGGACCGGGGATAAGGTGTTCAATTATCTGCTTTTTTGTTATTACGGCATAGTTGTCGATCTTTACTTTGGGAATAAAAAATGTGAAGGGACGATTCTTTCTTTTCTTTAATGCCAGAAGATTCTGCACCGCTGATTTATTTGTGCCGTCGACCGCAAGGCCGTAGACCGTATCGGTGGGAATAGCCACAATGCCGCCTTTTTCAAGGGTCTGAATAATTTTATCACAAGCCCTGTCTGCCTGCTTAATATTAATTATCATTGGATATATAGATTATTTTTTCTCTAACTGTTTAAAGAGTCGGCAGGCGAATATCGCCGCATTTACTACCCCATGCTTACCGATTCCGAATGTTGCGACCGGCACTCCCTTAGGCATCTGCACAATTGAAAGGAGTGAATCGATTCCTCCAAGTGAAGATGCGGGCAGGGGAACACCCAGCACCGGGATATCGGTGAGTGAGGCGATGAATCCAGGCAGATGTGCGGATAATCCCGCTCCGGCGATGATTACAACTACATCTTGAGATTTTGCCTTTTGTATCAACTCACGAATCTTTTCTGGTTCCCGGTGTGCAGAATAGATAAACCTTTCATAGGGAACAGATTGTGATTTTAAGACCTCCTCGGCATGGGACATTATTTCAATATCCGATTTGCTTCCCATAAATATCCAGACTTTCATCTTCGTCTCTTCCTCTTCATCTTTTTCATTCCAGTATTACCGATATCCTTACGGTAATACATCCCGGAAAAATGAATTTTTTTAATCTCTTCATAGACACGCTGTTTTGCGACCTTTAAATTTTCGTGGACGGTTACAACATTGAGCACTCGACCTGATGCAGTAACCAGATGCGAATCCACCATCTTTGTTCCGGCATGGAAGAGCAGGGTTTTGGAATCGAGTTTCTGTTTGAATTGAATCTCTTCACCGATATGATAGTCATAAGGATATCCGGCTGAGGCAAGAACCACACATATCGCCCAGAGGTTTTTCACCCTGAGATTGATTTCAGAAAGTCTTTTTTCGGCGACGGCAAGAAGCGGGGTGAAGAAGTCACCTTCAATCAAGGGCAGAATGACCTGGGTTTCCGGGTCACCAAATCGGCAGTTGAATTCCAGAACCATTGGTCCCAATGAGGTTAAAATCAATCCTGTATACAGCACCCCCTGATAATCTACACCCTGGTCCCTTAATGAAAGTATGGTCGGTTGAATAATCACCTGTTCTATAATATTGGTGATTCTTTTATTTGTTGGATATGGTGCATAGGCACCCATTCCACCGGTATTGGGTCCACGATTTCGGTCATATAATCTTTTATGATCCTGGGCTGAAGGTAGATAGACAATAGAAAGTCCATCAGTAAGGACGAAGACCGACATCTCCTGGCCAATAAGAAATTCCTCAACCACAATTCTCTTTCCTGCCTCACCAAGGCGATGCTGAATCAGAAGTTCATCCACGACTTTTTCATATTCTTTACGATTGTTCACAATAAATGTCCCTTTACCGCCCGCCAGCCCGGATGCCTTTACAACCACGGGAAACTTATTTATTGTCTTGGTATAGCGATGAGCCTCGTGTGCGGTCTCATAGACCTGGAATTTTGGTGCCGGGATGCCAAATTTATTTATAAATTCACGGGCAAATGATTTATCTGCCTCAATCTTGCTTGCCTTTTTATTCGGACCAAATATCTTTAATCCCTTTTTCTGAAATTCATCCACAATGCCCATTGCCAGAGGTAGTTCTGGACCCACTACCGTGAGGTCGATCTTTTTCTCTTCGGCAAAGCGCAGGAGTCCTGGTATATCTGAGGTGAGGATATTTACACAGGTTCCGAGCTGGGCAATACCAGGATTCCCCGGTGCCGCATAAATCTGTTTCACCTTTTTGGCACGCTTCAATTTCCAGGCAAGGGCATGTTCCCTGCCTCCACCACCGATAATTAAAACCTTCATATTAAACTCCTCATAATTTTTTTAAAGGTCTTTTTTGATTTCTCAATTACACTTCCCAAGACAATATAATCGGCACCGGCATTCAGAAGCTCCCGGGCATCTTTTTCCCGACGGATACCACCACCAACAATTAAGGGGATGTTAATATATTTTTTGACCATCCGGACGACATTTTCCGGAACCGGTCTTTTCGCGCCACTCCCGGCTTCAAGATAGATATATTTCATCCCGAAATATTGTCCGGCAAGACAATGGGCGATAACAATCTCCGGTTTGGAATATGGAATGGGTTTTGTTCCGGAAATATATTCCACCGCCGTAAGGCTTCCTGATTCAATCAGAATATAACCGACCGGAATCACTTCTAAGTTATATTCTTTTATTAAAAAGACCGCCTTAATCTGTTCACCGATTAAAAATTGAGGATTTCTGCCGCTTAAAAGTGAAAGGAAGAAGATGGCATCAGCATAGGAAGATAATTGATGTGAGCCTCCGGGAAAGAGGATTACCGGACAGGTAGCATTTTTCTTAACCTTAAGGACGAATTGCTCGAAATTGGGGTTGAGCAGGATTGATGAACCGATAAGGATACCTTTTACACCGGATTCGCATACGAACCGGGTCAGGGATTCAATGTTTCCCCATTGTATTCGGTCCGGGTCGAATAAAGCCAGCACCCCGGGTTTTAGTCTATTAAGAAGTGCCGAGACCTTTTTTATTGCCATATCTTGATTATACCTGAGTAAGGAAAAAAATCAAGGGCTGAGAATACTGACTTCTCTCCACTTTTTGTCCCGGTTTTTTTAAACTATGTTACAATATAGCCGGAGGGGCGTCTCGCCCCGAGGCAGGGCGCCCGGCGAGTATGAAACGAGTTGAGGATGACAAACCTCCAGCGGGCGGCGGGGACGCCGCCCGCGCTGAGAAAAAATTGAACCGGGCGGAGATGGTAGAGAAATTTTTCAAATGACCAATAATAATATAAAAAAAGTAAAACGAAGTTGTTGAGTATTTTTCATCTTATTTTACTAATCTCAGGGAAGTTTATTCTGTCCAGAATACCGTTGCAATTAATCCCGGAGGCATAATGAAAAAAGTGGATAGGAATCAGCTGAGAATAAGCGGTAATCCTAAACTTGACATTTCAGGTGCAGCAGGAAATGTCAAGTTTAGGAGAGCTAATTCCCGGGTTGGTTTAGCAGGGCGGGATAACGACCGATTAAATGGTTGTATTATTCAAGCACAAAGATATTTCGCTTTGCGCACATCTTTTTAAGGACATCAGGCCAGACCGTAACACTTACCTCACCCAGATGAGCGGTTCTCAGAAGATACATATAGGTCCTTGACTGACCAATACCGCCGCCGATGCATAATGGAATTTCATCATTCATTATCTTCTGATGGTAGGGCAGTTTGAGATTTTCCAATTGTCCGGCCATCTCCAGCTGTTTGACCAATGTCTCTTTGGTGACACGAATCCCCATTGAGGTCAGTTCATGCCGTCTTCTGGTTACTGGATTCCAGACCAGAATATCACCATTAAGTCCGTGCATTGTTCTGCCGTCCTCGGATTTTGTTTCGGTAATCCAATCATCATAGTCCGCCGCCCTCATTTCATGGGGATAGCCGTCCTTTAATGGATAACCGATGCCGATAATAAATATCGCTGGATATTTTTGAAGAACCTTTGTCTCACGCTGTTTACGGGGAAGGTCCGGGTACATATCAAGGATATCCTCGGCATGTAAGAATGTCAGTTCTTCAGGAAAGTCAGAATACTTACTGGTCTTCAATTTCGGGAATAATTCCTGAACATATTTCCCGGCGCCATAAATGACCTTCCAGATTCTCTTTACGATATCTTTTAAAAAATCTAAGTTACGGTCCTTGTCAGTAATTACCCTCTCCCAATCCCACTGGTCAACATAAGAAGAATGGTCGTGGTCAAGAAAATAGTCTTTACGCACCGCCCTCATATCAGTAAGGATACCTTCGCCGAGGTTGCAATCAAACTGCTTCAGGGCAAGACGTTTCCACTTAGTCGCCGCCTGGACAATCTGGGCACGGATCGGTTCTTTTAATCCCAGACCACAGTTGAATGTAACCGGTGTGCGTGAACCATCCCGGTCCAGCATATCATTAACCCCACTCTTTTCATCCACAATCAGGGGAACCTGAACCATAAAGAGATTCAACTCTTTGCAGAGATTATCCTCGATATATTTTTTGACCTCAAATAGCGCATGCATCCTTTCCTTGGGGGGAAGGATTGGTTCATAATCGTTGGGCAGAATATTCTCCAGTTCTTCATAGGTGGAGACTCCTGGTCCAGCAAGGTCAGTCTTTTTGTCGTACATAATCTTACCTCCTTTCGATATTGGCATCTATTATCTTCAAAATTTTTAAAAAGTCAATAGCACAATACAGCGGTTCAAGATTCTGAATACGATATGTCCGGCAGATTATTATAAAAATAGCGCCAACGGGATTTGAACCCGTGATCTTCGCCTTGAGAGGGCGACGTCCTGGGCCAGACTAGACGATGGCGCTATTGTTCATTATAACAATTTTTTAAAATTTGTCAATTATATATTTAAAAATTTTAAAAGCGGTTAACTGTTTACAGACAAAGAATTCGAGCCTATTTGGTTTTGTGATTTGTGTGGTTTTATTTCAAAATCGCTTTTCTATGACTTCTTCATATTTTTAAGCCGGCATCCCGATTCAATCTTTTATACGGAATCGTGGATTGTTCTTATCCAGAAAGAGAAGTCAAAAAGTGGAAGATAACCTGATAATCTTTGAATTTAATAATTAATTGATAAGTATAAAAAGAGGTTTGACCCACAGTAAGTGTGTTGACTTCAGACCTTTTTTTATTATAATATCGGTGTATTGAAGAAGGAGGTTTAAAATGGCAAAAATCACGATTAGTGTAATTAAGGCAGATATTGGCGGCTATGTTGGCCATTCAAGTATGCATCCCAATATTCTTACCAGGGCAATGCAGATACTTGATGACCAGAAGAAAAAAGGGTTATTGATTGACTTTTATGTAACCCACTGCGGTGATGACCTGGAATTGCTCTTGTCCCATAACCAGGGGGAAAATTCCGGAGAGATTCACAAGATGGCATGGGACCTTTTTGTTGAATGCACCGAGGTTGCAAAACAATTAAAACTATATGGTGCGGGACAGGATTTGCTCTCTGACGCCTTTGCTGGTAATGTCAAGGGGATGGGACCGGGCTGTGCCGAGATGACATTTGAGGAACGCGAGAGTGAACCCATCATAATTTTTGCTGCGGATAAGACCTCACCCGGTGCCTGGAATATGCCCCTTTACAAAATCTTTGCTGATCCCTTTAACACAATCGGTCTGGTGATTGACCCCAAAATGCATGACGGATTTACCTTTGAGGTGCTTGATATCTTTGAAAACAAAATTGTAAAGCTTAATTCACCTGAGGATATTTATGACCTTTTATGTCTAATCGGTGCATCTGAACATTATATTATTAAATCAGTATATAATAAGAATGGTGAGATTGCCGCAGTAACATCCACTCAGAAGGTAAATCTCATCGCCGGGAGGTATGTTGGTAAAGATGACCCCGTGATGATGGTCCGCTGCCAGAGTGGTCTGCCTGCAGTAGGCGAGGTGCTTGAACCATTTTCCCTGCCATATATGGTTGCCGGCTGGATGAGGGGTTCACACTGGGGACCATTTATGCCGGTTTCGGTCAAGGATGCCCATCCAACCCGATTTGACGGCCCGCCGCGGGTCATTGCCCTTGGTTTTCAGCTCAGTCAGGGAACCTTTATCGGTCCGCGTGATATGTTTGCGGATCCCAGTTATGACCTGGCAAGGCAGAAGGCTAATGAGATTGCCAATTATATCCGCAGGCATGGTCCGTTTGAACCGCAGCGCCTGCCCCTTTCAGATATGGAATATACAACTCTGCCCCAGGTCCTCAATAAACTAAAGGATCGATTTAAATAAAGGGATAATTTGCATTCGGTTATTCTAATATTAATTCTTATTACCCAGTCCGGGTCTGAACAATTCTTCGAAAAGGTTACGCCCGGACTGGGTGGAAATTTAATTTCCGAAGCCGGTCCATTCTTGAATAAAAAAGATGTATGCCTTTCTCTGCAGGTCATCTCCTGTCCCTTTCAGTTGTATCCGTATACAAAGCGGGCATGGGTTCCTTCGGGTGCGGTTCATTTAACTGTCGGTTTAAATAATAGCTTAAATATCCATACGGGCATCGGTCTATACATTAAAAACAGAACCCGAACTCCAGAACCATTCTATGGGGTGGGGTTAAGATTTAACCTCCTGCGTTATGATTTTCTAAAAAATATCCTGCTCGACATTTCATTCCATCGATTAAAAAGACTCCACTTTTTTAACCAGGACCCGAATTTCACAGCCCAATATAAGACCCTGAATCATATCGTCACTAAACTGGGAATTGAAACAACCGGTGCCGGGCTTATCATCAATTTCGGATTAGGCGTCCAGTACTTTATGATTTCCGGTCGGCACTGGCAAGAAGCAGAACCTGATTACCGGATAGAGGAATATTCGGCAAATAAATTTTACCCAGTCGGCACCCTCAGCATTATAAGGCGGTTCACATATTTTGGTTTAGGCCTTAATATCTTTATGAGCAGGGATATTCCGGGATTCAGTTTAGAATTTTTATTCAAAAAATAATGGTGCAACCAATATTATTTGCTTTTTTTATTATCGGTTCAATCTTCAAACCCGGGGCAACCGGTTATACATTTCTTAAACTGGGTATCGGGGTAAGGCCTGTAGCAATGGGTGGTGCATTTACTGCAATCAGCGATGATGCCAACGCCCTGTTCTGGAATCCTGGAGGTCTGGGAATTATAAAAAAATACTGGCTTTCCGGAATGGCGATGAACCATCTGCTCTATTTTAATTACTACACCTTAGCTTCAGCCATTCCTTTAAGTAAACATAGTGGTCTGGGTATTGGACTATCCTATCTCGGGGCCGATGATGTTGAATATTCTGAGCGCGGAGAGCAGGGCAGTGAATTTACCAATTCAGATATGTTGTTGAATATCGGATACGGCTATTCCTATGGAAGACATAAGATTGTCTCATTCGGCGGAGGAATAAAGATTGTTCGGAGTCAGTTATATCGATATACTGCCTACGGAGGATTGCTGGATTTCGGATTGGTATTTAACCCCTACAGATTTCTCTATTTCGGAAGCACAGTAAAGAATCTTGGCACCCCACGTCGATTTATTGAACGTTTAGAGTATCCTCCGGTAAACTTTTGCCAGGGGGTTGCCCTGAAATTGCCGTTCTGGGGAAATCAATTCACCCTGAGTTTTGACTACTCAGTATACCCTGATGTTGCTCCATCATTTTCCGCGGGTGCGGAACTCCGTATCCATGCCCCGGAATTTATGGAATCAATGGGTCAGAAAAAGATTTCAGGGTTTGCCCTGATGGCAGGTTATCGATCAGGCTATGGTGAGGGGACACTTTCTGGTTTTTCATTCGGCTTTTCCCTGGAGATAATACTTTCTCCATCCCTGTTTCTTGATGTCGGCGGATTAATGCTCTCCTATGGTTACTTAGGAAATTCTGAGCGTCTTGAATTAGGACTGCATTATGCGCCCACGAAAGCGCGGGCCAGGAAATAGTGTAATCTGCCCCGGCATGCCAGATAATAAATCCATTAGCCCCGGCCGATAATAATCCGTCCATCTGGGAAATTATGTAGTGAGGGTTAAATTCTTCAACCCGGTAATCAAAACCCTGAATAAATGGGATAACCCGGACCCGGCCAGCCAGCTCTTTTTTTGCCCTTTTTACTGAATCAAAATAGATCCAGTAATTGCGCCAGTATTCATTTATACCCTTGCAAAAACTTGCACCGAAATGTGAGGGATAGAGCATCGGACAGAGAATATCGATATAGTATTTCATCTTTGTTATGTCCTGACCCTCGGCCTTCAATGTTCGCCAGACCGCATAGCCATAAACACAGACCCCAATTTCCGCATCAATCTCCGCACGCGCCCTTTTTAGAAATTCCACAATCGGCTTTGTTCTGGGTCCTGAAACCGCAGTCAAACGAATCTTTTTCACATCGCCATCCGCAGGAAAACGGACATAATCAAATACGATAGATTTTATCCCCAGGTCTGTTATCTCCCGGGCAACCTTTATGAGATAATCCTGCACACCTTTTTTATAGGGATTTAACCAGGCGATACCTTTATTATCAAGCCAGACCTTTCCTTGGTCATCTTTAATACCATAATCTTTATAAAATGCAAGGTATCTATCGCGGAAACAGACAATCCGGGCAACGAGTTTTAGATTATGCGCCCGGGCATTTTCTACCAGGTAATTGACATTAAGGTATGGCCTGTAAGCATTCAGTTCTCTTACTATCTTTAATTTTGACCGATAGCTGAGAAATCCATAATCACTTTTGAAATCAACCACAATTGTGTTTATCAGACCAGAGTCCGCCCGGGCAAATACCTTTTTTAAATAAACCCGCCTTGCCGCCTGATAGGGATTGATGTAGATTCCCCGCACAAGAGAGTCGGCTTCACTAAAATTTATTGTGCACAGGGCAAGTATTACATAGAGGCACATTCTTCTTACAATACTCCTTTCCCAGGCGCACAAGCAGGGCATGATATTCATTAAAGAGCTGGATGCGTCGGGGAAGATTTTTTTCAAATATTAATCTTATATCATCATAGGCAAGGTTGTAATCGATAAGTTTATGACGGGAGAATATTCTTCTTGTATAGGCATCGATAACAAAGATCGGTTTTTTTAGTGCATAGAGGAGAATTGAGTCAGCGGTTTCCTTACCGATTCCGGAAATACTGAGTAATTCTTTTCTTAAATCCTGCACACCTTTCTTTGCCATCAACTCCACCCTGCCCTGATAATTTTCAACAAAATATTCTAAAAATTCTATAAGCCTTTGCGCCTTTAATCTATAAAAACCAGAGGGCCGAATCAATAATGGAATCCGCTTCCTCGCTTTAAGCAGACTTTCAGGGGTTAAAAGTCTTGCCTGCTTGATGTTGTTGATTGCCCACTCCACATTATTCCAGTTTGTATTCTGGGTGAGGATTGCACCAATCATTATTTCAAAAGGTGTTTCTCCCGGCCACCAGTGCTGGGGGCCAAATGTATCATAGAGTAATTTATAAATCTTTAATAGGTCGCGGGATGGAATCTTCTTTTTTCTTATTTTTTGCGACATAACTTTCCGGCGAAATTATTCACCGTATTCAATAAGAGAATACTCGCCGTTCCGGTCGGTAAATTTTATCAACCCAATATTATTTGCATAATACGCGGTGAAAAATGTAGTATCAGAAATTGTTGTATCCGGACTATTAATATACTCGACAACCTTACTATCCACCCTGTAAACATCACCATAAATACTATCGACCTGATAACCGGATACCGTTCCTTCAACCCGATAGCTTCCCACTATCCATTGATTTGCAACAAGGATTGAGTCGCACAGTGAATCCTGGAATGTATTGCCGGTAATAAATGGTAATTCTAAATACAATACAAATGATTCAATTACTGTATAATCGTCTCCGCCGTAGTTATAGATTAAGCGGACATATTTATTGATTGAACCGCGATTGGTTATGGTATAATAATTTGCTACACCATTCTGACTGAACAGGCAGCATTTTTGTCCAAGTAAGGTATCCAATCCTTCCACCAGAGTGAATATTGTATCTCCGTCGGATACATACTTCCACCACATATTCTCTTTCATCGGGAAATAGTTTCCAGCACTGCGCTGAATGATATGGTTATCCCCGCAATAAATAATAAATAGTAAAAATAAAATTATCTTATATTTCATAATCGATTCCCAATCGTAATCCCAGAAATCCCCCGTTCTCTTTAAAGTCAGTAACGCCGTCATAATATATCCCGGGAATAATATGAATCTGTTCATAATTAAAATTGAATAATACACCAATTCCGTATGAAAATCCATAACCGATCTCTTGATATTCTGAAAGATGACGCTTAATATAATCGACGCCGAACTCAAATACCGGGGACAGCCGCCATCTTCCCTGATATATAATAAACCCCAGGTCGGTTTTGTTCAGGGAATAATCTGGATTCTTGCCCGGGCAATACATTGTGTTAAAAAAAAGACCATAGATTATAGGTGATTCGTTTTTCTTCATTGTGATGGTCAAACAAACACCCCTATTTATATCTTCAAAACCATTAAATGGCTGGAAATAACCGCCTTCAACAGCCAATGAAAAGGAGATAAGAAAAAGAATCATAACTACATAATATCTGGAAAAGATTGAATGTCAAGGTTGAAAGGGATGGTTCAGCTTCACTTTTTATCCCGGTTTTTTGTAAGTACAATATAGCCGGGGGCGTCTCGCCCCGAGGCAGGGTGCCTGGCGGGTTGTAAGAATGACAAACCTCCAGCGGGCGGCGGGGACGCCGCCCGCGCTGAGAAAAAAGGGGACGCCGTCAGCGCTGAGAAAAATTGAACCGGGCGAAGATGGTAGAGAATTTTTTCAAATAACCAATAAAATAATATAAAAAAAGTAAAACGAAGTTGTTGAGTATTTTTCCGTCTTAGTTTAATAATCTCGGTTATCTGATTTTTTTACATACTACCCTGCCGGAGTGTTTTATGACCGGAGGATTATCTGTATTCAACCTTAACCTCCACAATAAGGTTGTCGCCAATATGACAGGAGAAAATTATCTGTCTCTTTTTTGATTTTCTGTCCTCAACAATACGCTTTTCATATTGGAAGACCTCATACCAGATACCCCTGATACATAGTCTCTTCGGCCTTGTATGAATCCCTTTTTCTGAATACCATTCAACCTCAATATCTTCAGGGACCGCGGGTTTTTTATCTATAGCTTAATTTAATCCTTCGTTTTTTGAGTTCGGTTTCGATTTTATCCCAGATATCCCGGTTCTGACCGAGGTATTCTGGAGCGATAACACCAAATTTTGGATATTCCTTGATATGCTGGGCAATAATTGAACCGGTATATGCGGTGAGTCTTGCCATTGATGTTATCTTCTTATGTGTATCATAATAATCAATACATTCAATCCGACATCTTTTTCTTCCTTTTTTCAATTCAATTCTGAGGATGGAGATATCTTTTTCATCACCCCGGGTTAACGCCTCTTTTAAAAATTCAAGCGTAAAATTTTTAAGTATGATGTTGCTTCTATTAATTTTAATCTTTCTGTCTGAAAAAAGACCGATATCGATCAGGGTTTTGAAAATCCGGGCATGACCAGTATAACGAATTGTTTTTTCTTCCATATTTTTGGTTTTTTTAAATGTGCGAAGCAGCGTTCTTAAGCCATCTGTATAAAATGCTTCAAGCCGACCAATCCGGGGTATCTTGAACTCCTCAATCCCGGTTAAGGGTTCGATCTTTAATATTTTATCATTCCTTACAATACGGGCTGTTCTTGTATACTCCTCAATCAGATCCACCGGTGACCAGGTAATGTAGTAATTGAATGGCGGAACCGGTTTCTGCGGTAATCCACCGACCATAATCTTAATATAATCCAGACCCCCAAACTCTTCATTGAATCTACCAACAATAATATTACTGAGACCAGGGGCGAATCCGGCATCAGGAACGATACGCACCTTCTTCGCCTTTGCCTTTTTATCAAGCAGGAAAGGGTCTTCCGGTAAATAGGATAGGTCAACAAGGTCGATCCCTGCATCAATTGCACATTCCATTAAATACCTGCCCAATCTTGCCGGCAGAGCACCGACAATGAGGTCAAATTTTTTCAAGAGTTTCACAAACTGTTTTCGGTTCTCGACCGTAAAAACCCTGGTGGTAATATTTTTATGTTGTGAAAGATTTTTAAGATTCTTTTTATTTATATCCAGGACCGTAACCCGATACCCGGATTCAGCCAAATCCTGGGCAGCCACTCTGCCCTGTCTGCCTCCACCCACAACGCATATCTTCATACTGATATTGTAATAAAAAATTATGAAAAGTCAATAGATTAAATTTCTGATTCCTCTCCACTTTTTGTCCCGGTTTTTGTAAGCTGTGTAGGTTACAATATAGCCGGCGGGCGTCCCGCCCCGAGGCAGGGCGCCTGGCGGGCTGCAGGAGATTCTGAAACGAGTTGAGGATGACAAATTTCCAGCGGGCGGCGGGGACGCCGCCCGCGCTGAGAAAAATGGAAATACCGCCCGCACTGGTAAAAATTGAACCGCGCGAAGCAGGATTTTTTTTGTTTGATTTTGTTTGATGGTTTTTCGATTCTGGCTATAATCAGTATGTGAATACATAATCTATCAGAATAAAGAAAGAGCGGGAGAGGATTCTGGATAAGCCGGCTGCCTGTCGGGAGATAATGCGGGGCGGTTTGGTTTTATTGAGGAGGCGGTGCGGTACTGAGGAGAAGTATCCGGAACTTTACCGCTACAAAAAATTATTGACTTATTTCCAAATTTAATTATAATTATTTTTAGATTTAAGTGAAGGAGGTTGAATGAGCAAGGAAGAACGGATTGATAGTGTGATTGGAAAAGGGACTAAGATAAAAGGTGATATTAAGGTTGATGGTGCTACAAAGGTTGATGGTGCGGTCGAAGGTAATATCTCAACTAAGGGTAGTGTGATTATTGGTAAGGGTTCCGTTGTGAAAGGAAATATCGTCTGCCGCGATGCCATTGTTGGCGGCCGGGTTCAGGGTAATATAAATGCCCAGGAGATGATCGAATTTCAGAGCGGTGCTGCGATGCTGGGGGATGTTGTCTGTAAGGGTCTTATTGTGCAGAAAGGCGTTTTCTTTGAGGGAAACTGTCGGATGTCTCAGAAGACAGCAAAAGATAAAACATAGATTATGAAAATTCAGTTTTTCGGCACTCGTGGTTCAATTCCGGTTTCTGACAATCAAACCAGGAAGTATGGAGGAAATACTACCTGTATCTATGTGGAATCAAAAGATGGTAATCCAATAGTGATTGATGCCGGGACCGGAATTCGCGAACTTGGTCTTTATTTGGTTAAGAATAAAATACAGAATATAAATTTAATCTTCACCCATTATCACTGGGATCATATTCAGGGATTTCCATTTTTTATTCCGATTTATATTAAAGATACCCAGCTTCAGATATATGGTCCATCAAAAGAGATTGAGGCGAAAAAAGCCCTCTCATATCAGATGGCAATGCCCTTTTTCCCGGCACTGTTTGACGGCCTTCCTTCCAGGATTGTCTTTAAAACAATAGAAAAGTCCTTTACACTTGACCACATCAGGGTTGAGTCCATTACTAACAACCACCCCAACTATACAGTCGGATTAAAATTCACCGAGGGCGGGAGAAGTTTTTGCTTTCTCACCGATAATGAAATATATGCAGAAAGCCACCGAACTTCATATAAAAGTTTTGTCGATTTTATAAAAGATAGTGATTTATTAATTCATGATGCCCAATATGATGATGAAGCATATAAAGTCAAAAAAGGCTGGGGGCATTCGACCTATAATCAGGTGATTGAACTCGTTCAGGCCGCACAGGTAAAATATGTCGTCTTTACCCATCACGACCCAATGAGTTCGGACCAATTCATTGATAAACAGATCGGAGAATTACGGACCAAATTTCCTGATTATAAAATTGAGGCTGCATTTGACAGCAAGAAGATTATCCTGGAATAAAATTCATTTTTATGAAACCAAAGGTTCTGGTTCTAAGGGCAGCAGGAACAAATTGCGATATTGAAACCGCCTTTGCCTTTGAAAAGGCAGGTGCTGAACCAGAAAGGGTCTACATCGATGAAATCATCAGGATGGATATTTTGAAATATCAGGTCATCGCCCTGCCTGGTGGATTTACCTATGGTGATGATATCTCTGCAGGTAAGATTCTCGCCAATGAGATTAAGTATAAGCTCCAGGACAAACTTCTGAAATTTATTGAAAAGGACAGATTAATCATTGGAATCTGTAATGGATTTCAGGTTCTGGTTAAAGCCGGTATCCTGCCGGGAATCAATGGTTATTTTAAAAAACAGTGTGTGAGTCTCATTACAAATGATTCCGAGAGATTTGAAGACCGCTGGGTATTTTTAAAGGTCGATGCGGAACATTCAGTGTTTACCCGGGGTATCAAATCTCTGATTACCCTGCCAGTCGCCCATGCCGAAGGTAAATTTGTAACTGAGAATGGAGTTCTGGATAAAATAAAAAATTATATCGTATTTCAATATGTTAATGATAAAGGTGAGCCAGCCGGTTATCCATTCAATCCCAACGGTTCAATGATGAATATCGCGGGTATTGCGGACCCGACCGGCAGGATTCTGGGATTGATGCCCCATCCTGAACGTTTTATCTCTTATCTTCAGCATCCCAATCATACTCGAAAGAATTTACCCGAGTCCGGTGATGGATTACTTATTTTTAAAAATGCTGTAAGATATTTTAAAATATAATGAAAGGTTATATTTTTGAACATCCAATCTTGAAATTCAGCAGAGGTAAAAAGGTAAAATTCTATTTTGAAGATAAAGAACTTGAAGGTTATGAAGGCCAGCCCATTGCAGCCGCTCTTCATGCTGCAGGGATAAGGGTGCTCCGTTATTCAGAACGCTACAATCGCCCCCGGGGATTCTTCTGCGCCGTGGGTAAATGTTCTTCCTGTCTGATGGAGGTGGACGGCAGACCCAATGTGATGGTCTGTATGGAGCCTTTGAAACAGGGGATGAGGGTCTATCGTCAAAAAGGCAGGGGACGGCTTAGATGATACAGACCGATATATGTGTAATTGGCGGCGGCCCGGCCGGGCTCCAGGCCGCCATTGTTGCCCGGGAATTGGGCGCCCGGGTTTTAATAATCGATGACAATCCGGTTCTGGGTGGTCAGCTTATCAAACAAACCCATAAATTCTTTGGTTCGAAAAAACATTATTGCGGCATTCGTGGTATTGATATCGCCAGAATTCTTAGCCATAAGGTTGAAGAAATGGCGGTTGAGACAATAAATCCTGCTACGGTAATTGGATACTATGACGACGATTCAATCGGTGTTCTGAAGCATGATAGTCTTTTTAATGTGAAGGCGAAGAGGTATATCTTTGCAACCGGAGCAACCGAAAATATGCTCACCTTTGAAAATTCTGATCTACCTGGAGTATATGGGGCTGGTGCAGTCCAGACTTTAATGAATGTTTATGGGGTAATACCGGGAAAAAAGGCATTGGTAATAGGCTCCGGAAATATCGGTTTAATTGTTCCTTATCAATTATTACAGGCTGGTGTTGAGGTTGCCGGGATCGTTGAAATTCTTGATAGGGTGGGTGGATATTATGTGCATGCGGCAAAGATAAAAAGGGCAGGAGTTCCTGTTTATCTGAGCCACACAATAATCGAGGCGCAGGGGAAAGAAACTGTGGAATCTGCCTTCATCACCAGGGTGGATGAAAATTTCAAACCCATCAAGGGAACAGAAAAGAGAATAGAATGTGATATGATTCTTATTGCGATCGGACTTTCCCCCTTATGTGATCTGCTTTATCAAGCCGGTTGCCAGATTCAGTATATACCGGAACTTGGAGGAAATGTGCCGGTTCATAATGAAGATATGATGACTTCCAGGCCCCATATCTTTGTCTGTGGAGACCTTGCCTCAATTGAAGAGGCATCCACAGCAATGCTGGAAGGCAGAATTGCCGGGGCAAGTGCCTTTCAGACGATATCTGGAGAAAACAGTAATGCTCAGGCTGTTATTAAAGATGCAAAATCAGAACTTTCGATAATCCGAAAATCTCCATTTGAACAGAGAATAATCTCCGGTAAGAAAAAATTTAAAAAAGGGTGATTTCAATTTAATTGACACCATAAAAATACACTTTCTCCTTAATCTTCTTCCATTAAGGACGGGGGATATACGAGGTGAATCTTTCCATCAGGGGCCGGAGGAAATTTTGGGATAAAGGATATAGGGGAAAACTGCACTGTAACTTACATATTTCTTAAACAATCAAGATAAAAAGTGGAGAGGAGTCAGGGGACAACTCCCTTGACAAAGACAAAATTCTCTTTAGAATATTATAGTTTATAAGGAGGGCTTTATGATTAACTGGGCATTTATTGTCTTTATTATCGGGTTGGTCGCATTACTATTTCATATATTCAATCTGTTTACCTGGTTTATTCCGTTCTGGGGTCTGATTCTTATGATAATATCATTCGGAATGCTTACAAGAATCTGGAGTAAAGAAAAGGAAGGTGAAAAGGAAAAACTCGCCCGAAGGGTTGTTGAACTTGAAGAACAGCTGAATAAGAAATGATTATTTTAAGCAAGCAGGGTTTCTAATCGTTTTTCTTTGGCTGAAATTATAAGTCAGTGAATTGCCATAAATTTACTGAGAATGTAATTTTTAAAAACCAATGATAGATGGTGAAACTTGACATCCTTTAATAATTGTATATCATAGACCAGGCCGGGATGGCGGAATTGGCAGACGCGTTAGGTTCAGGACCTAATGCCTGAAAGGGTGTAGGGGTTCAAATCCCCTTCCCGGCATTTATTTTATGAAAGAAGATTCATATCATAAAACGATGTTTAAGATGCTCAAAATTGCAATCATCGTTGGGCTGATTGTATATTCCCTTTTCTTTATTTTACAATCTTATCTTTTAGTCACCTATCCGTTTCCTGTCGCCTATGGTGAGGGCATTGTTTTGAATCAGGCGGATCTGCTTGCCCAAGGAAAATCAATCTATCAAGATATCCATATCTACCCCTATATTGTAAGTAATTATCCCCCTTTGTTTCCATTTTTAAACAGCATTTTTATCAAACTATTTGGTATCTCATTTATCCCCGGCCGTCTTATCACCTTTCTGGCAACCCTTTTTTCTGCATTGTTGATCTATATCATATCAAAAAAATCGAATCAGGCAGAAGATAAAAACCGTCCTGGCGCATTTCTGGCTGCCGGGCTCTTTATCGCTTCACCGTATATCTATAATTATTTCCCAATCGCAAGGGTTGATGTCCTCGCATTTTTATTCAGCCTTGCAGGTTTATATTTTATCTATAGATTTGAAAATTCCCGAATCGTCTTCAGCGCGGTAATTTTTTTTATCCTCGCCTTATATACCAAACAGTCCTTTATCGCGGCACCGGCCGCCGCAGTGGTATATCTGCTGTCAAAAGACTACAAAAAGGCACTCATCTTTGTCTGTTTATTGATTGGTCTTTATTTAATAATCTTCTTTTTTATTAACCATTTTACCCACGGACAATTCTTTCTCCATAATTATATTTATAATATTAATACTTTTAGTCTGCATCAGTTAATAAAGATGTATATCAGAACCCTGCAGATTCATTCAATAATAATCGGTCTCACATTTTTCTGGATTATTTATAGACCCAAACAGAATCATTTATTCATATACTACTTTATTCTATCCGGAATTGTTGCATTGAGTGCCGGGAAGGTCGGCTCCAATTATAATTATTTCTGTGAATTCATCGGTGCCGGTGCCATCATAATTGGAAGCGTCTTAAACAAATTAGAGAAAGAAAAGTTTATAATCTATTCCCTTTTATTGATACAATTAATAATCTTTTTCCATATTCCTTATTTAACCGGATATACCAGAAAGCGACTAAGTCAGCGTCAGATGCGGATATTATCCGATGTAATCAAACATAGCCCGGAACCGATTTTATCCGAGGATGCCGGCCTTTTGGTGCTTAATAATAAAGAAGTTTTATTCCAGCCTTTTATCTTCACCCAGTTGTCAAACCAGAGAATCTGGAAACAGAATGATTTTCTTCAGGATATAAGGGAAAGGAAATTTTCTAAAATTATTCTCACCTTTGACCTTAATAAAACCATCGATAGAACCCGATTAACCGAGGCGATGGCTGAAATGATAAAAGATAATTACATTCTGCAGCAGAGGATTGGAGATTATTATATCTATCGACCAATCAATAGGGTTGAAAAAAATCTATAATTTAGGACATTTTTTATATCACCATCGTGGCATCATCCCGGCGCCGTTTTTTATTTTAATTATTATTTTTGCCCGGGAAGCGAATTTGTCGTCAATTCCATTTATTATAACAGGTATTGGTCTGAGGTTATGGGCAGTTGGATATCTGGGTCAAAAATCGAGGGGTTCAGAATTCAATACAGAATCTAAAATAGAAAATGGTCCATTCAAACTTTTAAAACATCCGATTTACTTCGGCAATTTCTTTCTTGTCTGCGGCGTAATAATTCTATTCAACCCTCAACCCTGGTTGTCAATAATAATTATTCTCTGCTTTATCGCCGAGTATTCAATCATCAGCAATGCGGAAACCCGTTATCTGAAAAATCTAACAACAAAAAAAGAAAAATTTCAACTGAGAAACTTAAAAGCAGAATGGCCGACTGTTTTGATTATTATTTTAATATATCTAATTGCCTTATGCAGGAATTATTTAATTAAATGAAAAGGGATATTCATTATTATGGATGGATTGTATTTAATTATACACGGTTGTTAAGTAGTATATATTTAAATTTACAAACCGAAAATACACTGCAAATTTGAAAAAAGTGAAGTCAAGAAGATAAGATGTTGTGAGGGAAACAAAAAATTGTGAATATATAAAAGACGGAGATTTTTTAGAATGGAATAAAAAAAGAGGGGGCTAAATGCCCCCTCTTTTAAATTTCTACCAGCTTAAGATCTTGAACTCAATTCGACGGTTCAGATCCCGACCCGCCCTGGTTCGGTTGTCGGCAATCGGTCTGGTTTCTCCATAACCGACCGCAATCAACCTTGATGGGTCAATATTGTGGTAGCGTATCAGATAATCCCTTACCGCATTCGCCCGCTGATATGAGAGTTTCATATTATAGGAATCAGAACCGATGCTATCGGTATGACCACCGATTTCTACCCGCATATTGGGCTTCGCCTTGAGGATCCTGGCTGCGTCGTCCAGAACCGGATAGGATTCAGGTTTTATTACTGCTGAATTGAAGTCAAAGTAGATTCCCTTAAGAATTATCTTTTCACCGACTTTGGGTATCGGCTTCAGGGAGAAATTTTGAATTTTCGTCTCATCCTTTTTAAGCACAATTGGAGCACTCTCCGGTACATAGTTTTCTGCAGTTATTTTTAATGAATATGTTCCCGGTGGAACCGTTACCTTATATATACCGGTGCCGGGGTCGGTTGTAACAACGGGAATCTTTGTGCCCACGAATGTAACCTGGGCAAGGAGCGGTTTTCCAGTCTTCACATCGGAAATCTTACCGGTTAATATTGCCTGGGCAACACCGAGTTTCTTTAATCCAATATCGACAACCTTTGATTCACCGGATTTTAAGGTAATCACCTTTTCGCCAAATTGATAATTGGTTGCCTCAACATGAATTCGGAATATACCCGGACCCAGGGTGGCAGAATAGAAACCTGCAGTATCTGTGGTGATTGGTTTAAATTTCGTCTGAGGAAAGCTGATCTGGGCGATTAGAGGTTCCTTGGTATCAATATCATAGACTTTACCGATAATTTTGGTGACAAGTTTGCGATGCAGTTTAATATCCAGGATAATCTGGTCTCCATCCTTTAAGACCACACCTTTTTCCTGCCAGCGGTAATTAGGGGCGGCAAAATGGAGTCGGTAGGTGCCCGGCGAGAATGTTGTTTCATAATAACCATCAGCAGATGTTTTTATCGGTTCTTTATCTGAACCCGGGAAGGTGATGGTCGCAGCAACCGGTTCTTCGGTCTGGGAATCAATTACTTTACCGGAAACTTTCGCCACAGGTATATGGACTTCTACTTTTTTGACCAGATCGGCACCTGTAGATAAGTTAAAGAATGCTTTCCACCAGAATGGGGTATGAATATCAGGGTTAACTATTCCCAGATCACATCCTAAATCAAAGCTGACACTATGCGCACCGAATCGCAACCCCGGGGTCACCCATAATGATTCCGTACTTGCGTCAGTATCAAAAAGTCCGTATGCCTCAAAAAGAATTCTAATATCGTCAGACGGTAACAGCTCAATACCTGCGGCGTTGGTTATGTAATCAGGTCTCTGGTGCATATCTTCATAACGGACATAACCAGGATTTATGTCCCGGCCTGTGGACCAGTATCCAACATTGAAGTGGGTGGCAAAAGGGCCGATTCGAAAGTCGAAAAGTCCGGTTACGCCGTAATCAGGGTCATGGGGTATATAGGGTGGAAAATGCGGGGCAATATGATGGAAGGTATCTGCATATAATGCACGGTCATTGTTCCAGGCATTGGAAAAGTAATCTTTAGAAAGACCCGGGCCAAATCTTAAATAGGCATCAACACCCAACGCATAAGAGATTGGTGTCTGTTTATCAACAGCAAAGAGATAACCTCCTTTGGCGCCGAGCTCTAAGTCTTTGACCCCAATCGGTGGATAAGGGTCCCCTCTCTCTTCAGGGTAATCATTTGCTTCATACCATTTCGTAAACGGCGTGGCATGAAACCGGGTTTCAAGGAAATCGGTAATTGCATAGGATAATCCAGTGGTTAAATCAAAATAGTGGCGTCGGTCTGTTGTGGTCTGACCATTGATTTGAACATTAAAACTCTCAAACCTTTCCTGAGGAGCAAAATGGAATGAGAACATACCCATATTATGGGGCTGGGCATACTGTATCCGGAACATTCCATGATTTCCATAGATGGTAATCTCCTGAGCAAGGAGCAGGAAAGGCACCGTTAATAATACCAAGAACAGCTTCTTCATAATTCCTCCTTAATTAAATAATACGGCCCCAACGGGAATCGAACCCGTGTCTCCACCTTGAAAGAGTGATGTCCTAACCGCTAGACGATGGGGCCTTATGGGTAAGGATATAAAGATCCCGAAAGGATTTGTTATCGACAATCGCCTGATTTATCAGAAAATAATTTTCTAAATTGGCATTGGTCGCCATTATTCGATTGGAAAGGTCTTCACCCATTGCCATAAGAAATTTTGCTGCAATCCGGGGATTCTCATCAATAATTTTCATAAATTCCTGTTTTTTCAGGATCAGTAACCGACAATTTGTTTTTGCCTTAACCGTTGCGGAACGAGGCTTATCGGTTAGCAGGGTCATTTCCCCAAAGAATGATGCCTCTTGCAATTCAGACAGAAGAAGCACAACATCTCCCCGGGTGAGATAGACCTCGACCTTACCTGATTCAATAATGTACATCTCATCACCGGTTGTTCCTTCTTTAATAATAACCGTGCCCTCACGCACTTCCTTGGGCTGCCATTTTACCAGCATCCAGTTTACTTCTTGAGGAGTCAAATATTTAAATAGAATCACCCTTGATATCCCTTTCATATTCTGATTCTATTCATAATTTTTTAGTTGTCAAGGTATAATAAGGCTGACTTTCCTCCACTTTTTGTCCCGGTTTTTTGTAAGTACAATATAGCCGGGGGCGTCCCGCCCCGAGACAGGGCGCCTGGCGGGCTGTAAGAATGATAAACCTCCAGCGGGCGGCGGGGACGCCGCCCGCGCTGAAAAAAATGGAAACGCCGCCCGCGCTGAAAAAAACGGGGACGCCGCCCACGCTGAGAAAAACGGAACCGGGCGAAGATGGTAGAGAAATTTTTCAAATGACAAATAAATACAAAGTAAAACGAAGTTGTTGAATATTTTTCGTCTTGGTTTAATAATCTCAGAGAAGTTTATTCTGTCCAGAATACCGTTGCAATTAATCCGGGAGGCACAATGAAAAAAATGGAGAGGAGTTAAATAATAAATAATAAGGAATGATTTTTTTTTCTTTTTTTTCATTTGTTATCTTACAAAATAATAATCAAGTTATTGTCCTGAAAATATCCGATGCTGAACTTTTGCCAGGTTGCACTTGACAGTCATTAAAAATCTGATATAATACTACTATGCTTTTTAATAAGGTGCCCAGGGAACTCAACTTTGTTGAAATCGAACATCGCATCCTCAAGTTCTGGGATAGTCAGGATATTTTTACCAGATATAAAAACAAGAACAGGGGTAAGAAAAAATGGTCATTCCAGGATGGTCCAATCACGGCAAATAATCCGATGGGGGTGCATCATGCCTGGGGTAGAACCTATAAGGATATCTTCCAGCGGTATAAGACAATGCAGGGATTTGAGCAACGCTATCAGAATGGATTTGACTGTCAGGGGCTCTGGGTTGAGGTTGAAGTGGAGAGGGAACTCGGTTTCAATTCAAAACGGGATATTGAAAAATACGGTATTGATAAGTTTGTCTGCAAATGTAAGGAACGGGCTCATCGATATTCAATGATACAGACTGAACAGTCAATCCGCCTGGGGATGTGGATGGACTGGGGTGAATGGCTCACCGCGCTTGATGACCCAAAATGGATGGAGAAGAGCCATTCCTATTATACGATGAGTGATGTAAATAATTATACAATCTGGCATTTTCTAAAACGCTGTAATGAACGGGGATTGATCTATAAAGGTGCGGATGTTATGCCCTGGTGTGCACGATGCGGAACCGCAATAAGTGATATGGAAATCGCCACGGAAGGATATCAGGAGTTGACCCACAGGGCGGTGGTTGTTCGATTTCCCATTATCGGCCGGCAGCAGGAGTATTTACTGGTCTGGACGACTACACCCTGGACCCTGACATCAAATACCGCGGTTGCGGTGCATCCGGAACTCATCTATGTAAAGGTGAAAAATAATGGGGCGATATATTATCTGGCAAAAAAACTATTAAAGGTATTAAAAGGAGATTATCAGGTTTTAGAAGAGTTCCCCGGTAAGAAACTTATCGGTTTAACATATAAAGGGCCTTTTGAATATCTGCCTGTGCAAAAGGGTATAGTGCACAAGGTAATACCCTGGGAGGAAATCAGTGAGGAAGAAGGAACCGGACTTGTTCATATTGCTCCGGGTTGTGGTAAAGAAGATTTTACCCTGGGTAAGGAATTTGGCCTGGCAACCATTGCCCCTCTTGATGAGCTGGGTTGTTATGTTGATGGTTTCGACTGGCTCAGCCATATGGATGTAAAAAATGTTGCCAATCCGATTATTGAGGATTTGAAAAAACAGGGACAGCTGTATAGTGTAGAAGATTATACCCATCGTTACCCAATCTGCTGGCGCTGTCAGAGTGAATTAATCTTCCGTTTGGTTGATGAATGGTTTATTTCAATGGATAGTTTGCGTTATGAAATTGCCGAGGTTACCAGAAAAGTAGAACGCTGGATTCCAGAATACGGTCTGGACCGGGAACTTGACTGGCTAAAAAATATGTCGGATTGGTGTATCTCGAAAAAACGATACTGGGGCCTTGCCCTGCCGATCTGGGAATGCTCCTGCGGCCATTTTACAGTTATCGGTTCAAAGGATGAATTGAAAGAGAAAGCAATTCAAGGTTGGGATGAATTTGAGGGTCATTCACCTCACCGACCCTGGGTTGATAAGATAAAGATTAAGTGTGAAAAATGTGGAAAACTTGTCTCCCGGATTCCTGATGTCGGTAACCCCTGGCTTGATGCCGGTATTGTTCCTTATTCAACCATCAGACCGCCTGATGATATGCATAATCTAAAAAATGGTTATCCTTATGATAAGTCTTACTGGAAAGATTGGTTCCCGGCCGATTTCATTACTGAATGTTTTCCCGGGCAGTTCCGCAACTGGTTTTATGCAATCCTTACGATGAGCACGGTTCTGGAAAAACAACCGCCGTTTAAGGTGCTCTTAGGCCATGCCCTGATTCGGGATGAACACGGTGAAGAGATGCATAAGAGCAAGGGTAATGCAATCTGGTTTGAGGAGGCGGCGGAGAAGATTGGAGCTGATGTTATGCGCTGGATGTTTGCCGGGCATAATCCGGTTCAAAATTTAAATTTTGGTTATGGTCCGGCAAAAGAGATCAAGAGGAACCTTTTAACCTTCTGGAACATCTATTCATTCTTTGTCACCTATGCCAATATCGATGGATTTAACCCGTCTGGTAAAGAAGTTGATAAAAATAGTATTACAAAACTTGACCGCTGGATACTCTCGCGATTAAATTCCCTGATTAGAAACTGTGAAAAATTTTATGATGATTACGATGTCGTATCAGTGGTAAAGCAGACCGAACGGTTCTTTGATGAGCTCTCCAACTGGTATATCCGGCGCACCCGAAGACGCTTCTGGAAATCTGAGAATGACCAGGATAAGATGAATGCATACTGCGTGTTATATGAATGTCTTGTTAAATTACTCAAACTTATCGCACCGATAATGCCATTTTTAACCGAAGAGATTTATCAGAATATAGTGGTCCGGGTCGATAAGGAATCTCCAGTTAGCATCCATCTTAATGATTTTCCTGAAGTCAGCGAAGAGATGATTGATGAAGATTTGGAAAATGAGGTTCAGTTAACAAGGGAGATTGTATCATTGGGTCGTTCCGCACGCAATAAGGTCAGAATCAAAATTCGTCAGCCCCTTAAAGAGATGATTGTTGAAATTCCGGATGGTTTTCCCCGGCCGTCAGAAGACGACATCAAAATCATTCAGGAGGAGTTAAATGTAAAGGGGATAAAAACAGCCGAACCCGGTGCCCTGGATAACCTCATCACCTACCAGCTTAAACCCAGATTCGACCAGCTCGGACCCAAATTTGGCAGGGATGCTGGCAATATCGCCCAGCTTATCAAATCGCTCAGTCCGGATAGGATTAAGGAATTTATGAAGAGTAAATCTCTGACCATAGACTATAATGGTAAGAAGGTCAGGATAGAAGAAACCGATGTTGAGGTAGTGATTGTCGAAAAGGCGGGATGGAGTGTAGTAAGAGAGAGGGAGTTGGGGGTTGGTATCAATACCCGGTTATCTCCGGAACTTGAAGATGAAGGTCTGGTCCGGGAATTGATTCATAGGATTCAACTTTTGCGTAAAGAGGCGGATTTTAACCTGGTTGATCGCATCATAATATTTTATCAAACCGATGAAAGGTTGAAGAATGCCATAATAAATAATCTTGATTATTTGAAAAACGAAACCCTTGCCCTTGAGGTGATTGAGGCGATGGATGAAAAAGAGACGGGCGAAATAGATAAAGACCTTGATATCAATGGCAACAGGGTATGGATATCATTAAAAAGGATCAGGCATCCACAGGTTAACGCCTTCGACTGATTTTTCCGGTAACCCCGGAAGACCATTGTAATTTAACCATCTTTTTATCTTCTGTTTCATTTCTCAAAAAATATATTTATCAATTTTTCTCAGCGAAGGCGGCGTCCCCGCCTCGGGGCGAGACGCCGCCCGGCTATATTGTAACCTACATAGCTTACAAAAAACCAGGACAAAAAGTGGAGAGGAGTCAGACTATCAGGTTGATAACCGGAGATATTCACCTGAATTTAGAATTCAGTCGGAAGCAGACTATTAAAGAAAGAAAAGTCATTCAGCGAAGAATCACCGCAGAGTAATTGTCAGGAAATCCGGGAGAGGTTTAAGATAATAATTCGCCCGGATATCGGTCGTTCCGGCAGGTATGTGTGATTACACCCGGGGATAAATCTTTTGTGATGGTAAAGTCATCAGAGAAGCGGGTACCTTAATGAAAAAGCTTAAATTTCAGGAGATTTCATAATAAATATGTAGGTAGTATTACTCAGTCAGCCCGGTTCAGGCATAAAAACTGCAGGGCTGCTGGCACATATGTGCCAAAATGACACACTTCCTATCTGGTGAATGCAGTGTTTGCAATGCTTTACAGAACAGCCCGAAAATGTGCCATTTTGGCACATTTTTTGTTTGTCTTTTTTCGGCAAAACCTTGAAATTCCAGACAAAATGGTCTGGCACGGATTTTGCACATAAAGTATGTAAAAGGAGGTTTTTATGAAGCATCTTTTAATCTATCTATTGATTGTATTGTTCTTGGGCGGTGTTCTGGGTATCGGACTTCAGTCACCGCAGATAAATACAGTAAAGAAGGCGCCGGTTGTCGGCTCGGTGCTTCAGGCGCTCACCCCGGTTTCCTGTTTTGCTGATTCTGATTCGGATGCCGATGGTATTATTCCACCGCCTCAACCGCCGCCGCCAATCGATTAATCTGGGGGTTATGATGAAGGCACTGCATCTGTATGAGGTAAGGCTGGTGGACGGAACCCGGTATCAGGGTGAGATTGCATATAAAGATGATAAGATGATTGTATTAAAACTGAGACAGAGTTCGGTTGAGCAGAAACTGCGGCTCTTCTATAACGGCATAGTTTCAATCCATGATATAGGCTGGCAAAGGGTCTATGCATTTGCCAGCTGACCGGGTTTAAACCGATAAATGAAGTCAGCCTTTTTTATCTCAATTATCCTGGAATTGGCAATCGGTATATTTATCCTGTTGCGGGTTAGAAAGAGGCTGGGAATTGCCCGGATATTTATTGCCTTGGGGATGATATTTATGGTGTTGATAGGGATAGAAGGCGGCTATGGAAGACACAGTACTAATCTATTATTGAATTTCTGTCTCTCCGGGATTAGTATTCTCTGGTTGATTGGTATAGTTGCTATTCTAAGGATGGTTAGGGAACATCAAGAAAGTCTGGTGCGTTTAAAATCCCTGCAGGAGGTAGATCAGGCCATACTTTCCAGTTTTAGTAATAATGGTGTAATGAATGTGGTTATGGAGAAACTGTCAAAGAATCTGTCCCCGGATGGAATCGGCCTTTTTGTAATAAATAAGGACGGCAGGAATTTAAATCTTCTTGTATCGCAAAATCTTGAGCCGGAGTTTTCTCAAAATATAATTATTAATCAAAAAGAGCGATTGCTGCAGTCGATTCTGAATAATCGCGGTCCTTTGTTATTTAAAGATGATGGAGACCTGGTCGGTCAATTTAAGTCCTGTATTGCTGCACCGGTAATCACCAAGGGAGGAGTCCCGGTCGGGATTCTGACATTGTATTCTAATAAACGGTTTTCTTATAATAAAGAAGAAATTCAGTTTATTAACGGTATCAGCAGACAGATCGGAATTGCCCTTGACCGGGAGCGGTTTATTAAAAGATTAGAGGAGGTGAATTTTGAGTCGGTGCTTGCCCTGGTGCAGGCAATCGAGATTAGAGACAGCTACACAAGGGGACATTCACTTCAGGTCGCCAATCTGTCATTTCAGCTGGGCAAGGCGTTCGATTTTTCAGAACGGGAACTGCAGTTAATCAGATATGCAGGACTGCTCCATGATGTTGGAAAGATTGCCGTGCCTGAAAGTATTTTACAGAAGCCTGGACCACTTAGTGATAATGAGTGGAAGATAATAAAACAGCATCCAGAAAAGAGTGCCAGAATTATTGAACCCTTGGTTCAACTGCAGTCGATCCGTTCCTGGATTCATTATCATCATGAACGCTGGGATGGTCGAGGTTATCCTGCAGGACTCAAGGGAAATCGTATACCGTTAAATGCCAGGATTCTTTCAGTGTGTGATACATATTCAGCAATGATAAGTGATCGGCCGTATCGGAAGCGGTTCAGTAGAATCGAAGCAAAAAAGGAATTACAAAGGGTAGCGGGTACACAACTTGACCCAACGGTTGTAAAAGCCTTTTTACGAATGTAACGGGATTCCTGTAAAGGTGGTCAGCAGATGTATATTTTTCTACCTTCTCCTTTTGGGCCGGGGCACACACCCCGGCCCGGGATATTATTGGGCATTGACAAATTAAAAAATTTAGTTATAATTTATTATATACTTAAGTCTAAAGGAGTTTAAAATGAATAAGAGGACATTGCTATTCTTAAGATTTTTTCTAATCCTGACCACGATTTTGGTGATGACCTATGCAAAGAAGGGTCTTAAACCCACGGAACCGGGCTATATCATCGCGCTCGTCTATTTTATTTCAAACCTTATATTCTATTATCTTCCTGAAAGGTTATTCAATCGCCCCTATGCTACATTTGGCATATTCCTTTTTGATATTATTATCATCTCTCTGGCAATCTATTTCAGCGAGGGGATGCAGACCGATTTTTATCTGATTTATTTTCTTGTAATCTTCATCGCATCGGTGGGGCAGGATATTGGTGGTAGTTTACCGATTGCGATTGTTGCCAGTATCCTCTACGGCTGGCTTATATATCGATCAAAACCGGGAATTTCATTGCTCGATTCGGCAATCCTTATCCGGGTTCCCTTCTTTTTTATTATTTCTCTTATCAGCAGTTATTGGTCGAGTGCCACCCGTAAGGCGATGAAAGAGAAGGAAGATTTAGAAAGGTTTAATATCGCCTTAAAAAAGGAGGTTGCCCGGGTTGCGGCTGAAGAGATTGAACTGCGTAAATACAGTGAGAAGATAATAAACAGTGTCTCCAGCGGCGTAATTGCGATACGCAATGATGGGGTTATTACCACTATTAACCCGGAGGCGGCACGGATTCTGAGATTGAATAAAGAAGAGGCTGAAGGAACCAATATTAAGAATATTGAGAGACTTAATAATTTTTGGGAGAAGATAGCGCATGCGATGGAGACCGGTGAAACCATAAAGAGGGATGAGGTTTTAATCACAGTTGAAAATGATAAGTCCGTGCCGATCGGTTTCTCGATATCACCGATTACCGGTGCAGAACATCGATTTTCCGGATGCGTTGTTATATTAAAGGACCTTTCTGAAATCAAGGCATTGGAACAGAAGTTGAAACATGCTGAACGTTTAACCTACTTAGGAAAGATGGCGAGCTGGGTTGCCCATGAGATAAGAAATCCTTTAACCTCAATTGACGGTTTCGCCCAGCTCTTACAGACAACCGAGGATAAAGAAAAAATAAGACAGTTTAGTGCCGAGATTCAAAAGGGCACTCGAAGAATTAATAATATAATTGATGATATTCTGGCATTCGGAAGAGCCCGGCGTCAGGTTGTTCTATCCCGGATCAACCTGAAATCATTAATCGATGCGATTGTTAAGGATTTGAAAAATGTGAAGATTTCGATTGAAGGTGTCGAACCGATCATCCGGGGTGACCCTGAATCAATCCGAAGGGTTTTCGTCAATCTAATTAATAACGCCTGTGAGGCGATGGGTGAGCAGGGTATTTTGAAGATAAGATTTTCCGAAGACGGTGATTTCTGTGTTACTGAAATTATCGATAATGGTAATGGTATACCTGAAGAAAATTTGAAGAATCTTTTCACACCTTTCTTTACGACAAAACAACGGGGCACCGGTCTTGGTCTGGCAATCGTAAAAAAGATTCTTGATGACTATCAGGGAAAGATTGAGATAACCAGTAAGGAAAATATTGGAACGACCTGCCGGGTCTATCTGCCCAGGGTGAAAAAGGAGGTTTTATGAAGAAAAGGATTTTGGTCTGTGATGATGAGGAGTCGATTCGACTCCTGTTAAGGGAAACCTTAGGAGATGACTATGACATAAGTGAGGCGGTTGATGGTCGGGAGGCGGTGAAACTTATTACCCGGGAATCATTTGACCTGCTCATTATTGATATCAAGATGCCGGGGACCCATGGTCTTGAGGCGATTGAACGGATAAGGGAAAGGAATAAGAATATTCCTATTATTATATGCTCAGCCTATCGTTTGATGGAAGATGATATGGTGGTTAAGACTTCGGATGTTGCGGCATTTATCACCAAGCCGATTGATATCAGTGCCTTGAAGTCCAAGGTCTTTGAATTGATAGGGGTATAGGAATGTTTCTTCTGGGTGAGATGATGGTGAAGTATGGAATTATTACTCAGGAACAGCTTGATACCGCTTTGAAATTACAGAAAGAGAAAGGAAAACGCCTCGGTGAAATTTTGATTGAACTGGGCTATATATCTTCGAGTGATCTTTTCTGGATGTTGAGTGAACAGGCGGATATCCCTTTTGTTCAATTGAATCCGGAGATGTTCGATAATCAATTAATCAGTAAATTCCCTGAAAAACTTTTACTGGACAACTGCATCCTGCCGCTTTATCAGACCGAGAACAAGATTTATGTAGTTATCGGTGACCCGACGAATATTTCGGTTATTGAAAAAATTAAAAAGACTCTCAATAAAGATGTAGTAGTATCCGGGGCAGACCCGGCTAAGATTGAACAAATACTCAATAAATTTTTTCTTCATAAAGGGACGGAGGCGGTAATTGAAACCTCGATTAAACAGAGGCAAAGGATTGAGATACGAGCCGACCAGGCGGTCATTGAGATTGAAGATAAAGATGGTAAACAAAAAAAGAAGGGGAATGTGAAGATTATAATCGAATTGGAGAAACAATATGAAGAATGATATCAGGGAATTACTTGGATATTCAGTTGAGCAGAAGGCGAGTGACCTCCATCTCAGCGCCGGTTCTCCGATTATGCTGAGGGTATGTGGTCGGATGCAGCCGCTGAATAAAGAATTACTTGATAATGAAATCATCGAAATGTTTATCAATCAGATTTTGTCAGAAAGCCAAAAAGTAGAATTGCAAAAGACCAGGGAGATTGATTTTTCCTTAGAATTTTCTGGATTGGGAAGATTCCGGGTGAATGTATTTTATCAGAGGCAGGGTCTGGCTGCCGTCTTTAGAATCATTCCGACAAAAATTCCTGATATGGAAGAGATCGGGCTCCCCAGAATAATTAAAGAAGTGATTAATCTTGATTATGGTTTAATACTTGTTACCGGACCCACCGGCAGTGGTAAATCTACCACATTGGCAGCGATGATTGATTTTCTAAACTCTAATAAAGAAGGTCATATTATCACAATCGAGGACCCGATTGAGTATATCCATCATTCAAAAAAATGTGTGGTTAATCAACGGGAATTGGGAACCAATGCTCACTCTTTTTCTATTGCCTTAAGAAGCGCCCTGCGTCAGGACCCTGATTATATTCTGGTCGGTGAGATGCGGGATTTGGAGACAATCTCACTTGCCCTGACCGCGGCTGAGACCGGCCATTTAGTTTTTGCTACCCTGCACACATCAAGCGCCGCCAAGACCATCACAAGAATAATTGATATCTTCCCTGCCGGTCAGAAGAATCAAATCAGGCTGCAACTTTCTGAATCACTGCAGGCGGTGATTGCCCAGAGGCTATATCCACGCCGGGACAGCTCCGGTCGGGTTGCGGCATTTGAAATTATGATTGCAACCCAATCGGTGCGCAATCTGATTCGTGAGGAAAAGGTACATCAGATTGAATCGGTAATCCAGACCGGGCGTCAGTTTGGCATGCAAAACCTTGAACAGTCAAAAAGGAGATTGGTGTCGGAAGGTAAACTTTCACCCGAGTTTTTAAAAGAAAGAATTGCACTATATTGATTACCGGATGATATTTAGGCTGTCTGGTTTTTTAAATTTTTCCGTTTTCTCGTATAACTTCTTTATTTCATCCTTTTTGCTGTTTTGTTCTGGTTCGATTTAGCCGCTATTTTATTCGATGCTGTTTTTGACGATTTCTTCTTCAAGTTCAATCGGAGTATGGAATAGAACATTTATCATCTGGGCATCACGGAAATAGCGTTCCACCGGATAGTCCTTCATATATCCATATCCACCATAAACCTGGATTGCCCGGGTAGTAATTTCAACTGCGGATTTACCCGCATAATATTTCAGGATCGCCGGGCCGGTTTTCTTTTTTTCATTAAAGTTAGATGCGGTGTCGTAGAGCAGCGCCCTGATCAGTTCAATCCTTGTAAAGCACCAGGCAAGTTTCTCCCGAACCATACCGAAATTGATGATTGATTTACCAAATTGAACTCTTTCCCGGGCATATTTGACCGCATATTCGGTTGCCCCTTCTCCAATTCCCAGCGAGATTGCAGCAAGGCCAAGTTGAACCAGGCTGTTTATTTCAGATAATAATCCCGGCTCATCAATAATTTCTGATTCGGTTATTTCGTATTCATTAAATTGAACCTCACAAATTCCGCCGGCATTGAGTCCGAGGGAACGGAGATTGGGGGATATCTTTATCCCGGACTTTTCTTTAGTGCCGATAAAGAGTTTTAGATTTTCTGAATCCGGAATGAGACCGATAAATGGACCCCGGGCAGCACCGTTAAAAAGAAAGGGGTTTTTCCCATTAATTATGTATTTGTCAGAGACCTTTTTGGAATCAATATTATTTGTATGATTTTCCGTAAACCCGCCGATGATTTCTCCGGTGGCTGATGGCTTGAGATAGCGGTCTTTTAATTCTGATTTATTTGATTTTAAAATGGGCATTGAGAATAGACAGTTATGGATAAGGATTATAAATGCAGTAGAAGGACAGACCTTACTCAATTCCTCAAGTCCCAGTATAAAACTGAGTGTATCAAGTTCCGCTCCACCATATTCTTCAGGTAGCAGGGCACCAAGGATTCCCATTTCTGCAAGTTTTTGTAAGCTGTCTTCGGGAAAGGTGCGGTTCTTATCCAGTTCATCCGCCTTTTCCAGTAATACTTCCTGGGCAAATTTTCTCAATTCATTTTTGATTAAGGCTGCGGTTTGATTTAATTCCATCATTACTCCTTTGCCATTTTATCCATATTATGGATAAGCTCTAATGCAATAACACTGCGCTGGATTTCATTTGTTCCTTCATAAATCTGGGTAATTTTGGCGTCGCGTAGCATCTTCTCTATATTGTATTCCTTTAATAGTCCATAGGGTCCGAAGATTTCAATCGCCTCACGGGTCGTTTGCATTGCCAGGTCTGAAAGGTAGAGTTTGGCAAATGAAGATTCCATTGAGAATCGTTTTATTCCGGCGTCGATCATTCGGGCTGTAGCATATAAAAGTGCCCTTGCGGATTCGACCCGGGTTGCCATATCAGCAAGACGCGATTGTATATATTGATTACTCATTAATTGGTGGTTATAGGCGAAATTGAGTGCCGATTCGAACGCCCCCTGGGCGATACCAAGGCCGATGGCACCAACCCCCGGACGGGCGCGATCAAAGTTACGCATCGTATAGATAAAGCCGGCACCTTCCCGGCCCATTAAATTTTCCCCGGGCACCTTGCAGTTATCAAAGACAAGTTCGGTTGTGGTTGAAGCGCGGATTCCGAGTTTATTCTCCTCCCTTCCGAATGTGAATCCTGGCATACCCTTTTCAACAATGAAGGCTGAGATTCCTCTCGGTCCACGCGATTTATCAGTATTTGCAAGCACCACATAGACATCGGCAATACTGCCATTTGAGATGAACTGTTTCACCCCGTTCAATATATAATAGTCACCCTCTTTCGTTGCGGTGGTCTGGATATTGGCAACATCACTTCCCGCCTGGGCTTCGGTAAGGCCGAAGGCACAGAGCATTTCTCCGGTGGCGATTCGGGGGAGGTATTTTTGTTTCTGTTCTTTGCTGGCAAAGTAGACGATTGGTCCCGAACCCAAGGCACCAACTGCATATGCGGTTGCTACGCCGGCACATATCCGGGCAACCTCTTCACAGGCGATGCACATATCCATAATCCTTGCACCGGTTCCACCATATTCCCTGGGAATAAATATTTTTAAGAATCCCTGTTTCCCCATCTCTTTAATTATTTCATAGGGAAATTCTGCAGCTTCATCAAGTTTATCACGCACCGGAAGAATCTTTTCTTCGGCAAATTTTCTAATCCGTTTTTTTAATTCTTTTTCTTCGTCCGTAAGAAAATATTCCATCAGACCTCCTTTAAAAGTTTTATTGTTAATTGGTGAGTTAGTTTAGCAAATTTTATCGGAAAGTCAAGGAAGTTATTTTAGAATAATTTCTGCTGAACAGACATCCTTCTTCACCTCAAAAATTTTTCCTGGGATGGATGCAATGTTTTAAACCTCTACCTGATTTCCCTCCACTTTTTGTCCCGGCTTTTTGTAAGTACAATATAGCCGGGGGGCGTCCCGTCCCGAGGCAGGGCGCCTGGCGGGCTGCAGGAATGATAAACCTCCAGCGGGCGGCGGGGACGCCGCCCGCGCTGAGAAAAATGAGAAACGCCGCCCGCGCTGAGAAAAATGGAAACGCCGCCCGCGCTGAGAAAATGGAAATGCCGTCCGCGCTGAGAAAATGGGACCAAGTAAAGATGGTAGAGAAATTTTTCAAATGACCAATAAAATAATATAAAAAAGTAAAACGAAGTTGTTGAGTATTTTTCGTCCTGGTTTAATAATCTCAGGGAAATTTATTCTGTCCAGAATACCGTTGCAATTAATCCGGGAGGCACAATGAAAAAAGTGGAGAGGAGTAAGAACCTCTACATCTTGACATTTATTTAAATTTGAATATTATAATATAATGTTTTTGATATTATTAATACTGGTGCAGGGGATAAGTCTTGATGTTTATGATACACCCAATGACGACGGTTCCAGTATTACACTGTCCTGGAGTAGTGATACATTAATAAGTAGTTATCAAATCCTGCGCAGTATCTTCCCGGAGCATGATTTTAAAGAGATCGCCCGGGTTGAATCGGGTAAGACAACCTATGTGGATACCGCGGTAAAGGCCGGAACTAAATATTATTATCGCATCAAAGGCGCCGGATTGGATACGGTGTTTTTTTCAAATACTGCGGGGCCGGTAAGGCCGATTGCCCAGATTTTCAATCTTGGCCGTCTGAATATTGCCGTCTGTATGATTATCCTGTTCGCCGTAATTCTTTTCTACATTTCCCGTGCCCGCAAGGGTGAAAAGTTATACATCAGAAAGATTCCAGCCCTTACAGCGGTCGAAGAGGCGATCGGTCGGGCGACTGAGATGGGTAAGCCGGTGCTGTTTGTCCCCGGGATAATGGATATCGATAATCCCCAGACCATTGCCGCGATGAGTATCCTTGCCAGGGTTGCGGAAAAGACTGCAGAATACGGCACCCCACTTTATGTGCCGACCAGTAAGGCGATGGCGATGAGTATGGCGCAGCAGGTAGTTAAAGAGTCAGCGACCAAGGTGGGAAGACCTGACTGGTTTAATGCCGATAATATCCGGTATCTTACTGACGACCAGTTCGGTTATGTCTCTGCGGTGGATGGTATGATGGTTCGAGAGAAACCGGCAACCAATCTCTATCTCGGCTGCTTTTATGCAGAATCACTCATTCTGGCTGAGACCGGACATTATACCGGCGCAATCCAGATTGCAGGAACGGCGATGCCTGATCAATTACCATTCTTCGTGGCGGCCTGTGATTACACCCTGCTCGGTGAAGAGCTTTATGCGGCAAGTGCCTATCTATCCCAGGAACCGATTCAAATTGGCTCTTTAAAAGGACAGGATTTTGGCAAACTGATATTTATTCTGGTGATTGTGATTGGCGTTATTACAAGACTCTTAGGCAATCAATATTTTTATAACCTTTTTAAGACAACAAGATAATGAAAAGTATTTTACCGATAATCGTGGTTTTTGGATTTGGTTTCTTTATGCTGGTAAGTTTCTTTATTCCCTTGAAAGGAATTCAGGATACATCCCAGACCTTTCAGAACTGGTATATTGGGGTGATGGCATTCTTTATCTTTATCGGAATATTTAATATCATTAAGATAAATCTTGAAAAGATTCAGAGAAGATTAAGGGATTGGCAGTACAGCATCATTCTTTTAATCTGCCTCCTGGTTATGATGGCAGCCGGTTTTATCGGCGGACCCGAAGGTGGATTGTTTTTATATTTTTACAAAAATGTTCAGATTCCCTTGGGTGCGACGATGTTTTCACTGCTGGCGTTCTTTGTCGCCTCAGCAGCATTTCGGGCGTTTCGAGCCAGAAGTCCTGAGGCGACCCTGCTTTTGATTGCCGCCGTGCTTGTAATGATCGGCCGGGTTCCAATCGGTTACTGGATCTGGCATGGATTTCCCAATCTGGTTGAATGGATAATGACTGTTCCCAATACCGCAGCAAAAAGGGGAATTCTATTCGGTATTGACCTGGGTATGATTTCTATGGGCTTGAGGGTCTTATTAGGGATTGAGAGAAGTTATATGGGCGGAGGTAAGGAGTAGTATGGGGCAGGTGAATAATATACTTGCCCGATTGTCCGCTTTAGATCGAAGAATTATCTTTTTATTGGTTGCCGTTGCAGTAATTGTTCCGCTGCTTATCCCGATCGGTCTGCCCGTGGATATTACAAAGCCGGTTAAGAATATATATGATAAAGTAGAGTCCCTGCCTGAAGGTTCGGTGGTGGTTGTTTCCATTGATTATGACCCGGGAAGTGAGGCGGAACTTTATCCTGCAACCGAGGCATTTCTTGAACACTGCTTTCGAAAAAATCTACGCATCTTTATGCTTGCATTATGGCCCGCAGGAACTCCCCTGGGTAATATGGCATTGGAAAATATCGGGGCACATTACAATAAAAAGTATGGAGTTGATTATATTAATGTAGGATATAAACCAGGCGGTCCGGTGATGCTGCTCAGCCTAGGGAAAAATGTCGGTGATATGGTTAAAACTGATTATGCTGGAGTGCCGATCGATTCTTTGCCCCTGGGTAAAGAGGTGAAGTCGGCCCGGGATATGGCGCTGGTGATGAGTTTATCAGCCGGTGATCCCGGGGTCCTGCACTGGATTATCTATTTCCACGCCCGATTCGGGATTCCGGTCTGTGCAGCAACCACAGCGATTATGGCTCCCCAGCAATATCCATATCTTGCATCAGGACAGTTGGTGGGGCTTATGGGTGGATTAAAGGGTGCTGCGGAATATGAAACCCTGGTTAAAAGAAGGGGTCGAGCACTTGCCGGTATGGATTCCCAGTCAATTGTTCATGCACTGCTTGTTCTATTTATTATTCTGGGAAATGTGATTCTCGTTTATCAAAGGAGTAAACGGTAATGGAGGTTCTGGGTGTCTGGATTGCTTCCCTTTTGACCCTGGCAATCTATTCATTTTTATATAAGGATAACCCATTTTATAAGGTTGCCGAGCATATCTTTGTTGGTATTTCTGCAGGATATTGGGCAGTGATTCTCTGGTTTGATTTTGCCTGGCCCAATCTGTTTGAACCCCTGATTGTCAAAGGTAATATGGTCTATCTTATTCCAATTATCATTGGACTTTTGATGTTTGCCCCTTTTATCCCAAAGCTGAGCTGGTTGGTAAGAATTCCCCTTACCTTTACGATGGGAATTTCAATGGCCCTTTTTATCACCCAGATTATTCAAGGCGATATCCTGCCTCAACTTCAGGCGACATTTTTGCCCCTGGCCGGGATTCATCCATTCAAGGTCTTTTCCAATCTTCTTATCATTGCCGGGGTTGTTTTTACATTAATATATTTCTATTTTTCCAAGGAGCATAAAGGAACCTTAGGTTTTGCTGCAAAAGTGGGAATCTGGTTTATGATGGTTTCATTTGGTGCTTCATTTGGTTATACCGTAATGGCGCGAATCTCCCTTTTAATCGGCCGGGTCTATTTTCTGCTTCATAACTGGTTGGGGATAATATAGTGTCCTGTTTTGAAATTGACCTTCAGGAATTCAAACTTGGTGATGTCCTGGAATTTCTCAGCCGGGTTAAAAAGACCGGGGTTTTGAGGGTGCTCGGTAATATTGGTGGTGAGATATTTTTAAAGGACGGGCTTGTTGTTCATGCTACAGACGGTTCCCGGGAAGGGATGGAGGCGTTAATCAATCTTTCTTTTATTGAGGCGGAAAAGGCGGCTTTTGATGTCGGGGTGGAACCTCCGCAACAGACAATTTCCGTAGGGGTGGGGAAGTTAAGGGAAAGGATTGAAAAACGGCGTATTGAATTTCAGAAGATAAAAGATAATCTGCCCCCAATGGACGCGGTGCTCACCAAGTCAACAAAGGAATTAGAATCTGCAGTTGCTTTAAGAAGAACCGACTGGCAGGTTCTCGCCCTTATTGATGGTAAAAAGAGTTTGGCCGAGGTTATTGCCGGTTCAAAGATTGGAGGATATGAGGCGGTCAAAACCATTGTCTGGTTAAAGGAGAAGGGTTTGATTTATGACCCCAAAGAGGCGGAACGGGTGATGGCAAAGGTGGTAAATTATCTGGAAAGGTTTTTTGAGGTCTTCAAGAAGAATGGATTCAACTGGTTAAAGCGGTGGGCAGAACTGGATGAGAAAAATAAAGCACTCTTTAATGCCCTTCATATTGAGCAGGAATATTTAGAGATTAAGGTTGGAGCCAAGGTGGGGCAGGATATTATTGAACACTTTTTCAAGGATTTTAATCAGTTCCTCAAAAAAGAAGGGCAAAAACTCTACGGCAAATTACTTTTTAAAAAGAAATATGAAGAGTTTAACAACAAGTTGAAGAATGAAAAATAGCGATGGAGATACTGGATAAGATTGTTGAGGTTTTGGGGTATGCGGTTGTCAATGCTGAGGATGGTTCGGTTGAAGAGGTCAAGGGTTCTTCATCCCGACCTCTGGGTGACCTGACCGCCTTTTTTTCATCAGCCGGTGAGGTGATAAAGAATAGTCTGGAGCTTGGTGAGATTAAATACATATTATTCAATTACGGCGGCAATCGGCTGTTAATCTTTTTGTATGAATCAAAATATCTTGGTCTTGAGATTAAAGCCGAGGCCAATCCCCGGGCAATAATCGAAAGAATCCGGGCTGATGCCGGGAAGAAGGCAGAGGAAAAGGTAGAGATAGAGAAAAAGGTAGAGGTAGAGGAAAAATCAAAGACTGAGATTCCCCGAAGTCTCAGTTCCAAGCTGCGTCAGATTAATCTTCTGGTGAGTGAATTCGGCGGTGAGGGAAATCTGAAACATTGGCTTGATTGTCTAAATAAGGGGTTGACTGTGTTCGCCGGTGATTTGCTTCCTTTCGTTGGTATTGTTGAGAATAAACTTGTCTTTAAGAGTAAACCTCCTGAGGATAAAGAAGAAGATTTTCTTAAAGGACTGCGCACAATCATAGACTTTCTGGTAAAGGAGGCGGTTGAAGAGATGGGTTCATCCCAGGCAAGAGCTAAGGTTCAGGCGGTTATTGAAAGGATGAAATGATAGAAAGAGATATATTGGAAAAGATTGAATCCCGGGGACTTCCCTGTCCTTTTACGGCAACCAGTTCCGGTGAGGTTTCCACTACCGGTTCTGGTGAGGCACTGATTGAAAAATTTTCCCATACCGCGACTGTGCTCTTTGAGACAATCAATGCAGTGGGTGATGTGAAGATTGATACCCTGGAGATACTGGGTGAGAAGAAGTCCTTAATTATAGAGTTTGAAGATGATTTTCTGGTGGGAACCCTTTTTGATTCCAGAGCCGGGCTGGATGTTTCTCAACTTTATAACCTGCTTGAGGAACTGAAAGGAAAGCCGGAAGCTGAAGCTGAAGAAAAACCCGGGTCGGTAATGGGTCCGGAACTTCTGGATAAAATCAAGGCCGTTATGAGTGATTACTTGGGGGATTTTACAGAAAGAATCTATAAAAATCAATTGAAGACCCAGAAGATAAATCCTGATGAACTATATGAGGATGATATCCGACGTTTTATCTTTGCCCTGGGTAAGGCTGCAGGTATGGTTATCGGACCATCCCGGGGAGCCAGTTTGACAAATAAATTATTAGAACTTGTGAAGTGAATTAAAAAATTTATTTAAATTTTCAGGAGGTTTTATGCTACAGATTATGTTGATTATGGCGCCATTTGGAATGGACCCGGACACCTATCATTCCCTGGCGGTTGTCCCCAACTTTCTTCTTATACTCGGAGCAGTTCTTTTATGGCTTGCCTTCATCTTCTTGGGGATAATCGCCCGACGCTATGAGATTGTCCTGGGTGAGCATACAGACTGGCAGTTTATGATTATTGCACCTACGGGTATCCTTATCTTTGCGATTATTCAACTTTTTTATTGCGGTATTGGTGGAAGGATAATGTTGCCGAAGGCCGGGGTTAACTATCTTGCTTATGGGTTTTTCTTTATCTCCGGGGTTCTTTCGCTGGTTGCCAATCTCAGATTTTACGCAGTTACAAGAGGTAAATAGAATTGTTGTGTCTTAAAAGGAGGTTTTATGAAGGCAGACATACCGGCTGAGATACTTTTCATCGTTGCAATATTATTGACCGTAGCAGCTCTTTTGATTTATGGGTTGATAATAAAAAGACTTCTTATCCTGATTCAGGGCAAAGGGATCTGGATATTACCGATTATCGGCGGAGTTTTTTTAATCGTCCTGGCGATTTTCCATATTTACCGAATGCTTTTTTACTTTCCTCTACTGGGAACCGCTGGTCCCTCGAACCTGTTTGATTTGATTATCGGTTCACTGAATCTTGCCCGGATTGAGAGTCTTTTTCTCTTGGGTGCCGGTATCTTTTCTCTTATCGGAGGGCTTCTCTATTACACCGCGAGTTCAAGATAACCGAACAAGACTTAAGTCAAAAAATCGGTGATAATATGAGGTTTTTTACTCTTGACATTTATGAAATTTTTAATATAATTCACTGTTGTTTATTAATTTTTATTAAAGGCAAAAAAACGAAAGGAGGATAGGTATGATAAGGGAATTCCAATTGGGGACAGAAGGTGGTGGTGGTTTTGCAATGTGGTTTTTATTGGTGTGTGCGATACTTGGTGTTGCATTGATTCTGGAGAGATTATACAGCCTTTTTATCAAGGCACGACTTAACCCCCGGGGATTTTTAGAGCGTTTAATATCGATAATAGATTCACAGGGAATTAATGCCGGTATTGCACTTTGTGATCAGACCGCGGCTCCGGTAGCCAAAATTTTGCGTTCAGTCCTGGAAAAAGCGCATCAGGGAAAGGATGCGATGGAGGAGATGGTTACCCGCAGTGCAGCAACCGAACTCGGTTTTCTTGATCGCGGGATGGCATTACTCGCCGGTCTTACCACCGTGGCGCCTTTTTTAGGATTTCTGGGGACAGTTATGGGTATGATTACCGCATTTGCAGCAATCGCGCGGGCTGGTGAGGTAGAACCTACGGTTGTTGCCAGCGGAATTTCAACCGCACTTATCACCACAAAATGGGGATTGATTATTGCTGCACCTCTGGCGATTATCCATATCCTCTTTAGCGGCAAGGTGGATGGTTATACCAGGGATATGGAGGAGGCAGCAAGTGGTTTGATTGATTATTTGATCGAACAATATCCCAAGAGGAAGAAATGAAATAATGAAATTAAAAGAAAAGAAAAAAAATCCGCCCGCTATCCCTACCGCATCAATGGGGGATGTGGCGTTTTTGATTTTGATATTCTTTCTTACCTCCACGGTGTTTACCCGGGATAAAGGTCTGAAGATGCTTTTGCCAGAAAAGACAAAAAAGGAACAGAAGGTTAAGGTGGTGAAGGAAAATATTGTTACGATTGCAATCAACCCGGCTGGTGAGGTGAAGGTAAAGACCGTAGGCTATGATGAAATTATAAAATCGGATGATTATGATAAGATACGGCAAATTGTTGAAGAACGTCTGCGTGAACGGGATACCCTGCTGGTTGTTTCGCTGCGTGCCAGTAAAGAGGCTCCATATAAAAATATGATTGCGGTTCTGGATCAGATTAAATTGTGTAAGGTAACGATGCCTGATGGCCGGGAGGTTCGAGCCAAGAAGATAAGTCTTATTCCGGCCAGTGGGGAGAAGAAATAATGAGAAAGAGTATTATTAGACGCTTTACACAGACACCGGAAATCCCTACGGCTTCGACAGCAGATATCGCATTTTTGCTTATCCTCTTTTTTATGGTGACGACGGTTTTCAGGGCGACCCGACTCCATCTAAACATCCGTTTGCCGCAGGCGATGTCTACAGAACGAATTTTAATGCGCAGAAATGTCAGCCATATCTGGATTGATAATAACAGTAAGATATATATTGATGATAATTTAATCTCACCTCAGGTGATTGCTGATAAGATGAGGCCCAAGGTTTTGGAGAATCCAGAACTTATTACAATCCTGAATGTTGATGAAGTGGTGAATTATGGAACGGTTGATAAGGTGCTTGATCAACTGAAAGAGGCGAAGGCATTTAAGATTACTTTTGCCACTGAATTCAGGAGGTAAGAATGCGTGATCATAAACTCTTATATGGGGTATATCTGCGCACCGGAATATTTGCCAGTCTTGTTATTTTTATTTTGCTGTTTGCATTTGTGCCTTATTCTGAACCTACCCCATATAAATTGAAACATGAAGTGGTGACGATGATTGAAGAGATCTCCGCCGAGATTGATAAATATGAGGAACCACCTCCAAAGGAGCGACCCAAGGTTGCGGTTGAGGCGGAGTCAAAGGTTGCTGAAGAAGAGGCGGTGGAGACGATTGCCGCAACAGAGTTTAAAGAAGATATTATTCGGACAGTTCCTACCGGTCCCGAGATTGAGGTTGTTCCTTATGCCCGGGTGGAGGTTAAACCAAAGCTTATCAAACCGGTGAAACCAAAATACCCTGAGATGGCAAGGAAAGCCGGCATTGAGGGGAAAGTTATTCTTATGATTATTGTCGGTATCGATGGAAGCGTGACCGACGCAAGGATTCTGAAATCGAGCGGCAACCCATTACTGGACGAGGCCGCTATTGCAGCAGCGAGAAAGACCCGATGGAGTCCTGCAAAACAGCGGGATAAGCCGGTTCCAGTCCGATTGGCGTTTCCCGTGACATTTAATCTTCGTTCGCCATAATTGCTTTTAGTAAAGAAGAAAAATTTAAAAATTCAGCAAGGAGGTGATAAATAAAAAATTCGTTGGTAGTGAGAAATAAAAATAAAAAGAAGAAAGGAGGAATAATGAAGAGATATCTTCTGAGCCTCTTGGTAGGTGCGGGTGTGTTATTTATTACCTGCGGCAATGAACCACCAGAGGGATTCTATAACGGAACACCGCAAGATGATTCACTGATTCAAGCTCAGCTTGATGCCCATCCTGAATTCCTTAATACAGTCGATCAATTTGTTGAAAACTATATACCGTTTACGATGCCCTCGGTTGATTTTCCTGGTGTTGACAGTTATTTTCGTGTTGATTCTCCGCTCGTAAAGCAGCATATTGATAGCTGTGCACTGTCAATCAGTGATTCCAGCCGTTTCGCTGATTTCTGGTATGCCAAGGATACTACCTGCACGGTTTATCTGTGGGATACATTTAGTGTAATTTCCAAGATGCATGAGGACATTAGATATGTCGGGCACTATGATAGTGTAATCATTGATCCTGGCACCGGCGAAACACTCGCTATGAAGCTGAAGACAATGGATACGATAATAAACCCCGGTCCGGGTACGGCATACCAGACCAAGAATATCGTTGGCGAAGGAACAAGATTGATCTTTCTGGAGCCGAAAAGGGATAGTGTAAATAATCTTATTGAACCGCGTGAATGGGTTTTGAAAAGGGTCTCATATGGAATCTATTATTTCCCTAATCGGGGTGGTGTTGTGGCATCTATTTATAATGTAGTTTTTTATAACGAGAATTTGGGTATTTCTGATACCGTATGGTATTCGAGTTATGATACTACCTACACCGGTCACGCAATGAATAGACTTCGCGCTGTAGATTCTTTGTTAACTTATCCGGCGAATGAAACTTTGTTTGCCAGGGTTAGCATATCCCCCGCTGAGCTGCAAAATGATTATTTTTACTTTGTATCATTGGGTGGTCAGAAAAGAGTGCAATTGGTCGATGGAACAGGAAGTTTTGTGATTACTGGACAGGGAATTGAAAATCTGTATATTGAAGCGGTTGCAAAGGATTCGTATTACTATGTTACCCCGAATAAGGGATATAGTGCGGTTGTATGGTTGATTCCTGTCAGGGTAGAGTAAGGGGGTTCATAATGAAAAAGATAATAATTGGTCTACTTATTGCCGGGGTTTTCCTCTTTGCCGGTGAATTTGGCAGGATCACCGGTCGGGTTATCGATAAAGAGACCGGGGAACCCCTTATCGGTGCAGATGTAATTATCGAAGGGAGTGAACTGGGTGCAGCTACCGACGAGAATGGTGAGTTTGTAATTTTATATGTTCCGGCCGGAACATATCGGGTTACTGCATCATACATAAGTTATGATCCCTATACTTACAAAAATGTTGTAGTAAATACAGATCAAACTACAGCACTTAATTTCAAATTAACTCCAACGGTGATTACGGTTAAAGGTGTTACAGTGGAGGCGGAGCGCGAAATAATTGTGCGAGACCAGGTGCACACACGAAGATCGGTGACGGCAAAAGAGATGGAGCGACTTCCGGTGACGACGATTAACCAGGTAATCACCCTGCAGGCAGGTGTTGTCCAGAGCGGTCTTGGTACCCATATCCGGGGTGGACGCGGTAATGAGGTTGCCTATTTTGTCGACGGTATTATCACCAAGGTGCCGAATACCGGATATCAATCGGCACGAATCAGTCCCAATGCGGTTGAGGAGGTTGATGTTGAAACCGGTGGGTTTGATGCAGAATATGGAGATGCACTTTCCGGAGTCGTTAATATCGTGACCAAAGAAGGCGGACCAAAATTCGCCGGCAATTTTCGATATTTGACCGATGAGGTCTTCTCAGCAGTGGATGCCTGGAAAAATAAGTTGAACTATGGATATAACCTCTATAACCTTTCTCTGGGTGGTCCGGTACCAAAACTTCCGCGCTTTCGCTATTTTCTTTCCGGCGAATTGATGCTTACCGATTCCTGGGTAGAGGCATATTATCGGGTGCCTTCACCAAGGATGGATTATCGTAGTCAGGCAAAGTTCTCATATCATCTTCCCAATGCCAAGGGAAAGATTACTTTATCGGCACATAATTCCCGCGAGCAGTTTGTCTACTGGAGAAGCGGTAATCTGAAATACTTTAACCATATGCCGATGAGTCGAATTAAAAATTCCATTCTCTCGGCGACTTTTAATTATATGTTAACTGCCCAGACTCTGGTATCGGTAAAAGGAGGCTGGACCCATTATAACAGGGCTTATGGAAATCGGGATTATGCCTGGGAAGACTCAACCGGTCGGGCGTGGTATGAGGATTACCGTTTCTGTGCAGAGCATCTGATTCCTTTACTTCTTGATGATGCAACTCCGGATTCAATGATTCGCCATATTGTAATTGATAGTATGATGCAATATCATACCCAATACACAAACCGCGGTGTTGCAGCATTACGCAACAACCCCTATGGTGTGGAAGGAATGTATTATACCTATGGAGATTACCGGGTCTGGCGCTACTGGTGGAATCAGAACCTTCAGGTTCGAGCCGACATCAGCCATTCAGTGGGCAAAATTCATGAATTCAAGTCCGGTTTTGATGTAATTCAATACCGAATGAAATTCTTTGATAATAATCTTCCCTGGGTATCCAATCCATTCTGGGATTACTATGACCGTTCACCGATTCAACTTGCCGGATATATTCAGGATAAGATGGATTTTGAAGGGCTTATTGCCCGTGTCGGATTCCGATTTGATTATTTCGACCCCAAGGCATTCACATTCAAGAAACCAAGTGATTTTTTGAATGATACACTGGTTAATGCCCCGGGCAGTTATAAAATTTCACCGCGACTGGGATTTTCTCTGCCGGTTACGGATCGGATGAAGTTCCGTTTTGATTATGGCCACTATTTCCAGCTTCCGGCACTCGATAATATGTATAGTTCAACCGATACCTCGGTGATTCGAGCCCTGATTTCGCGTGGTAATGCAGTTATCGGAAATGTTTTTATAAAGCCGCAGAAAACAGTAAAGTATGAATTTGGTATGGAAGACCAGCTTACCGATGATATGGCGTTCAGTTTCAGCGCCTATTTTAAGGATATCTATGACCTTTCCCAGATCCGTGAGGTGATTGCACTGCCTACTTCTTATTTCCAGTTCAAGAATGTCGATTACGGGAATGTGAAGGGCTTCGAATTTACCCTTAGCAAGCGTATGTCGAATATGTGGGCATTGGGTATTACTTATACACTTCAGTTCGCCAAAGGCACTGCTGCCTATGCAAGTGAATGGTATTATGACAACTACTATTATGGTGTGGAACCGCCGGTTATCGACTACTGGCTCGATTTTGATGAGCGCCATATTGTCAACGCCAATTTCGATTTGAGTTTACCCGAGGACTTTTTCTTTATCCCTTTACAGAATCTGAATAGTTCCTGGGTCTTTTCATTCCATTCTGGTCATCCATATACCCCTGAAGATTTGAGGGGAAATCGTTTGGGTGATGAAAATTCAGCGCGGATGCCTGGATACTGGAATGTCGACTGGAGTTTCAGCAGGTTAATCAAATTGGGTCCGTTGAATCTGACCTTAGAGAGTATGATATATAATCTGTTCAATACGGACCAGGTGATTGATGTTTATTCAACCACGGGCGAGCCGGATAATCATGGTGACCCGGAACCGTCAATCGGGCAATTCGGTTATATATCGATTGCGAGTTCTCATTACTCACCCCAGGCTGATTATAATCACGATGGTCTGATTAATCCTTATGAACAGAAGCGGGCATATATTGCGGCGCGAAATGATTACTATATTGACCCCAGGAATCATAATGGCCCATTCAGAATGCGTTTGGGTATCGGCATTGGATTTTAGGAGGTAGATGATGAAGAAGGTTTTAATTCCAATCTTGACAATTGTAGTCTTTGCTTTAGCCCGACCTGCGGTTATAAATCCTGATGCAGGTCGTGAGTTCCAGATAAAAGTTCATAATGTGAACCAGGTTGAGATGTGTGTCTCAAACTTTGGGAAGTTTGGCCAGCGTGAGGGTGAAAAAGCAGGTCTATGGTGGCCCAAAGGTTCTCGCCACAGTTATGTATTTGGTGCTGGACCCTGGTTCGGAACGATTGATCAAACAAGCGGTGATACCTTGGTTTCAATCGGTTATGGTCCATCCGGCGCTGAGACTGAATTTGTCCCCGGTGATAAAGGTATGTCCCAGAGTGATCCCAATGCGATTATTTTTATGTATCCTGAGACCTGGCCCCCGCCGGTTGAAGGCTGGACCACTGCAGAACCGCCGCAGAAAAATAAATCTCATCAGGATTCCTGGTGTGTAATCAATGACCTTGATAAAACGCAACATAACCCGGGAGATACAAGGCCGATTGGTCTGGTGATTTATCAAACGGTTTATGCCTGGAATTTGAGCACAACACAGGATATAATATTCATCAAATATGAGTTGAGAAATGTTTCAGGCGATACCCTGCGAAAATGCTACTTCGGGGTCTGTGCTGATAATGATATCGGTAATGAGTCCCCTGGAAGCGCCAATGACCGCATCGCCGGTATTGTAGGTCGATGGTATGTGGTTGATGGAGAATCGCTCTGGGTTGATAACCTCGGTTATCAATGGCAGGATACAAAAGAAGCCGGCTGGAGTGAATTTCCCGGGACAATCGGTTATGATTATTTACAGAGTCCTTATGATTTAAAAGAGAATATGGACAAGGATGAGGACGGGATTCCTGACCAGTATGAACGGGATAGTTCTTATTATGTAACAAATCTGCCGGATTCAATGTGGGATGTTGACCTTGATGGGACCCCGGACTGGCGCGACCCTTCAGAGATACCGCAGCTCGGTATGACCGCATTCAAACGTTTCACACTTAGTCTTGAGCCGACTAAGGATAATGAGCGGTATGTGACCCTTGCCGGTTATAACTTTAAGACGATGGTTTATGAGCCGTTTGTAGACACTGCACCATCAGGTCCAGATGATCAGAGGTTTTTACAGTGCAGCGGACCATTTGACATTGCTCCGGATTCAGTCGCGACGATTCTGGTCGGCATTATTCTTGCCTACTGGCATGATACATACAGCACCCCGGATACCGCCCTGGTAAATATTGATAATACCTGTCAATTTATCTATGATAAGAACTGGTTACTGCCTGGTCCGCCCCCGCCCCCGACTTTAACCTGTGTGCCCGGTGATGCCCGGGTGACCCTGGTTTGGGATAATGCCCCTGAACATACTCCTGATCCTTATTATGATATTGTGAGTATTCCGGGAACGCCTTTAACCGATACATTTTACCGTCAGTATGATTTTGAGGGTTATGGAGTCTGGAAGAGTTTGACCGGGAAGACCGGAGACTGGAGCTTGCTTGGCCGTTATGACCTGTTTAACAACATTGTTTTTGAAGATACGACCGCACCGGAATCGATAAGGATATATGCGGATGATAAGGGTTTGGTTCATTCTTATGTGGATGAGGATGTGCGCAATGGGTTTACTTATTATTATGCGGTGACTTCTTATGATTATAATTTAGTAAAGGATGTGGATTCGTCGGGTCAGGAGTATGGTCGTCCAATCTGGTTTGAGAGCGGTTTGAGTGGAGTGCCGGTTGTGCCGAGGCGTGAACCGGCGAATTTAGTTCCTGGTGAGTATTCGTTGGAACGGATTTATGGTAATGAGCTGCTTGGAGATAGTATTAATGTGAGTATTGTGAATCCGCTTGAGATGAAAGATGATATTATTCAGTTGGAGCTTATGCCGATTGATTGGAGCATTGTGAGAATTATTCATGATACAGATACGGTGGTTGTGGTTGTTCCTCTTTATAAGGGATATTTAGAGGATGCGGATGGTGGTCATATTGATAGTATTAAGGTGGTTGGTGTTAATGATTCGTTGGATGTGCCGCATACATTTCCGGTTTATAATGGTTTGAGTATAGGCTTACATTTTGTCCGGGATTTGTTGCCGACCGATAAGTCGATATTTGAGGCGATTGAAGTGAAGACCGGTTCGTATCCCGAGAGTTTATTGGTGCCTTCTACACCTGGTGCCTGGGCCAATTATTGGAATTTTTGGCCTTATCGCGGTAATGATTATGAGGTGCACTGGTTTTCGACAGCGGGGAGCAATACCGCAAACAGTGTGGTGGTGATTGATTTAAATGCCGGGGATACGATTAACTTTACTCCTTATCGACCGGTTTCTGGTGATCCTTTGAATGATACTTTAGCGGATGGCTGGAGTTTTCTGTCGCTGCGCGGTTTTTCAGATACACTGGTGTTGCATGGTAGTCCGGCTCCGCAGTATAATACGAAGTTCCTGTATATATGCGGTGGTCTCGTGGGGTTGAAAAGAGGCGGACCGTTGATGCCGGGAGATGAGTTGCCGCGGAGTGGTGATGTTTGGGTGGTCCATGCGAATACGGAGTTTAGTCCGGTGATGGCAAATGGGCTGTTCAGGATTCATTCGGTGCCCGGGGAATTTGCGTCGGTGGATACTTTTAGTTTACATGTCAAGGTGGTGCCTAATCCGTATATTATTCATAACGAGTGGCAGCAGTCGAGTTTACGGCGTCGGTTGCGGTTTATCAATTTGCCTTCGAATTGTACGATACGGATATTCAATTTGAATGGTGAGTTGGTTAAGGTAATTTGTCATAAGGCGAGTTCGGGTGGTGGTGTGATTAATGATTTAGGCGGCGATGAGGAATGGGATTTATTGAGTGAGAATCATCAGCTGGTTGCGAGCGGTGTTTATGTCTTCCATATTCAATCTGATGTCGGTGAACAGGTTGGCAAATTTGTTGTTGTTCGATAGGAGGTTAGAATGAAAAGGATAAAATACATCAGCCTACTCTTGATTTTAATGTTGCCCCTCTATGCTGACTTTGCAAAACTGGGGACTTCAGGTGCTCAGTTTCTGAAGATTGGTGTAGGTCGGGGTGCAGCAATGGGCGAGGCATTTGTTGCGATTGCTGATGATGCCTCAGCGACCTACTGGAATCCTGCTGGATTGGGAACAATTGAGAAGAGACAGATAAGTCTTCAGCATAATGAATGGATTGCGGATATTCGTCATGACTATCTGACTGCAGCTTTGCCCCTGGGTAATTTTGGAACGATGGGATTAAGTGTGACGGCATTAACAATGGGAAAGATGGAGATTACCGGGGTTGACAATCCCAATACGACCATTCGTGAGGATACCGGAACAGGAACTTATTTTAATGCTTCGGATTTTGCCGTTGGTATATCATTTGGTCGAATGTTCACGGATCGACTCGCAGCAGGATTAACCATTAAGGGAGTCCAGGAAATTGTTTGGAGTATGACCGCAACCGGTATTGCAACTGATTTTGGAATTCATTATAATACCGGGTTTAAAGGCCTTAAGATTGCTGCGGCAATGAGCAACTTCGGTTCGGATATAAGTTTCAGCGGTCGGAACCTGGAGTTTGCGGAAAATCCGTTTCCAGATTCCCCACTTGATTATGAACCGATACCGAGTACTTACAAGACCACACCGTATCCTTTACCTCTGATATTCCGATTTGGTCTGGCATTTGACCCTATTTCTAATGAGTCATCCCGGTTGACAATGGATTTAGACCTTAATCATCCTAATGATAATTACGAAACAATTAATCTCGGTTTTGAATATGCCTATCTCAATACATTTTTCTTAAGGGCAGGTTACAAGATGTATTTGAATATTGATTATGTGAAGGCGATGACGGGTGGCAAACCGATAATTGATACCACAACGAATGAGACAACCGGTTATAATTGGGGTGATAAAACCGAGTGGCTGCTTAATAATCTTACCGCCGGGGTTGGGTTTAATGTGAAAACCGGTAATACAGGGTTTCGTATTGATTATGCATATATGAATAAGGGAATTCTTAAGGCGACGCATAGACTTGGATTGAGTATAGAATTTTAGGGAAATTCCGGGGTGTGAAGGTAAAATACCTTCACACCCCGATTAGAACAGGGGGTTTATGGAGAAAAAATTGTTTTTTTCGGGAAACAATTTAAGGAGATTATTATGAAAAAGGCGGTTATGCTGTTGATGATTTTTTGTTTAAGTTTTGCTTCAGATTTCATCCCTTTTGGAAAAGTTAAGGCGCTTTCTGAAAAATTCATTAATGAACGCTTTGGTAATTATCAACTGGACCAGATAGTGACCTATTACGGTATTGATGATAAACCAAATGCTTATGCGATGATTTATAAAAACATTAATAATCATATTATAAATATTGTAATGGGTGCAAGATGGACATCATCCCCGATTGGGGAGATTTCATTTGATTTACCAGGATTTAAAACCGGTTATGATAAAATTTTGAATGCGGCAAGGAAAGAATTTAAAATGGAACCTCAATTTCAAAGGGTATACTATTTTGGTCCGGGTGAAGAATATTGCGGATTTAAATGTCAGGATAAAGAAATTCTAATTAATTCAGCCACACTTAAAAAAATAGATAAAGGGGATTTAAAATCCCGGATTAAATCTGATAAAGCGCTTGAACTTTTAACCAGAGAAAAATGGGAAAGATATTTTAATACTCCATCATTTACAACCCGTCAGGATTCGGCTTATATTTCCGGAGTTCCTTTCCAGGACTGGGTTTATGGCTGTTGTCCGACATCGGCATCAATGATTTTCGGATACTGGGATTCGCGCGGCTATGGTCGGCTTGTTGATTTCTATTTTACCCGTTATGACCCACCTTATAGCCAGTGGAAGGAATGTGTTAATGTTGCCAAGGAACTTGCCCTGGCAATGAATACCGATTCAATGACCGGGGGAACCTATATCAGCAATATAAAACCCGGTATGATAACAGTCGCTAATTCTGTAAATGGCTATTCCTGCAACAGCTTAACATCATCCCAGGGTAGTTCCTGGAATCAATGGGTCTTTTCCTGGTTAAAGGATGAGATTGATGGAGGAAGACCCTGCGTCTGGGCGGTTTCATATTATTATTATGGAAATCAATTCATCCATCATTGTTTGACCGGAATAGGCTATCTGATTGAGCCGCCTGATACATTTGTGCAGGTTCATACTACCTGGGGCTGGAGCGGCGAGCCGTACTGGAATCTCTGGACTTACTATCAGGGGACATATTCTAATGACTATGTGGTCACATTTGTCCCGGGCGGTTCAGTGAATGATAATATATTTCTCGATTTTCCCCGGGGTGGATTTGTTTTTAAGGACCTGAAATACTGGATTAAATGGTCAACAACTGGTTCGGATATTGATCATCTGAAAATCTGGTATTCAATTGGCAGGCAATCTTCGAGTTATGATTCTCTTAACTGGACGCTTATTAAGGATAATGTTTCTAATACGGGTAAATATCTGTGGGTAGCTCCAGATATAGATTCTGTATTCCGAATTAATATTGCCGGATTAAATAGTTCAAATCAGAAGCTCGCTGCAGACGGAAGTTTTAATAAAATTCAATCAACTTTTCCGGCACATAGTTCGAATCTGAAACTGGTTGGACACTATGGTTTGCCTCATTCAGCAAAGGCACTTGTGTTGTCAGGGAATTATGCATATATTGTGAACGGAACCGATGGTTTATTGGTTGCAGACTTTTCTGATTCAAGTCTGCCTGATGAGGTCTATCATCTGGCTCTGCCAGGAAATAGTGTCGCCCTGGCGGCATCGGGTTCTTACCTTTATGTCCTGGACCAGGAAGATACTCTTCGGGTAATTGATATTTCCAGTCCAACCAATCCAGCCCAGGTGGGAAAACTGGGATTAAATGTTGACCAGCCAATGGCGATTTGCGTTTCCGGAAATTATGCTTATGCTGCCTGCCGAATTTCAGGGGTTGTTATAATTAATATTTCCAGGCCGTCTAATCCATCACTTGAAGGCAGGTATGATAGTCCGGGACAGGCCTATGATGTTGTAATAAGAGATACCATTGCTTTTGTGGCAGATGGAACTAAGGGATTAAGGGTGGTAAATGTCGCAGATCCCACCGCTCCGGTTGAGATCGGTTTTTATAATACAAACGGCATTACCCGGGGTCTGGTATTAAAAAATAATCTAATATACCTGGCTGACGGTGGACGCGGGATAAAGATATTTAATATTTCCGATCCTGTAAATCCGGAACAGCTTGGCACTCTTGATACGCCGGGCACTGCCAATAAGGTGCTCCTGAGTGATGGTCTTTTTGTGGCTGATGGTTTTGAAGGTGTCAGGATGATTGATGTTTCAGACTCCTTAAATCCAAGGGAAATTGGATATATGGAGTCTTTTGGCAATGCTGTCAATCTCGCCTGTAGCGGCCGTATGCTTTATCTTGCAGATGAATCTGACGGTGTCTATCTAATTCGTGAATATCTTACAGGAATTGAAGCCTATAAAGAAAAAGGGATTTCCGCCTCTCTTAATATTCCTTCACCTCAGAAAGGAATTCTTAAGGTTGGATTTACTTTAAAATCTCGCGGTAAAATACGGTTGGATATCTACGATATATCAGGAAGGCAGATTGATTTTATTCAGAAGGTACTCAGCCCGGGCGCTTATGAATATAGTTTTTCACTCGAAAATGCCGGCGTCTATTTTATACAACTGAAAAGAGACAGCAAGGCCGTGGCGAGAAAGGCAGTTTTTTTGAAATAAAAGAAAGGAGGCAAAATGAAGGATATGGGCAAAATACTGATGGTTGTAGCAATAGTTGCTACAATGGGGTTTAGTCTGGTTATAAAAGGTGGGGGACCGTATCAGAAACTGATTGGTAATGAGAGGATTGCTAATGGTAACCCGATACCGTATCTTGGTGGTTCACGCAGTCCCGGTGACAAGATAGGAACTACCTGGTATGACTATCAGGCAAACGGTTCTTTTGGCCAGCGTATTGATGTGGATGATAAAGGTCAGGCGCATATCAACTGGATGGCACAGGATTCAGCAGCGAACAAACGTTTTTGTGGCTGGAATGCTCGATATACGGATGGCACATATTTTGGTGAGACCCCGGGTTCTCCATCCTGGTCCGGTTATGTCCAGCTTGATATAACCAGGGATGCCAACGCCGATACCCAGCGCACAGTTATCGCCTACCATTATGATGCCGGTCAGGGATATTTTTCCTGGATTGACATTGATGGAGGTAATCTCTGGGGAACCTGGCCCAATGATCCCAAGACTCCATCTGCAACAGACCAGATCTGGCCTTATATTGCGGTGGCAAATAACGGCAATATCGTGATGGTAAGTGCTAAATATGGAGGTGCAGACCAGCATCTCTGGTTGACGACAGACGCAGGTAATTCCTGGACCGAGAAAATGGCAGTTGATTCCTGTGGCACCGTTTCTCAATTTGTCCGTGCCTCACAGAACTCCGGTTCTAATAAGGTGGTGTATATCTGGACTCAATATATTGAGATAGTTGATTCTAATAATGATCAAATTAATAATGATGTTTATTATGTGCTCTCTACTGATGGCGGGGTGACTTGGGGTAATCCGGTGAATCTTACCCATTATAAACCTTTTTCTCAAGTTTCTGATACTGCAACCTGGGCATACTGTGATGTAAATGGGGTCTTTGACCGCAATGACCATCTGCATATTGTCTGGGGTGCTTATCAGGCTCATATTGATAATGATACTCTTCATGTGTTTGACCGCGCCAAGATTTTCCACTGGGATGAGGTTTCCAATACGATTAGTGTGGTAAACAGTCCAAGCACCTATTATAATCAGCCTGAAGGCTGGTGGCTTGATGAGTTTGATAGGGCTGGTGGCTGGAGGACCGCGGCGGATCAGCCTCAGCTTATTGTTGACCCGAATAGTGATACCCTTTTCTGTTTATGGCACGGCCAGGATGATACCACAGATTATTCAGATACAGTTGGAAAGCCGGCCAATTTTAATGGTGAGTTATATGCTTCTTATTCAACGGATAATGGTTTAACCTGGGCAAAATATGTGAATCTGACCAATACCCGGACCCCGGGTGGTGCTGCAGGTGCCTGTGATGATGAGGATTATGCAACCGTCTGTCCTTTACTTGTTAACGATTCAATCTTTATTACCTATGTCGAGGATAAGGATGCGGGTGCTTGTGTTGGGGGACCAGAAAGTGAGCGTACGGAAAATCCGGTGCGCTGCTGGGTTATTGATAAACATACATTTATGGGTATTGCTGAACATAGTCAGGCTGATCGCCCGGTTAATACTTCGTTGACATTATATCCGAATCCGGTTTCTGGCTGTGCAACAATTTCTTATAATATTGCACATTCCGGAAATATAGTATTGAATCTCTATGATGTTACCGGCCGTCAGGTAAGGACGATTGACCAGGGTTATCGTAATACCGGGACATATTCTGTTAATCTTTCTACCCGCAATCTTGCCAATGGAACCTATTTTGTGCTGCTTCAGGCACCAGAGAAGAAGGTATCCAGGACTGTGGTGGTTACGCACTGATACAGGAATTTACTGAAAAAAAAGGGGCAGGATTTTCTATCCTGCCCCTTTTCTCTTTTCTGGTTTTATCTGATGATACCCAGCCAGTCTCTTAATAAAAACTGCAGACGACCGATTAAGAGGCTGATTCGTGCCATCACAGTGTAGCCGAATGCCGCTCCGAAACCGATCATTACATAAATGATGCCGATTCTTGAGGTTGTTCCCAGAAATCCTTTATGTTCTTTAGAGAAGTAAAAATATGATATAGTGCAGAGGACACCGATAAAGAGAATTATTGACCAGATAATTCCTGCAGAACCAGCATGCCAGGAAGCAAAGTTTTCCGGGGTTAATATAGTTCCCTGAATTTGTTTTATGATACTCGCCTGAATGGTGGCTGGAATCGATGCTCCGGTATAGTAACCGATTGCAATACCGATGGGTATCCTGACCAACCATGAAATTCTGGGGATAAATCGAGTGAGATAAAGCATACCGATAATAAAGGGAATAATAAAATATAATCGGCCCTCACGGAAGAGAGGATTGAATAATGCAGGCACCAGAATGTTGTGCCAATAGAATGTTACGGCATAACCATTGGCAACACCGACGAATAGATGTTCGGCAAATTTGTAAAAGGGGTTATCACGATACAGAAAGGATAGAATAGCCAGACTTAATAAGGCACTAATCCATACCCAGGGGTCTAAAGAGATATTCATTTTGACCTCCTCTTTATGAAATATCCGATATTGCCGATTGTAATGAATATTATCATTATAAGATGGGCATAAGTTAAAGACGGTAGTGCCTCACTTGCCCGACGTCTTGCCTTTAAACCCAATCGTCTTTCCACCAGTTCTTCGTATTCTGCTCCGCCTTTCATTCCAACCATCAGTCCACTGAACTGGCCGGTTTGAAGATAAGGATAAAAGTCGGCGGCTGACACTGCGGTTACACCGGCGCCGATTTGAACCCCAAACCGATTCTGGGCATAGGCGACCCAGGTTTTAGGTATCGCCGAGCCCGCCAGGGAGACAAGCATACCCACATCGTTATAGTTTTTAATCTTCTTCATCAGGGGCAGGGTATCGGTCTTATTACCGTAATAGTCAGTCTTATAAACCCGGGTGATGCTTTCACCCATACCCAGTATCGGAACAAGGGGTGGAGGTTGCCAGCCTAAAAATACATAGTCCCTTCCATAGATAATACTATCATTATATGTTGTCGCCTTCTCATTGAATTCTTTGATGACCTGGGTCAGTGCCTTTTTTGCCAGACCCAGAGGCTGCACATAAAGACTGAGCACAAGAACTTTGATTCTTCTTTTAAATGCATGGCGTAGTAAAGCAAAGCCCATCGGTTCTAATTCAGGCTGGGTCTGAGGGTCATAATCAAAATCTATAATCAGTGCCTTATCTTCGGGTATCTGGTCGATTGCATTATAGAGTTTCTGCACCGGAGGCATTACCCTTACCCTCTCTACGGATGGAAAAACCAGGGGCAGGATTACTGCAGCGGCAAGAATCAGATATATGATTCTGCGGTCGATATTGGTCAGCATATTAATTATCTTCATTCTCCACCTCCAAGCCAGGCACGTTCAATCCCCAAAATTATTTTTAACGCAGTAGCAAGCATTCCTAAGGCGATGCCGAATAAAATACCCCTCTGTCCGGCAACATTGGGGACATTCATTATCCACTGGGCAAATGAAGGCAGGTGATGGGAAATTCTGCCACCAAGGGGGATTATTCCCAGCATAACAATAAACGCCGCAATAAGTAACAGGGTTGCTTCAAATGAGCGGGCACGGAAAGCCCGATATGCCGCGGATGTCATAAAGAAGGCGAGCAGGGCGAACATTGTAGAACCGAGTGGAACCAGAATATTGACATATAATGTCTGAATATCAAAGGGAAAATTCGCAATCTTCGTTGGTAGGGGGCCGGTTCCTGCCACACCGCCGAAAAGTCCGATAAAGGCACTGATGACAAACGAAATAATTAGAACCCAGGAATATTCCCAGTTTTCCCTTTTTCGTCTTATCTTATCGGAATGAACCTTTAATAGACTTCCCAGACCGAGAATCAGGGCGAATGCGGCAAGTATTCTTAATAGATTATTTCTCAGGAATTCGTCGGAATTCTGAATATAAGGATGGGGGATAAGAAATGGTATAATTCCTAAGATACCAAAGATGAAGACCAATATTAATGGAAAATTTCTTTTCATAATTCTCTTCCTATCTAAATAATTTAAGAATGGGAAACTTTGTTAAAACACCGATGATTGATGCGGAAATCAGGATTATGGTGATTACCAGTTTCCCCATATCCTCACCCTTAATGGCACCGAGTAGTAATGGTTCTTTTGAAATGTAGGCTGAGGCGGCATATAATTCTTCGCCGATAAGGGTATAATCACAGGCAGTAACAAAAAACGGCAGCTGCGCCAGGGCATCAGTACCGGCAATTTGAATTGCCCCGGTTGAAGCACCGGTTTCCGCAAGGATTAGTGATTCTGCATAGAACATACCGATTAAAAAGTTTGTTGCGGGTTTTTCTCTGACCATTATTCCATCAACCCCTGCCGCATAGGCAAATTGTGAGTCGGTAAGGAAATATACACAATCAGGATTAAAGGCATCCGGTCTTCCGGCCTGGGTATATGATTCCTTCACCACTTCCCGGGCTACGGTATAGACAATCGGGTCTGCATTGGGACAGATTAATTTTGTATCATACTGGGCGCATTTCTTCGCCACTTCACCAAGGATGTTGAGTGATGCAATAGTGGCTACATCCTCGACATAGCCCAATCCCAATGAATAAAGAATAGATTTTCCCATTTCAGTTGCTCTGCCGACTGCATCGTCGACTGCCTGGAGTCCGGCAATCTTCCTAATGTATAATTCCTTCCCTTTTCTTGCGTGATAGATGAAGTAGAAAATCAGACCTCCGAAGATGATGAGTCCGACGAAAATGTTTATTTTATTCAGGTCTATCCACTGCGGGGTGCTGAAGGCAGGCTTGGATATTTCGGAAAACGCCCGATTTGTGTCTTGCAGTGCCGCAATTTTATAATAATATTTCTGTCCGTCCTCAGTATTATCTTCAAAACTTGTTCTTCCTTTTCCGATAAAACCGACTTTTGTAAATTCCCTGCCGTCTTCGCTGCGGTATATCTCATAGCCAGTAATTGTCTGGTCGTCAGGTGAGAGCTGCCATCTGATTGTAATTGAACCGCCGCCATCGTTTGGTGTATCACAGGCATGGACATTTGTGGGAGGGGCAAGGCAGAATATTGTGATTAATAATATTCCAGTCACATTTCCTCCTTAGACATTATTTTAATTAAATTAATGCTGTTTTTTCTGAAAGAACAAAGGTGTAGATTGCTCAATTCAGATTGCCTGAATCTTCTCTTTACACACACAGGGTGTTTTTTTGCATTTGGGGCATCCTGATTTATATTTTTCCATTGAGCTCTCCGCGTCGATATTCAAAATTGAGCCGACCGATAAAAGCCAGGCAAGACAATCAGCGAACTCTTTTTTTATTTCGGTCGGGTCATTTTTTCTTATTGCCCGAGCCAGTTCACCCACTTCTTCGACAAACCAGTTGAAGGTTCGAGCCAGTCCTCTTTTTGAATCTTTATCAAAATAGATTTCTTTTATTAAATCCTGATATTTATTCAGTTCCATTTATATCCAGGAATGATTATGAGATTTGTTCAATGAATAAAAAAGGGAAGAGCCTGGGCTCTTCCCTTTTTGTTGACCTTCCTTAATCAAAATGGAGGGTTGCTGACAATCTCCAGTTTGCCCAATTCGTGATATTACTGAATCCCATAAGATCAAGCTGAAGGTTGTCGGTTACCTGCCAACCAAGCCCATAGTAATAACTGGTAGATGGAGAAGTTGAAATATCTTTTTCAGTTGTATTCTCGGGTCTTTCTGAAGGATCCTGATAACTGTAATATTCCAGGGTGTCGATTACCACATGTGTGACCCGTGCCTGCCAGTCAGTTAAGGTGTATGATGTAGTTAGATTCTTTTTTGAAATTCTATGGACTGCACCCATTCGGAAAACGACAGGTTCTGTAACATTAAATTCAACGCCTACGGGAATTACAAGTGAATTGACGCTGCCGGTCCTGGTCATCACCCAGTTTTCGCTCGACCACTGAGTTATGACTGTATCGCCCATAGGAATGGTGTCGCCGTCATTATAAATGTGGGTATAAGTTGATGTATCCATTGTTGTGCCGGAGTCGTTGTAAGTAGTATTATACCACAAGAAACCGATGCCAAATCTGCAGCGATCGGAAATTGAAAAGAGCTGTTTTGTGCCGAATCGGAGACCGGTGCGGCTGAATCTGGCTTCAAGGTCAAATCTGCTTATGGTTGTATCATTAGTCAGGGTCGGTTCGATATCTCTTTCCACCGCTTTAAAGTAATATGCAGTAGCGTCATCGCTGTAGTTCATTGTTTTATTGAAAAAACCACCATAGAATCTTCCCTGGGCGTTGTCATTATACCTGTAGAATGCTTTTATTTCAATGTCGATTTTATTCCCTGACTGCGGCAGGTATAAAGAGTCATTGCTCGATGTAGACGCATAATTATGTTCTGTTGCTGATGGGTTAAAATATTCAATTTCATAACCGTTGATTAATGCTTCGTTACTTGAGCTGAGAATTGAATAACTTACCGTTGCTCCAAATGATACCGCTTCTTTATCCATCCAGCCGCTGAGGATTATTCTGTTTTCAGAATTTTTCATAACTTCATCGCCGACTCTGGTTGCACTGTCTTTATAAGTCAAACTATTGGTTGATAGATTTTCCTGATAGTATAGATAATCATAGTTGTTTTCAGGGGCGGTGCGTGTTATTTTTGCATCGTTGTGCATATAACCTATGCCGAAACGGGCTTTTTCTGTTTTGTAACCAAATGCAAAATAGCAGTCGCTTGAATTAGAAGCGTCGAATGCCTTTCTGGTTTCTGTAGTTACTTCACGGTCCTGATAGTTACCCAGTGAGTCAGGATGATTCCAGTTTATCCTTGTAACTGTTCCTTCACCGTAAATCGTATCTCCAGATGGATTAATTAATCCGGTACTTTGAGCGATTTTGCTTGAAGTTCGATCATAGATGCCTGCCGGATAAAAATTATTGAAGTGTGTCATCCCGCCGATTAGAACATAAGGCTGGCTGTTGTTTGAAAATAGTTGTTCATTGCCTGATACAAAATTTGCCAGACTGGTCCACAGTCTTGAACCTTCTATTTGAGGAATCCTTGCCGGGTCAAAAAGCAGGTCATAATCGTCCTCAAATAGTCGGGCCGTTGATTGATACCTGAATGATTCAGTTACCAATCCGAAAGATAGCGACAGCATAATCGCTATGGTTAGCACATATTTCATCTTGCCTCCTTTCTGAGCTGATTTACCAATGCCAACCAGAAATAACCTTTTTTTGAGAGCCTCTCACCCCCTTTCTCATATTATAGAGATTATACATATTATTGTTATTATGTCAAGAATCAAAATTTCGCCCGGTTCCATTTTTTTTAGTGCAGGCGGCGTTTCCATTTTTTCTCAGCGTGGGCGGCGTCCCCGCCGCCCGCTGGAGGTTTGCCATTCTCAACTCGTTTCAGAAACTCCGGCAGCCCGCCGGGCGCCCTGCCTCGGGGCGAGACGCCCCTCGGCTATATTGTACTTACAAAAAACCGAAATAAAAAGTGGAGAGGAGTCAGGATATTTTTCTGATTTTTTCAGCGTGGGCGGCGTTCCCTTTTTTCTCAGCGTGGGCGGCGTCCCCGCCGCCCGCTGGAGGTTTGTCATTCTCAACTCGTTTCAGAAACTCCTGCAGCCCGCCGGGCGCCCTGTCTCGGGGCGAGACGCCCCCCGGCTGTATTGTAACATAGTTTACAAAAAACCGGGACAAAAAGTGGCGTGGAGTCAGCTCAAATGCCTATTGATATTTCTATAATTTTATATAAAATAAAATTGAGGTATGGAGGTCAAAAAATGAAAAAATTTCTTATTATAATATCAATAGTCAGTGCTTTGAGTTTTGCTACAGAGATGGGTGTGATTAAGGGGCGGGTAGTAGACGCTGCCAATAATGAACCTTTAGTCGGAGCGGATGCGGTTGTTGAAGGAACCGAATTGGGCGCGGCAACCGATGATAATGGAGTTTTTATTATTCCCTTTGTTCCGGCCGGCACCTACCGCGTTTCGGTTTCTTATATCGGATATAATACCATAACCAAGGTGAATGTATATGTCATTTCGAATCAGACAACGGAATTAAATTTTCGGCTTGAGCCTACAGTTATTGAAGTTCCCCCAATGGTGGTTACTGCACAAAGACCGATGGTGATAAAAACCCAGACCCAGACAAGGAGGACGATTACTGCCCGGGATATTAATGTCTTACCGATAACGGAAATTAATCAGATAATTACACTCCAGGCCGGGGTGTCGACCGATGAACGAGGCACTCATATTCGGGGTGGAAGACCCAGTGAGATTGCCTATTTTGTTGATGGTATTCTTACCAGGGCACCCCATTATGGTAATCAATCCGTGAATATAAATAAACAGGCGGTTGAAGAGGTGGGTATTATTACCGGCGGCTTTGATGCAGAGTATGGTGAGGCACTTTCCGGTGTTGTTAATATCGTAACGCGAGAAGGCAGTGAGAAATTTAAGGGGAATATACGCTATACCACCGATGAAATATTCTTTTCCGACCGACTAAACAAATTAAATTATGGCTATAATCTTTACGAATTGTCACTGGGCGGCGGGATTATGGAGAAGGCACGTTTACGATATTTCTTATCCAGTGAGGCAATGCTTACTGATGCCTATGAAAATACGAAATACAAGGTTCCTTCTGAAAGATTTGATTACAAACTTGAAGGGAAACTCTCTTATCATCTACCAAAGGCAAAGGGAAAATTGACCCTTTCAGGTTTCATCTCCCGGGAACAGTATATGCACTATCAGGATATCTGGGGTGATCTGAGTTTTATCTATCACCTTGACCATAATTACGGGGTGCGTCGAAGGAGTAAATTATTCACAATTGCCTTCAATTATATGCCGTCTTCAAATATGATTGTAGAATCAAAACTCGGCTACACAAGATATTCACAATTCCGTGCGGTGCGTGACCTCGAAGCCGAGGCTGAAAAAAATCGCAAATGGTATGATGATTATATATTTAAGGCCCAGCACTTTATCGATATTATTCCGAAACTTGATGTAGATACCTTAAAGAAAAATTATCTGGTTGACTCAATGGTTAACTACTATGAGGAGATGAATAGTTACAATGCAGCGAGCCTTAGAAATAATCCATATGGGGCAACCGGATTTTTCTACACAATAGGAGACCAGAGATTATGGAGATACGAATTTAATCGTGATTGGCAGGCGAAACTTGCGGTGACCAATTCAATCGGTAATATCCATGAGGTAAAGACCGGCGCCGATCTCACCCTTCAGCATGTCGGCTGGTATGATAATAATCTGCCGTTCTATCGGATTCCTTTCTGGGATATTTATGAAAAGGACCCGGTGAAGTTTGCCGCCTTTGTCCAGGACCGTATGGATTTTGAAGGAATTATTGCGCGCCTCGGCTTGCGATTTGACTATTTTGATTCCAGGGCGGCAGGTTTAGAAAATCCATCAGACCCGACCGATTCCACTGTGCTCCGGGCAGAACCCAGGTGGTGTATTTCACCCCGTTTGGGTTTTTCTCTTCCTATTACTGAGTGTTCAAAATTGAGATTCAATTACGGCCATTTCTTCCAGACCCCAACCGCCCATGACCTTTACCGTTCTACCGAGCCGATGGTTGTCTGGCTTTTGTTGAGGCGCTATAATTCTGTTGTTGGTAATCCCAACCTTACTGCAGAAAAGACAATTCAGTATGAAGTTGGATATGAGAATCAGATTTCAGATATTATTGCATTTAGTTTTATCGCCTATTTTAAGGATATTTACGATTTAATCCAGACGAGGCAGATTCTTGTTTTACCCAGTCCCTATTATCAGGTAACAAATATTGATTATGGAAGTGTTAAAGGTATGGAAATTACTGTAAAGAAACGCCTTTCGAACTACTGGAGTTTTGACCTTTCCTACACCCTGCAGTTTGCAAAGGGCACTGCATCCTATGCCTGGCAGCACTATTATGATATCTATAATCAGTCACGCGATCCAATCACTGGAGAATATCCACTGCCCAATATTGACTACTGGCTCGATTTTGATGAAAGGCATATGGTTAATTCAAGTGTCGCCGTTGATTTTCCCGAAGATTTTATGGTTATGCCCCTGAGAGACTTTTTCGCTGATTTTGTTATCTCCTTCCACTCCGGATTTCCCTATACCCCAATTGATTTGAAAGGAAATAAACTGGGTGATAATAACTCAGCAAGGATGCCTGGTTATGTTAATGTTGACGCCAACCTTTCCAAGGAGATTAAAATTGCCGGATTAAAATTTTCTATCTTCAGCAATATCTATAATCTCTTCAATACTGACCAGGTTAAAGAAGTTTACAGTTCTACAGGAAGGCCGGATGATGATGGGGGTGAAGTTGAGGTAAAGATTTCAGGTTTTTCAACCATTTCAATGTCGAGTGCATACTATACACCACAGGCTGATTATAACCACGATGGCCTTAATGCCCCGGATGAATTATGTCAGGAATATCTAAAGGCACGACGAACATATTACAACAATCCATTCCACTGGAAACCTGGATTCCGTGCGCGCGTAGGAGTTGCGCTTAAATTTTAAAAAAAATTAGTTAAGATAAATTATAGTTCCTGCAATGATTTTCCTCTGCCTGTTATCCTGTATGTGCGGCAATATCAGTGGAGTGGGTGACTCAAATATTCATTATGATGAAAATTTGTCTTCATTACGATTAATTTATGCTCAGTCTGAATAATGTTGAATATACAATCGGCGAGCGGATACTTTTTACCGGGGTGGATTTTAATATTAATCCCCGGGACCGATTTGGTCTGGTCGGACAAAATGGTGCAGGCAAGACTACATTATTGCGCATTATAAATGGTTCATTGACCCCTACCCGTGGTCAGGTATTGAAACAAAGAAATTTGAAGATCGGATACCTGCCTCAGGAAGAGATTATCCTGAGGGGTAATAGACTTATTGATGAGGTGCTAAAGGACTATCACCGGCAGCTTGAAGAGATTACCCGATTACAGACAATGATCGGTGAAAATCCTTCAGACCAGCAATTAATTAAAAAATATGAAACCGAAGAAGAGCGATTTCTCAGCACGGGTGGATATAATTATGAGGTTGAGGCATATAAGGTTATTGCCGGATTGGGTTTTTTACAGGATGATTATGAAAAGAGGGTGGAAGAATTTTCAAGTGGTTGGCAGATGCGGATTGTGCTTGCCCGGCTGCTTTTAAATCAGCCCGACCTTTTACTGCTGGATGAGCCCACAAACCATCTTGATATTGAATCCATAATGTGGCTGGAAGATTATCTGGAACATTTTAAGGGCGCGATGATTGTGGTTTCGCATGACCGATATTTTCTTGATAAGATTCTTCAGGTCAAAAGTGGTTCAAACGGTATATTAGAAATCAATCAGGGCAGGTTTCATAAATATCGAACCGATTATACCGGATATCTGCATAAGGCGCAGATAAGAAGGGAACAATTAGAGCATCAGGCAAAGACCCAGCAGAGACATATCAAACAGATTAAGGAATTCATTATGCGCAATCGGGCGAATAAGGCGAAGGCGAGGATTGTTAAGAGTCGGGAAAAATACTTGGAAAAATTGAAACCGATTGAAACCGAAAAAAGGATAAAAAGTATCAAGGTTCGATTTCCCCTTGCCGAGATTCACTCTCAGAAGATTGTTCAACTCAAGAACATCAGTAAATATTATAATGATAATAAGATTTTTGAAAATATTAATCTGACGGTTGAGAGGGGTGAAAGGATTGCCCTTTTAGGCCGGAATGGCGCCGGTAAGTCTACACTCTGCAGAATTATTGCGGGATATGAAGAACCGAACCACGGCACAAGGTGGACCAGTGAGAAATTACAGGTCGGTGCATTCTCCCATGAGATATTGCTCAAATTGAATCCTGAATACACCGTTTTTGAAACCGTATCGGAAAAGGCAGGTCCGGAGGCGCATCAGAATATCCGTAAATTTTTGGGTCTGTTTCTCTTTTCTGGAGATGATATAAATAAAAAGATAAAGGTCTTGAGCGGTGGTGAGAAGACAAGGCTTGTGATTTTGCTGACGATGATTAAACCGTCCAATCTTCTGATTATGGATGAACCCACATATCATCTTGATAAGGATTCAACCGATGCAATAAAAGAGGCGATATCTTCGTATGATGGAACGGTCATTCTGGTGAGTCATAATCGGGAGCTGATTATTCCTTTTGCAACCAGAATAATTGAATTGAAAGATGGAAAGCTGTTTAATTATCCTGGTAATTTTTCTTATTATTTGAGTAAAAGAAACAGCGTTCTAACAGGAGGAAAAAAGGGAAAGAAAAAATCTATCTCATTGAAAGAAAAGTTGCGGTTGAGGATTGCAAAAAAGGAGGCGCGCCTTAATAAACTGCGCCGACTGTTTTCTCAACCCGGGGCTTTTGATAATCCACGAAGATATCAAAAGCTCTTTGAAGAGTATCATAAATTAACCCGGGAGATTAAAGAGATAGAAGAAAATCTTTAAATTTATGGTCTGAATCTATCATTAAGAGGGGTATTGTTTTATATACCGATTTTGTCTATATAGTTCCGTGCCGCATCCTGCTCTGCCTCTTTTTTTGTCTTACCTTTTCCCCGGGCAGCCATTTTTTCATTTATAAAAAGTTGCACATAGAATATTTTTTGATGGGGAGGGCCATCTTCAGCCGAAATCTCATAGCGGATTGTATGTCCTGTCTGCATTACCCATTCATTCAGGATTGATTTATAATCCTGATGTTTTTCTATCTTACGACTGAGAATGGTTCTCCGGATAAATTCTCGTGCACTATTCAGTCCCTGGTCAAGATACAACGCCCCAATCAATGCCTCTAAACAGTCCGCGATATTTGATGGCCGGTCTCTGCCTCCGGTAAGCTCCTCGCCTTTATCCATTATGAGATAATTGCCCAGGCCAAGTTCATAACCGATTTTGTAAAGGGTCTGTTCATTTGTATACATTTTTTTTAACTTATTCAGTTCCCCTTCATCAAAGTCGGGATAATTTTTAATAAAGTATTCTCTTGATACTAATTCCAGAACTGCATCGCCGAGAAATTCAAGAACTTCATTGGTTCTATTCCTTGAAGCCCTGGTATCCCTTATTGATGATGAATGGGTGAATGCGTTTATCAACAGGTCCTGATTCTTGAATTTTATTCCCAGTTTCTTTTCTAATTGATTAATATTCAGCAACGGCATCGATTTCTATTAAAGCACCCTTGGGAAGGCTGTTAACAAAGACCGTGGTGCGCGCGGGCGGTTGGTGTTCAAAATATTTTGCATAGACCTTATTCATTTCGGGAAAATCATCGGGTTTTATTAAATAGACAGTGGTCTTTAAAACCTTTGAAAGGCTGCTGCCTGCCGACTCAAGCACCGCCTTTAAGTTTTCTAATACCTGCCGGGTCTGGATTTTTATATCTGATTCAAGCAGTTTATTATCCCCTGGAGAAATTGCAATCTGGCCGGCGGTGAAAATTAAGCCTTTAGACTTAACAGCCTGGGAATATGGACCGATTGCCTCAGGGGCGGAACCGGTCTTAATGACCTCCTTCATCTTTTCCTCCTTTTTCAATGATTTCTTTCTTTTTATTTATGTTAAAATCGATATTCGACTTGCTGCCAAGGATTTTATCAAGGACAATCCAGCCCTGAATATGGGTTGTTTCAATAAATGCTACGGCATCCTCCTTTTTTCTAAAACCACCCAGTTTAACACGATATAAGCCGGAAGAATCGATGAATACCGGTATTCCCTGCTCGAGAAACTTTTGGCGTAGATGCTGGGCATAATTCAGGATGCTGAACGCACCAATCTGGATGTACCATAGGGAATCTGCTTTTGGCTCGGGATATGCTGCCTGGGCTAAGGCGATTTCCCTGATACTCAGGGGCAGAAAGGCTGATGTATCATTTCTCAGAAAAAAGAATTTATTATCTTTATTTATACCAATTGCATAGCCGGGATGGTTCAGGTGATAGAGGTCTGTAATTTGAAACCGGTTTTCAAATCTTCTTTTTATGCGTATTGTTAAAGAATCAAGATTAATGATAATATCTTTATTGTAAAAAATTAAATCTTTGTGCTCCATTTGTGCAGGCAGGGGCTGGAAATCGATTAGTAAACCATTTTTGTCAACCGTAGATACTGCCTGGGGGTGGAAAAGGAGCAGGCCGTAACGGAGTGGAATGAAACCATTGGTGTCAAATTTCAATTTTATTGTCTTTTCTTTTTTCAGGTTACGATTAATAATCATAATTCGGTTGTTAATGTCAAGAAAAATAAATCGCTGATTCAGGGTATCGTATCGCCATTGTTGAATCCTTGAGGTGACCAATTTTTTGATAAGATGGCCGGTTCTTAAATCAAATTTTTTTATGATACTCCTTTTTTCGGTATCTACTTTAAGATAGATAATATTGTGTTGAATAAGAAGAGGCTGGTAATCTGCATAATCGACCCCGATACCCATTTTATAGTTAAGATTTTTTGTTTTCAGAACAACGATTTCATTGCTTGATATGAGTGCAATATCTTCCTGGTCGACTTTAAAGTAGTTGAAACGAACCGGTAATGGAATGTGGTCCATTATTTTGAGATGCCGGGGATTAATCTTATAAAGGTTATGCTCGGTCAGGACATAGAGGGCGGTATCCGGAACATAATCAATGATTTCTTCATTCAGGGATAGTCTCTCTGCGGTTCGGTCCGCTGTATTTATTGAGAGTATTGTTGAATCGAGGATAAGGGGGTACATAATAAGTAAAATCGGGAAAAATGGCATAAATAATAATAGATAAATTGACTAAAAAATCAAGGTTTTAGAATGTCGGTTAAATCTTTGATACGAAATCAAGGTGTTTCTCTAATAATGTTCATAAGAGACAATCTCATTGAGCGGTTTTCTGCCCCGATCCCGGGGCTGTTCTGCAGGATAACCAATCGGGGTAAGGGCAACAACCCTGACATCCTCAGGAATCCTGAGAATTTCTTTTACCTCTTTTTCATTAAACGCCCCTATCCAGCAGGTGCCGAGTCCTTCATTTGCCGCAGCTAAAATTATATGGTCCATTGCAATCGCCAGGTCCACGGCAAATGAACTCATATAGCCGCCCATCCTTCCCCAGGCGAGCTTTTCCCGGGCGCATCCGCAGATAATTACATCGGCTTCGGCAACAAAGTGCTGCCCCCGACAGGCCCGGGCGACCTTATTCTTTATTTCCGGATCCCGAATGATAATAAAGTGCCAGGGCTGGATATTTTTTGCTGATGGTGCGATCCTGCCAGCCTCGAGAATCCTATTCAGGATATCGTCGGGGACCTTTTTTGATTGATATTTTCTCACACTGCGCCTTTTTCTTATGACCTCATAGAATTCCATTCTAACCTCCTTTGCGCAAATCCCTTAAATTTTATAACCTGGCGCGCCCGACGCGATTCGAACGCGTAACCTGCGGAGCCGGAGTCCACCGTTCTATCCAATTGAACTACGGGCGCGACTGCCTAATTATAACGAATTTCCTGAATTAGTCAATTCACAGTTTGTAGACGGTGCCTGACACTCGATATTTTCCCGGTCTGCAGATATTTTGCTGATTTTCTTATTTATTGATGAATTTTCCCGGCAAGCCTGGATATGCCGGATGTCAAACACCGCCGCCGTTGACATATCAATGGTTGCGGATATAATTGGCTATGAAAATTGGATTGATTGGCTGCGGCCGGGTGGGTATTTCAATCTTTTATTCATTGAGACGATATAATAAAATTGTTGGTATTTATGATATTGATAAAAGAAATCTCGCCCTCGGGAAAAGACTGCTTCGATTGAAGGGTGATTTGACGCCTGAAGAGGTCTGTCAGAGGAGCGAGGCGATTTTTATTGCCACTCCTGACGATAAGATAAAAGTAGTTTATCAGGAGATAAAGAAATATATCAAGACAAAAAAATTTATTTTTCATTTCAGTGGCTGTCTCAGTTCAAGGGTAATTCCGAAATCCAAGAATGTCTGTCGGGGGTCAATCCATCCTTTTGCGACATTCCCCGGGGTGGAATTGTCTTTGAAAAAGATATTCTTATATGTTGAAGGCGACCGCCCGGCAATAAGTGCAATAAAGAAAATCTTTCCCAAAGACCGTTTTTTGATTAGAATGATAAAACCCGAATTTAAAGGTAAATACCATCTGATTGGTGTGTTCGCTTCTAATCTTCTGATTGGATATCTTAATTTAATCAGGGAATTGAGTCGGGAGATCGGCTGGAAAGGACAGGAATTTTATGAGGTTGTTATTCCGATCATTGAAGATACACTTGAAAACATTAAAAGGGATGGATTGAAAAATGCCCTGAGCGGGCCGTTAAAAAGGGGTGATGTCGAGACCGTAAGGCGCCATTTACAGATTCTGAAAAAGAAAAAGAGTCTTGATGACATCTATAGATTATTATCCGGTTCTATCCTGAAGGGTCGAATAACAGAGCTTGACAATTCGGTAATTTCAGAGATAAGAAGATGTCTGGATAAAAAAGGGGAGTGGTTTTAGATATATGCAATTTGTCAAATTCCGCGATTTAATTCCATTTGCAGTCGTTTTCATCCTCGCCTGTGCACATAAGGCGCCGCCGATTGCCCGAGACCGTGTTGCTCCGCGTTTGAAGCATATCGCTGCCTTAAACAACCGCCAGGTTCAGTTTACATTCTCTGAGGAGATTGATACCCTGAGCCTTAGTCCGAAAAATTTTCTTATTACTGCAGATACGGAAACGCTCAATATCATAAGTCTTTATCCCTCACTTTCCCGGACCGAGATTGTTGCGATTACGCCGCTTCAGAAAATGATTACATATAATGTTTCGGGAACTGTATATGACACGGCGGAAAACAGAGGAAACTTTACTGCAGAATTTGTTGGTTCTCTCACACCGGACACAATCCCTGCCTGGCCCGTAAAATATTCTCGAGGCAGGGGGTATAAAGAGTTTTTTGTTCAGTTCTCCAAGGCGATGGATACAACATCCTTGAGATACTATATTATTCCTGAGAAAAAGTTGTTCCTGAAATGGCGGAATCTACGCACCGCACTCTTTTCACCCGATTCAATCGGTGATACATTATGTTATGATACCACATATTATCTTTATATAAAAGAGGCGAAGGATATCAGCCAGAATCGGGTTGGAGCATTGATAACATCTATTACCCCGGATACAACCTATGAGCCGCTGATTTTAGAAGGTAAGGTATTGCTTAATGATACACTCCTGAAGCAGGGTTTGGCAATAATTAAAAGAAATATTGCTCTGGGGATATCCAGGGTTATTCAGGGTAAATTCAGATTCGAGGTGCGGGATTCGCTTTCTTATGATATTATTGTGCTCTACAAGAATTATTCAGGTAAGGGAGAGGTTTCGGTCGGGGATACCAATTGCATCATTCTTGAGCCGGGATCGGTGAATCTTGATAGTCTACTCCATTAGTCTGATTGCGGTTGTAATTATTGTTCTCTTGTATCGAAAGAGTCTGCTGAATTTACTCATAAGAATATTTGCGCTTTTATTTCTTGTCCTTTTGACCACAAATTTTGTTCTTCCTGTAAAGAAACCATCAGAGAATGATTCGCCTGTTTTCCTGGTGGATGCATCTTTAAGTATGAAGCCGGTCTTCTCTCAATTGCTCAAGACTATCGACGATGTTGAATTTCCGCATAGATTATATTTTTTCAGTGAATCATTGTGTAGCCGAAAACCGGCCCGTCTCGGCAGTTATACGAATATCACCGCTGCATTAAGAAAGGTTAAAGAAAAGAACCCTGCAGTAATTTTTTTGTTCAGTGATGGTAATCATAATTATGGACGGTCACCAATTGATGTTCTTGATGAACCGGGACCTGTAGTATATACATTCGGGGTCGGGGTTGAGACAATAAAAGACATAGCCGTGGCGGATGTGGTGGTTCCGAAGTTTGTTTATATCAATGATACAACAAAGATCGAAGTTATAGTTCAATCTGCCGGCTATAAGAAGAAAAAAGGTATTGTTGAGATTGAACTTCCTTCGGGTAAGTTGAGGAGTTCCTTTCCGCTGAGTCTGGTTGGTGCACAGAGACGTGTAGTATTTAAGACTGTTTTTAAGAAACCCGGCGAGAAGAATCTGGTCATCAAAATTAGACCAGAATCCCGGGAACAGACCTATGAGAATAATATCTTTTATACATCCCTCAATGTTTTGAGTGAGAAGATTCGGGTTCAATATTTTACAAGTCATCCCTCTTTTAATACAAAATTTATCCTTGATGCCTTAAACAAGGACTCGCACATTGCCCTTTCTTCTATTATTACACTTGGTTCTGGAAGATACCTTGATGTAAAGACGAACAGGAGGATAAAATCGCATATCGAATTCGATTCGGTTGATGTCGTGATTCTTGATAACATAAATTTTGATGACATTTCTATTTCTGATGTCCGGGTATTTTTAAAGCAGGGAAAGGGGATGCTGATTATCGGTTCGCTTGAGGGTGTGGATAGTGTCTGGCAGAATATCCTGCCTATAAATATGACAGGTGGTGTTATCAGGGGGGAATATCGGCTTGATATTCTCCAGCCTTTTTCAGTTTTCAAGCCGGGGGATGAGGTTCCACCGATTTCGGCGATTAATCGTGTTTATGGTAGCAAAGATGATGCGGTGGTTATCGCCCGGTCGGCTAATCTTCCAATCATCGCCTATCATAAATATGGGGGGATAGTGTTTCAAATTAACATTGTTGATTTGGGCACCTGGCAATTTCTTCAGAAAGGGCTGCAGCAGAAGGATATACTTGCTGCTTTACTGTCAGATATTATAAGATTTACTTATATCCTTAAGGGAAAAGGTCGTCTTTTTTTGGAAGCCGTAAAAAAAGATTATCGCGCCGGTGAGGAGATCAGGGTGAAACTGCAGAGTTTTGATTCATCCCTGAAGCCTGCTTCAGGCGGTGATTTCTATCTTAAATTTGGTAATTTAAAGATTCCGTTCTATGAAGTAGAAAAGGGTATGTATGAAGCTACCTTTTTTGCCCGGAATCCAGGTAAATATAAAATCTATGCACAGGGTCGACTCGGTGATGAGATTTTGAAGAGCCGACCCTTAAATATCGAGATTAGACCACATCCGCTCGAAACCACAGAACCGATTAATCATCGATTATTACAGATGATTGCGAAAAAGACAATGGGAAAATACTATCCCGTTGACAGCCTTAAAAATTTGAAAGCACCGAGAATAAAGCGGCGTGATACCTATACCCGCATTAAATTTAATCACCCGATATTTGCCGTTTTGATTATACTGCTTTTTTCATTTGACTGGATATTAAGGAGGCGGAGAGGAGGTATATGAATCCTCAGGACCTGGTTGCCCGGGGATTGAGCCCGGAACTTGCCGTATTTATTACATCAATGCTGCCGATTATTGAACTGCGCGGTTCTTTACCTTTGGCAATAAATCTTTTCCATATTGCCTGGTTCAAGGCATTTCTAATTTCATTTTTGGGAAATATCATTCCGGTGCCTTTTATAATTTTACTTTTGAAGCCGGCGGTGAGATTTTTATCAAAGATAAAAATCTTAAGTAAATTCTTTGACTGGCTGTTTAACCGGACAAGAAAAAGGGGTGATTATGTGATCAAAAAATACAAGGAAATCGGTCTTCTGGCTTTTGTCGCCGTGCCCCTGCCCGGAACCGGTGCCTGGACCGGCGCCTTAATTGCGTTTCTCTTTGACCTTGAATTTAAAAAATCACTTTTGATTATTTCCCTGGGCGTGCTTATCGCTGGAATAATTGTGCTTTCTTTATGTATGCTGGGCTGGTACGGTGCAGTTATTGCGGTGATACTGTTTGTGCTGACCGCCTTAGGATTCTTAAAACTATAATTGCACTCAGGGCAAGGATTGCTGAAAAGTATAAGAGGGTGCGGAGTCCAAAGAAGAGGACCAGGCCGCCGATAATCGGTCCGATAATTCCCGAGAGTCCAAATATTGAATTGAGAATACCGGTAGCGGTTGCCTTCTCGGCATTGTTTTCAAGCAAAAATTTGATTGAACCGAGATAGAGGTTTGCCCAGGAAAAGCCGAGCAGGACCTGGAGTGCGATGACCACCTGCCAGTTTTTTGATAATGCATATCCCGAGAATGTAATAAAAGAGGCGATAAGTCCGACCGATATAAGGGATGTGCTTTTATAGCGGTCAAGCAGGAGCATAAAGATAAACTGCATTAAGGGATTTATTGCATAAATTATTCCAATCCAGAATTTATCGGCACCAAGTGTCGTCAGATAGATGGGGAATATCGCCCAGATTGCAGTTGCGGCACTGTGCCGGATTAGATAGGGGAGATATACGCGGATGTTTTTGAAGATAATTTTAATAGGGAAAAGAGGCACATTGAGTTGAATCGGTTTTTCTTTTATAAACAGGGCGATAATGAATCCGGTAAAGGCAAGTAGTGCCGAGCCGGAAAAGATATAGATATTCTTTTTTAATATTCCGGCGACCAGACTTGCCCCGGTAAAACCCAGGGAACCCAGGCCTGTAAAGAAGCCTAAGGAACCTCCCCAGGCTAAAGCCGCGAGTGAACCGGGAATCATTCCAACTCCGATACCGGCAAGCCCCCGGCATATAAAAAGGCTGAAGATATCACGAATAAAATTGTGTCCGGCAAATATGAGGCCGCAGATTAGAAAACCCAAAAGGACAATCTTTTTTCGGCCGAGCGTATCACCAAGCCGGCCGAAAATGATTGAGGAAAAAAGAACCATTCCATTATAGACTGCAGAGACAAGAGAGATTATGAAAAGATTATCTGTGTACTGCCGGGCAGTTAAGGGGATGAATATCAGGGTTAATGTCCAGGATGAAAGATAAAAGAAGTTTAGAAGGGCTGGTATTTAAATCCCTCCGGGTCTGATAAGGGGTATCCCTTTTTTGCAGAGTGGGCAGTTATCAGGTGAGTAATTCACCACCTCCTTTTGATAGGTTGCATAGTATTCGAAGGGCATTGTTTGATTGCTGCGGTCGACCAATACCCCGATACCGACAACATCACCCTGACTTGCTTCAATCGCCTTCAGGGTCTGTTTTAATGATTTCCCGGTGGTCAGGACATCATCAACAACGAGTATGCGTTTATTTTTTATATCAAATCCCCGGCCGATAATTCTTTTACCCTCGCGTTCTTCAGCAAAACCTGCATAACTGTTTAACTGCCGGGCGGTCTCAAAGGCGATGATCACTCCTCCGGTGGTTGGACCGATTACCCAGTCAATATTAAGTTCTTTAAAATGCTCAACAATGAGTGCACAGAGTTTTGTTGTTGCTAAGGGGTTTTCAAGAATCCGAAATTTTTCAAAATAGAATTCAGAATGGAGTCCGGAGTTTAAGAGAAAATGCCCTTGTTGAAGGACCCTCAGTTCTTTTAATAATTTTTCAATTTCCACTTTCCATCTCCTTAATGATTTCTTCGGCTGCAGATACCGGGTCAGGTGCCTTTACTATCGGCCTACCCACAACAATATAGTCAGCCCCGGCACTTATTGCCTGTCCCGGCGTCATAGTTCTCGCCTGGTCATCCTGACCCGGTTTTAACCTGATTCCTGGTGTGACGATAAGAAAATCCTTACCGCATTCTTCTCTTATCATTTTGATCTCTTTGGGTGATGCTACAACACCATCAAGTCCAGCACTGCGGGCAAGACCGGCAAGAAATAGAACCTGTTCAGAGAGTGACCTTTTAATATCACCGAACAGGTCTCTGAAATGTGCCTCATCAATGCTTGTCAGAACAGTCACGCCGAGCAGTTTGGGGCGTGGGATTTTTTTATCTTCATATAATAGGGTTGCCTTTACCGCCTCTTCAAGCATTGAAAAACCGCCGCTTGTATGCAGGGTGATAAAATCGACGCCCAGTTTTAATGCCCCTTCACAGGTTCGAGCAACTGTATTGGGAATATCGTGAAATTTCAAGTCGAGCATCACTCTTTTATTGTTCTCTTTGAGAAATGTAATGATTTCCCTGCCAAAATAGATAAATGGAATTGAGCCGATTTTGTAAAATGCAACCAGGTCACCTAAATTTTTGACCAGGTCTTTGATATCTTCAAGGTTGTTCAGGTCAAGCGAGACAATGAGATGTTCTTTCATTAATTTAACCTCCTTGGTTTTTGTTCAGACATAAATTTTTTTAGTTCCTTGATAATCTTTAAAGGTGCATAGGGGTCCCTGAAACAGATTGAGCCCAGGGTGATTGCCGATGCCCCGGCAAGGATAAATTCATAGGCATCCCGGGCACTGACAATGCCGCCGCCGCCGATGACCGGCACCTTCAATGCTTTTAATCGATAGACACAATAGAGGGCAAATGGTCTTATTGCCGGGCCAGAAAGTCCTCCGATTATTAAGGGTTTCTTTTTCGTTGTATCAAACTTTATTGCATGGAGCGTATTTATCAATGCTATGGCATCGGCGCCCGCATCCACACAGGCTTTTGCTGTTATCAGGGGATCACAAAAATTGGCAGTAAGTTTGACGATTACAGGAAGTTTTGTTTTCTTACGCACTGCAGTAACAATCCGGCCGCAGATCTGGGGGTCCTGTCCGAACTGGACACCACCTTCTTTTACATTGGGGCAGGAGACATTCAGTTCAAAGCCGTCAACCCGGTTACCGATTTCCTGGACAATCTGGACAAATTCCTGTTTTGTAAATCCTGCAACATTAACAAAGATACGGGTTTTGAGTTTTTTTATCCGGGGGAGAATCTTTTTGACAAATTCTTTAACCCCGGGATTTTCAAGACCCACGGTATTAATCAAACCGCAGGGTGTTTCATATATCCGGGGTGGGGGGTTACCTGTTCTGGGTTTTAAGGTGATGCCCTTGGTAAACAGGGCACCAACCCGGTTGCTCACCCTTTTGTATTTAAGACCAAATTCAAAAACCCCGGATGCAATGAATACAGGATTTTTAAATTTCATTCCGAATAGTTCAATCATAGTTTAAAAAATTGATTTCTTTTAATTTAAATACCGGACCATCAGTGCAGACCCTTTTATAGGTATTTTTGACCATTATTGCACATCCCAGGCAGATGCCGCAGCCGCATCCCAGAAAGTCTTCACAGAATGCATAGACCGGCCTGGTAATTTTGAGTTTCTGTAATTGAATGAGCATCGGTCTTGGGCCGCATACATAGATGAATTTATAATTCTTAACTGGAAAGTTTTTTAGAAATGATATGACGGTTCCTTTTTCCCCTTTCCCTTTTTCAACAACAAAGAAACAGGAGGAGGTCAATTTTTTTAGTGCTGTTTTCAGAATCAGGTCTTTTTCGGTTTTCGCTCCGTAGATTATGGAAAATGGGATTTTTCTTTTCCGGCAGTGCTGGGCAAGAAAGTAGAGCGGGGCGATTCCAATCCCTCCGGCAATGAGCAGGGTTTTACCCTTTTTTGGTCTGATTCCCTTACCCATCGGTCCCCTTAAAAAGATAGGATCACCCGGTCTTTTTTCAGACAGTATCTTAGTTCCCTTACCGACAATCTTGATTATAAAGAGGGCATGCCGGTTTTTGTGAGAAGCGATACTGATTGGCCGCTGCAAAAAGGGGTCGATTCCCGGGTTTGCTTGGAGCTGGAAGAACTGGCCAGGAACAGGTCTGATACGGGGAAGGAATACCTCTAAGCCGAATATATCTCTATTAAATAAGATTTTTCTTTTAATCCGTGTCTGAAAATTCATTGCTCGATGCCCAGTATTTTTCTGGCACTTATTGCATACTCGGTATCGGGATATTTTTTAAATAGTTCATCGGCAAGGATCCCGGCTGCAGAGTCATTCTTTACAATATTTTTGGTTATCCAGAAACGGGCATAAAGTGCCTTTGATGCCCATTTAGACCCGGGGTAATCCTCGGTTACGGTGCGATAGAATTTGAGTGCCCGGTTTATATCATTCAATTCTGTAAAATAGATTTCAGCAAGATGAAATTTTGCTCCAGCCGGGTCTTCAGTTTTCCCCTGCAGTTCTTTTATTTTTCTTAAGATATCGGCTTTTTTCTTCGCCTCCAGGGCATATTCATCGGTTACGGATTTATTAAGTGAAGAGTCATAATAGGCGATTGCCTTATCGATACTATCGGTTTCTTCATAAAGCCTTGCCAGTTTATAGTATGCCTGTGCAGAGAAATTACCGCCGCCCTCTTTTGTCACCTTATGATAGATTTCCTCTGCCTTTTCTTTATTATTCAATTTAAGATTCAAATCACCAAGGAGGAGACGGAATGGCGGGCTATGTTCTGGTTCAAGGAGTTTCTTACAGATGTCATATTTTCCTACCTGCAGATAGATACGGGCGATCTTCAATTTCAGAGAATCCTTTTTTGTCTTTGCCTTGGTAATTTCAAGCATTTTATTGTAGGTGTCTAATGCCTTAGTATATTCTTTCTGATTGAATTGGGCTTCACCCAGGATTTCGAGGACATCATTTTTCTCTTTTTTTGACAATCCAAGTTCAAGCAACTGCCGTGCCTGTTCATTTATGGCTTCGTAATTTTTCTCTCTTTTGTAGATATATAAAAGAATAATGCCGGCATTTTTCTTGTATGCCTTTGATTCTGCCGCCTCCTTGAGGGCGATTACTGCCTTGGATAGGTTGTTCTGTTTGAAATAGGTAAGACCTTTGTAATAGAGGGCGTCGTCGTAAAAGCCGGTTTCCGGGTAATTTAGCAAGAGATAGTCAAATTTCTCTAATGCCCTTGGATAATCACCCTTAAAATAGTATGAAACACCCATCATAAAGAGGGCATCATCTACCCAGCGCGAATTTGGATATTTTACTATGAGCGATGTAGCCTTTTCTATTGTCTTATCAAAGTAGTCAGAATCGACCTTCAGGGTATCATTCGTAACCAGTTGTCGTGTCTTATGATAATAACTCTGTGCATTGTAGAATGTATTAAAATAAGCGCACGAGATAGTCGATAAGATAATGATTGAGAGCAACCGTATGGAATCTATAAGGTTATTATTCAGACCTTTATGCAAAGCTGTGCTATCCCTTTCTTATCGTGCAATTCCAATTTGAATATTTCGAAAGCGTGCCGGTGCAGTTCCATGACCAACAAACATACTCTGGCCCGGTTCCCCCTTGCCGCAGTTTGGAACGCCGTGGACCTTCCAGGAACGGCGGTTGGCAATTGCATCACAACTTTTCCAGAATCGGGGTGTTATGCCGGCATATGTAGCATTTTTATAGACCTTTGTCAATCGACCGTTCTTTATGGCGCGGGCAAATTCACAACCGAACTGGAAATTCAGCCTTTTATCATCAATAGACCAGGATTTATTGGTCTGCATAAATATACCGTCTTTTGTATCCTGAATTATCTCTTCAAATTTCCAGGTTCCGGGAAGAAGATTGATATTTGTCATCCTGATAAGCGGAATGCGGTTCCAGCCGTCGGCCCTCATCGCACCACTCGAGGTTTGATTCAATATCCCTGCAGTCTCACGGGAAGTCAGGTAGCCGACAAACAGGCCGTTCTTCACAAGATAGACCTTCCGGGCTGGAACACCTTCGTCATCCCAGCCGAATGTTCCCAATGCCTTAGGCACGGTTGCATCCGCTACAATATTAACTATCTCTGAACCATACTTGAATTTATTGAGTTTATCAGGGGTAAGAAAACTGGTGCCGGCATATGATGCCTCAGTCCCCAGAACCCGGTCCAGCTCAGCAGGATGTCCGCACGATTCATGGACCTGCAGGACCATCTGGTCAGAATCGAGCACCACAGTAGCCTTCTTTTCCGGGCAGGGCTCTGCCTTGAGCAGCATTACAACCTCTTCGGCGATTCGGGGCGCATTTTTGATAAAGTTGAGTTCTTTAATGAATTCATATCCCTGCTGACTGAAATCACCATAGGAACGCGACTGCATCTCTTCTTTGTCCACTGCATAGACCTTTATACCCCCGCCACTATAGACAAAATCCTGGCTGACAAGAGAACCCTCGGTTGAGGCAAAATACACCTTTATCCTTTTAAAGCGGAGAAAACCCTGGCTTACCTTTATAAGTTTCTCCCGGCGCATAATACTATTACAGGTAAGGAGGAGTTCTAATTTCTGATCAAGTGAAATCTTCATCGGGTCAATCTTAAACTGGGTGCGATAGGTGCCTTTCTGGGGTTTAAGCGGGGTGAGATTGACTCCGGAACCTTTGATTCGGGCTGATGCCCGGGCGATATCAAGGGCTTCTTTGATTACTTTGTTTCCGGCTTTTCTGGTAAGTTGATTTGCGGATGAAAACCCCCAGGCAGAATTTTTTAAAACCCTTATCCCAAAACCGAGGTCGGTATCGTGCAAAATCGCCTCAACGACCCCATTTTTTAATGTGATTGTTTCAATTTCTGTTTCCACAACTCTGATATCTCCATAATCGACCTTTTTTAAGGATAGGGTATCGATTAAATTCTTTATAAATTTTTTCATAATTAACTGCTCCTTTTTGGCATCCTGATAAATATAATCAAATCGCGGCTAAAATCAAGGGGTCAAGATTGGGATAAATAATGTAAATTTTGACCCCTGACCCTTTTTTGATTCCAGCTCAACTCTGCCATTATGTGCCTCCATAATTTTTTTGACATAGGCGAGGCCCAGACCTATACCCTGCTCTTTTTTTGAATAGAATGGGGTGAATATTTTTATAGCATCCTGGGGATCAATTCCGCAGCCGTTATCAATTATTGAAATCGTTATAAAATCCTGGGACCGGCCTTTTTCTATTTTGATTACCCCTTTTTTATCTATTGCCTCAACCGCATTTCTTAATAGGTTTTTTATCGCATTGCTTAAAAGTTCATAATCCGCCATTATTGATATACCGGACCGCTCCGGTATTTTATAAACCTCTATATCCTTGCCGAGCGGAATCTGTTTAACAACATCATCAATCAGCTGGTCGATTTCAATCCGGGTTTTTTGAGGTTTTAAGGGGCGGGCGAATTCTAAGAGATGATTGATTAATTCTTCCATAGTTTGACATTCCTGAATGATTTCTGCAGATGATTTTTTCCCTTTTTCAATAAGCCGGGCAATACCCACAATTGCACCGATTGAGTTTCTGAATTCGTGGGCGATATATCCGGAAAATTCTTTAATGGCCTCTTCCCTTAAGCGCAGTTTATCATAAATTTCTTTGAATGTTTTTGATACAAAATCCTCAGATTTCATTTCAACACCCAGTTCTTCAGCAAGTTTGCTTACATATCGCATCGGCAGAAACAGGTTGCGGATTAAAAATATTCCTAAAAATCCTACAAATATCAGGGAAATTGTTATATAAAATATGTGCCACTGGAAGATTTTATCAAAGGTCGGAATGTAAAGAACGGATAAGGTTGTGTAGAGATAAAATCGTGGTTCATCATTAAGATAGAGATAGGCTTTTCCTTTTCGGATAACCTGACCTGGTTTGGGCAGATTCGGGAATTTCCCCTGGAGGCTTATGCGTTGTGGTATGCTGCTTGGATTAAATGGATTACGAGAATCATAGATGATGTTATCGAGGGTGTCACTGATAATCAGGGTATTAAGCTGAAATGATTTCATCAAAATACGAAACAGGGAGTTTTTTGTTCGGGGGTCTTGATAATGATTCAAAAACCCCCGGCAGATTGTGCCCATTGCGATAATCCTGTTGTGGTCATACTTAATTAATTGATTGCGAAACTGAATGCTGATATATAAATTTATTCCGGCAACAAATAGTATGCAGATAATAAATACAACTGCAATAATGCTGACATTTTTGGGATAAGAAGATTTCACCGAATAATGGTCAGCCGACCTTTATTTCTTTCGTGTTTATTATCGAGGGTTTCAATTACATAAAGATACATTCCACTTACAACATCCTGGCCGTTTTCATTTTTTAAATCCCAGAAGGCGCGTCGGGAAAAGCGGTCGATTTCTTTAGGCCCGGTGTCAAGTATTCTGACACGTTCACCCGCAATATTGTAGATAGTAACCTTAAACCTGGGGAACTTAGAAGTGAGTTCGGTCGTATCGGTCGGGACATAGGTTATGACTACTTTATCGCCCCAGGGAGGAGGATGGTCAGCACGATAGGGATTGGGGAATGAATAGACCCTGCCCAGAAGGATTGGAGTAACCCAGAAAGATGCGGTCATTATTGAATCAGCCGGACCGATATTATATACCCAGACTCCGGTAGGATTACCGTTGTAATCAAGACTGGCCGGTTTTGAGGTATCGCCGAACCCGTAGGTGGAATTTTTCCAGAGGTCTTTCGCCTCACCCAGATTGTTTAAGAGGAATCCTGTTTCTCCATCAGCCTGTATTATTCCAACTAAGGGATGGTTCTGGTCATCATTATCGCTCCGGGAATCATCAATATGGAGGATTAATAGACCATTACCAGGCAGACTTTTATCAAATCCGGACTGATGTCTGTTCTCAACCAGAAAATATTCACCGCTTCCTCCGGACCACTCCCAGTCCGGACCGTCAGGGTCACTCAACAATCTGTAAATCTTTCCGGTATCAGCAGATGGAGGAAGTTTTTGATCAATAAGTTTTGAATTGCCGATGCGCTCAACCGGTACCGGTTGAACCCAGCCCAGCTGATACTTTGACCAGGCACAGAAATGGACCGGTGAGGAACCAGGCAGGTCCTGCTCACTTTTTCTTCCCCAGGAGCCGGCAGCCATAATTGCAAATATTCCAAGCCCGTAGGTTGAATAATCTCTGTCATAGAGGTCTGGCAGCCCAAGGATATGGCCAAATTCATGGGCGAAGACACCGACTGTAATTCTTCCTGTATGGCTTTCAAATTTCTCCGGTTCCATTGAATAGTGGTCAATGTATACACCATCATCAGTTGGATATGCCCCGGGACAACCTGAACCTGTGTTTGAGAGCTGCCATTGATGGGACCATACATAATTGATATTTCTGGTCTCTTCAGCACCTGGCCCGGCATGGACAATAAAGATTGCATCCACTGTATCATTATTATCTTCATCAAATTGGGAGAAGTCTATCACCGGGTCGGCAAGGCTACAGGCGGCCCAGACTATTCCCTGAACATTCCGGGGGAAGTTTCCCGGGTAAAGGCCGAAGGAATCTCCGATATAATAAGAGTAGTTGTGCGGTGCCCGCACCCAATCACTGATATAACTCTGCTGACTGATTGTAAATTTACCGTAAGATACCTCAGTATAATAATCTCTTAATGAGTTACAGTTTTCATAATAGATAAGAGAGTCAAATGAAATCTTTGGATATTGGTGAGGATTGTCAGGGAAGTCGATTAATATTACCAGGGCCTTTTTTGTGCCGATTGCCTCAGGGATGCGTTTAATTCCCTGATTCATCAAGGCGGGGAATCGGGGTGGTGTAATTGGACTTCTTACAAATGGGTTGGGGGGCATTAAAAATAGGATAAGGGATAGAAGATACATAATATATTATTATATATAAACCAGATTGCCTGTCAACCGGATATTTTTCTGATTGGATAATAATAATTGCTGCAGGCATCAACACAATGTGTAATTTTTTACCCAGAATATGTAAAAAAGTTCCTAATTTGTGATTAACACGAAAAAAAGTTTTGAAATTGCAGAAGAAAAATTTAAAATTCAGGCACGAATCTTGCATTATAGATTCTTAGAGAATGGAGGTGAATATGAGAAAGAGATCAGGCTTTTCTCTGATTGAACTGATGGTGGTGATTGGAATTATCAGTATTATACTGGCTATTGCAATACCGGATTTTGCAAGGAATCAGCAGAGGGCGCGGATACGTTCCGGGGCCCAGGCAATTGCCCAGGACTTCAGACAGATAAGGGAGCGGGCATTATCAAGGGGACAGAGATTTTCGATAACGATACCAGATTCAAGGCACTATCAAGTAACCGGCCCGGGTGGTAGTGTGTCCTCTTTCATGCTGGGGCAAACAACCGGTGGTCATCTTCGTTTCGGTGTGACTGGAGGAGTAAGTTCAACCCCGCCTGAGGCGAATCAATCATCACCACCGACAAATGGTTTTGACTTTCCGGGTAATACACTGATTTTTGAACCATTCGGAGCTGCTTCAAAGGGTGTTATTTATATCACTGATGGCCGTGCAAACTTTGCAGTGGGAATAAATCACATTGGAAGAATAAAGGTTTATACCTATGGTAATGGGTCCTGGGTGAGTTTATAAAGGAGGTGTGATGAAGGGAAGGAAAATTACTCGAATAAATCCGGGTTTTACCCTGGTGGAGATTATGGTTGCGGTGATTATCCTGGCGATTGGTATTTTGACTGTAAGTCAGATGACAGTGATGGGTATAAGGACAAATGAAATTATGCGTCAGCATATGGAATCAAGAGAAATTCTGGCCAGAGGTTTGGAGGTTTTACGATTACTTAATATCGATGACCCGCTGTTAACAGCTACCTGTACTGATACATCAGAACTTGATTCTATTCCTTTCGCCTATTATGCAGATACCACCAATATTATTGGAATTACGATTGACCCGACCGGTTATAATGTATACTGGAATGTCCTTGATGATTACCCGAAACCGGATGTCAAGACGATTCATATGATGGTCTATAACAGATTTGGCAAGCATCTCATTGATGCAGATTATGTGAAATGGAGGTAGGTATGTTGCGTGTTAAAAAAGAACATAAAAATTGTGGTATGACGCTGGTGGAAATATTGGTCTCTTTGGTTATTATGATGATTGTGCTGGGGGCGATTTTTTCGATATTAAATCTCCAGCGAACCAAAGCGATAAATGTGCAGTCTACAACTATTCTTCAAACCGATGCGGAGATTGCTGCTTCATTATTGCGCTGGGACCTTTTTATGGCCGGGTATGGCATTGCTCCGGATCGACAATCGATCGTATCGTATGACAATACCACTGCACCGGATAGTGTTACCCTTTACGGTGCAGGACTTGCATTTGAGGCAAAGGCTACCAACTGGACTCCAGTTCTTCAAGTCGCACGTCAATCGAATAAGATTATCGTATACCGTTTTCCAGAGCCTTCGGTCAATATCGGTTTGAATGACAGGATAATTATCGTTGATCAGAATAAGATGCTGTTAGATTCAAATTTAATTATCACCCAGATTGATACGACGCAGTACCTTGGGGGGGAGGACAGTATGCCGGCGTTTGAGCTTACCCTAAGTCGTAGTGTAAATGCTCCTCAGGGTGCTATTATCTTCAGGACAGATTCAATAACATATTTTAATGGGATAACCTATAAAGTTGTTGGAAAAACTCTGAAGCGGGGAAATGATGATTTCCTCGAAAATGTTGAGGATATTCAGTTTGCTTATGGAATTGATTTGAATGACAATGGAACATTTGAGGCCAATGAATGGTTCAATAATTTATCGGACATTCCCAATTATGAACCTACTTTACTATATCGCCACAAAAATGCGATCCGCTCGACATTTGTTGTCCTTTCAAATCGCCGGCTTAATGATTACCGATATCTTGCTGATTCTATTACGAATGAAAATCACAGTTATAATTTATCCGCTCTGGATAAAAGGTACAAGAGGAAGATTGTGCGCGCCATATCCTGGCCAAGAAATCTTCAATTTTAGGAGGTGATGATGTTGAAGATAAAAAAAGATGGTCAAAGAGGAATTGCTCTCCTTGTGGCGATCGGAACGATGATATTAATTTTCATTATTGCTGCGCTGGGGATATATCTTATTACTCGAGGTCTCAAAGTGGCCAGCGGGCAGAAGAGATATCAGAGCGCATTTGAAGCCTGTGAAGGTGGATTAGAAATTGGTATGGCAATGGTTGATAGTGTTTTTGCGGTTGGTGGTGATTCGGCGTCTTATATGGGGAATATCGGTAATTATGTGGATACGGTTGTGTCCAATTATTTATCGGCATCAATGGTTACCGGTGCGGCGCTAAAGTTTGCCCGGGGTTATTTCGGCGTCGGTCAGGGTATGGCTAAAGGAGGCGTCAATCGCTACTATCGAATCGTGGCTAAATCTATCGGACATGGTGGTGAAGCAGTCATCCTTGAAGTGGAGCAAAAGAAGGTGATTGGGATTGATTAACAAGGAGGAAATAATGAAAAGATTAATATTGCTAACCCTGCTGGGGGTTATCTGGCTATCTGCCCAGAATATGAATCAATACTGCAGTTCTCCGCCATTTGTAGGCGGTAAGAATGCAGTTGTGACGCCGGCGATTCTTATCTCTCAGGATATGACAGGAAGTATGGTTTTTTCTGCCTATCATTTTAATAACGAGCCCTATGATTCTAATAAGACTTACTACGGCTATGCAGACCCGACGGCAACTTATCGCAGAGTTTATATTAAGGATACTACATATAATTGGTTCAACTTGAAGGATACTACGACATATAAGGTGCTGGACCATATATATTATCTAAAAAAGGACCCGAATGATACAATATCCGGAAACTGGATAAATTATAAATGCACGGCGCGAATAGATATTGCACGAAAAGTATTCACCGGTGGTAAAGGGCGGGCATATAACGATAGAAGTGTTCTGTTCTTTGAGCGGGGATATACAGATTTTTACTGGAATCAGATAATGGACTGTTTTGTGTGGAAGTGGGCTAATGGTTCTGGTCAGTATGATTATGAATTCTGGACTTATGGTGGAATAATCACCACGGATGAGGTGTCCAAGGGAGTCATCAGAGAAATTGCCGACCAGGATGATGATTATATGTGGGATTCAGATGCCCCATATTTTGCCCTGCAGGTATTCAGCACTTACTCAGTTTTTGACAGAAAAATTGTATGTCCATTCGGCTCTTCACTCAGTGCGTTCCTTGATAGTCTGGATAAACCAATACCCTGGGGTGGAACCTGGGTGGGTGATGCAATATTTGAGGCGATTCATTATCTCACTTATGTTCATCCCCACTGGGATGGTAACTATAATTGGTCCCAAAGCTGGGTTGGAAAACCGATTCAGGATGGCTATGATCCCTGGTATGAAGTGGTGGGCGGTGATACAGTTTCGGTTTCCTGTAGGCCGATGTTTATAATTTCATTGACTGATGGTGAATCCAATGCTGATGAGGCTGTGCAAACTTGTGATCATCTTCCCCATGCGACATCACCGTATGGTTCACAGTATAATAATTTTAATGTATTTGATGGTGATAGTTGGCAGGAATGGTATGATTGTGCGGATGATTATGCTTATTATGCACATATTGTAGATTTACGCCCTGACAATGACCCTGTTTTTGGCCTCCCTGATGATCAGACGATTACTTTCTATTCTATTTATCTCTTCGGGACAGAACAAGGCGGTATGCAATTGATGAAGGATGTTGCAAAAAACGGTGGCTTTGTTGATAAGAATAACAACCGCAAGCCGGACTTACAGAGCGAATGGGACAGCGACAGTAACGGGGTTCCAGATAATTACTATTATGCGAATGACGGCTATGCTTTAGAAAAGGCATTAAACGATATTTTTATTAATATAAATGTTCTTACCAGAATAACCAGTGCATCATCCGGAGCAATAACTGGCGGAGGTGTCCGTAGTGCCGGCCTTGCATATCATGGACAATTTTATCCCAGATGGGATATCGGTAACGCTTTCCTTACCTGGGTTGGAAAGATTGGGGCATTATGGCTGGATCCCTTTGGTTATCTACGGGAAGATAATTACCGCCCCGGTCAAAGGACATTAGATTTGAAACATGATTATGCCCTGAAGATGTTTTTCTCTACGAGCGCTCAAAAAACAGTGGCTGCTCGATTCGCTGATACTGCGGGTCTGGGAATAGAAGCTTTATTCGCTGCCGTAGATACTGTTCCTGTGGAAAGTCTTAACTTTGTCTGGGATGGAGCAAAGCAATTGCTCAACCGGTCTCCAGATAGTAGAAAGATATTTTACAATAGAAATGGTAATCGAAGGCCTTTCACCCCCAATCAAAACTGGCTTGATTCGCACCTCGGTTTTGGTGATGCAGATTCCTGTGATACATTAATTCAATTTATCCGGGGATATGATTTTTCATCCTGGCATTGGCGCAGTCGAACCTATAAAAATAATAAAGTATGGAAACTCGGTGATGTAATTCATGCATCCCCACTGCCGGTTGGTGAACCCAGTGAAGGATACCATCTTATATACGGTGATGATTCATATCTCAATTTCTGGAACAAATATAAGGACCGACGCACAATGATATATGTCGGCGCAAATGATGGAATGTTGCACGCATTTAATGGCGGCTACTATACGGAACTGGAAGACCCATTTAAGATCGGGAGGATTGATTCGGTTCCTCCGGCTCTGGGAAAAGAACTATGGGCTTTTGTTCCGTATAATGTCCTTCCTCATCTGAAATGGCTTACTGACACCAGTTATTGTCATGTTTATTTTGTGGATTTAAAACCGTATCCTACCGATATGAAGATATTCACGGCGGATCCCAACCATCCTGACGGTTGGGGCACGATATTAGTATCCGGTATGGGATTCGGTGGCCCGAAGATTTCGATCGGCTCAAAAACCTATCATTCATCCTACTGCTGTTTTGATATAACAAACCCAGAAGTTGATAACCGAAAACCTCAGTTTATGTGGGAGTTTACAGATGATAGTCTCGGTTTTACCCTGTGTGTTCCCGGAGTGGTGAAAATTAAGGACTTTAGCAGCGGCAGGAATGATAAATGGTATCTTGTATTTGGTTCTGGTCCCCAAACACTATATGGTGAATGCACACAAAAGGCAAGGATATATGTCGTTGATCCGTTAAACGGGTCGCTCGTGGGTAAGATTAATTTACCCGATAGTAATTCCGCGGTGACGAATATATTTACTGCAGATTTTGGCCTTAACTACTTCACCAATCTAATATACTTTGGCACTTACGACAATAACAATGGCGGAAAGGTCTATCGCATTTTGACTCACAATGACCCGAATCCGGCAAATTGGACATTGCATGAAGTGATTAATCTCAACAAACCTGTTACTGCTGAAGGAACTGCTGCAACTGATAATGCAGGTAATCTCTGGATATACTTTGGTACCGGTAAATATTTTTCTAATGTTGATGTTGCCAATACAGATACAATGGTTTTCTTCGGACTGAAAGATGATACCACTCGAACCTCGCCGTATACTTTTAACGATTTGGTTGATGTTACAAATGTAAAGATTTATGCTGATTCGGTTACTGGAATATCAGGCGTAAATAATTTCGACGACCTCGTTACTTTAATTCAGGGAGCCGACGGCTGGTATCGAAAGTTCGATTCTATCCCGGGCGAAAGGGTGGTGACACCAGCAATTGTTATTGGCGGAGCCGTGATTTTCACCACCTTTATTCCAAGCGATACATCAGGAAGCGCGCAGGGGTCTGACCTCTGTGTTGGAGGAGGCGGCGGTCCTCAAACCGGTAATCTCTGGGCGTTGTTCTATCTGACCGGTACGGCTTATAAACAGGCGATGCTTGACACAAATGCGACCGGGGAATTTAAAACCCATGTGCCGATTCTCGGTGATATGCCTTCAGAACCGGCAATGCATATTGGTGCAAAACAGGAAAAGGTGTTTGTCCAATCGGCTGGTGGCTTAGTTGGGGTTGATACACCTCTTCCCTATAATCCCCGTGGTGGGGTAATATTATGGCGTGGACGATAAAGGAGGATATAATGAAGATAATGAAATACATCTACCTATTATTGTTACCAATAATCTTAATAAATGCACAGGTGAATAGAATACCGGAAAAATATACTGATTCCAAAACAACATCAAAACATGTTTGGGTCTTCGGCGTGAGAGAGGATGCGGTTAATATTGAAGAACGCTGGGTTAAATTTGCACCTGAAATATCAATCACGAATGCAAAAGGCGACCGAGTAAATATCCGTTCCCTAAAGACACCATTTCTTGCTGATATTAGTTATTGTAAAGACGCCAACGGGAACCTGTATTTACGATTTGTGCATTTCGTAAAACATATGTCAATAAAAGATTATAAGCACGGAAAATTCTATAGATAGCTTCATACTCAAGAACGCCAAAAGAGGGTCAGGTCAGTTTGTCCATAACCTGGCCCTCAACTTTTTTTAATTAATATTCCAATACAGCTGAGCTTTTTGTTTACACACAAAAATCTTGACTTTCCAACAAAATTCGATATATTTAAATTGTGGAGGTGAATTTGAAAAATTTAATTGGCTTATTATCTGTTTTCATTGTCTTATTATTAAGCTGCGGAGGCAATGAGGAATCGAGGAAGAGTCAAACAAAAGAGAAAATCAATACACCCCCTTTTATTGAAAGCGTGGAGATTTTACCGGAACATCCCAAACTCGGTTCCCGGGTTTTATTACGGATTAAGGCAGGGGATAAAGAGGGGGACAAAATTAATTTCTCGGTCCAGTGGTTTCTAAATGATACAAAGATTGGTGAAGGAATTGAATTTTATTTAGACCGGGCGAAAAGGGGTGATAAGATATATGCCGAAGTTACTCCAGATGACGGCAAAAGGCGGGGAGAGACGGTTCGGACAAAGACAATCGAGGTTGGTAATACACCACCCAAAATCACCAATGCAACAATAACACCGGATACTGTGTTGGTTTCGACGCCCAATTTAACGGTTAATGGTGAAGGTTATGACCCGGATGGCGATTCAATATCCTGGTTATGTTACTGGGTGCTTGATTATTCTGAAAGGTTACCGGATTCATCGACAACGCTTAATTTAAAAAATCTGAAATTGAAAAAGGGTTCACACATCATTGCTGAGTTATACGCTTTTGATGGAGATACTGTATCAACGCCATATTTATTACAAATTGATGTCGTAAATGCCCATCCCATACTGGCGAGGAATATTGATTCAATCCCTTATAAACCTGATAGTATATACTTTCCGCTGCCTATTATCGACCCTGATGGCGACCCGATAACATTTGAACTTCTTTCCGCACCCGAAGGTCTGAAGATTGATAAAGACAGGGGTGTAATATACGGAAGCGTAGAGGATACGAGTTCCTTAGAGGTAATGGTGCGCGCCACCGATTCAGATGGGGCTTTTTTAGAGGCGAGGTTTACCTTAACATCACCTGCACCTTCAAAGTCTTCTGAGTAGTTAAACTTTACACTTCACGCCGTGCGCAAAATATAAAGTTTTGGGGGCGGCAATGTCAAAATTGCGATGCCGCCCCCTTTTTTAATTTAACACTATTTTTTGGGATGGTCCGGGTCAGGCACCGGGGCGCCAACCGGACAGACCGCGGCACACTGTGGTTCGTCAAAATGGCCTTCACACTCAATACATTTATTATAATCGATTACATAAATAGGGTCTCCTTCGCTTATCGCCTGCACCGGACATTCGGGCTCACAAAGTCCACAGGCAGTGCATTCATCAGTAATTTTATATGCCATTATTACCTCCTTCTTATAGATTCCATTATATCTAAAATCTATCCTTTGTCAATCTATTCCACAGCTGACTCCTCATAAAAATACAGAATTGTTCAAAAAAATAAAACACACCCTCCCCTTAATCCCCTCCCATCAAGGGCGGGGAGGTATACGAGATTCTCAGCGTGGGCGGCATTTCATTTTTTTTCAGCGTGGGCGGCATTTCATTTTTTTCAGCGCGGGCAGCGTCCCCGCCGCCGGCTGGAGGTTTCTCATTCTCAACTCGTTTCAGAAACTCCTGCAGCCCGCCAGGTGACCTGCCTCGGGGCGAGACGCCCTTCGGCTATTACGAGATGAATCCTCCCATCAAGGGCGGGGAG
>JALVOT010000017.1:0-143461 GCA_027026255.1 Caldifarciminota bacterium | reverse complement strand
GCCGCCGGCTGGAGGTTTCTCATTCTCAACTCGTTTCAGAAACTCCTGCAGCCCGCCAGGTGACCTGCCTCGGGGCGAGACGCCCTTCGGCTATTACGAGATGAATCCTCCCATCAAGGGCGGGGAGATATACGAGATTCTCAGCGTGGGCGGCATTTCATTTTTTTCAGCGCGGGCAGCGTCCCCATTTTTCTCAGCGCTGGCGGCGTCCCCGCCGCCGGCTGGAGGTTTGTCATTCTCAACTCGTTTCAGAAACTCCTGCAGCCCACCAGGTGACCTGCCTCGGGGCGAGACGCCCCTCGGCTATATTATAGTGGAGAGGAGTCAGATTCCACAGCAAAAAATCTGTTTAAACTTTAGATTATATTATGGGAAGGAAGAGAGGCGGCCGTCCTTTATATAACACCAGGACATTGCCTTTGTGTTGTTGACACAGAGGACAGCACCTGTTTTGTTGATACCAATCAGGCCGCAGCGGCAGCCCTGCCTTGTTGCATATTCAATAACCTTTTTACCGGCTAAGGATGCAGGGTAGCGCGCCATCAATTTTACTGCCCGGAAGCAGAGAAGATTTCTCATTATTTCCTCACCATGTCCGGTTGCGGTTACAGCACCATTCTTATTCGCATAAATACCGGCTCCGATGATTGGGGTATCTCCAACCCTTCCCGGCAGGTTCATATTCATTCCACCTGTGGAGTTTGCCGCGGATATTAAACCATTCTTATCAATTGCAACTACCCCAATGGTGCCGTAGATTCCTGCCAGTTCTTCTAATTTTGGAAAGTATCTGTTTTTTAGCCTTTTGCGTCTGCGTTGCCAGAGCCGTCTCTTTTCACGGGTTTCAGGATTATAAGAGTCGAACCCCATCAGCCGGGCAAATTTATTTGCCCCTTCGCCACAGAGTAAAAGGTGGTCAGTCCGCTCCATTACCAACCGGGCGACCTTAATAGGATTTTTTACTTCAGTAATTGCGGCAACCGCACCGAATTTCAGTTCACTGGTCATAATGGATGCATCCATTTCAACCATACCGAGAAGATTAAGATATGAACCGGTTCCGGCATTGAAGACCGTTGTATCCTCAAGGATTGTGGTCGCCTTTGTGACGGCATCAAGACTGGAGCCTCCCTGTTTCAGGATATCGTATCCGGCGTGCACCGCCTTTACTAAACCGCTTTTTCTTCGAGCCGGATAGTTTATTCCACCTGCACCCCCATGGGCGATTATTGTCAGTTTTTTATTCTTCATTGGTGTGCAATCTTACCGACCTTTTTGAATGTGCCGTCATAGAGTAGAACAAAATAGATGCCGGCGCCGACCGTTTTGTTGTTTTGGTCTTTTCCATCCCAGTATATTTTCTTTGTGGATATATCCCGGGGAAGGAATTTTCTTACTCTTCGACCTGTAATGGAGAATATTTCAACTGTCGGATTTAAGGAATCAGGATAGTCAAGGATGATGTTGCAGTCTTTCTGGAATGGGCTGGGGTTTGAATAGGGAACTGCATAATTTTTAATGATGGTTTCGACGAAATTACTCAGGTTCCCTGAGTTTTTGTAATAATCCACCGGATAGACTGCATATAGGTATCGTCCCTTCAATTTGTTGTATATGTTGAATCGATTCCGGGTTATCGCGGGACTTATGATTCTGCCGTTGTATAGATTTTCCACTTTTATGTCGTCTATATAGCATCCACCAGAATTTATATTCTCATTGGAATGATAAGAAATCCGTAGATGAAAATTTCCCGAAGGCAGGAGCGTGTGCCTTTTGACCCAGCCGCTGGAGGAACCATAAAAGACATCCTGAAAATTTCCGTAGGTGATAATCAATGAGTCGGTCATCTCTTCAGTATTATAATTAAGATAAAGTGTCAAAAGACCCAGCCCATCAATCTTTATTGGATTATGTGATTCAATAAAGTAGTCGGCATTGGCATAGTTGGTAGAGAAGAATGAGTAATTACCGGTATGAACTTTTTCTGAATTCAATACAAAACCGGAAACATTCCAGGCTCTAAAATCTTCACACCCATCCTGAAACAGGGTTATGGTATCGTTCGCCTCAACTACATAGTAGTTTACCGGGGCGAGGTCAAATGATGGATTCCAGAAGAGTTCAAGACTGTTTCCATTGCCGGGTTTTGTAATTTTGACGGTTACTGGAGAAGGTCTTATGTCATCTTTATCATAGAACCAGTTGAGGAATTTAAGCCATTTTGATGCTGCCCAATCAAGATTTCGATATCGTGTATAACCTTTTTTGAATATCAGATAATCATAAGGAAACCAGATTGATATTCCGGTTGTGTGAGAGAAATTATTTCCCCAAAAATCTGATGAGATTATCATATAGTTGTAGACATCGAGTAAGGTCTTGACTTTTAAGTTTGTCTTGAGTTCTGCAATCCGGCCAATAAAATCACCCAGGTCGATATTTTCATCGGTTGAATCGGGCTGATATCCGGAACCGGGAATTGTCTGAACTTCTTTACGGATTTTTTTTATTTCTGATAATTGATTTTCGGAAAACAGTAATGTTAATAATTCGTTAAATTTGTTTTTAAAGTCTTCCAGCTGTTTCAGATTGATGGCCGACATTGCCAGGGGTTGGACCCCTTGGTAATTCTCAATATTGATTTCAATGATTTTTTTCGCCAGTTCAATCTCATCGATATCAGGTTTTTTTTCTATCACCTGTAGTATTTTATCATAACGAAATCCCTGAATCGGCATAATGGTTTGGCTGGCAAGGAAGAGTTTGGCATAGTCTTTAATCTCATAAGCGACCTCAATTTCCTGCATCAGACAGGCATCAAATGCGAGTATATCGATCTCTTTATGGGTATATGCATATAGATTACTGATTGCCTTTTTAAATTCGCCATTGGCAATACCCATCTCATTTCCGCTTGACCAGTCACTTCCAAATGAATGTTTCATTTCGGTCCAGCCGGTTCCATGGTCCCATAACACCACCAGGTATCTTCGGGCCGGAAAATTGTTTATACCCCAGTAGAGAAAGTCGGCCAGGGTTTCCCAGGAACACATATCTATAATTCCCAGTTCCTGGAGGGTCTCGGAAGAACCTTTTTTTATCGATAACCTTCGGGCACCAATATTGGGCCTATCAATTTGAACCAGCACAGCAAGGTCAGGATTTGCTCCAACCGCCTCCATTTCTATAAGATCAGAATCCGCCATTGCTGCGAGACCGTTGTCTGCAGCCATATAGACCATAACTGTCCATTCCCGGGCAAAGATTGTAACGGGCAGGAGAAAGATTAATATTCTGAGCACGAAATATTTTAATGAAAAATCTGGTGGAGTCAATTGTCAATTCTCTTTATCAGGGCATAGTTTCTCTGGCGATCACCCCGGCGATGAGAATAGAAGTATTCCGGATGGCATCCGGTGCAATAATCGAGAGTGGCAAGCAGATTTTCTATACCAAGGTCAACAATTACCGCGGTCTTCAAATCGAGGAAGTAATGGCCATCCTTTTCTATTATTGCAGATGCATATTTTTCTTTGAAGGGCAGAGCCACATCTTCTTTCACTTCATAGCAGCAGGTATCAATTGATGCACCGAGCACATAATTGTATTCACCGAGCAGTTCTTTTGCCTTTTTAGCGATACCTTTTAATATGCCGCGCCATCCACAATGGATGATAGAAAATTTTTCCTGGTTAAAGAGGTATACGGGTAAACAATCTGCGACCCGAATACCAAGGGTGATATTCTGATGCCGGGCGATTAGACCGTCACCGAAGCGTTCATCCTCAATTTCAGGGTTTATGATGCACGAGGAATGAATCTGTTTTAAAAAGAGTGGATTAAATTTTTTTAATACTTTTATTCCACCATAAATTGTCGTGTAGACCATCAGATAGTTCGCCCAGCACAACTGAAAATATTTTACATCTTTATATTGAATTAATTTCCACATTATTCACTTATTCCCTGCATTTCTTTAATTTTTAATGTAATCTTTGTTTTACCGGTATAGGAATCTTCGTTGATTGTGTAGAGGCAGTTAATCTTTGTCTTACCCACTTCAATCTTGAGGATTTCTTCAGCCCGGTCATATGCCAGGGCCGGAAAGGTATGGTTGTTCTTACGGACGGCAAATTTTAAGTGGTTCTGACCGACAATCCGTGGTATACCAACAACCTCAAAATTTTCACCGAAAAATAGAGGCTGGGGGTTTCCCAGTCCGGTCGGTTCAAAGTATTTCAGGAAAAATACAAGGTCATCATTGATTTCCTCAAGGTCAAGTTTCATATCATAAAGTTTTGTGCGCTGAAAGATTTTTTTATCAATCCCCTGGGCATAATGGTTTATTCTTCGGGTGAATTCTGCAATATTTTCTCTTTTTAACTCTATGCCGGCAGCCTGGGTGTGGCCGCCATATTTGATGAGTAAATCCTGGCAGGCACTAATTGCCTCAGTAATATCAAAACCCGGAATCGAGCGTGCCGAACCCTTGGCAGTAGTCTCTTTGACAGATAGTATAATTGTGGGTAGATAATATTCTTCGCTCAACTTAGAGGCAACGATGCCGACAACCCCTTCATGCCAGTCGGCCTGGCTGAGCACAATTACCCTTGTTTCAGGTTCTAAATGGTCAATCATTGCTTTTGCCTGTTCATATATTGATTTTTCGATATTCTGCCGGGTAAGATTATCTTCAGATAGACGCCGGGCAATTTTTAACGCCTCAAGCGGGTCATCGGTAAGAAAGAGTTTGAGTGCATTTTCCGCATTATAGAGTCGACCGCAGGCATTTATTCTTGGACCAATAATAAAACCTAAATGGTAGGAGGTTAAGATATTTTTTGTTAAACCCGCCTCCTGGAGCAGGGCGCGAAATCCTGGTTTCTGACTTTTTGACATTACTTCAAGGCCATATTTTACCATAATCCGATTTTCATCAATCAGGGGAACAACATCAACCACCGTGCCTAAGGCAACAAAGTCGAGGTCTTTATAAAGCGAAGCAAGTGGTCGTTTCAGGGTCTGGTATAATCCGATAAGCAATTTATATGCAACACCAACTCCCGCCAGTTCCTTGAATGGATAATTTTCTGAGAGACGGGGATTTATTATGGCATTGGCAGGCGGCAGGTTGCCCTTTGGCTTGTGGTGGTCACAGATGATAACATCAATATTATTTTGTCGGGCATAGGCGATTTGTTCCACAGCACTTATGCCACAATCAACTGCGATGATCAGAGAGCACTCTTCCTGTATTGCTTTCTTTATACCGTGCCGGGAAAGCCCATAACCTTCGGTCATACGGTTGGGAAGGTGGTAGACAACCTTAAGACCAAATTGCTGGAGATTTCTAATGAGTAATGCAGCACCTGTAATTCCATCGGTATCGTAATCACCGTGGATGAGGATACATTCTTTATTCTGTATTGCCTTAATTATTCGTTCAATCGCTGTTTTCATATCATTGAGGAGGAATGGGTTGTGCAGGTCATTCAGGGAAGGGGCAAAGAATTGTTCAATCTTTTGGGGTGAATCTATACCACGATTGGCAAGAATTCGAACAATAGTTTCAGGAATCGTTTTATTTCTGATTATAATGGAACCCTGTTTTTCAATTTCTCCTCTTAGCTGCCAGGCGCTCAAATTTTTCTCCTTTCTTAAGATTGTGGGGTGATCTATAAGCCGGGTTCTGTATTAGACAGCCATTTATCTTGGCACAACATCACTGCTGTGCTCTTTGCGACCTACCCACCCCGTTTCCGGTTGAGTCGGAAATAAAGCGGGCCACTTCATACGGGGCTACTTGGTCTTGCTTCGGATGGGGTTTACCCTGCCTTTCGTGTCACCACGAAAGCGGTGAGCTCTTACCTCACCTTTTCACCCTTATCCCGTTCTATTAAGCATAGGACGGGACGGTATATTTTCTGTGGCACTTTCCGTTCCTTTCAGAACCTTCCAGTTAGGAAGCATCCTGCCCTATGAAGCCCGGACTTTCCTCTCATATAGAGCGGCTATCCGACCACCCCACAATTTATTATAACTTAAAATCATTTTAATGTCAATGGCCAGGTGCAAACGTTAACAGACATCGTTACCAGTTTAGATATAAAAGGGATTTAAGAAAAATGCTTGAAATAATAGGCCTTCCTGGATATATTAAAGAGTTGATAAGACTTTCTAAAACCAGAGAAGGCCTGTGGATTTATGATTAGTGAAGATGACTTATTATAATCCTTTTTTAGTAAAATGCAATAGTTCGAATATAAACGGAGTCAGCCTGTGAAGCGCTGACTCTATATCGCCCACATCTCTAAAAATCGACTCCCAGGTTGAATTTATGTACCTGCCCTTTTTTCCACTTACGAAGTGGAAAATTCCCCGTTTTTAACTTACATACGAAGATTTAACCCAGGTCGGCATATACCGCCAGGTCTGAGAGTCTTCAGGAGAAGGTATCCAGGTAAACTTTATTGTATCAGAGATTGCTTTTACTCGATTAAATCCACTTGGACCAGAAGGAACACTGGGACCACGCAGAAATACTAAAGGCATACAATAAAAAGGTGTTGAAACACCACCAATCGTATAACTAAAATGTCCGTTGTTATCAGTAAGACAGGGGCCATAATACTGCGCCCTCTCACCCTTATAATAACCCCTAAAGTATACTTTTACATATCTCAAAGGCATATCAACAGTAGTAGTATCCAGACCTATGTCTTTATCAATAAGATGCTTTTTATACTTGATTGTTCCGGTTACCGTAATATCAACCCTTTGCTTCAAAGCAGAATCAGAAGTAATATTATAACCAGTATCATCACTCCTATCAGGACGAAAAAAGTTGAGTTTGCCTCTCTCTTTTTTCATTTCTTCTATTATTTTATCCACTGCGTGCCATTTAGAAAGATTTTGCTCTCTCATTAGTTTTCTGGCTTTGATTAATATCGGTATCGCCTCTTCTTTTCTATGAATGCCATATCTAACTACCATTGGCTCACCAATATCATGTAACATCTGCAATGCCTCTTCATCAGTGAGTGTAGAATCTAACTGCTTGAGTGAATCCATTTGTACCCTCAGTTTCTTTGCCTCTCTTTCAGGTAGCACATCGCCAGTGTGCATACCGGCAACAACATCGTAGGTATATTCAGGCGGCAAGGGCGGTCTTGGACGGCGAGACCAATATTCTTTATATGAAACAAAAGTATTGGTTAAAGTATCAAAATAAAGAGAAAACCCAGCAATCGCTAAACAACGTCCCGAACTACGAACATAAGCATATGCTTCTATTTGACCAACAGGACGAATGAATCTTGCGGATGTAGTAAATCGTTTCGTCTCGCCTTCTTTTATTGAACCAATGTAACTGGATTGACCAATAATCATTGTGTTCTTATTGCCTGCTCTAAAAGAAACTTTAAGATCCGAAGTATTAATACTCGATGTAACTTCAAAAGTAATGCTCACAATTTCATTCTCGTTGGGCTCGTTAGGCTTCCACATAAGTTTTCCGCTTGACCCGGGTATCATTATAAAAGCATCCGGTTCACCCCTCTGGCCACTTAATAGTCCAGTTATTATTATTAACAAAAATGCAATCTTTTTAATCATTGTTCCTCCCTGTGTGATTTTACAAACATTTTTACTAAATTCTCTTTTTGGCAAGAATGAAAGTAATTACCAGAATAAGCAGAATTATAGATGACAAAATCAGGACGAAAAAAGTTTATCCTGCCTTTCTCTTTTTTTATTTCTTCTATTATTATTTTATCCACTGCATCCTATGTCGTATCAAGACACATTCTCCCCCTACAATCCTGAAAACTAAAAGGATTGTAGAATTTATTTTTTAATAGCACCCCAGATAGTTCTGATTTGCACCTGCCTGCACCAGGCGGGTCAGAACCTATTATTAAGATTTTTTTAAAACCAGGTTCCTGAAAAGCATCCAGGATTTAAAGCCTTGATGCACCAAAACAGGAACAGACCATTTTTTTCAAAGAACCATAGAGCAACATAATATTATGTCCATAATTTCTTGTTGTGTCAAGTATTACATAATTGTGCTGAGTCCTTACTTCTTATATCTTCATATTTGATATTTATCGTTCCCGATAAGGGCTTAGCGGACTCAGAATGGCCCGAAAGGAATCGTTGTTTTGCTTATCTCTATGTTTTTTAATAAATACGCACAATCTTAGTACCGGGATAGTAGTGATGTAATATCTCGCGATAATTTTTACCCCTTCTTGCCATCTCCCGGGCACCATACTGGCACATACCAACCCCATGACCGTAACCCCAGCCGTCAATAATCAAATTTTCATCCTTGCTCTTGAAGTATATATAACTTGAAGGAAGTAATCCCCCCGGGTCCTGTTTACCACCTAAGAGTCCGCGTATTTCATATCCCGGGATTATATAATATTTTGTCTGCGTTGTGAGCACGAACCTTCTTATCCGACCGCTCCTCGGGTTTCTGATGATTCTTAAGTCTCTTATCGACTGATTTTTTGGTACCTTAATACCCAGGTTTTTTATTCTCTCTCTCAACTGCACAAAGAAATTTCTTTTATTATAAACCCGTCGCCAGTGAAAATGAGGGCTTTTACGACAATAAGGACATTTGACACTTCTTAAATATGGAGGGGCAGTGCCGGGCCAGGCATCATTAAAATCAGCGGTTCTTCCTCCACAGGTGGAATGATATTTCGCCTCGATTGGTTTGTTATGGTAGCAGAGAATTTCACCCCTGGTCTGGTCAATTGCAATGTTTATTAAACTATCCTCACTGTTTTCACCCAGATACACCTGGTCCTGGACTGTGGCATAGAGGTCAAATCCGAGTTCCTGATATTTATTTAAATGGGCATAGGCATAAGTGCGTGCAGCTACCGCCTGGGCCCGGGCTGCAGCCATCAAATTTGGAGAGATTTTGCCGATCTCTTCAGGCACAACCCCTTTGAGATAGTCCTCGATATCAAGGACATTTATTGCCCAGAGCTTGCCACCAATCTTTTTTAGAACTACAAGACCACGGTATTTTCTGCCGTTTACATAGACGCCACCGCGATAATACCTTGGGAATCCGTCGGTTGCAAGAATTGATTCAGGTTCGGGTGCTGATGCTTTCCTGATGCGGATACACTGCGTATCACAGACAATCGCTACCCTGAGCAGCGTCGGTTTCTTTTCTCTTTTTACATAGGTTATACAATTTAATAAAAGGACGATAACAAAAATTGTATAAAAGAGTTTTAATTTTTTTTTCATACTATTTTTTTACCCAGAGTTTTTTCTAAATCGTAGAGCATATTTTGATAATGGCTTCCTTTCCAGTAGACCCGCTGACATTTTTTACACAGGGCGAACTCATTAAAATTTTTGTAGGTAAAATAGGGAATTCGATTTTTGATTATCTCTTTATTTATGGGCTGGAGTTTTTCATTGCAGATAAGACACCGACTGAATGGGACGAGTTCATCAGCCAGATTGAACTTTTCGATGATTTCTCTAAACTGTAATGAGGGCTTAAGAGGCTGAACAAAAAAGACAGACTCATAACCGGATAAGCGCTGATTTCTGGTTAAAATGATTCTTCCCTGCCGGCGTGCCTCAAGAAGAATCTTCATTCCCTGGTTTGAATATTCTGTATCAATGCCACAGAGTCTCATCAGTTTGCATAGTTTGCCGAGCATTCCATTACAGATGAACCTTTCTGTCATTTAAGGTAGTGCCATAAGGCAGTCAAATAGAAGCAAAAGGCGATTGGGATTTTGTTCCAGAAGGTTGATCGCCTGGTTTAACATAACCAGTGTATTGATAATTTTTTTTACCGAAAGGCGCTGTGCCTTATCTACTATATCCTTAGAAAATGGTACTTTTTTTACAAGGTCCAACTTTTTATAAAGGGTGATTCTGTAAAGGAGGATCAGGGGATAGAAGAGGTCGAGTATATTTTTTCGTTCAAAGGTGCGGGCGATATGGGCTGATTTTCTTGGCAGCAAAGGAGTAGAACGAAAAATGTCAATTATATCTTCTATTAATCCCTTTTCACGCAGACGAAGGATTTCTCCGGGACTACCCAGAAGATATTTATCTTCTCCATCATAGATGATTTTTTCAATATCCTGTGGTTTTAGGTAACTAAAAGGCAGAATCTGACAGCGGGAACGTATTGTCGGCAGGAGAAAATTTACCCGGGATGATGTAAGTATGAAGATTGTATCAATGGGTGGTTCCTCTAAGGTTTTCAAAAATGAGTTTGCTGCCGCATCGGTCATCCGGTCAGCCTCAAGAATTAATACAACCCGTTTGGTCCCGGACCCGGGCATATGAAGAAATCTTTCGATTACCCGCTTTATCTGCTCAATATGGATTGAAGAGCGTTCTTCAAGTTCAACCAATGGGTTATCAGGAAGATATTTTTTCAGATACTCTTCCAGACCCTTACCCCGACCCTTGAGTTTTGACGGAATCGGGGCGATAAGGATAAAATTTGCTGAATGAACCGGACAGCCCAAGGCTCGGGCTAAGGCAAAGGCAAACAGTCTTTTTCCAACCCCCCTGGGTCCTACCAATAAAAGGTTATAGAGATTTCCCTTATGCAGGGCGGTACGAATAAACTGTTTGGCTGAAGATTGATTTATGATTTCAGAAAAATAATCTTCCATCGATTCTTATTATAATCTAAAATGCTTGATGGTCAAGATGGGGAAGAGCTGATTCCTCTCCACTTTTTGTCCCGGTTTTTTGTAAACTATGTTACAATATAGCCGAGGGGCGTCTCGCCCCGAGGCAGGGCGCTTGGCGAGTATGAAACGAGTTGAGAATGACAAACCTCCAGCGGGCGGCGGGGACGCCGCCCGCGCTGAAAAAAATGGAAACGCCGCCCGCGCTGAAAAAAATGGAAACGCCGCCCGCGCTGAAAAAAATGGAAACGCCGCCCGCGCTGAAAAAAATGGAAACGCCGCCCACGCTGAGAAAAAAGGGGACGCCGTCCGCGCTGAGAAAAATAGAACTGGCCGAAGATGGTAGAGAAATTTTTCAAATGACCAATAAATAATATAAAAAAAGTAAAACGGAGTTGTTGAGTATTTTTCGTCTTAGTTTAATAATCTTATGAAAGTTTATTCTGTCCAGAATACCGTTGCAATTAATCCGGAAGGCATAATGAAAAAAGTGGCGAGGAGTCAGGGGTAGGAGCTGATTGGCTCCAGGTATCCTGTAAAGTCTTTAAATCAAGATTTTGGATAAAAATAATCCCTTAGATATAATTTTACTTCATCTATACCGATGCCCTGGGTGGCTGAAACAAGAAATGCTTTGGGATATTTTCTCTTAAGTCGTTCTTTTTCTTCTTTAAATAGCCGGTCAATTTTATTGAGAATCAGAAGTTTCGGTTTTTCGTTCACACCAATCTGTTCCAGAACATTATTTACCGTAGTAATGTGTTGCTCAAAGGTTTGGGCTGTAGTGTCGACGATATGCATCAGTAAATCTGATTCAATAACCTCGGCAAGGGTGGCGTGGAATGAGGCGATTAGATTGTGCGGAAGGTTTTTCAGAAAACCCACGGTATCACTGATTAGCAGCCGATGATGGGGAGGGATGAATAACAGCTTTGTATTGGAATCGAGGGTTGAAAATAGGTAGTTGGCGGTAAGCAGGTGTGCATGGGTCAGGGCATTTACAAGTGAGGATTTTCCTGCATTGGTATAACCCACCACAGCAATCTTGGGAAATCCCTGGCGTGCCTTACGCTGGATTTTTTTTGATTTCTCGATTTTTTTAAGTGCCTTCTTTAGTGTTGTAATACGCTGTTTTATTCTCCGACGGTCGATTTCTAACTTCTTTTCTCCAGGTCCCCGGGTTCCAATACCACCGCCCAATCGTGAATATTCTAAGCCCAGGCCAATCAGTCTGGGTAAACGATACTCTAATTGTGCCAATTCAACTTGAAGCCTTGCTTCTTTGGTTCGGGCATGTTTGGCAAATATATCAAGAATAAGGGCGGTGCGGTCAATCACCCTTATTCCAACTATCGCCTCAATATTTCTTATCTGAGCCGGACTGAGGTCGGTATCAAAGATGAGAAGGTCAATATCCAGTTCCTGACATATCCGTTTGATATCCTTTACTTTACCTATACCAAGCAGGGTAGAGGGATTATATCTCTGTTTTATCTGGATGAAACTTTCTATTACCCTGCCGCCTGCGGTTTTGGTGAGATTCGCCAATTCTTCTAAGGATTCCATTACCGCCCAGCGTTTCTGACGGTGCCGGGTGATACCGATGAGTAGAACCCTTTCTTTCTGTTTTAAGTTTTGCTCTCTGACCCGCAATTCTTTTTAGTATGATTATAGATATAGATGATACGGTGCAGGGTGGTTTCAAATGTTCCGATGACAATGATAACCAGAAAATATACCACAATCTTTGGGCCAAGGAAAGAACCGAGGACAAGCAGGATGAAGCGCATAAATCTTTGAAAGAGGCCAACCCGGGGAGAAATGCCCAGACCTTCGCCCCGAGCTCTTGTATAACTGACCATCATTGAGCCGAATAGCGCCAAAAAAATCCAGAAGAGGATATACGGTGTTCTGGTATAGTAGTATAAGAAAAGTCCAAGATAAACAAGAAATTCATTTATACGATCAATGGTTGAATCCAGAAATCCACCCAGTTTGGTTGTATGGTTCCCCTGGCGGGCAAGTTCTCCATCAAATGTATCAAATATTCCACAGAGAAAGAGAAAGATTGCACCCAGCCAGAAAACACCGTTTTTATAATATAAAAAGGCGATAATTGCAAAAACAAGACTTGTAAGGGTAATAATATTGGGATTGATTTTAAGTCGAACCAGAGGTTGGACCAGCGGTCGAACCAGAAATCTACGCGCAAAAGAACTAATCTTTTCCATCGGTGCCGGCAATTACCAGGGTGAATTCACCCCGAATTTTTTTTAAATTTGTAATAACATCTTTTAATCGACCGCGGTGAACTGTTTCATAATATTTTGTCAATTCACGACAGAGCGCAACCTCACGGTTGCCGATTACTTCAAGTAATTCATTCAACAATCTCTTAATCCGCTGAGGTGATTCAAAGATAACGGTGGTTCGGGTTTCATCTTTTAAAGAATTTAAGATTTTAAAACGGGCACCCTTTTTTCTGGGGAGGAAACCTTCAAAGATAAATCTATTTGCGGGAATGCCCGAAACAGTCAGTGCGGTAATAACTGCACAGGGACCGGGAATCGCCTCAACCTTTATATTTCGAAAGATTGCTTCCCGGATGAGAAGATAACCAGGGTCGGAGATAACCGGGGTTCCAGCATTACTGATTAACGCAATATTCTGGCCGGAAATTAATCGCTTTATTATCGCGGGAATCCTTTTCTTTTCATTATGCTCATACAGTGAAAGGAGCGGCTTTTTAATTTCATACTGTGCCAATAAAATTTTTGCCCGTCGCGTGTCCTCACAGGCAATCAAATCGGCATTTTTTAATGTTTCTACGGCACGCAGTGTAATATCATTCAGGTTTCCAATTGGAGTTGCAACAATATAGAGGGACATTAAATCTTTAATTTTGTGTAATCAAAGAATTTTAAGGCTTTCAGGGCAAAACGGTAATCATTTAAGGACTTTTTAGCGATGGTTTCGCTCTCTTTCCCTAAGAATGTGGCAACCGATTCATATATGATATCAAACCAGCGTGCCATACCCCGGGCGAATGTCATCGGTTCCACTATTACCTTTCCTTTTACATTAAGTTCAGAATTTATCGTAAGATTTTCAATAAAGGGGAATTCTTTCTTGGCGGTAGCCCGGGCACTCACCGCGGTCCTGAGAACCAGATTCTTGCCAAGGGGATGGGCATAATTTTTTAAAAGGTTTGTAAATATCTTACAGAACATTTCCACCTGGGCCGGGGTTGCTTGGTCTGCTTCAATCTCCTCGTCCCGGTCAAAGATTGAAATTGTTAAATTGGGCCGCATTAAGAATGGAATGATTTCCTTTTCCGGAATTTTTTTACTCGAGCCAGCAACATAACATCCGGTTATTTCACCCTGTTCAAAATTTATGAATGATTCCTCCACTCCGGAAACGGCCCATATAAATCCATCAAATTTTGTGTTCTTTAACTTATCAATAAATATCCTGGGTTGAAGACGGGAAAGGTCGATATTGGTCTTTATGGGCTTTTTCGTGATTGAGGCGATAATCATCTTGAGCAGAGCTTCATCTGTTGCATATTCAGATAGGATACCGCTTGTTGCATTTTTTGCCTTCTCCACCACCTCACTGATTGAGACGATCTCCCTTTTACGCATTGAGATGCGAGCAGCATTAAAGGGCTCTCCTTCTTTCAAAAAGATTAATTCCTGAACATCAGGATAGATAATGGAGATATATCCGGAGATGCGGTGTGCCCTTTCCCTTTTTGAGGCGCTGAGCACATTGTCGAAATTTATGAATTCCAGTCGAGTATTCTCTAAAATCGGTCTTCCCTTAGGAAACTTCATTAGGGTATATTATCACAAAAATTTAAAAAAGTCAAGGGAAATCTTTGATTCCAGGGCTATTTTCCCGGTTTGATAAAAAAATGGCCGCAGATGGTGTGTTGATTTTGAGTCTGATTGAAAATACTGAGAAGCAGAGAGAAAAAAGAGGTTGTTATTACCCTGGATTGTAATTAGATAATAAGGGAGATGATGCCCGATGCACAGAATATGAATAGTGCACGGGTGAAGTTTATTATGTCTCGGGAATTAAAGGCTGAGGGTGATGCCGGGATTTATGGTATTTTATCGATTTTGTTATTTGAATAAAGAATCAAATTTTAAGAGCATTATTTGCTTCTTGACGCAGATAATTGTAGATAAAATCATCAATATGGCCGTCCATCACTCTGTCGATCTGGGCGGTTTCATAGTTAGTTCGATGGTCTTTTACAAGTTTATAGGGATGGAAGATATAAGAACGAATCTGATGGCCCCAGGCGATATCTGTTTTCTGCTGGTCGAGTTTTTTCATTTTTTCCTCTTCTTTTTTCTTATAGTAATCATAGAGACGGGACCTTAAAACCTTTATTGCATTGACCTTGTTCTGATACTGGGAGCGTTCATTCTGGCATTGGACGATGATGCCGGTGGGTAGATGGGTAATTCGAACTGCGGAAGAAACCTTGTTTACATTCTGGCCACCGTGGCCTCCGGCACGGAAGGTGTCAATCTTTAAATCATTTTCATCAATTTCGAAATTTATCGCTTCAACCTCGGGGTAGACAAAGACCGAGGCAAATGAGGTATGGCGTCGGGCATTGGAATCGAACGGTGAAATGCGCACCAGGCGGTGGATTCCGGCTTCAGCCTTTAATAAGCCGTAGGCATATTCACCCAGCACCTCAATGGTTGCATCTTTTATGCCTGCAATTTCACCGGGTAAGAAATTTAGAACACGATAGGAGAAGTTCCTGAGTTGTATCCATTTTATATACATCCGAAAGAGCATCTCTGTCCAATCACAGGATTCGGTTCCACCGGCACCGGGATGAATCGTGAGGATACAATTTTTTATATCATCTTCTTTTCCCAAAAGCAGTTTCAGTTCTAAAGAATTCACCTCTTTTTCAATCTTCTTTATCTCGGAATAGGTTTCTTCTTTCAATTTCTGATCGATCTCCGGCAGCGAGATGATTTCGTTAACTAATTCAATATCCTGGGCAGTTTTTTTAATCGCATCAAGAAAAGACTGCTTGTGACTCAATTCAGCCATTATTTTCTGGGCTCTGGTGCGATCAGTCCAAAAATCAGCGGCGGTGGTCTTTTTCTGAAGTTTTTTTAGTTCCTTTTCCAGTTTTTCCAGGTCAAAGATGCTCCTTTAATTTATTGAATCTTTCCCTCAGTCTTTTTACACTTTCCAGACTAAAATTCTCGACCGGCGGTTTATTCAATGTTTACTTCCTCTTTTTCTTGGAGGGCACCTGAGTTTTCTTTTTGGAATAACGCCGGATGAATTTTTCCACCCGTCCCGCCGAGTCAACAATCTTCTGACGCCCGGTAAAAAAGGGATGACATTTTGAACAGAGGTCGACTGAGATTTTTTCAACAGTCGACCTTGTTTCAACCTTATTACCACAGGCACAGGTAATAACACAATGCACATATTTGGGATGAATCTTTTTCTTCACCGATTACCTCCTATTCATTGCTGCTCATTGATTCAAGAAATTCCTTATTGGTCTTTGTGCGTCTCATCTTTTCAATGAGAAACTCCATCTGTTCAATAGTATTCATCTCAGAGAGGAGTTTTCTCATAATCCAGAGGCGGTTAAGTTCAAATTCACTCAATAAAAGCTCTTCTTTTCTGGTTCCTGATTTATAAAGGTCTAAAGCCGGGAAGATTCTTCGGTCTGATAAACGACGGTCGAGAATCAATTCAAGATTACCCGTCCCCTTGAATTCTTCAAATATTACCTCATCCATTCGTGAACCTGTATCAATCAAGGCGGTGGCGATTATCGTAAGACTACCTCCCTCTTCTATATTGCGTGCCGAACCGAAGAATTTCTTTGGTTTCTGCAGGGCTGTTGAATCGAGTCCGCCGGAAAGGGTTTTACCAGAATGGGGGACTACTGCGTTGTGGGCGCGGGCAAGCCTGGTTAGACTGTCCAGCAGTATCACAACATCCTTTTTTGCCTCGACCATCCTCTTTGCCCTTTCCAGAATAATCTCTGCGACTTCGGTATGACGCTCCGGACTTTCGTCAAATGTGGAAGAGACGACTTCGGCATCCACAGAACGTTCAAAATCGGTAACCTCTTCAGGTCGTTCATCAATCAAAAGGACGATTAGATAGATTTCTGGATGGTTGGTGGTAATGGAACTGGCAATTTTCTGAAGGAGAATTGTTTTACCGGCACGGGGCGGTGAAACAATGAGTCCGCGTTGTCCCTTACCAATGGGTGTGAAGAGGTCAACAATCCGCATTGAAAGATCATTTTTTTCTTCAATCTCGAGGTGGATTCGTTCATTTGGATAAAGCGGAGTCAGATTGTCAAAGAGAACCCTTTCCCGAAATTGTGGAAGGGGAATATCATTTATCCTTTCAATCTTAATCATTGCAAAATATCTTTCCCCTTCCCGAGGTGGTCGAGCCAGACCCTTGATATGATCTCCTACCTTCAGATTGAATTTCCGAATCTGCGAGATAGAAAGATAGATATCATCCGGACTTTGCAGATAGTTGTAGTTAGGGGAACGGAGAAAACCATAGCCCTCAGAATGAATCTGCAAAACACCTTCCACCGGAACTAATTCCGCCCTTTTTGTCTCGGCTTCAATGATTGCATGAATCAGGTCCTGTTTTTTTAGATCGGTATAGTTAAAAAGACCTAATTCCTTGGCAATTTCATGAAGTTCTGAAACTTTTTTCTTTTTTAGATCAGCTATTTCCATTTGCACCTACCATTTCTTTGAAATTTTTTATCCTTCCAATCCTTGTGGTTAATACCAATACAATGGCAACCATCATAACTTTCCCCATAGCAATTTGCTTTATCTGGAGAACATCAAAGGATGTTAAATTATATTTAAAATTTATAATTTGTCAATAGATGAATTTAACTGCTAATCGCTTATGCTCGGTTTAACGAGGATAAAGCGGATCGGGTCGACCGGACGGTTTGCAACATGGACTTCATAATGGAGATGGGGACCGGTGGACCTTCCGGTATTACCGACATAGGCGATTATCTCACCCCTTTTTACCTTCATCCCGGGAATTACCCTGATTCTTTGACAATGGGCAAAAAGGGTACTATATCCATAGCCATGGTTGATTTCCACGGTTCGGCCAAAACCCTGTTTGGTGCCGGTAAACTTTATCACGCCGTCGGCAGATGCCACGATTGGAGTGCCTATAGGTGCAGCAATATCAAGACCTTCATGCATCTTTACCTTACCGGTAAAGGGGTCGATATGATAACCAAAACCGCGAATCAACCAGCCCTGAACCGGAATAATGGAAGGGGTATGACTCTGGAGGTGCCTCTTTTCTTCCAGATAGTTAAAGAGTTCATTAAAGCTCTTCTTTTGAACTTTTGCCCGGGCGAGAATCTTATCCAGGGTCTGGGAGATTTCGGTAAGTTTTGTCTTTGTTTGAGGAGATAACTCTTTTTTAATATAATCGGGTGTATAGCCACCTACTCCGGCATTTCTCAAATCTTCATTCAGGGGGGTGAGTGGTGCATAGATTCTCAATTTCTTATCATATAATGCAAGACTGTCAATTAAATTGTTGAGATTTGCAATTTCACCCTCAACCCGTTTCAGTTCCTGCCGCACAACCCGGTTCTCGACCCTCAATTTCTGCAATCGGGTCTGATCCACCTCATTCGTTGCGAAAAATATCAGGCTGTAGGTAAAGAACCCTAAAATCCCGAAGACGCTGATAATCAGAAAAACAATAAAAATAAATTTGATATGAAGTTTAAGGGTTCTATTCCCCCGGCCGCTGATAAAAATTATGTCCAATATAAATCTCCAATCATATTATAAAGAGAATCAAAGGAAAGTCAAGAATTATTCGCCGGGGGTTGATATTCTCCATTTTCTCCTGAAACCTGCATATTATAGATTCTTCATCCCTGCCTCGATGCCTGATATTCTTTTTACCCGGTGGAGAGGCGGTTCTGTTTTAATCCTTTCCTCAAAAATTAAATAGACCAGAAATCCAGCGATAGGGATTTAAAAGTATTGTTCTGGAACCTTGCTTGTTTTTGGTCTGATCCGCTTAAAAAACTGTGATACCTGATTAAAACCATAATAGGGGACCACAATCCTTGAATGTTTTTTAAACTGTTTTCCGCACTTAAATCCGAATAATCTCATCGCCTTTCTCAATTTTTTGCGTTCTTCACTATCAAGTGTGGAAAAGCGTATCTCCCACCCGCTGTGGGAAGATTTGTAACCTTTTTTTACTTTGACATAACCGCGCTCAGCATAAAGGTTGCGTAAAAAACGAATCGCCTTTTTCTCTTGCATAGAAAATTATATACAGAAGGTTTTTAATGTCAATTGAAAACTGACCTGATTCCTTTCTACTTTTTTGTCCCGGTTTTTTGTAAGTACAATATAGCCGGGGGGCGTCTCGCCCCGAGGCAGGGCGCCTGGCGAGCTGCAGGGGTTTCTGAAATGAGTTAAGAATGACAAATCTCCAGCGGGCGGCGGGGACGCCGCCCGCGCTGAGAAAAATGGAAACGCCGCCCGCGCTGAAAAAAATGGAACCGGGCGAAAATAGCAGAGAAATTTTTCAAATGATCAATAAATAATATAAAAAAAAGTAAAACGAAGTTGTTGAGTATTTTTCGTTCTGGTTTAATGATTTCAGGGATTTCAGGGAAGTTTATTCTGTCCAGAATACCGTTGCAATTAATCCGGGAGGCATAATGAAAAAAGTGAAGAGGAGTCAGGGCGAATATATATTGACAAACTATTATATTTGAATATAATAAAATAATTAGTGAGCCAGTAGATTTATTATTTCGGTCAGAATCAATCTGTACCTACTAATAAATAATGGCTTGAAAGGAGTAAGATGGCGTTTGGAAAGGTTAAGTGGTTTAATAGTAAGAAGGGGTTCGGTTTTATTGAAAAAGAAGATGGTAGTGGCGATGTCTTTGCCCATTTTCAGGATATAGTTGGAGATGGTTATCGTACACTCAGAGAAGGTGAAAGGGTTAAATTCGAAATTATCAAGACCCCAAAAGGTGAAAAGGCCACAAAAATCGAACGCGCATAATGTGCGAGACAGGGGCCTCCATTAAGGAGGCCCTTTGCTTTTAAATATAAATCTAAAATAGTAACGATATCTGTTAACAAATAAGTAGTGGGTCATCATCCGACAGGTGATATTACCCTGAGACTTCAGGATTTTCCAGAAAGACGAGTTTAGTTACGACCTCTTTTTCTGGATAAATTTTTTCTAAGCCTTTCTTGTATACTGCCATCTGATGTTTATATTCCGCTTTTTCTGGTCCTGTCTTATAATCAATAATGGTTATTTTTTCCGGCTCAATAAGTAACCTGTCGATATGTGCCACAACATCTCTCTGACCATCTTGAAAATAGATAGGTAATTCATTTTTACAGGTTATTGTGCGTCCTTCTTTATAGAAAAGAGAATGGAAGCGGCGGTCCGTAAAGATTTTTTCCAAAAACAGAGTCAGTTCTTTTTCAATCTGTTCTGCCTCTTTTCGGGTATGGGCATACTCATTTTTTATTATCGTTACGAGCCTTTCAATCTCAGATTTCAGTTCCAGCCCATCAAGCCATTCAATTTTGCTCAAGGCAGTGTGTATCATCGTTCCAAACTCCATACTCTTTCTTCGTTCGGGTGCAATGATTTCTATACCCCGCTCAGTCGGTGAATAGAGGGTTCGTTCCTCCCTTATATAACCGGGTTTTCCCTCTTTCGGTTCATAATATGGTCTCGGTTTTTCAAATTTCGGTTTTTCAATTTTTTTTATTATACCCTTACTGTATTCTACTTTGCCCAATTTTTCTTCAATCCGGTCGATCCAGAACCCTTTACTCTTTTTACCACTAAATCCCAGAATATAGATACCGGTTTTCGCCCGGGTTAATGCAACATAAAAAAGATTAAGGTGGTCCTTGATTTCCCTTTGTTTTTCTTCATCAACCAAACCTTTAATATATTTTCCATATTTTCTCAGGTAGATGCGGTCAGGAACCGCCCCTTTGTCCTTATATGAAAACAAAATTTCATCCCGCTTACCCTGTTCCAGCGACCAGTGTGTATCAGGCAGAATTACAACCTCAAACTCCAACCCTTTTGCCTTATGCACGGTTAATACATTTACTCCCTCGGTATGGAATTCCCTGATTTCGATCTTCTTACCTGCCTGTTTGAACCAGCTGATGAATGCACTGAGATTGTTGCCGTTTTCTTGAATGTAATTCAGGGTAATATCGAACAGGGTGGCGATGGAATAGGAAAGCGGAATCTTAAAGATTCTTATGCAGCGATGGATAAGTTCGTAAGGATTACACAACTGGACCGAAGCGAGGAGGTCTTTTAATTTTTTTGCAATCTCCCAATCAGGGTGGAGATCGCAAAGACCCAAATAAAGCGATTTTCTTCTTCCCCTGAGATATCTTATGGTTTCTTCCTTCAGATTAACCGCCGGGGCAAGGAGGATATTTAATAATGCAAAATCATTTTCCGGGTCGTCAAGGAACTGCAGCAGATTAAAGATAAACTGAATATCATTGTCATAAATAATATACGCCTGGGACCTACTAACACAGGGGATGTTGTGGTGTATAAGGTCCTGGGCAATCCGGGAACCCCTCTTATTTTTACGAACAAGAACAGCGATATCTGAATAGTTATAGCCGTATTCTTTGTATAATTTTTTTATAATGGTGCAGGTTTCTTCCCTCACCCGCTCAAAGCCTTCTTTTGTGTTATCAAATGTTCCCAGATCACAGACCCTGATCCAGCCTCCGGTCTTATCCGGGTCTGCTTCGTCATTCTTCTCCAGCAGTAAATTGACGAAATCGATAATCTCTTTTTTACAGCGATGATTTATCTTTAATCGTTCCTTCTCAATCTTCCCCTTATATCTATCCACTACATAATCAAATAATTCCGGTGCACCGCCACGCCACCGATATATTGCCTGATGAGGATCACCGACATAGAAGAAACTCTTCTCTTCCGGTGATACCGATGTTATCTCATTGATGATGGGGTCAAGAACCGCAAGTTGACGATGACTTGTGTCCTGGAATTCATCAATCAGCAGATGTCTGATTTCAGCACCAATCTTAAAATAGAGGTAATCCGGTTCCGGGGCATTTTTTAATGCCGTAAGTGTATACTGTTCAATATCCTCAAAAGAAAGAATGTTTTGTCTTTGCTTCTCTTTTTGGAATAAATTATGAAGTTCAATAATGGGCTTGAGATAGAGTAAGATGTGGTAGTCAGAGAGGGCGCTCAGATATTTTTCAGTATTTTCATACAATTTCTCCAATAGATTTACAAATTCTATCTCTCTCATTCCGAGATTTTTCATAAATTTTTGCATATACGATTTTGACTTGAGGTTAAATTTCAGAAGGGAATCTTTCAGTCTTAGTATATCTTTATCCTGTTTAAAGGCATCCAAGCAATTAAGAAATGATTCAAAATTTTTGTTAAGGTAGCCCTTTTTCGTATAACCACAGGATTTATTTTCTATTACAAAATTCCTGAATGAATCGATTGCGCTAAATAGTTCCTCTTCACATTCCTGTAGTTTCTGTTTTACTCTGTCCTCATTTTTTATGAGGTCTTCGAGAAATCCGAGCCAGGGTTTCAGCTCCCTATAGTATCTCTGGATTTCATACTTGACATCAGTTCCCTTATTATCGGGCAGGTGATTGATAAATTCATAGATTCTTGTATCACCGATTGCAATTTCAAAGAATTTATTCAGAGTATCCTCAAAAAGAATCGCCTCCTGGATATCATCGATAATCTTAAACCCCGGTAGAATTCCTGCGGAAAACGGAATGCTCGAAAGGAATGAAGAAAAAAGGCTGTGGAAGGTGCTGATGTTGAAATCGGACATATTGTTCAAAAGTAAATGTCTTTTCTTTCTCGCCCTCTTTTTTATATCCGGCAAAGAATGGTTAAAGAACTGAATGATTTCCTTCTCATCCGGAGTCGGATTGCCTGGTTCATTTATTAAAGTATCAAGATAACGGATAATCCTCTGTTTCATTTCAAATGCTGCTTCATTGGTGAAGGTAATACCATAAAGCGATTTTAATGGGCAATCTTGTGCTTCAAACAGGAGACGGAGAAACCTTTTGGTGAGGGCGAATGTCTTTCCCGCCCCGGCTGAGGATGTCAATGCGGTATTTTTAATCCCTTCCATATTCTACCCCGCACAGAGATTTATATGAACAATATTTACAATTATCGGGATTATCGGTTTGATAAAAATCCTTCTCAGGGTTGAAGATTTCATCAATTGTAGGTTTAAGAATCTTTTCTTTAAAATCATTCAGATACGGGACAATTTCATTCCGGTCAGACACAATACTATACATTTTAATCTCTTTTGATAATTGATAGTATGCCATACCACATACCATCTCCGGCCGATCCCTGGAGAGTATTATTGCATACAGGGGTAATTGAAATTCCTTAAAATCTTTACCAATTTTATAATCCTTTTTGTCCGGGGCGCTCCTTTTGTAATCGATGATATAGAATCTGCCCTGATATTGATCAACGCGGTCTAAAAACCCTTTAAATTGGATGCTATGTCCATTGTAAATTATCTGATAATCCAATTTTCCTTCCAGGACGGCGCGGTCAATGCGATAGCCTTCTTTAAATCTTTTAATCTCATTCCTTAAAAATTCATTCAATATGCTTTTTTGGTCTTTCAAATTGAATACTGTGGTTGATGCAGGCTTCCGGGCGATATGCTTCTTCAGGGCATAATCAAGTCTATACGCCAATTTTTTTTGTGCCCGGGTAAGCTGCGCTTCAGTAAAACCGGAAGGGAAGTCGTATTTATAGAATTCCTTAAGGGCATAATGTAAAATTATTCCCCATTCCCGGGGTCCGGCTTCTTCAACAATCTCTTCTGGTTCTTCTATATTAAGCACATAACTGAGGTAAAATCGATAAGGGCATTCTCGATAATTTTTAAGATCCGTAGGCGAAATTTTTTTCGCCAATAATCTTTCCAATGTCCTTAAGACCGTAAAATCCTTTTTCACCATCCTTTTTATGGTGCGAATATTGACACCCTTAATTTCCAGCCGGGAACGATGAATCTCCTTTCCTTCATCAAATAGAAAATTGACAAAGCGTGAGGGGATATCCTTCTTCTTTTCCTCAACATAGATTATAAAAACCTCTTTTTTCCCGGCTCTCATTTCCTCAAAATAGTAGTAATAAAGATTTTCCCTTTCTTTATCATATGGGAGCCCGAGTTTTTTTCTTACCGCCTGGTTAACAAATAAATCCTTTTCACTTCGTGCCGGAAAGACCCCTTCATTCATTGACGGTAGAATAATACAATCAAAATCAAGATTTCTTGCCTCAAGAAGTCCAATGACCTGGATACCTCTCATCGGTTCGCCCCGAATATGAAATTTTTCATCCCTGAGCACCCTCAAGATAAATTTTAGTGTATCCATTCCCGGTTCAATAACGGCCCCGGGAATCCTCAATTTACTCAATGAATTCAACCGCTCAAAGAATTCATTTATACCCAGGGCACCGGAAGCGAGAAATTCCTGATTATAAATCAATATTCTATTAAGAAGTTCGATTATATTATTGATATATTCACGGATTTCCATTCTTTTAGAAACCTTATCGATGCATTCGGTGATGAATTTAATTAAGGGCTCAAAATTATTATTGGTATACTCTTCGGATGTAAAATAATTTGCCTTATCCTTTACCATTTTTTCTATAAGTCGATAAATAAGTGGTCTTAATGGATTATCTCCAATGACCGCATTTTTCACCAGCGGATGTTTCAAAAAGGCGAAGAATTCCTGGAAATGGAGATTCTTTGTTATCGCCGAGATTAATTGGTCAAGAAATGAATAGAGTAGTGAATGACTGAAAGGCAGACCGATAGAGATGTTATATTCTAATCCGCTTCCCTTTACGGCTTCGGTGATGGAATAGATTGTTGATTCATCTGTAATAATAATGGCAATACGGTGCGGTTCATAATAGTTTTTTATCCGTGAAAGAATCTGACTGATGCCGGCACTCTGTTCAGCAATCGATTCAGTCCGTATTAAATGGATATTCGGCTTCGGGGTTTTGGGTGGTGAAAAAGACGATATCTCTATAACCTCTTCAGTTTCTAAATTCTTTAGAATCTTATGGTGCTGGTAGAATGGATTTTCTACATAACCTCCAACCTTTAGTTTCTCAGATTCGGAATGGAGGATTAATTCACTGTTTAAATTTTTTAATATTTCTTTAAGTAATCTGTTTTCTAATGTAGTCGCCGCCACAAGACCGGCGATACAGATATATTTATATGCTTTAAATATTCGGGCGGAAAATTTTTCATAGACGAGATTACACCGGTCGACTTCATCAAAAAATCCTTGCTCTTTTATATGCCGACGATAATTTTTAAATATCTCTTTTATAATCGGCAGTTCATTTTTTACATAACGCTCAGGATAATGACCGTTAAGAACAACTTCTTCAATCTGATTAAGACCAACCCTTTCCCGGGCAAGTTCATCAAAGAAACTCTGCAGACGGTCGCCTATGGATAAAAAGTTTAAAAAGGGTAGTTCCCTCCAGAATTCAATCCTTAGTTTGTCAATCGTATATTTTAAAATGAAATTTCTCTCGAGTTTATTCAGGGTTAATCCTTTTTTGCCCTCGAAAGATTGATAGTAGTGATTAATGAGTTCATCGATGGTGTGCATTGCAGGCAGGATGATACCTCTCTTTTTTGATGCCTCAAGCAGGTAGCGCCGAAAATAGTATTTATTCCGCTGGGATGGAAATACAATGAGTATCCGGGAAAAGTCAGGAAGCAACTCAGAAAATTTTCCGCATAGGTATTCAGCCAGTGTGCGAAGGAATGGGGCGTCAATTGGAATTACCTTAACCTTCATCAATTTATTATAGATAATCTTACAGGATTGTCAAATATTTATTGACAAATCAAAAAAAACAGGTATATTAGACAATGCTGACCCAAAAAATCACCCTGGCATTTGGAATTGTTAATACCTTATTTGCTATGGGATTATTTTATCTCTACTTTAAAAATCGTAAAGCCAGGGAATTTTTCGACGCAGGACTTTTTTTCCTCTCGACATCCGCCATTATATTCGCCCAATTTCATATTGAGTTGAAACCAGAAGTGATGTGGGCGCTATTCTGGAATAAGTTTGAATATATCGGTGTATTTTCTCTTATTTATACTGCACCGATTCTGGTGATCAGTATTACGAAGAAGCAGATGCCGGTTAGTCTCCGCTGGGTATTAAGGATTATAACCCTGGCGGTTTTTGCACTAATCGGTTTCAGCGACCTGATTATAATCAATAAACCGATTATGAACAGGGGGCTGATACGAGCCGCACCCGGACCACTTTTTTATCCATCAATCGGATTGCTGGTTATTATCTTGATAATTTTTTATATATATATGATTATGATGATAAAAAAAGAGGAAGGCACAGAAGTAAATTATTATCCGCTCTTTGTCGGAGTTGGTATATGTATCTTCGGTGGGCTCGTCGATTTCTATGATATTGTAACCCATTCCATACTTATCCCGGGAATTAGCGAACCGTTTATCTTCGGTATGTTCGTCCTTGCCGTGGGTTTTGCCTGGACATTCCTTTCCCGTTACTCCGGGGTATTGAGTGCCCTTACAAAGTCCTATACCGAGATTGATGAACTCGTAAGGAAGTCAAACAAGAGTTTTGTCGAGTTTGTTAATCTCATCGCCAAAACCCTTGACGCCAAAGACCATTACACTGCAGGCCATGCCCTCAGGGTTATGGCGTATGCCGTTAAAATCGCCAACGCCATGGGGTTACCTCGAAGCCAGGTTGAATTGTTAAAACAGGCCGCCTTACTCCACGATATTGGTAAGATAAGTATTCCTGATGGTATACTGAATAAATCTTCAGCCCTGACCGCTGAAGAAAAAGAATATATATATCAGCATCCGGTCGTCGCCCGACAGATATTGAGTTCAGTGAGTGATTTTCGTAATATCCTTGATATTATCTATTATCATCACGAGCGGGTGGATGGTAAGGGTTATCCTAATGGAAGAAAGCGGGAGGATATTCCACTTCTCGCACGAATCCTGGCGGTTGCTGACGCCTATGATGCGATGCGTTCAGAAAGGCCATACCGTCCTGCCAGAACCAAAGAAGAGGCAATTAAGGAGCTGGAAAAGGTAAAAGGAACTCAACTTGATGAGGAGGTTGTGGATAAATTCATTGAGGTCATCTCAGTATAGATGATTCTTTAATCTGGTTTGAGTTGCGATTAAAATATAGAATATTACATTTTTACCGATAAAAAGTGGAAATAAATAAAAACAGAACTCAACGCATCTGCATATTTTATTAAAATATCTGCGGTGCCTAAAAATAGACTATCTAAAGATGCCCTTTTCCTTTTCCGCTTCCTCCCTTTTCTTCTCTTCTAACCGTTTCTTTATCAGCCGCTCCCGTTTCGCCTTATCTGCATGCTGGATGAATATTGAGATAAGCCAGAATAAGATAACCACAATTAAGGCGATAAATAAAAATTTCATTTTAACCTCCTTTTGAAACCGCTAATTATATATGTCGGTAATCGGTCTGTCAAGCAAAAAGATTCAGATAGATTTCAACATATAAAATCTTTCCTGTTTTTTCCTTCTTGATATCGGGCCACTGCGGCCAATCCTTTATTATTGCTGATTCCGCATAAACATTATTGACAATCTTATAAATTGAGTTAGAATAGATACTATGTGGTTTCGGAAAAAGGTTAAGGCAAGGCCTGAGGAGAAACTCAAGTTACCTGACGGCCTCTGGGTGAAGTGTGAGCCATGTGGTGAAATTCTTTATCGTAAAGAATTACAAAAAAACCTCTGGATCTGCCCCCGGTGCAATTTCCATTTCAGGATTGGCTGTCGAAACTATATTACCCTGCTTCTGGATGATGCCCACCTGGATGAGAAGGATAAAGACCTGGAAGCTGTTGACCCACTTAACTTTCCAGAATATAAAAAGAAGATAAAATCTGCCCAGAAAAAGACCGGTATGAAAGATGCTGTTGTTTACGGTCTTGCCCGAATCGGTGGAATCCCGGTAGTGTTTACCGCAATGGATTTCGGATTTATGGGCGGAAGTATGGGTTCGGTAGTGGGTGAAAAGATCGCCCGGGCAATCAGATTGGCCCGGGCAAGACGCTTCCCTTTGATCATCCTCTCGGCATCCGGTGGTGCCCGGATGCAGGAAGGTATTTTTTCTTTAATGCAGATGGCAAAGACCTCGGCGGAACTTGCCCTCTTGGCAAAAGAAAGAATCCCATTTTTGTCAATCCTTACCCACCCGACTACTGCCGGGGTTATGGCATCCTATGCCTCACTCGGTGATATAATAATTGCTGAACCCGGCGCCCTCCTGGGATTTACCGGACCCCGGGTGATTGAGCAGACCATTGGAGAAAAACTCCCTCCAGGATTTCAACGGTCTAAGTTTATGCTTGAACATGGTCTGGTCGACCTTGTTGTCTCAAGAAAAGAGATGCGCAATATTTTGATTAAAATATTAAATATTATCTGGGAAAGTGGCTGAACTCAGATTGGAAAAGGTGACAAAAATATTCGACCACAAAATCTATGGGGCAAAGGAGATTACATTCCAGGCGAAGGATAAAGAATTTATAGTGCTGGTCGGTCCATCCGGATGCGGTAAGACAACGACCTTAAGGTTAATCGCCGGGCTTGAGCAGCTTACCTCTGGAAATATCTTTATTGATAATGAATGTATCGATAAATTATCACCCGGAGAGCGGAATGTGGCAATGGTATTTCAGAATTATGCCCTTTATCCCCATATGAATGTATATGACAATATGGCATTTGCTCTTAAGATGCGCGGCTATGACAGTGATGAGATAGAAAAGCGGGTCAAAAATGCCGCCGATATTCTTGGTCTTACCAGCTTTTTGAAGAGAAAACCAGCAAAGCTTTCTGGCGGTCAGCGCCAGCGGGTTGCCCTGGGAAGGGCGATTGTTCGAGAACCAAGGTTGTTTCTTTTTGATGAGCCGTTATCCAATCTTGATGCAACATTGAGGGTTCAGATGAGAACTGAACTGGCACGAATTCATAAAAGACTATCTGCTACAATCATCTATGTAACCCATGATCAGGTTGAGGCGATGACTCTGGGACAGAAGATCATTGTGCTTAAGGACGGTGAGGTCCAGCAGATTGCCGACCCTCTCACCCTCTATAATAACCCTGATAATAAATTTGTCGCCGGTTTTATCGGCAGCCCGCCGATGAATTTTATCCGGGGTAAGATAGAAAACAATAACGGAGAAGCAATCTTTGTCCATCCTCCATTAAAACTGAAATTGAAAAAAAGGTTTTTATCATCGGCAGGCAAAGAGGTGGAATTGGGAATCAGACCGGATGATTTTTCTGAAGATGGTTTGGAGATTGAAATTATTGTTGATTTAATTCAACCAATGGGAAACGAAAAATATATCTACGGCCATTGTGAAGGGATAACATTGTGTGCACGTATCCCTCCTGACCTATATCCTGAGCCTGAAGAATCATTTAAGTTAAAGGTTCCACAGGATAAAATTTATCTATTCGATGCGCAGACCGAAAAGAGGCTTTAAACTAAAACTTCGCACCTGGATTCTGCTCTTTGTGCTCGCCCTTGTGCTGGGTTTTGGTCTGGGCACCTATCTATATATTGTCAGCGACCTCCCGCCTGCAGAATCGATCTCATTTTTTGCCCCACCGGTTGCAACAAAAATCTTTGATGACCAGGGCAATCTGGTCCGCGAATTTTTTATTGAACGGCGGGAACTGGCAAGTCTTGATCAGGTGCCGGAATATCTGAAAAATGGTTTTATCTGTATTGAGGATAAACGTTTTTACAAGCACTGGGGGGTGGATATTTTACGTCTTTTCAAATCATTTTTACTGAACCTCACTCATATGAGAATCGTCCAGGGGGGAAGCACAATTACAATGCAACTTGCCCGAAATATGTTTCTCACGATGGAACAGACCCTGGTGCGAAAATTAAAAGAGATTGCACTGGCAATCCGTATTGAGAGAACATATACCAAGGATGAGATTTTAGAAATGTATCTCAATCAGATTAATTTTGGGCAGGGTCGTTATGGTGTTGCTACCGCTGCCAAATACTACTTTAATAAAAATATCTCTTCGGTTGATATAAGTGAATCGGCGCTGCTAATCGCCCTGCCAAAATCACCTGAATACTACTCGCCATATAAACATCCGGACCGGGCAAAGAAGAGGCGTAATTTCATTCTTAAAAAGATGCTGGACAATAAAGTAATCACCCGGACTCAGTATCAAAAGGCGGTTCAGGAATCATTAAATGTTGTTGAACATAATAAAACAGAACAGGTCGGACCATATTTCCTTGAAGAGGTAAGAAGATATTTGCAATTAAAATATGGTCCGGAATTTCTCTATCGAAGCGGGGCGAATATCTATACAACTATGAATTCCAATATCCAGAGGGTTGCCGAAGAGATTTTAAACCGACATCTGAGCACACTGGAAAAAGATTATCACCTGCCCGACCCCAAGTCAAAATACGATTCTCTAAGCATAAATGATACAATAATGGCGATTCCTTATCTCCAGGCTGCCCTGGTGCTTATGGACTATCACACCGGCGAGGTGAAGGCATTGATCGGCGGCAGGGATTTTTCCCAGAGCCAATTCAATCGCGCAACCCAGGCGCGCAGGCAGGCGGGCAGTGCCTTTAAGATATTTGTCTTTACGGCAGCGATTGATAATGGCTTTACCCCGGCTGATATCGTCCTCGACCTCCCCATTGTCTTAGAGATTCCAGGCGTGGATTCTATATATCGTCCTTCAAATTATGACCGAAAATTTTTGGGACCAATAACCTTAAGGAAGGCGTTACAACTTTCCCGCAATCTTGTTGCAATAAGATTGATACGCAGTCTCGGTCCGGAGCTGGTGGTTCAGTATGCCCATAATCTTGGTGTGGAATCACCCCTTTTACCGGTTATCTCTCTGGCACTCGGTGCCTGCGAGGTAAACCTTCTGGAGATGGTAAATGCTGCAGGAACCATTGCCAATCTTGGCGAAAGTGTGAAACCGATACTTATCCGCAGGATTACAGACCGCGATGGCACAGTTATTGAAACTTCAAATCCGATTCCTGAAAAGAGAATTTCACCTCAGACTGCATATGTGATGACGGACCTTATGCGTTCTGTCGTAGATGGGGGAACCGCATATCGAATTAGAAGATATTATAAAGGGCCGGCTGCAGGTAAAACCGGCACTACAAATAATTACAGTGATGCCTGGTTCATTGGATTTACACCGGATTATGCCTGTGGGATATGGATTGGTTATGATGATAACCGAAGGATATTCAGGGGTGCTACAGGTGGTGTAGTATCAGCGCCCATATGGGGAGACCTGATGGCACATATTGATACAGTTCAGAACAAAGACTTTCCCAGACCTTCGTCCGGCCTGGCCTGGTGCCGGATATGCACCAAGTCCGGTAAATTGGCGCGAAAATATTGCCCTAAGGCAAGGTATGAAATATTCATAAAAGGCACTGAACCCAAGGATTCCTGTGACCTTCATATCTTCAAATCAGGCACAAAATTTCAGGAAGACTTTGAAGGTATACGATAACCTATTCGTATCTTAATGCCTCAATCGGATTGAGTCCGGCAGCACGATGCGCCGGGTAGATACCGAAGAAAATCCCCACCGCCGCAGAAAAGCCGAATCCCAAAAGGACCATCCATAAAGCAACCGCCGCCTTAAGGGGGGAAACAGCAGAAATCAACTTTGCCAGAAGTATTCCAAAGACGATACCGATAATTCCACCTATTAATGCCAGGACTACTGATTCAAAGAGAAATTGTAGTAGGATGTTTCTGTTTGATGCACCGACCGCCTTGCGGATACCGATTTCCCGGGTCCTTTCCGCTACTGAAACGAGCATAATATTCATAATCCCAATTCCCCCAACAATCAATGAAATCGCCGCGATGGCGACAATTGCTACAAATCCCACCTGGGTAATACTATGATAAATATCCAGTAACATCTCCTGGGTATTCAATTCAAAATCATCCGGTTTATCAAATGTCAAACCCCTTCTTCTCCGCATCAATTCCCGCACCTCATCGATCGCCGAATCCAACTTCTTCGGTCGGGGCATAATATGAATTGAATAGGTGGAGAAAGCCCTGTCAAATATCGAAAGGGTTTTGCCGGGAAATAGTTTCTCAAAGAATGAATAAGGGACAAGAATAAAATTGTCCATACTCTGACCAAGAAAGGCGCCCTTCTCTTCGAATACCCCGACAATCCGAATCCGTTTACCCCGGATAGTCAACTCCTTTCCAATCGGTGATTCTTCTTCAAACAGGTCAGCCGCCACTTTGGAACCGATTACTCCGACATTGCGTCTGTGTGCAACATCGCTCTCAGTCAGGTCCCGACCGCTTTGCACGGTGCGGTTGCTCACCTTTGAAAAATATTGATTCGAGCCGATGATGGAAATCTGCCCGGATTCTTTATTATGATACTTCAATTTATTCCACTGTCTCTCGATTACCGGGGCAGTCGCAGCCACTGAAGGCAGACGACTGATTGCAATTGCATCATCCGGAGTAAAGTCCCGACGCCGCGCAATCTTCTCAATCTCAGCCGGTCCCCTTCGCACCATTGAATATTTTGTAAGATATATTACATCCGAACCAAGGGAACGAATCTGACCGGTAACCGCCTGGTTCAATCCCTCAATCAGAGAGAGAATGGCGATGACCGTGCTCACACCAATAATGACACCAAGGATTGTTAAAAATGAGCGTAACTTATGGGTCTTGAAGGTCTGAAGGGCAAGGGCTATGGATTCCAGTATATTATGCATCACCAATTCTGCCGTCTTTTAATTTTATGATACGCCGGGCACTTCGGGCAATATCGGGGTCATGGGTAACCATCACCAAGGTGTTTCCCTCTTCAACAAGTTTATCAAATATCGCCATTATCTCCTGACCGGTTTTGGAATCAAGATTTCCGGTTGGCTCATCGGCGAAGATAATTTTGGGTTCATTAATAAGCGCCCGGGCAATCGCAACACGCTGGCATTCTCCGCCGGAGAGTTCATTGGGTCGATGATGGATTCTTTCACCCAGGCCGAGTTTTTCTAAGATTGCCCGACTTTTCTTTATTCGTTCTATCCTTTTTTTACCTGCATATACCAAAGGTAATGCTACATTCTCTAAAGCCGAAAGTCTGGGCAGAAGATTAAATTCCTGAAAAACAAATCCTATCGACTGATTCCTTATCCGTGCCAGTTCATCATCACTGAATTCAGAAACCCTTTTTTCTTCTAAGTAATATTCACCTCTGGTCGGGGTATCAAGACAGCCCAGGATATGGATTAATGTCGATTTTCCTGAACCTGATGCACCCATAATCGATATATATTCATTCCTTCTGATTTCAATATCCACACCCTGCAGGGCATGCACCTCAATTTTACCCCGCCAGTAGGTCTTATGAATATTGATACCCTTACAAACAACCGATTTTTCTGTTTTCTCAGCCATATTTTTTGATAAAGCGAATAAGTCGGTGCGCCCTTTTACGGGATGGCGCCTTTTCTTTTGATTCTTCTGATTCTTCAAACTGAATCAGATCACCATCTTTCAACTTTGAAAGGATTCGATAAGGTCCGATGATTACTGTATCTCCTTCGACCAGCCCCGATATTATTTCAGCATCGGTATCACTTCGGGCACCGATTTCCACTTCCTTTAACTCAGCCCGGCCGTCTTTCACCAAAAATACCGTATCCTTTTTCTTCTTTTTTCTGCCTACGGCCTGAAGCGGGATGGTTAAAACATCAGACTTTTTGTTCACGATGATATCAGCCTTAACATTCATTCCGGGTCTCAATCTCGGTGAAAATTCATCCAGTTCAATCTCAACTTCAAATTCGGTTGCGGTCTCTGTAGCAAGGTGACTTACAATCGGCATCAATCCAACTTTGGTTACTTTCCCTTTAAATGCAGAATCGGGCAGGGCGTCTGCAACTACCTCCGCGGCCTGGCCTATCTTAATCTGAGGAATATCAGTTTCATCAACCTTAACCACAGCAATCATCCTGGATAAATCAGCAATCGTCATAAGGACGGTGCCCTGGTAATTCATTGTGCCCATCACCGCGGTCTCTCCTTCCTCAACATTTATCTTCATTATTTTTCCGGAGATCGGGGCATAAATCTTTGTCTTATTATAGGCATCAAGCGCCTGCTCATAACTTGCCCGGGCACTTTCATAATGCAGTTTTGCCTTCTCAAAATTTTCTTCAGAAATCAATTTTTTTTCAAAAAGTTCTTTGGCGCGGGTAAAATCCTGTTTTGCCTGGGCAAGTTGTGCCCGGGCAAGTTTTTTATTGGCCCGGGCTTTAATATCATCAAGTTCAATTATCAAATTCCCCTTTTTTACATAGTCACCCTCTTTATAATAAATTTTTTTAATCCGTCCTATGGTCTCAGCCGAGATATCGATTTGACTTTTTGCCTTAAGATTTCCTGAAGCCGATACCCTTGATACAATCGCTCCTTTTTTAACCAATGCAACCTCGACATCTTTTCCCGATTCTTTATGGGAAAGGTTCAGCACCACAACCAGGATGATAATCACAATGATCCCAATAATAAAAATTATCTTTTTCATAATCACTCCTTTTTAAGAACAAACTCCCCGGCCAGATATGAAAAGTTTGCCTTCTGCAGGTAATAATTTTCTAATGCAGTATTGAAAGAGAGTTTGGCATCGTATAATTCCTCTTCACTCTGGAGTAAATCGAGTAAGGAAACCGCACCGAGTCGGAACTGCTCCCGGGCGATTGTTGCCGCCTCGTTTGCCGCCTCAAATGCCCGCCGGGCGTAGTGCAATTTATCGATTGCTCCTTTTAATGTATAATAAGATGTCCGCAATGCCTTTTTGGTCTCCAGTTCAACACGCCGTTCAGTAAACTGCTTGATATGATACTCTTTTTTTGCGGTTAGCCAGTTAAAGATAATGGTCTTTATTTCAAAAAGGGGCGGGGAAATATTGATGCCGTAGTCGGTTGTATGATTATCCCTGTAGTATTGAAAATCAAAAATCAAAGAATCGGCGGTGGTGTTATATCCATAAAAGAAAGAGACTTTGGGCAGGAATGCTAAATAAGAAAGGACCAGACCGGTGCGGGCGATACCGGCAAGTTTATGGGCTGATTGAATGTCAAGGTTTACCCGATCAATTATTGTCAGTATTGAATCAAGGTCTGGCAGGTCAATGCGGTCGGGCATAACAAGGGAATCAGTGGCATAGATATTATGTTCAACCCCCAGGAGTGATTTCAGTTCTTCCCGGGCGTTAACCCTCCGGGTAATTGCATTTGCCTTATTTTCAAGGGCACGGAGATAAAAGACCTCAGCCTGGAGTTTTTCCAGTCGGGATGCCGAACCGATTGAATATTTTGTCTTTATCAACTTAAGATTCTCCCGGGCATGTTTAATGGTGATTTCTGAAGCCTTGAGAAATTCCCGGGTATTGACAAGTTTGTAGTATGCAGTCTTGAGATTCAATATCAGGCGCGCAATTTCCGTCTTATAATTTATTTCACTGCTGCTCAATTGTTCCTTGGAGAGGATGATTGAGCCAATTACATCGATATCAAATATCGGAACCGTCAGATTTATCGAACCGGTATACGAATCGGTATCAAAGCCCTGGAAAGTGCTCTTTGTATATCGGGCCCGGGTGGTTATTGTCGGTAAAAGATTTGATAAACTTTTATAGAATTGGATACGCACCAGGGAGAGTGAAGCCCGGGATTCATTATAGACCGGACTCCCCGCCAGGGCACAGTCGATCGCCTGACTTAGAGAAAGGGAATCAACCTGAAAAAATAAAAAAAGGATTATCATCACTCCGTCTCCATTATAATTTAGACATAATATTTAAACAAAAGATTCAATCTATCCCTGCCCGTGCAGGCTGCCCAGGCCAATACCGATAAATACCGAAACAATCCAGATTGCAAAGACCAAGATATATGCATTATCTTTTCTTATTTTGTTGGTAATGGATATCCCCAATGCCACCAGAATCATTTCCCAGATTACAAAGAAATCGAAGCCGGCAAGGAGTTTATAGAGGAAGGTTTTTTCAGAAAGCCGGGGTGAAAAAAGGGTTAAGGATGTTGATATATAAGGAGAATGTGTTACGGCAACCAGAACAATTTTCAGTATTGCCGCCACGGCGAGTATAAGTGAACTATAACAGACTACAGAGAAGGTAAGACGAAAATTACTCTCTCCGCCAAAGACCGGAGTAAAAAGGTGGAGCACCAGAGATAATAATAAGATTATAACCGCTGTATAAAATGCGCCTCCGATTAGACTGAAGATAATCGGTAAAGGACCGCGGGAAATCTCCAGGGTTTTTTCAATCTCTTCATCGGTCATACCGCGATCCCGCATTAACTGTTCCTGTCGGACCATAATCTTTTCTCGACCCAATTTAAAGGTTAATGCCGAACTCAGGGCAACGATAATCAAAACCACCAGAAAAGGTGTTAACCAATGCGGATGTGCTTTAAGTTTTTCAAAGACCCCTGCTGGTTCAGTAAAAATATTTAATAAATCACCCATAGCTGCTCCTTTTTTGATAATAATATTTTAATTATAATGAGAATATATTCATTGTCAATGCGACTGAAACCGGACTCCTCTCCACTTTTTGTCCCGGTTTTTGTAATTACAATATAGCCGGGGGGCGTCTCGCCCCGAGGCAGGGCGCCTGGCGAGCTGCAGGAGATTCTGAAAGGAGTTAAGGATGACAAACCTCCAGCGGGCGGCGGGGACGCCGCCCGCGCTGAGAAAAATGGAACCGCCGCCCGCGCTGAGAAAAATGGAAACGCGCAAAGATGGTAGAGAAATTTTTCAAATGACCAATAAAATAATATAAAGTAAAACGAAGTTGTTGAGTATTTTTCGTCTTGGTTTAATAATCTCGGGGAAGTTTATTCTGTCCAGAATACCGTTACAATTAATCCAGAAGGCATAATGAAAAAAGTGGAGAGGAGTCAGGATTGAAACCGGATTATGAAGATTTGTTTAATGTGATTTGGCTGTTGAGATTATAATCTTGTTTCTTGATATCGTGCTTTTATTTTAGCTTGATTTTTACCTCGGGATGTCCGTCCATACCTTTCTCTTTTTCATTTTCATTCCGGGTCCGTCCGTTCTGTTGACGGACGGCGGATGAAGAATCACATATAAATAAATAAGTAAAAAATATCGCTACGTATCGCTGATTTAACCGGACAAACCGGATGTCTGATATTAAACAGTTGACTTTTTTTAAAAAATGTGCATAATAGGAACAAAGGAGAAATTAATATGGCATTTGAAAAAACGAAAAAACAGGAATTGATCCAGAACTTTCAGAGGCATACCAGGGATACTGGTTCGCCTGAGGTTCAGGTTGCAATCCTGACCGAACGAATAAAGAACCTTACCGAGCATCTGAAACAGTTCCCGAAGGATAAGCATTCGCGTCGGGGATTAATTAAGATGGTGAATGATCGTCGGCGCCATCTTAACTATTTAATGAAAAAAGATCGGGCAAAATATTTAAGGGTTATTGATACCCTTAAATTAAGAGGATAATTTGCACTATATAGATTTAGAGCTCGGTGAAAGGGTATTAAGACTGGAGACTGGTCGGCTTGCAAAACAGGCCGCAGGTGAATGCCTGGTATCCTATGGTGATACCGTGCTTCTGGTATGCGTTACATATAAACAGGATATTGCCGAGCATATCGATTTTTTACCCCTGATTGTTGATTATCGGGAACTCTCCTTTGCAGCGGGTAAAATTCCAGGTGGATTTATAAAACGCGAGACCAGACCTTCAGAGTATGAGATTCTTGTTTCCAGACTTATTGACCGGCCCCTTCGTCCCTTATTTCCTGAAGGATTCAGAAATGAGGTTCAAATTATTGCCCATCTCCTTTCCTCAGATGTTGAACATGAAGCAGACGGCCTCGGTATTATCGGGGCCGCAACCGCCCTTCTGCTTTCAGAAATTCCTTTTACTACTCCGATTGCCGGGGTAAAGGTGGGCCTGGTGGATGGTGAATATGTGATAAATCCCAGCCTTCAGGTTCAGGAAAGGTGCAAGGTTAATCTGGTTATTGCAGGAACCGAAGATTCTATCGTAATGATTGAAGGAGGTGCGAAGGAGGCATCAAATGAGGAGGTAATTGGTGCAATAAAATTCGCCCAACCTCATATAACCCGAATAATTCAAATTGAAAAGGAACTTGTAAAAAGAGCCGGTAAGGAAAAACTCGATTTGGTCGCTCCGTTTGTAGATGAAGAACTCCACAAAAAGATTTCTGAAAATGCCGCACCGTTAATCGACCAGGTATTTGTTTTCAAGGAAAAGACCGCACGGGATCAGGCAAAAATGCAGGTGATAAAGACCCTGGCAGAAAAGATGACTGAAGAAGACGAAAATATTGAGGCAAAAGTAAAATATGTGGTCGATGAGATTATGCGCACAAAGATGCGTACTATGGTTATAGAAGAAAAGAAGCGAATTGACGGCCGGGCCCTTGATGAAATCAGACCGGTCTCCTGTGAGATTGGTGTTCTGCCAAGAACCCATGGTTCAGCTATCTTCACCCGGGGTCAGACCCAGAGCCTTGCAGTTACCACCCTGGGCACGGCAAGTGATGAACAGCGTATTGATGCGATTTATGGTGAGGAAACAAAATCGTTTATGCTTCATTACAATTTCCCACCGTTTTCTACGGGTGATGTAAAACCGGTCCGTGGGCCGGGTCGAAGAGAGATCGGCCATGGCGCCTTAGCTGAAAAGTCAATCGTTCCCTTGTTGCCGGATGAAGAAACATTCCCCTATACAATCAGGGTTGTTTCCAATATCCTTGAATCTAATGGTTCGTCATCAATGGCTACGGTTTGTGGTTCATCCTTATCCCTTATGGATGCAGGGGTGCCGATAAAGGATGCGGTTGCTGGTATTTCAATCGGGTTGATAAAAGAGGGCGAAAAATATGAACTTCTTGTTGATATTGTCGGCGATGAGGATCATTATGGTGATATGGATTTCAAGGTTGCAGGAACCAAACAGGGGATTACCGCAATCCAGCTCGACCTGAAAATCCGTGGGCTGGCAGTGGATATTCTTAGCCAGGCAGTTGAGAAGGCGTATAAGGCAAGGCTTGCAATCTTGGAAATAATGAATCGAACTATAAGTTCTCCCCGCGGCGAGCTTTCTAAATATGCACCCAAGATTGTTGCCTTTTCTATTCCCAAGGAGAAGATTGGTGAGGTCATTGGTCCCGGTGGTAAAATGATTCGTAAAATCATCGCGGATAATGATGTGGAAATTGATATTGATGATGACGGTAAAGTAACCATTGCCGGACCAAAGAGCCAGAATGTAGAAAAGGCAAAGGAGATTATCAAGACGATTGTCCAGGAGGTGGAGGTTGGCCGCACCTATATTGGGAAGGTCAAAAGGATTACAAACTTTGGTGCGTTTGTAGAAATACTCCCGGGTAAGGAAGGTCTGATTCATATATCAAGGCTTTCCAAGAAGAGGGTGCGTAAGGTAGAGGATGTTGTCCATATCGGTGATGAGGTGATTGTTAAGGTTATGGATATTGATGAACAGGGGAGGATAAATCTCATCCGTAGAGAATAAAATTGTCCAGAAAGAAGTCGGTGAAGGCATTTCTTTAGTTTGTGAAAAGATACCCAAATACTATTCATTCTCCTTAGGATTATTTATAAACCTCGGTTCCCGGGATGAAACCCTTAAGGAAAATGGTATCACCCATCTTATTGAACATATGCTATTCAAAGGCACTTCTAAAAAGTCTTCTTTTGAGATTGTAAAATTCATTGAAGGTCTGGGTGGTTCTTTCGATGCATACACATCCAAGGAAAATCTGGTTATCATCACAAAATTTCTCTCTGAACATCTAAATAATGTCTTTGGATTAATCTGTGAATTACTGTTTGAATCAAAGATTGAGCAGGAAGAATTCAATAAAGAAAAGAAGGTGATACTTGAAGAGATAAAGACCGGCAGGGATGACCCTCAGGAACATATCTTTGACCTTTTTTTCAAATCCCTGTTTCCAAAACATCCGATAGGACGTCCGATTGCCGGGACGGTGGAGAGTGTGAAGAATATCAACCTTCGGATGACCCGGGCACATTACCATAGATTACTAAAAAGAAAAATTACCATTGCAATAAGTGGTAATTTTGACCATCACCGGCTGATTGAACTGGCAGAGAAAAAATTTTCCTCAAGAAAATTTCTCCAGCGAGAGAGAAAAGGACCGATTTATCAGAGGGGTAAGATAATCGTCCAGCCCCGGGATGAGATATCCCAGGTCCATTTCATCTTTGGACTGCCTGGTCTGCCGTTTTCTTCACCAAAGAGATATCAATTATCGATTATGAATACCGCATTCGGTGGGGGAATGTCTTCAAGGCTTTTTCAGGGGCTGCGTGAAGAGATCGGCCTTGTATACAATGTCCAGTCGTTTCTTGATATGTATGAAGACTGCGGTGTTATTGGTTTCTATTTTGCCTGTGATAAAAAAAATCTGCCCAGAATTACAAAACGACTTAAAAAGATTTTTCAGGATATAAAAGAAAATGGTTTTAAACGGGAAGAGGTTGAACTTGCCAAGACCTACCTTTCGGGAAATTTGCTTTTAAGTCTGGAGAGTTCAACAAATCGGATGCTGCGTCTGGCAAGGAGTATGATATATCTGAATCGTATAAAACCGATATCCGAGGTAATAAAAGAGATTCGTGCGGTTAGCACGGAGCAGATTAATGAATTGAGTAAACAATACCTCAATCCAGCAAGCTATACGGTTGCCGCAATCGGTCCGATAGACAAAAAAGAGGCGGCCCAAATTCAGGAAGCAATCATAAATTGACGATAAGTAATTAGAACAGGCCATAATTGACATTTAAAATGTCTTGAATATAATCGACTATGAAAATAAGGTTGATCGCCCCGGCAATCGTGGACGAAAAAAGACGGGGAATGCAGGGAAGGGCATTTCAATTACCGCCGCTGTCCTTAGCTACTGTAGCTGCCGCCACACCGGATAAGATTGATATTGAAATCATTGATGAGGCAATTGAACCGATAAATTATAGGGCGGATGCCGACCTGGTCGGCATTACCATCCTTACGAGATTTGCTCCCCACGGTTATGAGATTGCGGATCGATTTCGTAAAGAAGGAGTAAAGGTGGTGCTGGGCGGAATGCATCCCTCGGCACTGCCTGAAGAGGCGATAAAACATGCCGATGCAGTGGTCATTGGCGAGGCAGAAGGGGTCTGGCCTCAGGTGATAAAAGACCTTCAAAAAAATAGACTGAAAAAATTCTATCGGTGTAAGGGTTTTATCGATTTATCTACGGTAAAACTTCCCCGGCGCGACCTCTACAGAAAAGACCGCTATCTCTTCACCCATTTAATCCAGACCACCCGGGGATGTCCTTTTAACTGCAGTTTTTGCAGTGTGACAAAATTTTTTGGTCGGACATTCCGGACAAGGCCGGTGGAATCAGTTATTGAAGAGATAAGGAGTATGAGGACCAAATTTCTCGGCTTTTCCGATGATAATATTTTCGGTAATCGAATTTATGCAAAAAAACTATTTAATGCCCTGAGATACGAAGGTGTCATCTGGATGGCGCAATCATCAATAAATATTGCTGATGACCCTGAACTTCTCCATCTTGCGGCGCGGAGTGGATGCAAGGGGCTTTTTGTGGGACTTGAATCATCGGACGCCGAATCCTTAACCCGGATGAATAAGGGATTTTTAAAGCCCCAAAAGTTCAAGGATGCGGTTTCCCGTTTTCATGATGAGGGGATTGGAATTTTGGGTGCCTTTGTCCTGGGTAATGATAATGAAGATACCTCAATCTTTAAGAAGACCCTTGAATTTGCAGAAAAGATAAATATCGACCTTGCCCAATTTGCAATCCTTACGCCTTATCCCGGGACCGCAATCTATAAGAAACTTATCAAAGAAAATAGAATCTTCAATTTCAACTGGGAAAAATACGACGCCGGGAATGCGGTATTTCATCCCCTGAAAATGTCCGCCGATAGATTAAAAAAAGAGGTGGACAAACTGTGGCGTGATTTTTACCGCTTTGATAAGGTAATGCTGCGGCTTCTTAAACTGGGTAAGAGATTTCCCATTCAGGTCTTGCCTCTGTTGTTGTTGAACTTCAGTTTCCGGAAGGAAATCGCAGTAACCCAGAATCTATAAAGAATTTCCACTTGCGAAGTGGAAATGAACCTGCAAGCGAAGATTTGAGCCGGACGATGAGTTGACAAATCCTTTATTTATGTTATAATTGTGAAATTAAGGAGGCAATTGTGAAATTATTACGCATTATGTTTTTGCTGACGGTGGGAGCTTTTCTCTTTGGTGATGTAATGTATGAAATGCTAATCACCACCCAGGGTCCTCAGGGGATGAGTGTTGAATCGATGAGTAAGATCTTTCTCAAAGGTAATAAAGTAAGAACAGAAACAACAGCAAAATCTTCAATGACCGGTGAGATGACAAGCGTCTCAATTACCCGTCTTGATAAAGAAGTAATCTGGATATTGGATCCAGAGAAGAAGCAGTATACAGAATTGAATCTTGCTGATTTGAAGAAGCGGATGGAACAGGCATACACAGATACCCAGAAGAATGTTGTGCCCGAAATCAGTGTCCGGAAGACCGGAGAGAAGAAAAAGATTCTAAATTACGATTGTGAAAAGGTGGTCCTGAGTATGAAGGTAAATTCAGAACAGGGCGGTGTCAATTTCACCCAGACGATGTGGGTTACCAAGGATGTGCCCCGGTATAAAGAACTTGAGGCATTCCAGAAAATGGTGGCGGAATTGGGACTTCAGCCGTCCTCTTCAATGCTTCCGATATCAAAAAAATTTCTTGAGGAATTCAAAAAGAAGAGTGAATCCATCCAGGGTTTTCCCTTAGAGATGGAGATGGATATGTCAATGGGTTCTAAGGAGATGCCGTTTTCATTCAAGGTGCATACTGAGGTATCAAAAATTGATGCCAAGCCCATAAACGCAAAGGTGTTTGAGATTCCCAGAGGTTATAAATTGAAAAAGGCTGAGGATAAATAGCCGGTTTTATCGGGAATAAATAATTCATTCCGGTCGGTGTATAACAAAATAGAGAGTGATGAGGAATTGATTAAAGGGGTGTCGGAAACGGCAAAAGCGAAATCTACCGCCGGTAAAACCCGCCAGTCCGAAAAAGATAAAGTCCGGGAAAACAGATTAATCGATAAGGAGGTTTCTGCATCAACAATTTCAGGAAAGAGGGCAGGGGTCTATCCCGACCTTGCTCCGAAAATAAAAAGAAAGGGAAAAAATGAAGTATAAGATAATTATTGTGGTCGGTGCACGGCCAAACTTTATGAAGGCAGCGCCCGTCTATGAAGAGTTTAAGAAATATCCTGAGATAAAAACTATCCTGATTCATACCGGCCAGCACTATGACCAGAATCTCTCCCGGGTCTTTTTTGATGAATTGAAACTGCCGGAGCCGAAGTTCTATCTCGGCGTCGGTTCAGGAAGCCACAGCATACAGACCGCAAAAATAATGATTGAATTTGAAACGATATTACAAAAACAAAAACCCAATATGATTGTGGTTGTCGGTGATGTCAACTCCACCCTTGCCTGTGCCCTGAGTGCGGCAAAATACCGATGTCTGAATAAGGTCTATCAACCATTAATCGCCCATATTGAGGCCGGCCTGCGCAGTTTTGATTGGCGTATGCCTGAGGAGATAAATCGAAGACTCACCGATGCGCTATCGGATTTACTCTTCACCACTGAACCCCAGGCCAATGATAATCTGTTAAAAGAGGGTATTGAACCGAATCGCATCTTCTATGTCGGCAATGTGATGATTGATTCATTATTAAAATTTAAAGCACAGGCGAGGAAATCAAAAATCCTGAAAGAACTGAAATTAAAAGAGAAAAATTACGCACTCCTCACAATACATCGGCCCACCAATGTAGATGACAAAAAAGATTTAGAAAAGCTGCTTCAGGTATTGAAAAAGATTGCTGATTCAATTGAGATTGTTTTTCCCATCCATCCCCGGACCAGAAAGATGCTTGAGGATTATAAGATAAGTATCGATTTTTTAAGGACCGTTCCCGCCCTGGGCTATCTTGATTTTCTCAGATTGATGAGCGATGCAAAATTTGTCCTTACCGATTCGGGCGGTATCCAGGAAGAGACCACGGTGCTTGGTATACCCTGCCTGACCCTGCGTAAAAATACTGAGCGGCCAATCACATTCAGTGTCGGAACCAATACTGTGGTGGGTAATGAGCCGACGCACATAATTTCTGAGGTAAAGAAGATATTACAGGGTAAGGCGAAAAAAGGAAATATTCCTGAATTCTGGGATGGCCGGACCGCCGAAAGAATCTGCAAGATTGTCTATGACTATCTCCGAACCCAGCATTAAAGATTAATTTCTGCAAATCGGGTTTAAACAGAGTGCCGCACCGAGGGCGCCGAGGAATTGCGGTGCCTCAGGCACAATAACCTTACCGAGTATACGATTCATAGATTTTATGATACCCTGATTCAAGGCACCACCTCCACAGAGCAGGATTGGAGGTTCAATCTTCACCTGGGCACCCAGGGCAGCGATTCTTCGAACCAGGGCATCACAAAGTCCAGCCACGATATCTTCTAATTTTTTATTCTCCGCAGCTAAACTCAATATCTCGGTTTCTGCCATTACAACACAGAGGGAATCGATTGTCTCCGGCTTATCTGACTTTACTGCAAGTTGACCGAAGGATTCAAGGCTGAGGTCCAATGCCCGGGCCGTTTTCTCAATAAAGTTTCCGGTTCCTGCAGCACAGCGGTCATTCATTACAAACCGCTCTACTACACCCCTATTCAATTTTATCACCTTACTATCCTGACCTCCGATGTCAATAATCGTCTTTATACCGGGCTCAATATACATAGCACCATATGCAAAGGCGGTGATTTCGGTTATTACTTTTTGGGCATTATGAATTAAATTGCGTCCGTATCCAGTTGCCGCAATTTCTTTGTAACCCGTAAGTTTTTCTTTTACCTGTTCAATCGCCTCCACAGGTCGGAGGGAAGTTTTGATAACCATTTTTTCTTTTATCTGGCCGTCAAACAGAACCGCCTTAGTATAACAGGAACCAATATCTATTCCCAATACCATCCTGCCTCCTTTGCAGATTTGATAAATGCCTTTATATTTTCCCGGGGGGTCCTTATCGGAACCTCACAACCGGTCGCTGCAATATAACCCTTTGTTGAATTTTTGGCCTGAGCAACCATATGCTTGACCGCTTGAGATATTTCCCCCGGCATCATCATTGCCAGCTCTGAAGTGTCAAAATTGCCTATTATCCTCATCCTCTTTGATAAAGAGTTTATTGCTTTCTTAAGGTCAACTTGATCAAGACTGATAAGATCAGCTCCGGTCTCGGGTAGAATGTCTAAAATAGGTCCTGTTTCACCGCATATATGGAGGATTATATCAAGGTCATATCGATGCAGGAAATTAATCAGACGCCTCTCATAGGGAAGGACAAATTCTTTAAATATCCGGGGACTGATTACACTGGAGGATGCAAGGGGGTCGACAATCATTGGAAGTGCTCCGGCATTGATAATTTCGTAACTGAATTTTATTGCTGCATCAAGTGCCTTATCCATAATCTCTTTTACCCTATCTGGTTCACGAATAGTCTGAATCAAAAAATTTTCAGGTTCAGATAGCATCATCCCGGTGGTAAATGGTGCGGGAATATAGGCGAGAATAGGAATTCTATCACCTACAGCCCGGTAGGCATAGTTGATTGCATCTAAATAAATTGGTAATCGACCATCATTTTCTGGTTCTGGAATTTTTATTTCACCAATAGATTGACGGCTCAATGCTGGTGTTCTAAGGATGGGAAGGTCATCATCAGGATAATCGAATTTTGAACCCATCGCCTCAGCAATTATCCCCACCTCAGAAAATATCGAGATTGCATCATGGCCGTATTCCTCAATTGCGGCAATCTGCGCCCGTGCCATAATCTCGCCATCAGTATAATAATCCCGCAGTCTGGTTTTATTTACCATTGCTGCATGAGAGGTAATAAGGGGAATAATATTGCACCGATCCGGCTTTTCATCAATAACCAGAAGCCCAAATCTTTCACGTGCATTCAAGATATCATTCATAATATCCCTGCCTCAGGGTTTCAGCAAATGCCATAAGCCGGTTTTTTATCTGTTCGGTAATACCGGACGGCGCAGGAACATCAATCGTTATACTTGGAACATCCCTTAGATAATATCCAATTAATCCGGTCTCCATCGCACAGTGTGAGGCACCAAGCATATTGGTGATAATAATCCCTTTGATCCTTCCTGCGGCAACCGCCTTTTGAATCCTTGCAATCCTTTCCCGGGTTGAACCGATGAGTGAAGCCTTCATAAAGGACTTTGCCAAGGCGGTAAAGGGTTCAATCGCCTCTTCAATTTTGACCAGTGCCTGGTTAATAACATATTCGGTCTCAACCACCCTCATACCATAATCCTCAATCAGGTTAAGAAGATATGGGTCGGCGGACGGTGTTATCCACGCCACCGGAACAGCATCCGGACTCAGGACCCCCTGATGGGCAGCAACCCTCTGCTTTACTGTCTCATAAATCATATCGACGATATCGAGCCACTCATCAATATCAGCATAACCATAAAGATTACCGAATTCGATGACCATCAATTCCAGGGCGGGCAGGGGAGAGATATCAGCATTGTAGACCAGAGCTTTAATCTCTTCAACCCTGAGTCTTAATCTATTTATCTTTTTTATTGTTTCAGCCAGCTGTTCAGGTTTATCAAAATTGGTTAAGTTCTTCATTTTTTTATAGACCCGCTCATATTCATTCGTGAGATATTTAACAAACCGTTCTGGATAATCAAACCCCCGACGATAGGGAATCTCAAGCCATTCAATCTCATAACCGAGACCTTCAATAAGCTGCAGAACACAGGAATAGTCATCACAGGAGGCACCGGTTGAGGCAAAGATTAAATCCGGTTTTGGAAAATACGCCCGCTTATAAAATGCACCGAGTGCCGCCTTGGAAAAACAGGCCGCCTCCGGTGCCCCGAGTTGATGCGCCGGTTCCAGTAAAACATTAGATTCATTAAAAAATGGTGTCCACCAGATACATTCAGGATAGAACGGGATACAGTCAGGAAAACCCATAATGATGACCGGAACCGTGCCGAGGTCACCGCAGGTCGCAATAACCTTCTTACCTGATTGTTTTGCGCGGAATAGTCTTTCTGATTCATTAAAGACAAATCCCCACATCCTGAGGGCGGCAAGGGAATTATCAAACTTTAATCTTTTCAACTCCCTGGCGCCATAAACGAAAAATGTTGCGGGTGGTTGAAGATATCTGCCCCATTCATTGTTGTTGTAATAGCAGTATCGTTCAATTATCTTTTCAGGTAGACTGTTAAATATTTCACTCCACTCCGACATTGTGATTTTTCCGGGGATATTATTCATAACTAAGTATTTATCATCTCCTGGAATGCATTAATCCTTGTTTCGAGCTGACTTCTATTCTGGAAGGAGAAGTCGCTGCGCAAATTCAGTGTGGGAAGACCAAAAATATTTCCAATCTTTATCAGTTCAAATTCATACGCATCGCAATAATCAAGGGTTGAGAGAACCATACCGGTCGGTTTATACTCGACAATCTTCTTTTTAATAAATTCATAAAATTTTTTATTTGGCCTCCTCAGGATACAGGGGGGTTGTTGATAATATGCTGATTTAATCCCATCAACCCCTTTTCCTTTGATTTTCACATTGAGGAAGCGGGATAAGCCGCAATTATAATCCCAGATAATACGCAAATACTTTTCAATAATCTTCAACAGGAAAGTAGACTCATATCCTACAGGACTGCCGAGCAGAAAGACACGCGGCAGGTTCGATACTTCAAGCTGAGAATAGGAGACGGGCTGAGTATTACCCTGGTGAAAGTTTGCAACAAGATGATGGAATGAGACGGTTGAGAGCCGGGAGGGATTTTCTCTTCTTTTTTCGCTATAATGCCTGTAGAAATTTCTCAGACCTTCCCATACCCGTATCTGCCGATTTATTTGTTCATCATCAATCCTGCCGCCTGACAGCTCTGCCAGCCTTTTGATTAGATAATCTATTTCATCATAATAGATTTCCAGTCTGTCAGTTCTCGGCATATTAATAATAATTGTTGGAATATCTGTGATGGCATCTACAATTTCAAGCATCCGTCTCGACATATCACAACCGGTTGAGCCGACAACAGCAACAAACCGTTGCTGGTGTTCTAAAAGAAAACCGAGGTTTGAACGCACCAAAGGGCAGGCATCAACCCGAAGCCAGGGGTCTGATTTTTCCATTAACCCGAAATCACCATGGAGTAGACGATAGGGACGATAACCGGCGGCTGATAATATCTCAACCGGGATATAGGAGCAGGTATAACCAATTAATTCCATATGGAAAATTTCATCGATTGAACAAATATCCTCTCAAAATCAGATTCCAGTGCCAGTTCTAAATGTTCACTTTTTCTGGATATTTCCTCAGCCTGTTTGATTGTTCGACTATCCTTTATACACATAATCGCACCCTTGAGCGGTAGGTCGGTTTTAAGATATACCTTTTTGATTTTCCGAGGTAGAAGTCCAATCCTATACAGCGAAGACGGGTCTAAATGTGAACCGAATTCACCGGTAAGCACTGCCCCATCAATTTCGCAGGAACTCAATTTTGCCTTCTTTAAAAGAATTTTAATGCCGGTATGAATCGCTCCGATGGCGAGCTGCAATTTTCTGACATCACCCTGTTCAATTGTAATGTTGTTAAATCGGGGTTTTTTTAACAGCCTGCCGTCCGGTGTCAGCCAGTGTAGATTAAGGAGGACTGCCAATAAATCAATAATTCCTGATGCACAGATACCAGTCGGTTCTTTATTATTGATTGTCTTAATCCTGAATCCCTTATTATATGTAATGCGGTCGATTGCACCGTCAACAGCGGGACTACCACACGAAAGGCCAACCCCTTCAAATGCCGGGCCGGCTGCAGTGGATGTTGCAATAATGCTGTCATTTTTTATCAAGACCACCTCTCCATTGGTGCCAAGGTCGATATATAGAAAGTTTTTCTTTTTGTTGTATAAGTCGGCGGCGACAATTCCTGCTACAGTATCACTACCTACAAACCCCTTAATGATCGGAAGGACAATGCGCACCGGATTTTTCTTTAGAATGAGTCCCTTGATTTCCGATTTGAAGGGATATGAGCCGAGTCCGGCAACAGGTTTATTAAGATAGAATGAGAGCATAACCGGATTGCCGACAACCACAGTGAGAATCGGTTTTTTAATTCCAATTTGGTTCTTAATGTTTTTAATACTCAGCATCATCAAATTTCTCAGTTTTTGGTAATTCCCCTTGAGCGCTTCGCCTATCCTTGATACAACATCACCACCAAATGAGTTCTGGAGATTCTGGGTCTTTGCCTTTTCAAGCAGTCTACCGCTGCTGATATCAATTCCTGCACCTTTGATTAATGTGGTTCCCAGGTCAAGGGCAAACCCGGCATCGGATGGGGTCATCCTTTTTCTTTTTTTTATCAGGGGTATTTGTATTTTGATATCATCCTCTATCCGGTATCGACAGGCAAGGCGATATCCCATCTTCAGAAGTTTGTGCGGAATAAAAATTTTTTCTATTTCATCGGCGGGTCTGCTTTTACCAATAATTTTCACCCGGCAACTTCCACATCTTCCATTCCCAGCGCATAATGCATTAACAGGTAAGGCTTTGCGTTGAAGCGCATTTATGAGCAGGGTTCCTGTCCTTGCGTGTATCTTTATTGAATTATTTACAACCACCAATTTCATAAAATGCCTTTATCAGCGATTTAACATTTTCCGGTTTTGTATCCTGGGGCACATCACAGCCGGTTGATAGTATTAAAGGGGGCTTTTTTAATGCCCTTTCCACCTCGGCTTTTATCTGCTCAGAAGAATCGTTGAATATTGTCCGGGTTGATACACCGCCCATTCTTAATGTCCGGGTTTTCGGGGTTATATCTTCAAGGCTTAAAATATCAACCCCGAGGTAATCAAGTAATTTTATAATGGGTTTTGTATTACCACATATATGAAGACCGAGCATTGCATCTTTTTCTTTAATAAACCCGGTCAGCACCCTTAATGGTGGGAGGGCGAATCTTTTAAAATCATCCGGTGAGATTACACTTGTGGAAGCCATCGGGTCGCCGATAAATATATTGATATTAAGGGAAAGAACTTTTTCTATATACTTTAATAAAAGATTGTTTGTCTTATGAATAAATCTTGCCGCCTTTTCAGGCGCTGTTTTTATCAATTTCAAAAAATCTTCAATTCCATAAAGAAAAGAAGAGAGTGAAAACGGTCCCTTTATAGAAAAAAATATTGGAACCTTCAATCGCCTTTTTAATATCCTCGCCGCTTCTATCATTACATTTAAGGCTGAATCTTCAGGAAAATTCCATTCCCGATTCTTATCTAAAATCTCCCCGGCATCGGGGCAGGGTCCGATTATTATCGGTGATGGACTATAGACAATCGAACATCCCATAGCCTCGGCTTCAACATAAGGGTCAGAGAAGACCAATACCATATCATAGTTATAATAGTTATAGCCATATTCCAGTACCCCGGCAAGCCTTTCACCGCTTCTGCATACATCACTCAGGTTAAGGCCCATCAATCGGGCGCAATGGTCCGCACCTATCATAGGGAATACCGCAAGTTCTCTTCTGCCTTTTATTATTTCTCTTATTTTATTCACGGATTAACTTTTCGATTAAGTCTACGGCCCCGGCTGCATCCTCACCATAACCATCAGCCTTAATCTTTCGGGCGAATTCCTGATTCAGGGGTGCTCCACCAATAATAATCTTTATATTCTTTCTCAGATTTTCTTTTTCCAGCCGGTTTATAATCTCACCCATCTGAAGCATCGTTGTCGTCATCAGACTGGAGAGTGCCAGAATCTGTGGTTTGGCAGTTTTAACCGCCTTAATAATTTCGTCAATCGGAACATCCCTTCCCAAATCAATAACCTGAAAACCTGCAGATTCAATCATCACCTTAACGATATTCTTACCGATATCATGGATATCACCCTGCACAACACAGATTAAGACCTTATCTTTTTTCCGGTAAGATGCCTTCTTAAGATAGGGGGTAAGGAGGTTAAATCCCCGGTAGAATGCATCAGATGCAAGTAAGATTTCAGGAACAAAATATTCCTTTCGGGTAAAGAGTTCTCCCACCGCCTTCATCCCGGGTATTAATCCATTATTCAAGATATCAAGAGGATTATATTTTTCCTCAAGCGCCTCAATAACAAGTTTTTCCGTGCTTTTTTCATCCATCTGGATAACCGCTGTCTTAATCTCGTTCAAATCCAAATTGCCTCCTTTTTTATAGAACATATATAAAAATTGGTCCGGTGTCAAGAAATAAGGGGCTGTATTCGGAGTATGATTACCCCTTTACAGCCCCTGTATCCGCTATTTCTGTCCAATAAAAAGGCCTCTTCCTACCTTATGTTCGTATGCCGCCTTCCGCCAGATTGTTACCAGGTTTGATGCAAAATCGAAGAGCTCCTGACCGAAATTTTCAAGTATAGTTGGTTTCAAATCGATATGAACCTTTTTATAGTATTCATCAAAGCATTTGGCAAATTCTTCAGTCTGGTCAATCGCCTCCAAGACCTTAAAACCATTTTTCTTTAGCAGTTCCTGATAACCCTCAAAGGTTTCCATATATGGGAATGCCATTGTATCATAAAGAGGGTCAAGTTCTGCCTTTGATATATCACCGGTGATTATCCAGTCGGTGAATCCAATTTTACCACCCGGTTTAAGCACCCGATACGCCTCCTGAATCAACCTGTTTTTATCGGTAACATAACACCAGGCTTCCTGTCCCCAGACCACATCAATCGATTCAGCCTTGAACGGCAGGTCCAGAACATTACCTTCATAATACTCAATCATCTTATCAAGGCCTGCTTCTTTCGTCCTCTGTATCGCCTTCTGAATCATCGTCTTTGTTGCATCAACCCCTTTTACCATAACACCGTATTTCTTTGCAAGATGCCGGGCCGGTGCACCAAGGGCACTGCACAAATCAGCCACCACCATTCCCTTTTCAAGACCGATTTTTTGTGCCAGAACATCGGTCATCTCCGGGCCGCCAGAATGAATCTGCTCACCCATTACCGCTTCCCAGAGTAGACCACCCGGACCATCATAGACATCCTGGACATCCTTTATTGTGTAGTCTTTAATGTGTCTTTCCATAAAAACCTCCTTTATCTATTTTTATATATAAATATAGTTAAATTCCAAAAAATCTCTGCCCCTATGTTTTTCATAGGGGCAGAGATTAAATCAAGCTATTTCGGCACAAACCAGAAATCCAGACCTGCCTTCCAGGTAAAGGCAGCCCCGCCTTTATTTACCATCTTAAGAGGAATAATTAACTTGGGTCGAACGATTAGTCCGGGAATCGGTTTCAGGACCAGCCCCGGGGTTATGTTCATTCGGAGTTTTTCAGAATTTTCAATTGCTGCACCGGTGCTGTCTTTTTTCTGGAAGGTATACATACCATTTATATTCAGAAAGCCCTTTATCTTTTTCCCGAAGATGTAATCAAGTTTGAAAATACCTTCGACCGCATCACCGACATCAGTTTCATCTTCTTTCTTTCCATTGAGCCAGTATCCACCCTTCAGATGCAAAACAACAGGCTTCATCTTTTTCATAAACATTGCACCGAGTGCAAAATCTAAGGTCTGGTCATCAAGCCGCGGACGTGCATCCTTACTGCTGGTTGGAAAGCGTCCGGTAATCACCCCGGTCAAGAATGGCTTTGCCTTACCGCCGATGACATTGTAACGTGCCTTGAGCCAGATATCCTGCATTCCAAATGAGCTTAAGGTATCTTTGGTTTTGCTCATCAGCGGGATATGTGCCAGCAATTCAAATTTTTTGATTGGTGCATACCCGAGCATAAAGTGTCCGTTGATTACCGTAGTTTGTTTGTCTGAATCCAGGGACTGCCATTCTTTGTTCGGCCAATCATATTTCTGATTTACCTTCCAGTATCCAAGCCCCAGCATTGCAATGAATTTACCCTTACCGATTGTTTTCGGTCCCCGCCATAAAAGCGGTGTAGCATTGGTAATTCCCGCAATCAAAAGGATTGCAAGAATCAGATAGGTTGTTTTTTTCATTTTGCCTCCTTTTTATAGAACAACCGACAATAACAGTTACCGTCCCTTGCTACTTCTTCATCAAGTTCTGGGCAGGGACAGAGCGTATCTTTTTCCGGGTCTAAGGGATGATGTTGTTTGCAGGGACAGTAATATTTTCCAAATTCTTTGTAGTTATTGGTCATCAGGCTGATTACCTTATTGACCCTCTCTTTATCAGAATTAAAAACATAGCCCTTTTCCCGGGCGATTTTTTCTAACCTCTGATAATTTTCTTTGTATGCGCTGTTTTCTTCAAACATTATTACCTCCTGATTCAGTTAGAATGGTTTCAAGAATTTCCCGTATTTTTATATGGAGCTGTAAAAACTCCCGGGAACGACGGTCGCGAGGTTTTTTCAGGTTAACCTTAACCTCTTTTTCAATTCTGCCTGGTCGATCCCTCATTATCAGCACCCTGGTTGCAAGGAATATCGCCTCATCGATATTATGGGTAACAAAGATAATCGTCTTCTTTTCACGCTCCCATATTTCAAGCAGCTGTTCCTGAAGTCGGTGTCTTGTCCTTTCATCCAGGGCGCCGAAGGGTTCATCAAGTAAAAGAACCTTTGAATTATACGCCAATGCCCTTGCAATTGCTATCCGCTGCTGCATTCCGCCGGAGAGTTCATAAGGATAAGCATTTTCAAATCCGGTAAGTCCCATCAGTTCGATAAGCCCCCTTGCATAGTCATAACGTTCTGATTTTTGCATTCCTTTCATCTCAAGACCAAATGCCACATTATTCAGAACATTACGCCAGGGAAAAAGAGAATATTGCTGGAAGACAAGTGTCACATCCCGACTTATACCGTCAACCATTTTATCGGCAATCAATATTTTACCGGCAGATGGTTTTTCAAGTCCGGCAATCAATCTCAAAAGGCTCGTTTTACCACAACCGGTTGGTCCAACAATGCACAGAAATTCACCTTCATTCACCGTAAGGTAAAGGTTATCCAGGGCAACCACCTCTTTTTTTTCTCCATAAAATATCTTCTTTACCGCTTCAACCTCAACAAATCCCATCACCGCTCCCTTGCCTGCCAGCGGCCGGTGCGGTCCGCAATCACCTTAACCCCATAACTCAATACTGCACCAACCGCACCAATCAGAATCATACTGGCAATCAGAATGTCCATCTCAGCCAGTTCGTATGAGAACATTATGAGATAACCGATACCTGCATCACTACCCGGTAACATCTCAGCCGCAATAATAACCATCCAGGAAATACCCAGGCCAACCCTCAACCCGGTGAGGATTGCCGGTGCTGACGAGGGCAGGATAATCTTTTTAAATATATCGCGCTGGTTTGCTCCGAGCAATAATGCAGATTCAATATAGAGTGATTTCACCGATTTCACACCGTGCACCGTATTTAAAAATATCGGAAAGAATCCACCGTAGAATATGACAAAAAGCATACCCAGCTGAATCTGGCCAAAGATATTTGTAGTATAATGTAAACCGAAGATATCAGCGATTGTATAGGTTTTGAATATCGCCATTGCAAATGGAATCCAGGCGATTGGGCAGAGCGGCCTCAGAATTTCAATGATGGGACTGAATAACCTGTGGAATAGCAATATCCTGCCCACAAGCAGACCCAGAGGCACCCCGATAATCACGGCAAGCAGAAATCCCAGTAAAACCCGGGTTGCGCTCACCAGAATATGATGGACAAAACTACCCGTATCCAGAAGATTGGTAAAGGGATGAGCAAGTCGATCAAATACCGCCTCAACCCGGGGCAGGAGCGATGTATTATCCACTTTAACCGCAAAATATTCCCAGACTATAAGGATTAGAATGGGAATGATGAGTCCAAGCAGAACCGTCTTCACTCTTTAATACCAGGTCTTTAAAATTCCTTTTGTCTTCAGTTCTTTTGCTGCCTTATTAAGAAGACTGAAGTCATAGAGGATATTTTCAACCTCTTTACCATTTTTACCCTTTAATTTGCCCTTTAATTTACCCAGTCGCGTCATCTCATCAATCCAGACCTGCATCGACTGCTTCCATTTTTCTGTAGGATTAGTAGTGAACCCTGATGTGGGTAAGGATTTCTTTTCAACCTCTAATGATGTTCCAATCCATTTTGAGGCGTCCCGTGCGTGCATCTCAGGGTCTTCGTTTGCGTATTGGGTTGCCAAGATAATCAGTTTGAGAAACTCTTCTATCACCTCTTTTTTATTGACCATTGCTGAATCTGTAGCTGCAATGCAACAACAGGGATGGTCCTTCCAGATTCCGGGTGGGAGGTCATTTAAATCTGCAACAATCTTACCGATACCCTTACTCTCGGCAATCGCACACCAGGGATTATTTGAGACATAGCCGTCGATTATCTTATTCTGGAGACCGGGAACAAGGTTCTTTTCACCTTTTAAAAGCACCATCAAAACATCCTTTTTGCGGTCTGACTTATCACTGGTATAGGTAAGTCCTTCAGCTTCCAATGCCCTTTCAAATATCAATTTGGCAACCGCAACCGGATTCTTAAAACCGATTCTAACAGGCTTTTTCTCTTTTTTAACCCAGGCGACAAATTCTTTCCAGGAGTTGACCGGATTATCCGGCTGAAGAACCAACATATCACCCTTGGTATGCAGAGGTGATATAATCTTCATCGGTGCGCCTTTGTCAGTAAAAAAGGCAACCGCCGCAACACCGCCGAAGCCGACCTCGAATGTGCCCTGGGACATCATCGTGGGCATCTTGGAACCACCACCACATAGAATGAGTTCAACATCCGCAATCTTTTTGTTATTCTTAATCAATTCGTAATGCTTTTTCGGCTCTATTTCCTTGAGATAGACACCACAATCCGTCTTTGTCCTCTGCGATTCTAAACAGGCGACATACAAGGCAGATTGATGGTCATGACCCACATAACCGACTTTAAGAACCGGCACCTCGGTTGGTGCACAACCGATAAACAGTAATATAAAAGCGAATATAGATCCAAGGATCTGCTTCATCTTACCTCCTTTCTTGATGATTTTATGGTTGGATTTATCCTTTGATCATATCTTTTGATATGATATTTACTTGAGGAGATCCTCTTTCCAGAGGGCCAGCCCGGCCCTTTGTTCTTGCTCCTCATATCTTTCCCCTCTGATATACAAAGATAACTATACTCACAAAACCCTCAACCTTTCTGGGTGCTCTTTTGTGATTCTACCAATGACCCAGTATTTATCAGTATAGACCTCTCCAAATCGTGCCAGTTTAGATTCAGAAATTGCAATCACCAGCCCGCCGGAGGTCTCAGAACCGAAAATGAGTTGACCCAGTACCGGGTCGATTTTATCCAGGTCAACCGCTTCTTTAAATGAACCAAGGTTCATTGCAATGCCCGGTTCTTTTAATCCTTCTTTTAATAATGCTAATGCGCCCTTATGAACCGGTATCTTTTCGGCATCAAGTTCAATACCAACCCCACCTGCCCTTGCCATTTCAACCAGGTGTCCGGCCAGACCGTACCCGGTAATATCAGTTGCGGCACTCGCTCCAGCCTTACGCATTGCTATTGAGGCATCCCGATTTAGTGCAGTCATCGCCTTAATTACTGGTTTTAATAATTTTTTATCTTTTTTGCCTACAAGCGTGGATTGAATAATCGTGCCCACACCAATCGGCTTGGTCAATATCAAAATATCGCCGGGTTTTGCCTTTGCATTGGAAATAATCTTATCTGGATGGAGATATCCAATCACGCAGAGTCCATATTTGATTTCTGATGTTACGAATGTATGGCCGCCCAGGATTAAAACTCCGGCTTCGGTTGCCTTATCCTGACCGCCTTTTAATATCATCCCAAGGGTTTCAGGATTGCCGTTGCCAGGAAATCCAATTATATTAAGGGCAAGTTTCGGCTCACCACCCATTGCATATATATCAGAAATAGAATTTGCTGTGGCAACTGCACCATAGATATAGGGGTCATCAACCATCGGGGTTAAGAGGTCGACAGTCAGACCGACTGCGACATTATTACTCAGTCTGTAGACGCCGGCGTCATCTGCAGTATTCATCCCTACCAGGAGATTTTCGTCTTTAATCTCCGGTAGTATTGAAAGGGCCTGCACTAACTGTGCAGATGATAATTTACTTGCTCAACCCGGACAGGTTATTGTTTCCAGTATATTCATCCGGGCGGTTTCTGCATCAAGACGATAAAACAGACGACAATGACAATGGCCGTCTTTCTTTATCTCATTGTCAAGGTCACTGCAGGGGCAGACTGCATCCTTTTCCGGGTCTAAGGGATGGTGTTGTTTACAGGGACAATAATATTTTTTATATTCAAGGTAATTGTTTGCCATCAGTCTTATAATCTGTTCAACCCAGTCTTGATTGGAATTGAAGACCAATCCCTTTTTTTCTGCAAACCTTTTAAGACGGGCATAATTATTTTTGTAAATTTCTTCAATATCCGCCATTAAAGGCCTCCTTTGATAATTTTAAACCTGTTATTGGAGAAGACTAAATGCTGAAATAAAATGCAGTAAAAAATTTTTTGAGGTTGACCCAACCTCCTGGTGGTCGGCATCATCTTTTGCCTCCACTAAAGCATTGAAATCGGCACATATATTGTAAATATACACAAAAACCATTGATTGTCAATCCCCTATCTTCCCGACCTTGATGGGAAAGGATTAAGGGGAGGGTGTGTTTTATTTTTTTGAATAATTATATTACATAAATAAAAACCACCCCCACCCTGCCTCCCCCAGCAAGGGGGAGGCAGTTGTTGGTGGTAATTCTGCCGGCTTTTTGAAGTTATTCAGTCGGATATGAAATGGAGATACTCTGCCTGCAGAAATCGATTTTCATCTTTCACCGTTTTACAGCCCGGGTACTATAATAGCCAACACCGACACCGTGGTCATAAGTTTGACAACAAGACACCGATTGACTATACTGAAGAGATTATACAGGATTTACGCCGTTAATCCTTGATAATCTCAGTCAGGGTTCTTTCCGGAAAGATGTTGAGGACGTATGTGCGCATTAGATTTTTCCACCACCGTCTGTAAAATTTCTTTATTATCCATATTCTGCACAAATGCAACCACACCGAGTTTTTCATGATTCCAGAAAGGCTTAATATTGATATTGAACTCCCGGCTAATCGTATCCGAACCAGCAAATTGAATCGGTACCCCATATTCATCCGGTGCCATTGCCCGCATTACAAAATTATAGATTGAATCGGTTGCCCCGGCTTGATGAAAATGGACACTATCTTCATAAATAACAACAAATAGTCTGAATTCTCCATCCGGAATCGAGTCAATCGGTATTATATCAATGGTCGTATTCATTGCAGAACCGATAAGACCGACCTCAAGATTTAATTCTATTCTGGGTTCTTGCTGTCGTTCACTTTCAATCCAGCCTTTATATATCGCATAGTCCTGTTTTGGGTCTTCAGTCTGAACCGAATGGGTGCCGTCAAACACCACCGTAGGAGAAAGGTCAATCTGGTATAGAGATTCCCGAACCGCAACATAAGTTGGACTTAATGTATCACCGGTAACCTGACGATGATAGGCGATTACTGCCAGACTATCACCATACTCTTCAGAAAGGCTGTCTAATGCCGCCTCGGCAAAGGGGCAATAGGTGCATCGGGCAAAGGTGAAAAGCTCAGCAAGAACAACCCGGCCGGTTGTTTCTTTTTCAGGTATCGGTGCCTCGGAACAATGAATCAGAAAGATAAGGCTGAGGAAAAAAAGAAACTTTATTTTCATCTTTTAAGTTTTATCACTTTGCGCTGAATACATTTATTATTGTATTTTAGCCCTATGACATAGACTCCTGATGGCAGTGTTTTCCCAAAAATATCAGTGCCGTCCCAGAGCGCCTCTTTTTTGATTTCAAACGCCTTTATCCTTTTTCCCGTGACATCAAAGATTTCTATCTGTCCAGGTTGTGTTGAGCCGATAATAAGCCTGTTTTTGAATGGAACAGGATAGAGGTTAAGTATTATGTTTTCATTGTCTTTTTCTTTTTCCTGGACCGCCTGGACACCAACTACATAGATATTTATAGAATCCTTGAGCGTGGGATCACCGATTGATTGACAGAAAAGGTTGATAATTTCGGTGGCAGAAGACGGTTTAGGGTAGACGGCGACATCAATTGTGGTATCTACCGCACCGGAATCAAGATAATCATAAAGGGGTATTCCAGGTTCAGCACAGCGCCCACCTACACAATAGATTTCACCCCATCCGGGGACTGAATCAACAACCCGACAATCAAATAGATAACTGTCAGGCACCGCTCCGGTATTTTCTAAACGAAAATAGAATTTTACTTCATTATTATTGCCGGATTGAATCGTATCATTAATGCAAGAAAAATTGAAACCGTATTGGGCGAAGAGCGGTAATATATTGATTAACATAATTATAAACAACTTTTTCATAGCATCTCCTTTGTTTGGTTTGTCAGGGCAGAGTCCGAATCTCTGCCCTGACAATAGTTTTTTTATTTTACTAAAATTATTTTTTTGATTAGTTGTCGATTATCAGTGCTCAGTTTGACAAAGTAGATACCATCAGAAACTGTTCTTCCTTTAGTATCGGTTCCATTCCAGACTACCTGATTTTTAATGTTGTTGAACTGCCTGAGCAGTCTTCCTGAGGAATCATAGATTTTTATCCCTGTATCTTTGTTGTTTTGCGGTGTCTGGAATTGAATTATTGCCTGATTTGAAAATGGATTGGGTATAACCTGAAGACTTACACGGTCAGCCGATTCTTTCTGATTTTCTTTGACCCCAATATATGTAGGAACCAGAATATCATCAATATACCAGCCTTCCTGTTTTTGATTATAATCACTGATAAATCTGAATCTAAGCCGGATGGTTTCCCCGGTATAGTTTGATAGTGAATAGGAAGCCCGGGTCCAGGAAGTCTGGGAACCGGTTACATCATCAAGAATATGAAACCAGCCTGAACCATCATCTACCTCAATATATCCGTAGTCATAATCTGCCTCTAAATTATATTGATGGTAAAAATACAAAAGACTATCCGGAGTCGCAACAAAGTATTGGGATACAAGCCTGGCATCATTTTCATTGGTATATTGCCAGGAACCTTCTGCCCCACAATACCAGGAATGGGATGGTGAATTGCTTTTATGGGTGGTAATATGCCAGTTATCATTAATGCCGGAATGTGTCCAATTGCCCTGGCCTGATTCGATGTTATCAGAAAATCCTGGTCGGGTGGTAATGATAAACGGAATTGAAGAGGTATGCCCATTGCCAAAGTTAAGATTAAAATGAACCTGATGGGGAACAGGACAATTTGCCCTGATATTGAATGTGAAATTCAATACATTTCCCATATCACCAGAACCAAGGGAAACAGATTGAGGTGATGAATTGGTTATTGTTATATATGAATCAGAACAACTGACAGAGGCGTTTCCGGTATAAATACCATCTCCCATATTTTTGCCGTAGGCACTTATTGATATCGTTTCTCCAGGTTCAGCGATTCCGTTACCGTTTCCACTGGTTTCAGTAAGGTCCATTCCATAGTAAGTCATCTCCGGGGTATCAAACAGTCCGATTTCAGCCCCCTGGTAGATTTCATGATTTGACGCCTGGACAAAGACCACAATCTTGCATTTATGTTCATTCCAGCTGGAATTGATTGTAAAATTGGTTGACCTGATAATTGTATCAGATGCCGGAATCGTCACTGATTCTCCAATAGTATCGGGCAGCATATCACGCATCACAAAATCCAGTCGGTTCATTCCCTGCCAGTTGTAAGAGATATCATTTTCCACAATAACATAATAGAGATAACCACTTATCGAACTGCCTGATGTATTATGTATAATCGCTTGAACTGTTCCATTATTGCCGGCTGAATCATAATTACAGGCTAAGGCAATCTCCAGAGGGCTGGATACACCAAGGCGTGTAGTCAGATACTTACGAAAGGGTGGATAGGCAGTGCCTGAATGCATACCTCCAGATACGGTGTCTATTCCATCAGCGATAGCGGTGGGATAGCCGCCTATATTATAAAATCTTGCCCTTGATCTTGCCTCGGCTGAATAGAAGGGGTCACCACTGCTTGAAGGATGATAGGCAATCACCACCAAAGAATCATAACTCCTTTCATAGTTTTCATCTAATGCCCTTGCGACGCCTGGACAATAGGTACACCAGGTTGCAGTAAACTCTTCCATTACCACAACCCGCTGGCTGGCATACAGTCCTGTTGCCAGTATTGCTAATATCATAAGCAATTGTTTCACATAAACCTCCTCTCTTTTATCTTTTTTAGAATTGTTGAGAAATATATTAAGGGGATTAATTCATAGAGCCGACCGGCTCTGAACCGTAATGAAGTCATTGCCCACCCCTTTTTAACGCACAGAAGTGGGTATAATGGATCACAAATCCTGTGTCCTCTTCACAGATTTTTGTTATCCCATAATAAGGTAACATAGTGTTCTATTATAATAAAAACAGGTAAAATGTCAAGGGGTCGATTTTCTATGTTATTGCAAGGGGAAAATGTCATTTTTTCTTTAAGAATTAGCTGATATTTTTAGGAAATATTGACACGGATTTTTTTTTGTATATAATTCTCTATGTTTATTACCCCTGGTATGAATCGTGAGGCTATAAAATATATCTGGAGGGGTCGGCAATGACTGACCAGATATTCCGAAGCAGTTGCCTCGGTTCCAAAATCAGAATATCGTACCGGCCTTATGGTAAGATAAAAATTTCCGATTTAAAGCCGCAGAGATTATCAATTCAACATCCATCCGCTACTTTCAGATTAAAAGTTAAAGAAAAATTAAAAAACGAGGAAAAATGAAGCCGATCAGGTTAACAGGTTTCACAAGAGCAGCGGGTTGAGCCGGCAAACTCTGTCAGAGTGACCTGATGCAGGTATTGCGTCAGCTGCCGAAATTTTATGATCCAAAGATTATTGTGGGTGGTGTTGATATGGACGATGCCGGAGTTTATGCAATAAATGATGATACGGCGATTGTGCAGAGTGTTGATATCCTTACTCCGATTGCTGATGACCCGACTATCTTTGGTCAGATTGCAGCGGCAAATGCGCTCAGTGATATTTATGCAATGGCTGCAAAACCGATTACCGCCCTGACGATATTGTCCTATCCACCGAAGAAGATTGGCGTGGATACGGTAGTTGAAATCCTTAAAGGAGTAAGTGAAAAGGTAAAGGAAGCAGGCGCCTGTATTCTCGGCGGCCATACCCTTAGAAATCAAGAAATAAAATGTGGATTAGCAGTATGTGGTATAGCAAAACCTTCTGAAATCATTACAAATGGCAATGCCCGGCCCGGGGATAAAATTGTGTTAACAAAACCGCTGGGGACCGGTGTTATCTCAACGGCGTTGAAGGCCGGGTGTGCCGGATCATCGGTGGTTAACGAAATGAACAGAGTTATGTGTCAGCTGAATAGATATGCTGCAGAAGCGATGTTAGAAACCGGTGTTTCGAGCGCGACCGATGTAACCGGGTTTGGACTATTGGGTCATGCAATGGAGATGGCTGAATGCAGTGGTGTGAGTTTATATATTAATGCTGAGCAGGTTCCGATTATTAAAGGGGCGCTGGAGTTTGCTCGTCAGGGGCTGTTTCCGGCCGGTTCAATAAAGAATTTTGAGTTCGTAAGGGATAGAGTTGATTTTGCTCAGGGTATAAGTGAAGAAGTTCAACTTCTACTCTGCGACGCCCAGACTTCAGGTGGTCTGCTTATTTCAGTTTCTGAAAATCGGGTTTCTACCCTTCTTGAGATTTTAAAGAAGCGGGGGATAAGGTCTGTTTCGGTTATCGGGGAAGTAAGGGATGCCGGTGCAAGGAGGATTTATGTCAGGTAAGTTTAGACCTGCATGGTGGGTTATAACAACCGGGGCAGTCTTTGGTGTGCTGTTTGCCCTGTTAATAAAATTGGGAAATCCGCCCAATATGGGTGTCTGTGCAATCTGTTTTTTAAGAGATACAGCAGGTGCCCTGGGACTCCACACTATTAATAAGTTGAGCTATATTCGGCCGGAGATAATAGGTTTTATCCTGGGTTCGACAATAATTGCTTTAATTACCAGGGAATTCAAGGCAACGGGTGGTTCTTCACCCTTACTCCGTTTCATAATTGGGATCTTTGTGACAATCGGTGCACTTGTCTTTTTAGGTTGCCCCATCCGAATGCTGGGAAGAATTGCGGGCGGTGACTGGACTGCCTTGGAAGGTTTACTCGGTCTTGTATCAGGGATATATGTCGGCACTCAATTCTTGAAAGCCGGATTCAATCTGGGCAGGATGCAGGTTCTGCCCGGCTCAAACGGTTGGGTGATGCCGGTAATTGCCCTCGGCCTTTTAATATTGTTTCTGACCCGGCCTGATTTTATTGTATTGAAAGGGACCCATGCACCATTGATTATTTCACTTATTGCCGGTCTTATTTTGGGCGGCCTTGCAAATCGTTCAAGGTTCTGCACTATTGGTGGAATTAGAGACCTTATCCTTATGGCAGATACCTATCTATTGCAGGGGATTGCAGCACTGCTTATTTCCGCCTTCATCCTTAATCTAATCTTAGGTCAATTTCATCCGGGTAGATTTTTTATTGCCCATACTGATTTTATATGGAATTTTGCAGGTATGTTTTTAGCCGGATTAGGACTTGTTATGCTTGGCGGCTGTCCATTTCGGCAGATGGTAATGAGTGGGTATGGAAACACTGATGCGGGAATTACGGTTCTGGGTATGCTGTTCGGTGCCGGAGTTGCACACAATTTTAAACTGGTTGCTTCACCCGCCGGGGTTCCGAATAATGGAAAGGCGGCAGTGATTATTGGAATCATAATCCTTGTGGTACTCGGTTTTACAAACCGAAAGTTTGATAACAGGGGTTGAAATGGCCAAGGAAATTGATGTTCGAGGGCTTTCCTGTCCTTTACCGGTGATGTTGGTGAAAAAAGCCATTGATGCAGGAGAAGTTGAAATTAAGGTAATCACAAATGATTCAGCTGCAGTAAGTAATGTTCAGCGATTGGGAAAGAACCGCGGATTCAGGGTGGAGGTTGATAAAGATGATGACAATATAATACTATTATTGAAGCGATAGCAATGAGTATTTATCTTGACAATGCATCAACCAGTCACCCCAAGCCGGCTTGTGTCCTGGAGGCAATGAAATACTTTCTTGAAGAGATTGGGGCAAATGCGGGCCGTTCTGCACATAAAAAGGCGGTAGAGGCGTCACGAATGGTTTTCGAAACCAGAGAATTGGTGGCGGATATAATTGGGGCTGAAAATTCTTCACGCATAATTTTCCTCCAGAATGCTACTGAGGCTCTTAACACCGCCATTTTTGGACTTAGCCTTTCCAGAGGTGATCGGGTTATTACTTCAAGTATTGAGCATAATGCGGTAATGCGACCGCTTCGTTTTCTGGAAAAAACACGAGGGATTATTCTCGATATTATCCAATGTAACCGGGCAGGATTTCTGGAAGCGGATGAAATCAGAAAAAAAATCACGGCACGGACAAAGTTGATTGTTGTCAATCATGCTTCAAATGTTGTCGGAACAATTCTGCCAATTGCTGAAATCGGTCAAATTGCCAGGGTGCATAATATTCCCTACCTTGTTGATGCGGCTCAATCCATCGGGTGCCTGCCGATGGATGTGGAGAAAAATTTTATCGACCTGCTTGCTTTTTCCGGGCATAAAGGGCTTCTTGGTCCACAGGGTGTAGGTTGTCTTTATATAAGAGAAAACTTTGATTTAGTTCCATTAAGATTTGGTGGAACCGGTTCAAATTCAGGGTCTGAATATCAACCCGATTTTCTTCCCGATAGATATGAGAGTGGCACCCTAAATCTTCCGGGAATTGCCGGGTTAAGAGCGGCAGTTAAATTTGTTCTGGAGCGCGGAATATCTAATATTCATAAACATATTCAAAATCTTACTGGTGAACTGATTGAACAATTAAGAAAAATAAAAGATATAATTATTTATGGACCACAGCATAAAGATTTACAGACCGGTGTGGTTTCAATAAATTTAAAGGGTATGACGCCCGCAGAGGCAGGTGAGATTCTGGACAGAGAGTTTGATATTGCAGTAAGAGTAGGTTTACACTGCTCGCCCCAGGCGCATAAGACAATTCAAACCTTTCCATCCGGGACTATACGAGTAAGTCTGGGCATATTTAATACTGTTCAGGATGTAAATAAATTTTGTGAGGCACTATGTCAGATTATCGAATAATTATCTTTGATTCTATTCACGAAGTTCTCAGGGCAGACAAATTTTTCCAGAACGACGGTCTGAAGGTTAAAATAATTCCACCGCCCCGCCAGCTAAGCGCCGACTGCGGCATCGCCTTGAAAGTTGAGGAGGACTTTGATGTAATCGCAGACACTCTAAGGAAGAATGCATTAAATCCTGCAGGTGTTTTTCTTAAAGTGGGTGACAGATATGTTTCAGAAATTAAAAAACTGAGTTTTCAGGGAGGTATAAATGGCTGAATCTTTAAAAATAGGTGTTCTTGTTCGCCGATGCGGTTCCAATATCGTCGGTTCAACTGCTTGTAATCAGGGCATCAATTTAAAAAACTTTCTGATGTGCTCTTTGTCTGTAAGAATAAATATTCCTGTTCAGACCCGGGACAGGGTGAGATAGGGTATTCTGATATGATGCCCATATAGTTCCGGTATCTGGTTGCTGTGTTGCAGACTGTCATTATATTTATGCCAGCCGCTGGATCCTGAGGTGAATTGAAAAATTGTGGGATTGAATTGGGAAATCAGGTATAAGGCCAGAAAGATTACAGCCGGAATGGATTGCTGTTTATGAGGCTGCAAAATTTGTTAAAGTAATAAAGGGATTGAATGAGATACAAAAAGGTGACTGAGGAAGAAAGCAAAAAACTATGGAAACATTGAAGCAAATAGTGAAGGACCCCTGGTCTTCGCGAAAATAGTTAGGAGGTTATATGCAAAGGATAATTATTGGAACTGCCGGTCATATAGACCATGGAAAGAGTGCTCTGGTAAAAGCACTCACCGGGGTGAATCCTGATCGTCTACCTGAAGAAAAAGAGCGGGAGATGACCATCGATCTCGGCTTTGTCTTTATGCCCATAACCCGTGATGAAGAAGTGGCGATTATCGATGTGCCCGGTCATGAACGATTCCTGCGCACTATGATTGCCGGTGCTTCGAGTATTAGAATGGCACTATTTGTTGTCGCTGCGGATGAAGGCATCAAATCTCAGACCATAGAACATTTTGATGTCCTGAAACTGATGAAGATAAATAAAGGTATAATTGTCATTACCAAAACAGATAAGGTGAAACCCGAATATCTGATGACTGTAAAACATCAAATTAGAAAATTTGTCAAAGGAAGTTTTTTAGAGCAGGCGCCGATTTTTCCTGTTTCCAGTCTGACCGGGCAGGGGATTAATGAACTGCAGAATGCAATAAAATCGTTGTGTCAGAAGATTGAACCGCTACCTTCAGATGGGATCTTTAGATGTCCAATCGACCGTATCTTCAGTATGAAAGGCTTTGGAACCGTAGTCGCCGGTACAGTTATTTCCGGAAAAATAATGAAATCCGAACTGGTTGAAATCCTGCCCCTGTGTAAAATTTTGAGGATCCGTAATCTTCAAGTTCATAATCAGCCGGTTTCCGGGGTTTTCGCCGGACAGCGGGCGGCATTTAATCTGGCTGGTATAAAGACTGATGAGATCAGTCGGGGCAGTGAATTGAGTATACCCGATTATCTAAGACCAACACGGCTTATCGATGCTTACCTGATGCTCTCGCCCAATGCCCTTAAGCCTTTACGCAATAATGAAAGGGTCAGGATTCATAAAGGGACGGTAGAGGTGATAGGCCGAATCATTATGCTGGAGCAAGATAGAATACTGCCCGGTGAACAAGGATACATCCAATTGAAATTGGAGAAACCGGTTGTTGGAGTCAGAGGTGAAAGGTTTATTGTCAGGTCTTACTCTCCGATAATGGTTATCGGGGGCGGCGAGTTTATAGAAATTTACACCACAAGAAAAGGCGGAAAATTTAAAAAAGCCCACGCACAATATCTCCGTAAGATTAAGGAGACGACCGGTGAGGCACTTGTTGAACTGTTAATCAGAAATATTTCAGCTCCAGTGCGAGAAAAGAAAGTGTTGATGACCCTGACCAATCTGCCGATAAAAAAAATAGATGCTTTTGTAGATAAATTGCTTCAAGAAAAGATACTCATCCTACTGAAAGATAATTCGTTTATCCATAGAGACCATTTTGCAATTTTAAAAAAGCGATGTCTTACAGCAATCGAGAATTTTATACGGGCGAATCCTCTAAAGGTCTTTATGAATAAAGGAGTTCTATCCAAAGAGTTGAAGGTGGGTAATTCAATACTTCTGGAGGAGATTCTCAGTGAATTAAAAAAGGAAGGGAAGATAAAAATAAAGGGTGACAATGTGGGTATAACCGGGTTATCGGTCAAACTGTCTGCGCCGAGTAAAAAATTGGCTGACCGGATTGAAATACTTGTTCGTCAATCCGGGTATCGTCCCTGTAAACTCAATGATATATGTAAAATAATCTCTGAAGAAAATATGAATAGAATAAAAGAGATTATAGATTATCTTTTAAAGAATGAAGTGATTATTGAAATTACAGAAAAGGCTTACCTTCATCGAGATATCATAATGAGGGCGAAGTCAGAATTGATCGGATATTTAAAAAAGAATGGAACGATCAGGATCGTGCAGTATAAAAAGATTTTACAGGTTCCTCGCCATATTGCGCGTGATATCCTTGACTATTTCCTGGAAAAAGGGATAACGACCCGCACCGAAGGCACGCACCGTCTGGCAAATAAGACAGCGGATAAGGAGGTCAGGCCTTCATAAGGTGATTGGTCATATTCAAACATCAAATTAAATAAACCAGAAATAAGATGTGTGTGAGATATCGGTCGGTTCATAGCCGGGGAAGATTTTTGCCTTTTAATAACCAGGATAAACTGTGCCTTGACTTTTTCATTTTTGTTTATATAATTACATTATTGGAGGTTTAATGCCGATATTTTTATTTCTGCTCGCGATAACCGGGTATGAGTACCTGAATGTCGACCCGGTTGCCCAGAGAACTGCGATGGGATATGCTCTATTTGGAGATGGTTATTCGGTCTACTATAATCCTGCAGGCCTTGCTTTCTCCTTTGAACCCTATTATTCGGTTTCCTATTTAAATTATATTGCCGGAACACATCTCGGTTATCTCGGTTATGAAAATCACCAACTTGGTGCGGGTGTGCACTATTTTTATAGTGGTTTAATGAAAAAGACCGATGTCTCAGGAAATGAATACGGTAGTTTCTCGGCTAATTTCCTTGACCTCAGTGTTGGAAAAGGGTTCTTCCTGGGTGAATTCGGGGCCGGGGTTACAATAAAAGGAGTCTATGAAAATATAGATTCTCTTTATTCTGCAGGTTTGGGTATGGACCTTGGACTTTTATACCTCCTTTCTGAAAACGAGATTCAGGTCGGCATTACAGTCAAGAATATTGGTCTGGGTATCAAATCATTCACCGACAAAAAAGAACTTTTTCCTTATGAAATTGACCTTTCCGGGGTCAAAAAATTTGATGAAACATGGATTGGCCTTGACCTGGTCCAGAATGCACTTCAGGGTATGGGACTGAGGATCGGCGGTTCCTATGAGGTTACCCCAAATTTTAAACTGAATCTTTCTTATAATAGTCTGCAATCTTCAATGCGGACCGGAAGTAATGGATTTGATTTTCTTACTGGTTTAGTAATAGGATTTTCCATAAGCAAGGGCCGTTTTCATCTCAGCTATTGCTATGCACCATATTTTGACCTTGGTCAAGGTCATAGATTAACAATTAGCATAGGAGGCTAAATGTCGAGAATCAGTTCAGCAGTAATTTCCTTGGTATTAATCATTATATTGTCGGTCTTCTTTTTCTTAAGCCCGAGATTTTTTGCCCAGAAGGCAGCAAATGAAAAAGAGATTCTGGATAAACTGTTGAGCAAACGGCTTGAGAGTCTTGGTCATGTCATTGCCCACGCTTCATTTGTTGAAGATGCCATCATTATGGGAGAAGAGGCGAATCTTGGTGAGATTATTACAAGAATAAAAAATGATGAACCGGATATCAAATTTATCCATTTTACCAATAAAGATAATACTGTAATCGCCTCATCATCGTCAGATATTGTTGGTCAAAAATACCACTCCAATCTTGGGAAAACTGGTGATGAAGTCCGGGAAAATGATGGAATTTATGAGGGGGCATTCAAGATTAAAGTCGGTAAGAGAACAATCGGCACCCTTTATCTCGGGATAGCACCACAAATTTCTCAAATCAAGGTCGCCACTGCTTCAAATCCAATAGTCCTTATTGTGGGAATTATCATCGGTATCATTGCCTTCTTTATTACCTTAAGTTCGGGTAAAAGTCTTGAAGCAAAGTTAATTGAGGATATCAATAAACGGCAGGAAGAGGTGTTCTCGCCCAAGATTGAAGCCTTAAAATCTGAACAGGAAAACGCCCAGAAGAAACTGGAGGAACTGAATAACAAGATAGAAGCGGCGAAAGATGGTCTCAGAAGATTGAATGAAGAATATGAAAAGAGAAAACAGGAATTCGAGAGTAGTCCGGTAACGCAATCGGTAGAGAAATTGAAGGCGACCGAGGCGGAATTGATCAAGAGACTTGAAACCCTGAAACAGGAAGAACAGAATTTAAAAAATGAGGTTACCCTGCTTAATCAAAAGCGTGAAGAAGTGCGCAGTGCATTAGAGGCTGAAAAGAAAGAAGAGAAAAATCTTCATGACAAACTCGACTTGATTAAAAAGAAAATTCTCCACCTGGAAACACCCGGTAAATAATTATTGTGATATGTTCTGGATCTGGGTATAGAACCTTTTAAAAGAATACCAGGGAAAATAGTTTGAAAAGTCAATATGTCAACGAATTAAAATCAGGCCAGCTTGTTAAGGAGAAGTTTGTTCTCTCCAAGAAAATAATAAGGTCTCGAAAGGACGGCAGTAAATTTGCCTTACTCGAATTTTCAGACCGCACCGGCACAATCGAGGGTATTATCTGGGATATTGAACAACTCGGTTCAGTATCAACCGGTGATTTTGTCTTTATAACCGGTAATGTTACTGAATATCAGCAAAAACTGGAAATCGTCATCAGTTCCATATCCCCGGTTTCTGAGGACGAAATTGAGCCTGATGACTTTCTGCCCCAGGCGGAACAGGATATTGATGAGGTTATGGCGGATATTGAAGAGTTCTGTGCAATGGTAAAAAACAAATACCTGAAAAAATTGATTGATTCTTTCTTGAAGGAACCGGAATTTGCAAAAAAATTTCGCACTTCACCCGGGGCAAAGAAATTACACCATGCATATCTTGGTGGTCTGGCTGTCCACACCCTCAATATTCTTAAACTGATTTCTCATATTGAACTTGTTTATCCCTTCTGTAATAAAGAACTACTGATCACCGCCACCCTGCTTCATGATATCGGGAAGATATATGAATATACCTACAAAAATATGATTGACATCTCCACCCAGGGAAAGATGCTCGGCCACATTGTGATTGGCTATGAAATGGTCTCTGAACATATCAATAAGATTCCGGAATTTCCCAGGGATTTGAGATTGAAAATTCTTCATATGATTCTTTCCCACCACGGTGAATTCGAATGGGGTTCTCCAAAATTACCGGTATTTCCCGAGGCCTTAATCCTTCACTTTCTCGACAACCTTGATTCCAAGGTGGATATAATGGCTAAGGCATTCAAGACAAACAGAGGTAAGGAAAAGGAATGGAGTGATTATCATCCCTATTTTGAACGTGAGATTTACCTCAGCGAAGGTGATTAAACCTTCAAATAACCGCTCTTCCGATTTTTATTATGAAAATTAAAGAAATAAGAGTATACGGTTTTAAATCTTTTTGTGAAGAAAGCCGTATCATCCTCAATACCGGGGTTACAGCATTTGTTGGGCCGAATGGAAGCGGAAAATCGAATATTTTTGATGCCTTAAGATGGGTGTTTGGTGAACAGAGTATGAAGGCGCTGCGCTGCGAGCGTATTGAGGATTTAATCCATACATCACCAGATGCAAAGAATAATGTGCGGTTTACCGAGGTCGCGGTGATTATTGAAAATGAAGATTATTTTCCTCAATTTGGAAGTGAATTTGAAATAAAAAGAAGATTCTACCGTGATGGCGAAAGTGAGTTCTTTCTGAATCGGGTAAAATGTCGTCTTCAGGATATCCAGGCACTCTTCCTCAATTCTGGTACCCTTACCTACTCATTTTTAGAACTGGCTGAGATTGAAAAGATTATTCGCGGTGATACCAAGGAGATGTTTGATGATGTTTCAGGGATTTTGCGCTATCGGGAACGCCGGGAACAGACAAAAAGGCGATTAGAGGCGACTGAACAGGACCTGCTTCGCCTTGAAGATATCATCGCAGAAATGCAGAGAAGCCTGCGTAGTTTGAAAAGGCAGGTGCGTCAGGCAAGACTGTATCAAGAACTGCGTGATGAGTATAAAGAACTTAGTCTCTTTATTCTTCAGAAGGAATACGGGGAAACTCAAAAAGAGGCGGCACTGGTGAAGAATGAAAAGGTTAAACTTGAACAGACGGTTCAGACCATCAATCAGGAGATAAAGAACTTAGAGAACGAACGGACCCGGATGAAGAATAGTCTGGCGGAAATACAGGAAAAGAAGAAGCGGCACCAGGATTACCTGAATCAATTAGATGAAGAGATTGAAAAACTGAGTAATATATTAAAAGAAAAAGAGAAAAGGGTGCGCGAGATTACCCTGTTTCGCGAAAGACAGGCGACAAGCATAAAAGAAAAGAAATCATACCTTGATAGTGAATCCGCAAGATTGAATAACCTCCAGCAGGAAATTAAAGAGGTTGAGAAAAAGATTGAAGAATTTAACAAACTGATAAATAGTGAAAAAGAGGCCATTGAATCACTGAACCAAAAGTATTTTTCAAAAAAGGAAGTATTAAGAGATAAGACCACGAAAAGGTCCGGAATCCTCAAAGAACTTGGCAATCTCAAAAATGAACTCTCCCGATTTAACCTGGAGATAGAAAACAAAAATGCTGCACTTTCCCATATTAATGAAGAATACATAAAAGAAAAAGAGGAACTCGACCGCAACCTCAGGACTCAACAGGAGATTAAAGAAGAATTGCATAAAATTATAGTGGAGCAGAATCAACTCAGCCAGCAACTGGACGAAATCACTGAAAGGTTACAAAAAACAGAAGAAAATCTTGCCGAGGTTCAGAATGGTCTGTCCGAGCGTGAACAGGAAAAAAATAACTGTAAGATTCTTATCGATACCCTGCAGCATCGTATCCTGCTGCCGGATGAAAAGAAATTGAAGTCTCAGTTTGAAAAAAGAATCCTCGGTCTGTTTCGGGAAAGTATTAATGTTGCATCCAATTATGAGGCGATAGTAGATATATGTCTGGGTGATATATTGAATTTTTATCTATTAACAGATTTTCAAGAGGATGACTTTGAACGATTACCCGAAGGGAGATACGGTTTTATCAGATTGAAATCTCCAGCCTTAGAAAGCGCCGTAGATGAAATAGAAGGGGCTCGGTCGATAATAGAATTTATCAAATTCAAAAACAATAAAGAGCGCCTTTTTCATTATATTAAAGATTATTATCTGGTTAAAGATATTGATGCGGCCGATTCCCTTTCTCTGCGATATCCTGATTATGGTTTTGTCGCCCCGGGACCAATCCTCTTTCGCCGGGGAGTTGTAATAGTAGAAAAAGGAGAAATGGGTTACTTTCGTATAACCCAGCGTCTTGAAGAACAACGCCGGAAACTTGAATCATTGAAGAATGAAATAATCTTCCTTACCCAGGAAAAGGAACGTTTGGAAAAGGAACTCGATGCAGCAAAAAAGGAAATCGAGGAAAAGAAAGAAAAACTCTTCTCTTTTAATATAAAAAAATCAGAATATTCATTACGCAAATCAGAAATTGAGCGGGCAATCGAAAGGAACAATAAAGAACTTAATGGATTAAAAAACGAAATTTCTGAACTGAATTCCGAACTGGAGGGTCTTAAAACACATTCGCAGCAGAATGAGAAAAGGATTGATGGTTATGAAAAGGAACTGAATTTAGTTAATGAAGGAATTGACGAAATTTCAAAGGAACTTGATTCACTACGCACCGAGATTGATAAAAAGAATCAGTATCTGAATGAATTGACTACGGAAACGGCAATTCTGATTGAGCGTCGTGATAATCTGGCGCGCACTATAAATCAGGTGCAGCATGGAATTCAAACAATCCGTGCCGAGATTGAGCAACTTGATAGGTTTCAGGATACCCAGGAGCTCCAGGAATTGAATAATACCATTGCTGCATTGGAACAGGAACTGAACAACAAAAAGAAACAGAGACTTGAATACGAATTGGAACTCTCTGATGAGAAACTGCGTTCCTATACCCAGCAACAGGAGATGCTATATGACCAGCTTACCCGGAAACAGAAACAGTATGAAGAAGTGAACAATCAACTTTTAGAATTAAAATACCGTCTCTTCCAACTTCAGCACCGACAGGAAGAATATATAAAAAAGGCACGGGAAGAATTTGATGTTGAATTGAAGGAATATATTGCCGAACAGACATTTGAAGATCCCGGAGAAAGGCTCGGGGTAATAAAAGGAAAGCTGGAAAGATTGGGTGAAATAAATCCCTTAGCCCTCCAGGTATACGAAAACGAAAAAAAACGGCTCGATGATTTTCTCAATCAACGCAATGATATTATTGCCGCCAAAAAGCATTTAATTAAAACAATTGAGGAACTGGATCAACGCGCCCGGGAGAGATTTATAACGGTATTTGAACAGGTAAAAAAAGAATTCAACTTTGTTTTTGCAAACTTCTTTGAGGGAGGCCAGGCCGACCTCATTTTGACCAATCCAGAAAATACCCTCCAGAGTAAGATTCAAATTGTTGTTCGAATGAGAGGGAAAAAATTGAAGACAATAAACCAGCTATCCGGTGGCGAAAGGACACTTCTGGCAATAAGTCTTCTTTTGGCGTTTTATTTGGTAAAACCTGCGCCGTTCTGTATTCTGGATGAAATTGATGCGCCGCTTGATGATGCCAATGTTGTTCGATTCAATAAATTCCTGCGCGACCTCTCCCAGAGAACCCAGGTGATTATTATCACCCATAATCGGGCGACAATGGAATATGCAGATTACCTTTACGGACTTACTATGGAAAAACCCGGTCAGAGTAAAATAATATCAGCAAGGCTTGCCGATCTTGAAAAGATTGGTGCGGTAGAGTAGAAATTGGCATTTAACCGATTAACAAAAGTCTTATCCCGTGTCAAAAAAATATTTGCTCCGGTTCATAAGGGGTCGATTGATGAGATTGAAGAGATACTACTCAGGGCCGATGTCGGAGTAAAGTATACCCATAGAATAATAGAAGAAATAAAAAAAAGCCGGAAGGACCCGGTTACGGCATTAAAAGCAGAGCTCTATAAATATATAAATATCCCACTACCCCGACCGGAAGATACTGCGCCAATGGTAATAATGGTGAGTGGTGTAAATGGATCAGGAAAAACAACAACGGTTGCAAAACTTGCCTATCTTCATCTGAAAAATTCCCGGGTAATATTGGCGAGTGCTGATACCTATCGTGATGCCGCAAATGAACAACTTTCATTCTGGGCAGCAAAGACCGGGGTTGAACTTGTTGCTTCACAAAAGGGACAGGATGCCGGGGCGGTGGTCTATGATGCAATATCCAAGGCGCAGGCCAGGAATTTTAATACTGTAATCGTCGATACTGCAGGTCGACTCCATACCCGGACTGACCTTATGGCTGAATTGAAAAAGATTGTTCGGGTGGTGAAAAAATTGTTGAATAAAGAACCGGATTTTAATCTTTTAACTATCGATGCAACACTTGGTCAGAATTCGATTCAGCAGGCGCGTATATTCACCCAGGAGATTGCCATTAATGGGCTGGTGCTTACAAAATTTGACGGCACGGCAAAGGGTGGGGCAATAATCCCCATTTGCCAGGAACTGAATCTTCCGGTGCTCTATCTTGGTGTGGGGGAGAGGATTGAAGATCTGGTTCCGTTTGACCCCCGGGCATTTATTGATGCCCTATTTGATTAGGTCTTTTTATCGAATAATTCCCGGGAAGTTCTGTTGCAAGTCAGGGATTTGAACACCAAATAAATCAGGTAAACCGAATATGAGAAAAAACAGGTGAAATCAGTGCGGTTCATTATTGACTTTTTTCCTATTTTGGTCTATAATAGCACTTTGAAAGGAGGCTTTTATGCGTCGAGTTATCATTATGGGTGCGGCTGGAAGGGATTTTCACAATTTTAATATTTTTTTCAGAAATAATCCTGATTTTAAGGTTATCTGTTTTACAGCAACCCAGATACCAAATATTGAAAATCGAAAATATCCCAAGGAACTATCCGGGAAAAGATATCCCCGGGGCATTCCTATATATCCTGAATCCGAACTTACTGAATTGATAAAGAAATTCAAGGTGGATATCGTCGTATTCGCCTATTCGGATGTTTCTCATAATTATGTAATGCACAAGGCATCAATTGCACTCGCTGCGGGTGCAGATTTCTGGTTATTAGGACCGAACTCATCGATGTTGAAATCACGGCTTCCGGTAATCTCAATCTGTGCAGTAAGAACCGGTTCGGGAAAAAGTCAGACCACCAGACTGGTCTGCGAGATTTTAAGTAAACTTAAGATGAAGTTTTCGGTTATTCGGCACCCAATGCCTTATGGTGACTTAAGAGAACAGATTGTCCAGAAATTCTCAACCCTGCAGGATCTGGACCGTTATAAATGCACGATTGAGGAAAGGGAAGAATATGAACCCCATATAAAGATGGGAACCACGGTCTTTGCTGGAGTTGATTATGGACTAATCTTAAAAAAGGCGGAAGAGATATCTGATGTTATCATCTGGGATGGCGGCAATAATGATCTCTCATTTTACAAACCTGACCTCCATATCGTTGTGGTTGACCCATTCCGTGTCGGTAATGAAGAAAGTTATCATCCCGGTGAGGCAAATATCAGGTCGGCAGATGTTATAATAATCAATAAAGTTGATACTGCTCCGAAGAAAAATATAAAACAGTTAAAGGCAAATATCAAACTTCTCAATCCCGGGGCCAAGGTCATTGAGGCGGCATCACCAACATCAGTTGACCATGCAGATTTAATAAGAAATAAAAATGTCGTGGTGGTTGAGGATGGTCCAACCCTTACCCATGGTGAGATGTCATTTGGTGCCGGAATCGTTGCGGCAGAAAAATATAAGGCGCGTAATATCATCGACCCCCGTCCTTATGTTGTGGGTTCAATCAAAAAGGCATATAAAAAATATCCCCATATCGGTCCATTAATTCCTGCGCTTGGATACGGTGCGAAGCAAATCAAAGAGCTTGAGAGAAGTATCAATAAAACTCCGGCCGATTCAATCGTCATTGCGACGCCTGTGGACCTGAGAAAATTTCTTGTTCTGAATAAACCCGGAGTTAAGGTTAATTATGAATTAAAACAACTTTCCGGGCCCAATTTAAAAGATATAATAAAAAAGGTTTTGAGAAAAAGAAAGGAGCAAGATGGCTAAAAGATATGTATTCAATTTTGGAGGTAAGAAAGCACAGGGTTCAGCGAAATTAAAAAATCTTCTTGGAGGTAAAGGTGCAAATCTTGCCGAAATGACCAATATCGGCATTCCGGTTCCGCCGGGATTCACCATATCATCAGAACTCTGCATCGATTACCTGAAGAAAGGTAAACTTCCTAAATCACTTATCAGCGAGGTCAAAAAAAGCATTAAGCGGGTTGAAAAATTGTCAGGAAAGGGTTTTGGCGACGAACAAAATCCTCTTCTTTTCTCAGTCCGTTCCGGAGCACGTATCTCAATGCCAGGAATGATGGATACAATTTTGAACCTTGGATTAAATGACAGGACTGTCCGGGGTTTTCTGAAAAAGACCGGGGATAAACGATTTGTCTATGACTGCTACCGCCGTTTCATCCAGATGTATTCAGATATTGTTCTGGCTATTCCCCGTAGTAAATTTGAAGCGCTGATTGAAGATAAGAAAAAGCAGCGGGATATCAAATATGATATTGAGTTAACCGGTGATGACTGGGAAGATATCGTGGAGAAATTTAAAGAACTGGTTCTGAAAGAGACAAAGAAAGAGTTTCCTGAAGATCCTGAAGAACAGTTATGGGGTGCAATCGGTTCTGTATTCAAATCCTGGAACAACCCCCGTGCCATAGAATACCGCAGAATCTATAATATCCCTGATATCTGGGGAACCGCAGTAAATATTCAGATGATGGTCTTTGGAAATATGGGTGACGATTCAGGCACGGGAGTTGTCTTTACCCGTAATCCAGCAACCGGCGAAAATAAGATATATGGTGAGTTCCTTCAGAACGCCCAGGGCGAGGATGTTGTTGCCGGGATAAGAACACCTAAAAAGATTAGTGAATTGAGTCGGGTAATCCCTGCGGCCTATAAAAAACTGGTGCAGATACTGAAAAAACTTGAAAAACATTATCGTGACCTCCAGGATGTTGAATTCACCATTGAGCAGGGTAAACTCTGGATACTGCAGACCCGGGCAGGAAAGAGAACCGCTTTAGCCAGTATAAAGATTGCCGTCGATATGGCACAACAAAAGATGATTACCAGGAAAGAAGCGGTATTACGGGTTACCCCGGAGCAGTTAGACCAGGTGCTTCATCCGATGATTGATCCAACTCAAAAATATAAAACCTTGGCTACAGGTCTGCCGGCATCGCCTGGCGCTGCAGTGGGTAAGGTTGTATTCGACCCGGATGAGGCGGTAGAACAGGCAAAAAACGGGGTTTCTGTTATCTTGGTGAGGCTTGAGACTTCAGCCGATGATGTCCATGGAATGGAGGCGGCAAAGGGATTTTTAACAGCCCGGGGTGGAATGACATCCCATGCCGCTGTTGTTGCCCGGGGTATGGGAAAGCCCTGTATTGTCGGTTGTGAAGAGATCAGCGTTGATACCGAAAGAAAAGAATTCACCGCCCACGGAATTACAATAAAACAGGGAGATACCATTACAATTGATGGAACTGAGGGTAAGGTTATTCAGGGTGAAGCAAAATTGATAAAACCAGAAATGGGAAAAGAGGTTACAACCCTTTTGAAATGGGCGGATGGCTTCCGCCGGCTCGGTGTGAGGACCAATGCGGATCGGCCCAAAGATGCCCAGGTTGCCCGGGATTACGGTGCTGAGGGGATCGGGCTATGCCGAACCGAACATATGTTCTTCAAACCGGAAAGGGTATCAGCAATGCGCGAAATGATTGTTGCCCAGGACGAGGCCGGGAGAAGAAAGGCATTAGAGAAATTACTTCCGATGCAAAAACAGGACTTCATCGGCATATTCAAGGTTATGGATGGCTATCCGGTGATAATAAGAACCCTTGATCCACCTCTCCATGAATTTCTGCCCAAGGATGATGATTCAATTCGCAGTCTTAGTCAGGAGATGAATATTCCATTTGAGAAATTAAAACAGATTGTAATTTCACTCCATGAGGCAAATCCCATGCTGGGACATCGGGGCTGTCGTTTGGGTATTACTTATCCGGAAATTACTGAAATGCAGGCACGGGCAATATTTGAGGCGGCATGTGAATGTAGAAAACAGGGCATTAAGGTTATTCCGGAGGTGATGATTCCGGTGGTAATGGAGGCAAAGGAATTGAAACATCAACGCGATATTGTTGTGCGGATTGCAGAAGAGACATTTAAAAAATACAGGGTTAAATTAAAATATATGGTGGGAACGATGATTGAAATTCCCCGTGCCGCACTCACTGCAGATAAGGTCGCCCAGGCTGCAGATTTCTTTTCCTACGGCACAAATGATATGACCCAGACAACATTGGGATTTTCCCGTGATGATGTTGCAAAATTTACCCCCCGATATATTGAGCTCGGGATCCTTCCGGCTGATCCATTCAAGACCATAGATGTTGACGGTGTAGGTAAGATTCTTGAAATCGGCATAAAACTGGGAAGGAAGACAAAACCAAATTTAGAGATTGGTATCTGCGGTGAACATGGTGGTGATCCTAAATCTATCCATTTCTGCCATAAGCTGGGAATGGACTATGTCTCCTGCTCTCCATACCGGGTTCCTATTGCACGCCTTTCCGCTGCCCATGCTGCATTATTGGAGAAACCACGGAAAAAGAAAAAGCGTTGACGACCCTGTTCCATAAGGAGAATGAATAAAACAGATTATTATGTTGCTGCTGCTCCAGCGGGCTTCGGGAAATTCGCTGTTCATTAAGTAAAATTACCGGCTGAGAAAGGGTCCGGTCCTGAGGATACAGCTCAGCTATCAAATATTACTATCGGGCCGGTTTCGTTGATTTTCAGGAAATTGCAGGGTTATTAATCCTTAACCCCGCGTTTGGTTATTTCTTTATGCCGGCCTATCAATCCAGGTCGGATAATGAGCCGGGCCATCGTCGATAAGCTGACCGGTATTTTACTGCAATTGTGGTGACGGTTTCAAGCTATTATTTATGATAATAATTAAAAATAAAACCTACTTACTCTCAGCCAACTTTTCTTTCAATTCTTTGAGTAAGTTAATCGCTTCATCAATGTTATTATGATCAATTAAATTGTTGATGCGTGATTTATATTCTGACTTCAGTGCGGCATCCGTGGAGGTGCCAAGACTTTCAATATCGAATTCATGCATACCCTCAGTTCGAAATTCCCTGACCGGTTTTGCCTCTAACTGTGAAGTATCCATCATCTCTTCAGGTGATTCCGGAACTGGAGTATGCGCAGTATCGGATAGTTCCCGGACTTCGATATCACCCGGTCTCTCTGTTTTCTCTGGTTTATCTGCTTCTTTTTTTCTTTTTATCAGTGTATCAAAGACCGAATCACCCTTCTTCTTTTTTTTCAAACGTTCAATAATATCCATTCCTTTTCTCCGAACTATTCACTGAGTTTGCCTTCTTTATATAATTGAATCGCTTCCAGCGCCTCTTTATTGGATGGGTCAATTTCCAGCGCCTTATTATATGCCTTGATTGCATCATCAAATTTTTCCATCTCAAGCAGTGCCTTACCCAGATTCACATAGGCTGAGGCATAGTGGACATTCTTCTTTGTCGCATCCCGAAATGAAATTACTGCATCATCAAATTTTTTCATCTTGATATACAACAGCCCCAGGTTATTATGGATTTCCGCAAGATTCGGTTCCAGTTTTAATGCCTCTAAATAGGTCTTCTTAGATTCATCAAACTTCCCCAGTTCTGTAAGGATAAGTCCTTTCAGGTTAAGATATTCTGCAGTTTTCTCAATCTCAATTGCTTTCTCAATCTCATTCAGAGCGAGTTCATAATTGCCACGATAGTAATAGAGAGCGGCTCGATCAAAGTGGTCAAGTGCCTCTTTTTTCTGTTGATTCTTCTGTTCTTCTATATAGCGCTGCTCTTCCTTTTCAAAATATTTCTTGATATCCTCAAAAATGGTCTTTGTATAATCAGAAAGTTTGGCCTGTCGTTCAAAAGATTCTTTAAATTCATGCTCAACTTCCCGGGTCATTTCTTTAATGCGATTATTCAATGCCTCAAATTTCCCGGCAATCTGGGCAATTTCGCCAAATGTCTTTTCATACTGTTTCTCCAGGATACCAATCTCCTTTTTCATCTCTACGACCAAATCCTTCACAGAATCATACATTCCTTCGCCTACCTTTTCAATACCTCTGCGCATTCCTTCGGCAAGGTCGGCAATCTTGCTCAGGGATTCAATATAATTCTTATTCAAATTTTTCATCATATCACTCATTGTAGATAGATTTTCCGAGGACCGGGTAAATAGTTCTTTCAATTTTGAAAGTTCGGTCTGAACATTGTTAAGTGAGGCGGTCTGATCAGTCTTCAAATTTATTATCTCCGTCTTCACTCCATCAAGATAAACACCGATTTCACTACGCACATTATTCCATAATGAAGTGGCATCAGAATGGAGTGCCTTTACTTCTTCCTTGATGCCTTCACCGATAGTGCCGAAGTGCTCCACTATCATTTCCGCGCCCTGCTGCTGGGTTTTTGATGATTCGGTTACAATGTTATTCAATTCATCGAATTTTGTAGTAATACTATTTTGTAATTCACCGATATTTAATTTTATCGCCCCGGTAATTGTCTCAAATTTTTCAATCAGATTATCAGCATTGGCACGATTATTCTTTATTAAATCAGCCATTATTCCGCCGAGGTCATCAATCTTTTGAGAAAGCGCACCGATCGCCTTTACAGAATCGGTCCGCACTGTATCGAGTTCGCTTTTGATAAGTTCCTGCATATTTTCAATCCCGGGTCGGATTGCCTCGGAAAAGACACCGGCAAGTTCATCAAATTTTGTTGAAATCGTCCCGAGTACCCGCAAACTCTCTGACTTCAGTCCACTGATTTCTGTTGTTATCGATTCCGTCATACTATCAATGCCCGGCTTTATCGCCTCAGAGAAAATCCGGGCCAATTCATCAAACTTTCCTGAGATAGAGTTGATGAGATTTGTCCCTTCATTTTTTAACAGACTGAGTTCTGATTTAAATGCTGCGGACAGGCCGTTTACCCCAGCCGAGATATTATCCAGAACCTGAAGCCGTTCAAACAATTCATTATTGCGCTCATTTATCCTGCCCAGTTCACCGCCCAGGGTTTCCATACCAACTTGATTGGTGGTCATCAACTTTACGATGTTCTCACGCAAAAGTTCCAGTTTGGATAAAAGACCTTCCTGAAGAGTCCGGGTAAACTCATCGCCCTGAATCAGTTTATCTAAAATTGATTCCTTAAAATCCTTAATATCCTCGATAAATTGCGCATTCGTATTCTTCAACTCGACTGTATTATCCTGGAGAGCCTTTATAAATGATTTCATCTCTTCAGCCTGGCGATTTACCAGATCCCCCATTTCAGATAATTGACTTGTATATCGTTCATTAATCTCTTTTATTTCACCCAGTAATTTGGCGTTTGTCGTATCTGCCTCAAAAATCTTTTCCTGAACCGATTGAATATTTGTCTTTAATCCTTCACCTTTGTCATTCACTGTTTCAATAAGACTGTTGATAAGACTATTAATCTCATTAACGGCCCTGTTGTTATAGTCGCTGAGGGAATCAATAATTCCATCCCTTAAGGAGCTTATGGTATTCGTAAAATCACTGAAACCGTCCTTTAGTTCTTCAAATCTGTTATTAAATGTCCCCTGTAATTTATCAAAAGCCAGGACGACAACTTCATTCTGTTTCTGCAGGATATCAAACCTTCCTACCAATGTATCCTGTAAGACCTGGATTGCGGATGAGAACCCGGAGTTGACCGCCTCGGAGCGCTGGAATATTTCTCCTTTGAGACTTTCAATTCCCTTTTTGAAGTCATCAATCAGCACACCAATCTTCATATTCGCTGAGAGTAATGAACATAGTTTCGTTGCACCATCGTAAACCATACACTCATTCTTGAGACAATTCTGGAGAGTAATCTCCTCTCCAATTTTTTTACCACTCTTATCAAGGATATCCTTTCTTTTAATCAGAAAAGGACATTTCATCAACTCCTCCCTTCAATAAAATATCTTCCTTTTGTCGACCTTGTCATCAGGGCAAGTTTTTCGTAGTTGGCAATCCTCGCCTCGGTTCCTTCAATCCCGGCCTGTCTTAACACCCCGGCTGCTGTGCCGTAAGAACCCATCGCCTCATAGATATCTGCATAGACAAACGCCGTATCCTTATCTACAGGCAGGGTGCGGATTATTTCGAGTGCATCAATCAGGCGATTTTTCTTAAGATATAATCGGGCACGAAGGATTGTCTGTTTCTTCAACAAAAAATTGTTTCCGGGGACAAACTGAAGCTCCCTGGCTGCTTTATCAAGTTTATTAAGAAGCAGATAAATATCTGCCCTTTTCAGACGTGCCTCTTCATCATCACCCTTTATAAGTTCCAAGCTCTCTTTTAAGTAATTAGTCCGGGTGTTTTTGATAAGTCGATAGAGTTTCTTACGATCCTTTGTTGTTTTCAGCAATTCGCTGTAAAGTTTCGTCGCCTTTTCAGGTTCCCCCATTTTGTAATATAATTGTCCTTCTTTCAATATAAGGTTTTCTTTCTCCGGCATTAATTCCCGGGCGCGGCGGATTGATTCAATCGCCTTTTCATATTCTTGCTCCATTGCAAATATCTTGCTGGCCAGAAGATAGGCATCACCCAGGTCCGCATTCCTTTTTAGAATCTCTTTAATCTGATAGGTGATTGCCGAGCCGAAATCTGGTGAGCGGTTGTAGAGTTTATTAAATAATTCAATCGCCTGCTTAAGATTTCCACTATTTGTATAAAGGACACCAAGGAAGAACATTATATCGGGGTCTGCATCTTCATATTTCTTTAAAATATTGACCACCTTTGGTAATTCTGCAGGGAACATTTCAAGGAGTTTTTTATAAACCTCAACACCCTTTTTATAACTCTTCTCACTGATAAATATATGGGCAAGGAAATAATAGGAAGGAATATGATGGGGATTTTTCTTTAGTATTCGACCAACGAAATTTTTAACCCAATTAATCTTTGTCTTATCAAGTTGATATACCTCGCTCACCAGGGCTGCTGCATCCTCAAGGTTATTGTAGTCAAAATAGAGTTCAGCCAGACCGATTCGGGAGTCCACATCCTTCGGATTGGCGGTGCAGATTTTCTTCAGTTCGGAAATTGCTGGTTCCTGATATGCCTTATTCGCTTTCTGCGCCTTCATATAATATTTTACCGCCAAATTTTTCAAATCTGCGAGCTGGTATACCCTTGCCAGGGAAAAATCGAGCAGGGGGCTTGATATTTTCTTTGATAGTTTTTCGAATAACGGTATCACTCCTTTTACCAAAGTCGTATCCAGTTCACAGGCCTGAAGTAGATGTTTAACTGCATCATCATATTTTTTAAGAACCATTTCCACACTGCCGAGGGCAAAGATAATCTTGGGATTCGCCATTATCTTTGAGGATAATGATTTGAGTTCATCAAGGACATATTCTGCCCGTGCCGGCAGGATTCTTACGGTTAAAAGATATTCATCAACAGCTTCATCAAAACGCCGGGCGCGGCTCAATGCCCGACCCCGGGCAAAATGTGCCGAGACATTACTTTTATCAATCTGTAAAATTTTATCAAGATAATCGATTACCTCACGGGAGTAGTCTTCCTCACCATTGAGTGAGAGCATTAAAGGTCTTACTGCATCACTCAGATTTCCACTCTCCACTAAGGCCTGGCCCAATTTCAAATTAAAGTATTGTTCATTTCTTCCAAAAACCTCAATCGCCCGATTCGCCTCTTCAATTACGCGGTCCCATAGTCCGCGCTGGAAGAATGTTTCAATCAGCACCTTTCTGACTTCACGGTCCTTGGGAAATGCCTTAAGTGCATCGTAAAATTCATCAACGATTTTAAAGAATGCCTTGGGGTTAACCTTCTGAGCGGTTTTGAAAAACTGGGTAGCAATATCAAGTTCCCCTTCCTTCATATATATTCTTGCTGCGGTAAGTAATAAGGGCACCGCATCAGGACGTTCTTTAATAACCTCAATCAAGCCGCGTTTTGCCACATCCCTCTGTTCTTCATTGGCAAGACATTTTTCAAACCCTTTGACTGCCTCTTCATATTTACCGGCAAAGGCATAGGCACGTGCTGTAGCCAGTTCGCCGACAAAGAGATCCACCTTTTTATATGTCTGATAAATAGGCAGAACCTTTTTTAGAAGGGAAGGTTTTTTATTAACAATTAAGTCAAGGCTCGGGAAAAAGATGAGGAGTTTTTCTGGTGATTCATCAAGATAGGGCTTTATTGTTGCGAATACCACATCATATTTTCCAAGTAGACACAGGGTTTTGGTCCGAAGATTCAGATAATCAGGGTCTTCAATCTTATTTAGAATTTCTTCTAACGCCCTATTTACATATTCATATTCTTTCTGGTCGATCAGGTTATGAAAAATCACCAACGCCCTATCCTTATTGCCCTTATGTGCATAGCAGAGTCCCAGAAGATACAGTGCCTTTGGGTTATCCAAATTCTTTTCAAGGATTGCATTAAGATTTAATATATATTCATCAATCAATCCAGGATCATTCTTATATGCCTTTTCAATAACTGCTACCGCCTCGTCAACCTTTTCATTTCGTAGATAGGCATTAACAATTCCCTGAATTACGAGGAGATTATTCGGTTCCTTCTCTAATGCCTTTTTATAGCGGGCTATAACCTTTTCATACTCTTCAGGGGCGATTTCAAGAATCTTGTCAAACTCATTTATCGCCAAGGAGATTCGATCTGCCTCAAGATAGGTGTCAGATAATGTAAATAAAATGTTAAGGTCCTTGGGATTTATGCGTTCCAGTTCCCTCAAACCTTTAATTACATCATCAATCTTACCCGGGTCTTCAGCAAGAATCTTTTTTAACTGTTCAATGGATGTAGCAAAGTCTCCTTTTTTGATATACAATTCAGTAAGAAACTCGGAGAACTTTACTTCAATATTTTTGGGAATTTTTGTCTTTATTATTGTATCAATCAGGTGGTCGATAAAATCCGGGAATTTTTCATAAATCCGCTGTGCCTGTGCCACCCCGGCTTCATACTCACTATTTGCGAGTTGACTTTTCAGAAGTAGTAATGCGGAATAGGGATCATTAAAACGACTCCTTGCCAGAATTCGAGCCCATTTCAAGACCTTTTCGGCATAGATTTCCACATTGATTATCGGTTCGATGACCTTAAAGCCTGCTTCACTTTCATTGATAAAAAAGCGAAGAGCCGAGAGAATCAACAGATTTTCAAAATCTTTTTTTGATAAAACCGACCTGGCATTGAGGTTCTGATTTAATTTATCATAACGGGCGGTGAGCAATTTCACTTCCCGTTCATTAAGTGCACGCAGAATCTTTTCAATCTCCTCATAACGCTCTTTGATGATTGACAAATGAAGAAAAAGGTCACCACAGTCGATTGAAGGATGGTGGTAAAAGAGTTCGGATACCAGGTTGAAAATCTCATCGCTTCTTGCTGGTGCAATTTTCTGGAGCTGCTGTAAAATACGCACCGCCTGCTCACGCTGTGCGGTATCATAATAGAGCCGGGCTAAAAGCTGATAATTTTCAAAAGATTCTTCACCCTCAGTAAGGTTTTCTTCCAACAGCTTAATTGCTGATTCAGTCTTATTTTCTCTTATATAATCCTGGGCCTTCTGCCGGGCCTTTTCTGGATCCCTTGTTCCAAAAAAGTCAAACACCTTTTACCTTCCGTTTCAATTCATCTTTCTTTATTGCCAGGACTTCAATAATCGAATGGACCGGTTCACTTCCTGAGGAGATCAAGAGCCCGGTGATAAGATAATCTATCCATTGGGCGATATGATGGTTGGTATTAAGACCGAGTTCCCGGACAATACCAAAAGAGAATGAGAAACTGATTAAGAGACCAAGTCCGGTACTCACTATCCAGGAAGATACCTTTTTATCCGAAATAGGTAATAGGAATAAAATTTTTTCAGTAATCCTTTCTACAATCAGTGATAGTGCCAGCACAAGGATTAAGACCTCTGCCATAGTCTACCCCGATTTTAAAGACTAAATTTCACTGCAAATCCCCCGATTTCAATATATTATTTTTCAATCAGAATGTCTTGGCGATCGAAAAGATGTTCTTCAGTTGCTCGTCAGTCTTGCGCAATCGTACCGAGAGGGTTCGGGTAAATACCCAGAGTAGTTTATAGGCAATCTGGGTATCCTGGGCCAATAACTTTCGAAAATCATCTTTAGCGATAGAAAGCAGGATGGTATCATCGTTAGCGATAGCCGAGGCCGAACGAGGGGCATCATCGATCAAAGCCATCTCACCAAAATATTCGCCCTCCCTTAAAATCGTTAATGCCTCTTCTCCGACCCCGGGGACAGTTGTCGATATCCGGACACTGCCTGAGACAATCAGATAGAATGCATCACCAATATCCCCTTCTTTAAAGATAACCTCGTTTTTCTTAACCCGTTTCTCTCTGGAAATTGAAATGAGAATATCCATCTCACCTGGACTCAGCTCACGGAACAGGTAGACCTGACTAAGGACCTCCCTGTTTTTCACCTTGCCTCCATTGAGAGACGGCAGTGCATCCCTCTTTTTATCACATTTGTGTTTCTCTGGGTAAGTAATAACCCAATCGAGGCATTTTTAAAAACACTGACAATCTGAATCTTGCCGATATTATAATCCGGCATCTTCTTACCATCAATTACCCGTTTTTCATAGATATCAAAAAGATCGCCAACCGCTATGCCTGCATCCTCACCCTGATTTACATAGACAAAAATATTTGATGGTGTTAAAATATCCTGGTTCTTCACCTCAGCCACATAGCCTTCAATTTCTTTCTCGGCAGGGATCAAACTGACCTTTTCCGGTGCAATTACCGGCTCATAAGGGGTTACAAAGTCACCCTTTTTGATAATATCATAAGATGCAGTTACCTTACACCGCGAACCATCAGGACCCACTTCTTCAATCTTTGCTTTCCCCAGAACAATGATTTCCTTACCCAACCGTTTTCCTGTTTTGGGATCAGTGATTATCTTACCCGGACGATATATTGTTAAAACATCACCTGCCTTAACATCTGTAGCCCGGTCAATATAGATCTTCTTAAAGGTTGTAATATTTTTTTCTGCTGCAGGTTCGGTCCCAAGAATTTTTCCCCAGTAAGGAAGATCATCTTCAAGGATGAATCCAGCGCGATGAATCATTTCTTCGCTGAAGATGTGCTGCTCGGGACTGACGACGGAAATTATCTCTGCCACCGGTTCTTTCTTCGGTGGAGGAGCTGGTATGGGCATTGCTGCAGATTCTGGAGCGGGTGTCGGTGCTGCGCCCAAGCCCTCTTCAGGTGCCGGGGGAATAACAAATTTCTGATCTGGATATATCCAGTGGGGGTCATTAATCTTGGTTAAATTGGCACGCCAAATATAGGGCCAGAGGAATGGATTTTGATAGTATATCCCGGCAATATCCCATAGGGTATCACCCTTCTTTACTACATGCGTCGTCTCCTGAGCGAAGATGGAGACCGCGCTCAAAAGAATCAATAATTTCTTCATATTTGCCTCCTTATAAAAAATAATTCCCTGCCAACCGGTCAGGTAACTTACTATTTTGGTTCAGTATCATCTCGCCACCTTCCTAATAGGTTTCTAATTTCCACTACTTGCCCCTTTATTTTGTAAACCCTTGCAACCCTTGGACCAATCCCTGAAGTAATTTCATAAACAATAGTATTCGCCCATTGGGCACATTCCTCAGCGGTAATTTCCTCTTTACCATCCCGACCGATCAGGGTAACAATATCACCAATTTTCACATTGGGAATATGTGTAACATCAGCCATAATCAAATCCATACAAACCGTACCGACAATTTTTGCCCGACAGCCTTTTATAACAACCTCACCCTGATTCGAAAGTATCCTGGGATAACCATCACCATATCCGACACTTATTGTAGCAATTCGACTTCGTCTCGTGGTAATAAATTTATGACCATAGCTAATCGGTGTATTTGCATTGACATAATGGAGATTTACGATCCTCGACCTTAATGCCAAAATCGGAGAAAAATTTTTATCAAACTCTACAGTCGGACTGGGTCGCAGTCCATAAAGTGCTATTCCAGGACGAACAAGATTAAAATAGGCCCGGGGATATTTGAAGATTCCTGCAGAATTGGCCAGATGTATATAACGGGGTTTAATACGTAATGCCTTCATATCCTTAATCAAATTCTTGAAATCATCAATCTGTTTTTTGGTAAACGAACCATCGGCGTCCGCAACCGGGAAATGGGAGAATATTCCTTCGATCTTAATAAACTCTGAATCACCGATTTTATGGAGCACCTTTTTAATGCTGTGATAGGGAAATCCAGTCCTTGTCATACCGGTGTCAACCTCAATATGAACCTTTATTCGACGCCCCGATTTTCTTAATTTTTTTTCTAAATGCTTATAAAAATTCAACTCTGATATTGTAGGAATCAGGTTATACTCAAGTAGTGTATCGATTTGGGAGTAGAGGATTGGACTCAAAATCAGTATCGGGGTCTGGATTCCTATCTCGCGTAATTCAATTCCTTCTTCAATACTTGCTACCCCGAACATTTCAATACCTTCTGCTTCAAGGGTGCGGCCAATTTCTTTTGCTCCATGACCGTAGGCATCTGCCTTAATCGCTGCCATCACTCGGGCCTTACCCACCCTTTTTTTTATGAGTTGGTAATTATTAATAAGTCGATCCAGATGAATCTCTGCCCATACCCTTCCTGCTGACTGGTTCATTAAAATAATAATATACATAATTCTAAAAAAATCAAGAGTTAATTGTAATAGAGGGAAAGATTATTATCTACAAAATAATAGTTATTTTTTGATTACCGCATCGCGATTCGGCCCTACCGAGATAAAATTCACCTGAAGGTTTGTATGATGTTCAATCAACTTAATATAATTCCTGGCTTGTTCAGGTAAATCATTAAAGTCTCTAATCATCGAAATATCTTCTTTGAAGCCGGGGATTTCATTATAGATTGGATTCAATTCTTCAGCAAGAAATGGGTCAAAATCCTTTTTATTATTATATGCTACACCGATTTTTATCTTATCCAGCCCGGAAAGCACATCCAGTTTGGTTAAAAATATTTCTTCAACACCGTTCAGGCGGGCTGCGTAACGCACCACACCAGCATCAAATGGACCACAGCGCCGCGGTCGGCCTGTAGTCGCTCCAAATTCTTTACCCATCTTTCTTAAATCTTCACCAAGACAGGAATCATCCTCCGAGGGAAACGGTCCTCGACCAACCCGGGTTGTATAGGCCTTTACAACACCAATAACTTTGTCAATATATAATGGTCCAATCCCCACTCCGATATTTGCTCCTCCGGCAATCGTATGGGATGAAGTAACATAGGGATAGGTGCCGAAGTTAATGTCGAGCAGGGTGCCCTGGGCACCTTCAAATATTATATTTTTCTTTTCCTTTATTGCCCGGGAAAGAAATGCTGTATCATCAATCACCATCGGCCTCAGCCGATCGGCATATTCCCGGAATTGATGTATTATTTCGTTGTCGGAGAGCGGTTCAGCACGATAAATTTCCATCAGTATAAGATTCTTCCTTGAGAGGTTGTGTTTCAAAAGTTTTTCAAATCGTTCGGGATTGAACATATCACCAACCCGCAGGCCGATCCTGCCGTACTTATCTTCATAGGCAACACCGATACCCTTTTTGGTTGTGCCGATACCCTGTTGGGTTTCTTCCCGGATTCGGTCAATCATTATATGATAGGGCATTACGAGATGGCAGAATTGTGAAATCTTAATCCGTTCTTCAATGGTGGGGTCAACCTTTTTGAGATTATTTAACTCTTCAAAAAACACCGAAGGGTCGAATACACAGCCAGCACCGATAACACCGGTTATATCTTTATTTAGAATACCGCAGGGAATCTGGTGAAAGATAAGTTCTTTCTCTCCAACCCGGACTGTATGTCCGGCATTGGCTCCACCCTGAAACCGAACATCGATATCAAAATCCTTAGCCAGGTAATCAACCACCTTGCCCTTACCCTCATCCCCCCACTGGAGTCCGATCACGGCGATGTTCATAATGTTATTCTATCCAATAACTATAAAAAGTCAACCGATGTAAATGCATCTTTGACGAGTCAATTTGTAAAATTTTGTGATATAACTCAGGCTGAGATTGGCAATTATTTGGGTGGAATTGACTATGTATCAGTGCATCAGCTAAGACGGCGTTTGAAAGAAAAGATGTATGTAGATATGGAGCTGAGGAGACGATTTAAAAAGATTGAAGAAAGGGTGAGGGCATTATGTAAAATGTAAAGATTTGACCCCGCTCAGGTCAACAACATTTCAATCTTATGAACAACATCTTTGATTACACTTTTACTTTGACCTTCACCGATAATACGAACCACCGGCTCGGTATTGGATGGTCGAATATGAACCCAATAATTTTTTTCAGTGATTCTTATACCATCCAGAAAATTAAATCTTCCCTTGAATTGTGCACATAATAATTCTTTTTTCTGCTCCAGGACCTTTTTTGCAATTTTCAATTTCCGTTTTATCATATAATATGCCGGATAGCCGGCAACAATTTCTGAAATTTTTTTGTCTCGTTCTGTAATCAACTTAAGAATTAAACCGGCACCAGTCAATGCATCGCGGGTGAAATTTATTCTGGGATAGATTACACCACCATTACCCTCACCACCGATTACCGCATTAACACGATGCATCCTGGCGACAACATTCGCCTCGCCGACCTTTGTTCTATAAAGAGAACATCCATATCTTTTTGTAATATATTCCATCCGGGCAGTAGTAGAAAGGTTGGTTACAACCTTCCCTTTATTCTTATTTAAAATGTAATCGGTTGCTAAAACCAGGGTCAATTCTTCACCGATCGGACAACCGTTTTCATCAACTACAGCAAGCCGGTCGCAATCCGGGTCCACGGCGAAACCGATATCAAGTTTTTTTGATTTCACCAGCCGACACAGTTCTTTAATATTTTGGGGAATCGGTTCTGGTCCACGGGGGAATTTAGAACTGAACTTACAATTCAATCGATATACCTTACAATCCATTTCTAAGAGCAATCTGGGCAGGGCAATCGATCCAGCACCACCCACCGCATCGACCCCGACCTTAATCCCTTTTTTCACGGGACCGGGGGTTGCAGTAATCTTTTTAATATGATAATTAATGCCTGAATACCTTTTTATCCCGCCCGAGGTCTTCACATTTGTTTGTTCAGTATTCTTCTGCAGAAATTTTGAGAATCGAATAAATTCCTTTTCGTCAAGAAAATTTCCGTTACCATTTATGAATTTGATACCATTCCATTCTTCAGGATTATGGCTTGCCGTGATAACAAGTCCGGCACCGGCCTTAAATCTGCGCACATTAAATAGCACGGTGGGTGTAGGCACAATACCCAAATCGATAATCTCACAACCACCCATCTTCAACCCTTTGATTACCGCCTTTCTTAAAACCGGACCTGAACCCCGGGCATCTCTTCCCAGAACAACCCTTTTTGCCTTCATAAATCGGGTAAATAGGAAGGTATAATCCCGAACTATAATGGGCAGCTTCTTATCCATTATTCCCCTTAAGCCGGATACACTGAATAAAAATGGCATATCTGATTATATCCCTGATTTTCTGATTGTCAAAGGGAAAAATCTAAATTCTCCAGGCTTATTATTGTAAACCTTGACATTGATGATAATTTTATTATACTAATACACTAAAATATGGAGGTTTTTGATGCGCAAGGTTTTTTTCTTGATTAGTCTGTTATGCGGTCTGCTCGGGGCTGCAGGCAGACGACCCGGGGCGGTATTCTTGCTGATCTGGCCCGGGGCAAAGGCGACTGCGTTGAGTGGTGCATTCTCGGCAATCGTTGATGACGCTACCGCCTGCTATTATAATCAGGCGGGATTGGCATTTCTTGATAAAACCATCGTTACCCTGCAACATGCAAACTGGCTGCCTGGACTCAATCCAGGAATGTATTATGAATATGCCGGAGTCGTGAAACCGATAAAGTCGGGGGCATTGGGTCTGGATATAATCTATCTCACCACCGGAACCACCGAAGTGATTGATGAAAACGGACGATATATTGGCGAATATGTCACCTTTGATATCGCCGCAGGATTGAATTACGGGTTTAATTTAACTCCCCAACTGGGTATGGGAATGGGCTGGAAAGTCATCTACTCATTTTTAGTCCCTGACTGGGTATTTGAAAAGATGCCCGGATTGGGAATCGAAAAGGGTGGTACCGGTGTTACCTGGGCATTTGATGGAGGGCTGCTTTACAAACCATACAGTTTTCTGTCCCTGGGAGTCGTCATGCAGAATTTCGGTCCCAACATAAGCTACACACAAAGTGGTTCATCGGATCCTCTGCCATATACCCTGAGGCTGGGAATGAAGTTTGAGCCGATAAATTCTCGAATATTAAGGGTCGCCTTTAGTAGTGATATAACCAAGATTTTAGTCGGGATGTTTGCCAACAAAGACAATTCCTTCTCAGAAAATTTAAAGTATGAATTTGAGGAAGCCTGGAAGGCAATGGGTTTCGAAATAGAGTATTACAATTTTATCGCACTGCGTGGTGGATATTTCCGCGACATAAAAGGTGCCCGGGTTGGATTCACCTATGGAGGTGGAATTCGGGCCGGTGGGTTTTCCATCGATGTTGGAATTGATCAGGCAATCTATGATTTTCCAACCACCAATCGTAAATTTTCATTCTCATATCGTTTCTGAAAATTTTCATAACCGGTGAAAAAAAATAGGCTGTGCAGAAAAACGATTGAAGAGATTGCGAATTTAGCAAAATTAAAAACGCCTTCGGAACAGTTTACCGAAGAACTTATAAAAATAATAAAATCATTCGAATTAATCCAGAATCTTGACACCAAAAAAATAGATTCCAGGGGTCTATCTTTTATTGATATCAGACAATTAAGGCCGGATAAACCAGAGCATACAGATATTGATTTACCCACACTTACTCCGTTTATTCATAAAGGTTTTATAGTTTTTTAAGTTGGAATTAACCCGATTACCTTTTTATCAGCTTCATAAACTTATTATAAAAAAAGAGATATCAATATCTGAATTGGTCGGGGCGGTAATCAAGAAGGTTGAAGAGATTGATGATACAGTTAATGGCTACAGTTTTTTCTATCCTGAAGAGGCGCTTGAACAGGCAGGCCAGCTTGAAAAAAATGTCGACGACAAGATTCCACCATTATTTGGTATACCCATCGCAATAAAGGATAATATCGCAATTGAAGGTAAACCGCTTACCTGTGGTTCAAGAATCTTGAAAAATTTTATCTCGCCGTATTCTGCTACGGTAATTAACCGTTTAAAAGAACAGGGGGCAATTATTCTGGGAAAGACAAATCTTGATGAATTTGCTATGGGTTCTTCAAGTGAGACATCAATATTCGGTCCGGTTCGTAATCCCTTTAATGAAAAACTTGTTGCCGGTGGTTCAAGTGGCGGTTCGGCTGCGGTTGTGGCATATGGTGGGGCCTGTGCATCCCTGGGTTCGGATACCGGCGGTTCAATTCGGCTGCCTGCATCATTCTGTGGCATTGTGGGATTAAAACCCACCTATGGACTCGTTTCCCGTTATGGGCTTGCCGCCTATGCATCATCCTTGGATACGATTGGTCCGCTTACCCGCAATACAATCGACGCCGGGATAATGCTGCAGGCGATTGCCGGCTTTGACCCGAATGACTCAACTTCGCTTACAGCCCACCCGAAGACTATTCTTAAATCAATCAAAGATTGTCGAATCGGTATCCCTGAAGAATATTTCCCTGATGACCTGAATCCCGAAATCACGGATGCGATAAACAATGTGATTGAGATATTCAAACCGGAAATAAAGGAATTGAAAAAAATTTCTCTGCCCGGCACCGGTTATGCCTTAGCCGGTTACTATCTGATTGCACCTGCTGAGGCATCATCAAATCTTGCCCGTTATGATGGTGTCAGATATGGCTTGAGGATTGCAGATAACAATACCTATGTCAAGACAAGGGATGAAGGTTTTGGAACCGAAGTCAAACGACGCATCATCCTTGGAACCTTTGTCCTGTCGCGTGGATATTATGAACAATACTACAATGTTGCCCAGCAGGTACGCAATGTGGTCGGTGATGAGTTTAAAAAGGCGTTCAATTGTGTGGATGTAATTCTCACCCCGGTCGCCCCGGTAAAACCTTTTCCCATAGGCACATTAGTCAAAGACCCCTTAATGATGTATCATTGTGATTCATTTACAGTCCCTGCTTCTTTGGCCGGGTTGCCGGCCCTTGCCTTACCAGTTAAGGACGGGATAGGTTTCCAGCTCATCGGGCCCTGGTTTCAGGAAGAGCTGTTACTCAGTTTAGGAAGGTTTTATGAAAAATCGATTGGAAGAATATAAGGACTACGAAATAGTTATCGGGCTGGAGGTTCATATACAGCTCCGAACACGCAGTAAACTATTCTGCACCTGTCCGGTTGAATATAATGCCAGACCCAATCAAAATGTCTGCCCACGCTGCCTTGGTCTACCAGGCACCTTACCGGTCTTGAATAAAAGGGCGGTGGAACTGGCGGTTATTGCTGCAAAAAATCTGAATTGCAGGATAAATATCATCAGCCGATTCGCTCGAAAACACTATTTTTATCCAGATTTTCCCAAAGGCTATCAGATAACCCAATATGACGAGCCCTTGGCCCAGCACGGTTATCTAAAATTTAATGATAGAGCAGTAAGAATAAGAAGACTTCATCTTGAGGAAGATACTGCACGACTTATGTATAAAGATAATAAAACCTTGGTTGATTTCAATCGCGCCGGTATTCCCCTTATTGAAATTGTCACTGAACCGATTATTCAGGATATACAATTGGTTGAGAGATTCCTCAAGGAGTTGAGGATTATCCTGATGCGTCTGCGCATTACCGATGGAGATATGGCAAAGGGGCAGATGAGATGTGAACCGAATATATCATTAAGGATGAAAAATAAAAAGAGATTCGGCACCAGGGTTGAGATAAAGAATATTAATTCTTTTGTAAACTTAAGAAAGGCGCTTAGATTTGAGATAGCAAGACAGAAAAATCTTCTTAAGAAGGGTCAAAAAATCGTTCAGCAGACAATGGGTTGGGAGGATAGAAAAAAACAGTTGGTTTGCCTTCGGTTGAAAGAGAAATCCGCAGACTACCGATATTTTCCTGAACCTGATCTCTTACCGTTGAGGATTGACGATAGATATATTGCATCACTCAGTAAATCCGCAGATGTGTTAATGCCTGATAAGATAAGAGAAGAATTAAAGAATCTCAAAATTCCTTCAGAACAGATTGAGACCTTGATAAATATCAATGGTTACGAATATTTTGAGGAAATAAAAAGATATTACAAATTAATAACCAAAAGAGAGGGCGCCAGGATGGTTATTAATTTTCTCACCACAGAAATACTTGGATATCTGAATCAGAATAAACTTGAATTAAAAGAATTTGACATTCCAGCCCGATGGATAGCGCAACTTCTTGCTCAGGTAACAGAACAGAAGGTAACCACAAAAACCGGTAAGGAGCTTTTTAAGATGATGATTGACGAGCACAGGCCTCCGGAAGAACTTATAAAGAGAAAAGGCTTAGCCCGGATCGAAGATTTAAAGCTCCTTGAACAGACGGTAGATTCGGTAATCAAAAAAAATCAAGACATTGTTGAAAAGATTAGGCGGGGCAAGGATGGTGCGATTGGTGTCTTAGTGGGGGAGGTGATGAAATTAACCAGGGGAAGGCTGGATCCAAAAAAGGTCAGTAAAATGATTGCAGAAAAAATCCTTCGGGGAAGAAGATGAAGACTGAAATTCTTATTACGGGAGCAACCGGATTTATCGGTAAGAATTTGGTTCCAGAAATTGCCCGGAGAAGAAAGGTCAGGGTTTTTACAAGACCCACTTCAAATATCGAGTATCTGAAAGACCTGCCTCAAGTAGAAATCGTCCAGGGTAATCTCGTAGAAAATTACAGTCTTAATGATGCTTTGAAAGATATTGAACTGGTTATCCATTGTGCTGGAGAAACCCGGGGCAAAAATTTTGCTGCATTCTATCGCACAAATACTTCAGCAACAAAAAATCTCTTGACTGTGATGAAACAAAAAGGGGTTAAGAAAATCCTTTTTCTCAGTTCTCAATCTGCGGCCGGGCCAAGTCCTGATAAAAATCCGATAGATGAATCAAACATACCAAATCCGATTTCATCTTATGGCCAGTCCAAATGCTTAGCAGAAAGGATGATAATCCAGAGTGGGTTTGAATATATAATATTGCGTCCAGTTTCCACCTACGGTCCATATGATACCGATATACTGAAATACATAAAACTTCTCAATAAAGGGCTCGGGCTGATTGTGGGCCGGGAAGAGAAGTATTTTAATTTAATCTATGTTATGGATTTGGTTAAAATAATTTTGAAGGTCATAAAATTAGATATTTTTAATAATAAGATATATTTTATCAATGACGGTAATATATACAGCTTCTCGCAGGTTTTTTCAACGATCGCAGGGATATTAAAGAAAAAGATTGTTAAGATATATGTCCCGGAATCGCTCAGCCTGTGCTTCGGTCTCTTTAATGATGCTCTTTTGCCCGGGCACAAAAAACTTATAACATACGACAAGGTGAAAGAACTTACCGCACGATATTGGCTCTGTAAAAATAGCCTTGCTGTCAGGGAATTGAAATTCAGTCCTGAATATGGATTGGAACAGGGGATGCGACTGACAGTTGAATGGTATCAAAAACATAATTATATTTAGCGCTGACTACTTAATTTTCATCTTGTGCATATTGACCCGGACGGGAGTAAAATACGGCCCTCAAATGTTACTACACCCTGGCCGCCGAATGATACTTTTAAGATTTGGTCTTTGATTATATTTATATGGACATATACAATGCCCGGCATATTCATAGAATGGCCCTGTTCGACAAGAATCCTTGTCATTTCCTGTTGTGGAATGATGCGGTTCTTTAATAGATAACATCCCAAGGAAGCACTTGATGCACCGCTTACCGGGTCTTCTTTGATTCCAACCGTTGGTGCAAAATACCTCATATGCACTGTATTATTTTCGTCGAAGGTCTTCATCGTAAAAACAACAATGCCATTGATGCGCAGACGATTACAATAACTTGTCATCAATTGGAAATTTGGTTTAATATCCATCAACTGCTCAAGGCTCTTTACCGGAACAATTAAATCAGTATATCCGGAACTTACCGCTGCTACCGGATAATTTGTTTCCCGAATATCAATCGGAGAGATACCCAAAATCCTTGATATTGATTTTATGTCTATGGGTATACTCAAAAATTGGGGAACCGGGATTAAAACAGTTACCCGTTCTACCTTATTGTTCTTAACCCTTAGTTCCAGGTGTTTGATTCCGGATTTGGTATGTTGTCGAATCAATGTAATAGGCTCGGTAAGTTTAATCAAATTTTCATCGGCAATTCCAAAATATGCAGCGATTGTGCCGTGGCCGGAAAAATTTATTTCTTCAGATTTACTAAAAAACCGCAGATAGATGTCGGCATTCTGATCACCGGGGAAGATAAATGTCGTATCTGAAATTGGATTCAACTCCTGGGTTAACTTTAGAAGTTTCTTCTGTTCAATCTTGTTTTTCTGACCGACGATTATCCATACCGGATTACCCGCATAAGGTATTCGGGTGAAGGTGCTGACTCTTCTTATTCTAAGCCACTCCATCACTTTCCTTAAAAATCGCAGATTCCCGAGCTGCAAACACCATAGTCACTAATTTCTCCAAATTCCAATGCCTGCCGCTTTTTGCTTCCGTATCGATATATAGTAGTACCTTTACATTTGAGTTGGTGGGCAAGTAAAAAGACCATCCGGGTCTGTTCTAAGGTTGCATTTTCAGGAAGGTTAATTGTCTTACTCACCGCATTATCCACATAGTGTTGAAATGTTGCCTGCATCCTGATATGAAATTCCGGCGGTATATCATGGGCAACCGGGAATATCCGCCTTACTTCCTCTGGAATCTGTTTTATATGCCGAATAGAGCCGGTACGTACAATCTCGGCAATCAAATCTGCAGAGTAGAAACCTTTATCCCGGCTAATCTTTTCAAATAGAGGATTGATAGTCAATAATGTAGTATCCAGGGCATTTCTTAAATATGCAACTGAAAATAAAGGTTCAATTCCGGATGAGACATCCGCAATGGTGCTGATTGTACCGGTTGGTGCAATCGATGTCACTGTGGCATTACGCATCTTTTTATTTCTAAAGATTGAGTGTTGAATATTAGGAAATGAACCCCTTTTTTCGGCCAGTTCCTGCGATACTTCCCGTGCCTTATTCTGGATAAAATTCATAAGTTCATCAGCAAAATTAAGCGCCGTCTGGGAATCATAAGGAATATTCATCTTTATCAGACAATCAGCAAAACCCATAATACCCAAGCCGATTTTCCGATTACCCCGGGTCGCAGTTTCAATCTCTTTAATAATATATCGATTGGCATCAATCACATTATCCAGGAAATGAATCGCAACCTCAATTGTCCGACCGAGTTTATTATAATCAAATTTACCTTTATTGAACATACGCACCAGATTTATTGAACCGAGATTACAGGATTCATTGGGCAGAAGGGGCACTTCACCACAGGGATTTGTGGTTTCAATCACCCCGAGTTCCAAGGTGGGATTTCTACGATTTATCTCGTCAATATAGAGCATTCCAGGGTCCCCGACCTTCCAGGCATTGGTGATTATCAAGTCAAAGACATCCCGGGCATTCAGAATCTTTACCGTCTTTTTGTCCCTGGGATTTATCAATTCATAACCCTGATTATTAATCGCCCGATTGATAAAATCATCCGAAACCGCAACCGAGATATTAAAATTACTCAGTTCATCTTCTTTTTCTTTAAGGCGGATAAAATCGATGATATCAGGATGGGTAATATGTAAAACCCCCATATTTGCCCCACGCCGTCGTCCGCCTTGTTTTATTATTTCTGTAGCACGGTCAAAGATTTTCATAAATGAGATAGGCCCTGATGCAATACCCATTGTCGATTTTACCACATCACCCCGGGGTCGGATTCGAGAGAATGAAAAACCGGTGCCGCCTCCGGATTGGTGAATCAATGCGGCGTTTTTCAGGGTGTCAAATATGCTTTTTAATGAATCATCAATCGGCAGGACAAAACAGGCAGATAACTGATCCATCTCAGTCCCGGCATTCATCAGGGTTGGTGAATTGGGCAGAAACTCTAAATTGACCATACAATTAAAGAATTTCTCTTCGCTTTCTTCAGGACGACCTCCATAATTGGCATCAACCTCAGCAATCGCTCCGGCAACCCGTCTGAAAAGCTGTTCGGGTGATTCTATGACCCTGCCTGATATATCACGCCTCAAATAACGTTCTTCCAGAACCTTCAGGCTGTTAAATGATAATTTAAGTCTATCCTTAACACCAAGAATAATCTTCTTTTCTCTTATTTCGGATCGCTTTTTTCGGTAGATAATATAAGCCTTTGCAGTTGCATACTTACCATAGCGCACCAGGATTTTTTCAATGAGGTCCTGGATATCCTCGACATTGGGTTTGAATGTTTCTGGATGCTTCTCTAATTCTTCTATAACCTCATTGCCAATCGTTTGAGCCAGAGATGGATCTTCCTGGCTTGCAGCCAGGGCCTTTCTAATCGCCTCATATATCCGATTCGGGTCAAAATTTTCTTCTGACCCATCGCGCTTAATGACCTTCTTCACAACAATTTAATTATACTTACTATCATTAATTTGTCAACACGGTTGATTCCTTCTTTACTTTTTCCTTCTTCGCTCGGTTCAATTTTTTTCAGCGCGGGCGGCGTCCCCGTTTTTCTCAACGTGGGCGGCGTTTCTATTTTTCTCAGCGCGGGCGGCGTCCCCGCCGCCCGTTAGAGGTTTGTCATTCTTAACTCGTTTCAGAAACTCCTGCAGCCCGCCAGGCGACCTGCCTCGGGGCGGGACGCCCCCCGGCTATATTGTAACCTACATAGCTTACAAAAAAACCGAAACAAAAAGTGGAGAGGAATCAGACTCAATTAGAATTGACATTTTTAGAAAATTGATTAGAATAAGATGTTATGAAACATATTGCAGTTCTGGCGTCAGGCAGAGGCACAAACCTTCAGGCGATTATTGATAATATTGAGAACGGCACGATACCGGCAAAGCTTGTCTGTGTAATTAGTGATAATAAGGAAGCCCCGGCATTGGAACGGGCACGCAGACATAATATTGAAGCCCTTTATATTGACCCCGGTTCAAAAAAGACCTGGCTCATTCCTGAGGTTGAAGAGAAATATGTAAAGGTCCTGAAGGACCGAAATGTTGACCTTGTTTGCCTTGCCGGATTTATGCGGGTTTTGAAAAAAACATTTCTTTCGGCATTTAAGGGCAGGATTCTCAATATCCATCCAGCACTTCTTCCCGCCTTTCCAGGACTTGATGTTCAGCGTAAGGCGTTGGAATATGGGGTGAAATTTTCCGGATGCACGGTTCACTTTGTTACCGAGGATGTTGATGCCGGTCCGATAATTACCCAGGCAGCTGTGCCGGTGCTGGATGATGATACACCTGAGACCCTTGCCCGGCGTATCCTGAAGGAGGAACACCGAATTTATACCGAGGCGATAAATATTGTGCTTTCTGGTAAGTATAAGATTATTGGCCGCAGGGTAATCAGGACAGATTAATCTTCGGCTGAAATTTTTGATGGCGGTTGTCTTCGTATCTGTAGTAGAGGAGTTGTCTATTCTGGGCGGTTAGCTCAGTTGGTTAGAGCGTCGGTCTCACATACCGAAGGGCAGGTGTTCAAATCACCTACCGCCCATTGAAAGAATAATACAAAATCAGATATTTGTGGTATATAATTTCTGTTAATGAATAATTAAAGTTAGTAGTATCTATAACTACACTTAAGTCTATAATTTCAGGGGTTGACAATTGCTAATTTTTTATTATAAAATATATAGAGAAAATTTTTAAAAAGAATTATTTTGGACATAAAAGTTTAAGAAGATTTTATTTCTCGTTCGGTGGTACCGAGCCGAAGACGAAAGTAAAAACCTGCAGGTGCGGAAGGGTGTAGAGGAAGGAGGTGATATAAAGAAAAAATAAAATGCTTGGAATAAAGTATTTAAAAAAAAGGAGGTTGAAATGTTTAAAAAATATGCAATAGTATTGGCTATAATCTGTAGCCTGATTTGGGCCCAATCTCTGATACAGCCGAAAAAAACTGCCAAAAAAATCATTAATAGTGTAAATATGATAAAAAAAACAGATCTCGGATTAATAAATATCAAAAAGATTGTTGCCCCCAACGACTCCAAGGGAGTTCCAGAAAATGTAGATATTCAAGGATACCTTACTGACAACAACGGCCAGCCAGTTAATGGTAATACCCCTATGGTTTTTTCGTTATGGACTGCACAATCAGGGGGAACACAAGTTTGGACATCTGGTACAATAACAGTTTCGGTCGAAAATGGTTTGTTTAATCAAATCCTTGGCATACCTTATACAGCTTTTGAATTGAATCAACAAAGATGGATGGAGGTTACAGTAAATAGCCAAACTCTAAGTCCACGAATTGAGATCACAAGCAGCCCCTGGTCCTATACTGCGACAAAATCAGATACAAGTGTTTATGCATTTAATTCTGATAAGCTCGATGGCTATGATTATGATAATTTACCATACGGAAATGGAGATATTACTTCAGTTAACGGTGGTAATGGCCTGGCTCCGGATAATGGTCCTTCAGGTGATATTACACTGTATGTAAATACAGGGTCTGGAATTACCATTAGCAATGATGCTGTCACATTTGATCAGAATTACGGTGATAATCGATATGTTAATGAGGGGCAGTCAAATTCAATAAGTTCGGGGATGATTCAGGATGGTACGATAACAGGGACCGATATTGCAAGTCTTTCTGTTCCACTTGGGGATTTAAGCCAATCGGGTGCTTCTAATGGGCAAGTAGTGAAATGGAATGGTTCTCAGTGGGCACCGGCCAATGATAATACTGGCTCTGACAATGATTGGTTTATATCGGGGACTGATATGTATTCTGGAGTTTCTGGAAAAGTGGGGATAGGGACGGCAAGTCCTTCCTATAAGCTACATGTTGCTAATGGGGAAACATATTTCGCAGGGAATGTGGGGATTGGCGTAAATCCATCAGTTCCGCTTGAAGTTTCAAGAAATTCTGGTCTTGCAGTTCGTGTCACAACTAATAGTGGTAGTGCTTCTGCGTTGAGAGGTGTTAATAATGGTACTTATGCAGGTGTTGAGGGAATAAGTGCAGGTAGTGGTCCAGGAGTGTACGGAGAAGCACAAGGTGAAGGTGTGCTTGGAAAAGCTACAAGTACTTCGGGAGATCGTTGGGGAGGTCAGTTTGTGGCGAGTGGCGGTGGTTCTGCACTTGTGGGTGTAAGTATGGGCGGAACGAATTATAAAATCCTTGGATCTGGTAATCAATCTTGCGTAACGGAAACTCGTTATGGTAAGAAGATTCTTTTTGGACCCGAGTGCCCTGAACCGTATTTCGAAGACTTTGGGCATGCTCAGTTAATTAATGGTCACTGCCACATTGAACTTGATCCGATATTCTTAGATTGCGTAAAGACTGACGCTGATCATCCGATGAAGGTATTCATCCAACTGAACGACGACTGTAATGGAGTTTATGTGAAGGTGGGTCAAACCGGCTTCGATGTCTACGAACTGCATAATGGAACGAATAATGCTTCATTTACCTATCGGGTTGTTGCTAATCGAAAAGATACCGATTACTTAAGATTTCCGAAGTTTTCGCTACCTGAAAGGAGCCAAAAATGAGTAAGATGATTCCACTAATGTTTTCCACCGTTTTAGTAGATTCGTTGATGTTTTCTTTCGCATTCAGCCAATCCTATACACTCAAACCCTATGTCATTGATAGAGGCGGTGTTAAAAAAATAACTTCAAGCGGATATATTATGGGCTGCAGTATAAGTCAATCTATTATTGGTAAATTATCGAGCGGCAATTATATAGCTTATATTGGCTACTGGACACCTAAAATTGCGTTGCTACGCATTGAAGAGACCAAAAGTTTACCAAAAATTCCTATAACATTCAATCTTGGGCAGAATTATCCAAATCCAGTGGTATCTAAAACGATAGTGAAATACTCCATCGCAGAACCATCTAAAGTTGAGATTGTCCTTTACGATGTTGCCGGCAGGCGGATTGCGGTATTGGTGGATGAGTTCCAGAAAGTAGGTTATTATCAAGTTAATTGGGATATTAGTAATGTCTCTAAAAATTCATTACCCAATGGTATCTATTTCTATCAGTTGAAAGCCGGTGACTTTATTGATACTCACAAGATGGTTATCTTAAGATAAAATATGATGGGGTGGTGTAATGACATTAATGTTATTACACCACCAATTACCTTTGAACTTGAGAATCAAAAGTTAAGTTTAAACCCTCGCGATTAAAATGAGGAATGCCGGGAAATGGTGCTGAAGTATTGGGCGGTAAGTAATGGTTATCCTTGAATACTGCAAATCTTCCTTCATATAGTTTGTTTCTGCGGTGCATCATTGCCGAGCAGAATCGAGAAGGGCTGAATTTTTTGCCGTTTGGGGCGGTGATGTGATTATCTGTAAAATAAATATGATTTATCTGAAGTGCGGCTTAAGATTTATTTATCCCCGGATGGTGGGTTAGGAACCTTTGCCGGAGGACCTGGTTTTTTATCAGGTTTTTTTAGATCCTTTGTTTTTTTATCTTTTGGTTTTGGGAGGTTTGATTTTTTGTAATCGGTTACATAAAATCCGCTGCCTTTAAATATTAATCCAGCACCTCCACTGATCAGACGTCTTAATTTCCCTCCACATTTCGGACATTTTTTTAACGGTTTATCGGTTATCTTCTGAAATGCCTCAAAGATATAATTGCATTGGGTGCATTCATATTCGTAGGTGGGCATATCAGAAAGGCCTTCTTTGGCCCAGGAGGTGATGATACCTCCTGGGCCAAAGATTATGATTAATATTCACCACCATAGCCACCGGGTGGCCCACCAACAGGTGGTTTTTCTTCTTCAGGTTTTTCCACGACGACCGCTTCAGTCGTAACAAGTAGTGATGCAACACTTGCGGCATTCTGGAGTGCAGTTCGGGTAACCTTTGTAGGATCGATAATACCTGCCGCCACCATATCTTCGAATTTTTCGTTCATTACATTATAACCGACATTCTTCTCTTCCTGCTTCTTCACCTGTTCAACGATGACCGAACCTTCTTTCCCGGCATTTGCAGCAAGCTGTCGGGTTGGTTCTTCAAGTGCCCGTATTACAATCTGGACGCCGATCTGCTGGTCGCCCTTCAACTTCAATTTTTCTAAATCGGGTATGGTTCGAATAAGTGCAACACCACCACCGGGGACAATACCCTCTTCAACCGCTGCTCTTGTGGCATGAAGTGCATCTTCAACCCGTGCTTTCTTTTCCTTCATTGCTACCTCAGTAGCGGCACCGACATTTAGCACCGCAACACCGCCGGCAAGTTTCGCAAGCCTTTCCTGGAGTTTTTCTTTATCGTAATCTGATGTAGATTCTTCAATCTCATTTTTGATCTGGGCGATTCGTGCCTGAATATCTTCTTTTTTACCGACACCCTCGACAATCGTAGTATTTTCTTTATCAATGACCACCCTCTTTGCTCGTCCTAAGTCAGCAATCTGAACATTCTCTAATTTAATTCCGATATCTTCAGAGATAAGTTTGCCGCCGGTGAGAACCGCGATGTCCTCAAGCATCGCCCTTCTCCTATCGCCATAACCCGGCGCCTTCACCGCAGCGCAGGAAAGGGTACCGCGAATCTTATTCACCACCAGGGTCGCTAAGGCTTCACCTTCAACCTCTTCGGCAATGATGAGAATCGGTTTTCCTTTCTGTGCAATCTTTTCGAGTATGGGAAGGAGGTCTTTCATTGCACTGATCTTCTTTTCGTATAGGAGAATATAGGTATCCTCAAGAACACATTCCATCCGTTCTGCATTGGTGGCAAAGTATGGTGAGAGGTAGCCGCGATCAAATTGCATACCTTCAACGATATCTAAGGTTGTTTCCATACCCTTCGCCTCTTCGACCGTAATTACTCCGTCCTTTCCGACCTTGTCCATTGCATCGGCGATCAATTTACCGATTGTCTTGTCATTGTTTGCAGATATCGCAGCGACCTGGGCAATATCAGAAGTGCCTTTAATCGGGGTGGAGAGTTTTTTCAGACTCCCGACCACGGTTTCCACTGCCTTATCAATGCCTTTTTTTACTTCCATCGCATTGGCACCAGCAGTTACTGTTTTCAGACCTTCACGGTATATTGCTTCAGCAAGGATTGTTGCGGTGGTTGTACCATCGCCGGCAACATCCGATGTCTTGGAGGCAACCTCTTTCACCATCTGGGCACCCATATTCTCAAACTTCTCTTCGAGTTCAATCTCTTTAGCAACGGTTACGCCATCTTTGGTAATGGTAGGCGAGCCGAATTTCTTTTCCAGAACCACATTCCGACCCTTGGGACCGAGGGTGACCTTTACTGCATCTGACAAAACTTTGACGCCTTTTAATATTGCTCTTCTTGCTTCTTCATTAAATTTAATCAGTTTTGCTGCCATAGTTCTTCTCCTTTTTATTTATCTTTTTCAACTATCCCCAAGATATCATCTTCCTTGATGATAAGATATTCCTTATCTTCAATCTTCACCTCGGTTCCAGCATATTTACCAAAGAGTATAATATCACCCTTTTTCACTTCAAGCGGAATCGGATTTCCTTTGTCGTCCTTGCGGCCATTCCCTACTGCAATAATCTTTCCCTGTTGGGGTTTTTCCTTTGCGGTATCCGGGATGATAATCCCGCCCTTTTTCACTTCCTCTTCAATTCTTTCAACAAGGATATGGTCATAAAGTGGTTTTATCTTCATTTTACCTCCTTCTTTTGTCTATGCCAAAAAACCCTTGCCAGTTTCTGTTCCTCAGAAAATTTATATTCCACACTACCACCATAGGAATGATAAAGCATTCTTCCCAGGTGAATCGCCAAATTTTCTGAGGTAGTCTCAATCTCAACCTTATCCCCATTTTGATTGATTGCCATTATGCGATCAAGGGGATTATGAACCAGCTCTTTATTTTCTTCATTTTTTATCATATTCAAGATTTCTTCACTATGTTCCTTGAAAAAATCTCCACTTATATAAATAACTCCCATAGCATAGCGGTCTTCAATCTTACGGCAGGCAGGGCATTTATGCACCTCTGCCGCATCTTCACGCACAAAATCGGGTATCCTTTGCCAGCGTCGGTTTTTATAAACCAGACCGCAAACCGGACAAAATGTCGGTTCTTTATAGCCTTTGCGCGTCAGATATGGATCCTGTAGATGGGGCGTGAGCCCCCCTCTAATACCGCGATGACCTCGATTCACCATTTTATCCTCTTTAATTTAACCTCCGAACCGGATGGGCGAAACCCGACTTGAACGGGTGACCTTCTGCTTGTAAGGCAGACGCTCTCGCCATCTGAGCTATTCGCCCTTTAGACATTTTATTATATCTAAAAGTTTAGTTTTGTCAATAAAGCTGAGAAGCGAATTCTTTTTGATTTTCGTTCTAATATACCGATGCGATGCCTTTTCTGGTCAGGATGGGGATAGCCGGAAATTTCAAAAATAAGATAAGCGACATCTTACAAATAAAGCTGAAATCTTTTGATTTTTCAAGATATTTATCTGAGAATCAGGTATATCTTCATCCTTAAAAGGGTCAGAACTGAAAAATAAACTTTAAACCGCATTTTTTGTCAAAATTTTAAAAACCCTTTATCGGTTCAGATATCTTTTAAAAACAGATTTAAAGGAGGCATTGCAATGGAACAGATCAGGGATGAGATTAAAGAGATTCATCAGCAGATTGAAAAAGAGAGTCTTATTGTTCAGAGTATCACCAAAGAGGTTCGCAAGGCGATTGTTGGCCAGGATTATCTGATTAATCGTCTGCTGGTGGGTTTGTTTGCAAATGGCCATATTCTGATTGAGGGGGTGCCGGGTCTTGCCAAGACCTATGCCGTGCGCACCCTTGCAAATGTAATAAAGACAAAATTTCAGCGGATTCAGTTCACTCCGGATTTATTGCCGGCGGATATTATCGGAACAATGGTTTATAATCAACGAACCAATGAGTTTACGATAAGTAAGGGACCAATATTTGCGAATTTAATTCTTGCGGATGAGATCAACCGCACTCCACCCAAGGTGCAGAGTGCCCTGCTTGAGGCGATGCAGGAGCGTCAGGTTACGATCGGCGAGGAGACATTTAATCTTGATGAACCGTTTCTTGTGCTTGCCACCCAGAATCCTATTGAGCAGGAGGGAACCTATCCATTACCTGAAGCCCAGATTGATCGATTCCTTTTAAAGGTGAAGATTACCTATCCGAATAAAAAAGAGGAGAAAGAGATTGTGGAGCGGATTGCTGTGGCGGGTGAACCGGAAATCCAGCCGGTGGTGAATCCAAAGGCAATCCTTAAGGCGCGTGAATTGTGCAAAAAAATCTACATCGACGATAAATTGAAGGACTATATTATTGATCTGGTATTTGCCACGCGTAATCCCAGGGACTATGGATTGGATGAACTTGAATCATTGATCCGTTATGGTGCATCACCCCGTGCATCAATCTATCTGACAACCACGGCCCGGGCACTGGCATTTTTAAAGGGGCGGGGATTTGTGATACCTGAAGATATCAAGGAGTTGGCTCCGGATGTGCTCAGGCATCGTATTATATTAACCTATGAGGCTGAGGCTGAAGAGGTGACAACCGACCAGATTGTTCAGAAGATTTTGGCCGGTGTCGAGGTTCCATGATACCCAGGGAGTTTCTCAAAAGAATCCGCCAGATTGAAATTCGCACAAAGAAACTCGTTAATACGATGTTCGCCGGCGAATACAAGTCGACATTCAAGGGCACCGGCATTGAGTTTTTGGATGTGCGGGAGTATCTACCGGGAGATGATATCAGAAGCATTGACTGGAAGGTGACCGCACGGATGGCACGACCCTATGTCAAAAAGTTTGCTGAAGAAAGGGAACTGATTTGTATTCTGGTTGTTGATGCATCAGGTTCAAACAGGTTCGGCACCAGAAATGAATTCAAACTGGAATTTGGTGCTGAGATAGCAGCAACCCTTGCCTTTTCTGCAGTGCGTAATAATGATAAGATTGGGCTTCTCTTTTTTACTGACCGGGTGGAGAAGTATATTCCGCCCAGAAAGGGAAGGTTTCATGTGCTGCGTCTGATTCGGGATATTCTCTATTTTGAACCAGGGCATAGAGGCACGGACCCAATTCTTGCCCTTGAATTTTTGATGAATGTCCTGAAGCGCCGGGCAATCATCTTTTTTATCAGTGATTTTATCGGTGATGGTTTTTCTGAAGAAAGGATTCGCAAACCACTCGGGGTTGTTTCCCGTCGTCATGACCTGGTGGTGATTACAATTACAGACCCTGCGGAGATAAGTCTAAAAGGGGTGGGTATGCTCGATTTAGAGGACCTTGAGACCGGGGAGATAATAACCGTGGATACCAATGATAGAAGATTGATGGATGCATATAAGGCATATCAGTTGACCCGGGCTGAGCAGAGGTCAAGACTGTTTAAATCGCTTGGCATTGATGCAATTGAATTGAGCACAGAAAGCGATTTTACGCCGCTCCTCCATAAATTCTTTGAAACCAGGGCGAGGCGGTATCGATGATACTGATACTCCTTTTAATCTTTGCCGAACAGGTTGAGCTCAAGACTGAATTGATTGAGAAATCATATAAGAAACTTACAATTGGTGATCCATTTGAGATTAGATTGAATATCAAATATCCTTCCCAGGCGGATGTCTCAGAACCGTTTATCGATTCCTTGGGACCATTTGTAATCCTCGAAAAAAAGAATAAGGTTATCCAGGAAAGGGGATATGTAGAAAATCAGTATCAGATAAAACTGGCTGCATTTCAGACCGGAACCTTGAAACTTCCTGAGTTTAAGGTCCTTTATAAAGAGAAAGACAGAATTGATACCATTTATAGTAATACACCCAAAATAGAGATAGAATCAATTCTCTCTCAGAATAAGAAGGATATTAATGACATCAAAGGACTGGAAAGGTTTCCCAATTATCTCTATATTTATATCGCAGGAATCTTAATCGGTTTAGCAGTCTTGGGATATTTTGGCCGCAGATTAATAAAGAAATTTAAAAGAGCAAAAGAATCGGTGGTCCCTCCGGCACCACCCTGGATTGAGGCCCTTGTTGCCATTGATAATATCCCGGTCCAGGATTGGTTGAAGAAGGGATGGTGGAAAAAATATTATTATACACTCTCGGAAATCCTGAAACGCTATTTAGAAAGGAGGTTTGAATTCTGCGCTGTGGAGCAGACAACCACTGAAATATTAAGGAATCTGCGTCAGAGGAAGATCGCCCAGTATAACGAATTCGGCGATTTCTTCCGGGTTGCTGACCGGGTGAAATATGCCAGGTATGTTCCAGGACCGGAAGAGTCAGCAAGGGCAATTGAACAGGTGAAGGAGTTGATTAATAAGACCAGACCGGTAGAGACCGAGGAGGTGAAATCTTGAGATTTCAGAGTCCTTTTTATCTTCTGCTCTTTATTGGACTGGGTGCGTTAATCTATTATCAATTTTTAAGAAAAAGGCCGGCAATCAAATATTCGGATTTAACATTCTTTAAAAAGGTGCGCAGCAGCGCAAGATATAAAGGATTTATCCCCTTGGTGCTTAATCTTCTGGTGCTGTTTTTTGTTATTCTCGCCCTGGCACGACCACAAAAGGGAAGGATATATGAAGAGGTTGAATCTAAGGGGGTGGATATCATCCTCTGTCTCGATATCTCAACCTCAATGCTTGCCGAGGACTTTACGCCCAGGAATCGTCTCTATGTAGCAAAGGAGCAGGCAAAGAAGTTTATTGAGAAGAGGCCGGGCGACCGAATCGGACTTGTAGTATTTGCCGCTGATGCAATAAGTCAATGTCCGCTTACATTGGACCATAAGATTGTTGAGCAGCTTATTGATTATGTCCATACCGGCATTGTAACTGATGGCACTGCAATCGGGATGGGCCTGGCGACGGCAGTTGCCCGGTTAAGGGATTCCCGGGCAAAGAACAAGTTGATTATCCTTTTGACCGATGGAAGGAATAATGCGGGTGAGATTGATCCTTTAAGTGCGGCAAAACTTGCCCGGACACTGGGTATTAAGGTTTACTGTATCGGGGTCGGTAGTAAAGGCCCGGTGCGATATCCAGTTAATGACCCGGTTTTTGGCCGAAGATATGTTCAGGCAAGATTTGACCTGGATATGGATATACTCAATGAGATTGCCCGGACCACCCAGGGCAGGGCATTTCTGGCAACCGATGCCCGGGTGCTAAAAACCATATATGATGAGATTGATAAGCTTGAACCGACAACATTCAAGGTTACCCGACACACCCTCTATTCAGAAAAGGCCGGTCTATTTATGCTGCCGGCAACGATAATAATGCTTATCAATCTGTTTCTGGGGCTTACATTTTTGAGGAGATTGCCGTGATTAAATGGGCACAACCCCAATATCTTTATCTGCTTGGTGTTATCCCCATTGTTGTGATTGCACTTGTTGTATATTTTTTGAGGCGCTGGCAGGGTTTTAAGAAGATTGTAGACCCGGAACTTATCCCGAGGTTGAATGACACACTAAATCACCGAATTCAGGTTATAAAATCTATCCTCTTTGTTCTGGGTCTTCTCTTTTTGGTGATCAGCCTTGCCCGACCGAAATGGGGTGAACGGTTAAGGGTTTATAAAGGTAAGGGGATTGATATCGTTATCGCCCTTGATGCCTCAAAGAGTATGCTTGCCCAGGATGTAAAACCGACCCGATTGGCACGGGCAAAGACCGAAATTCTATCGCTGCTTGAACAGGTTTCCACGAATCGGGTAGGGATCACCGCATTTGCTGGAGATACATATGTGATGTGTCCACTTACCACGGATATTGAGGCGGCAAAACTCTTTCTTGATATCATCTCTCCGGATGTGATTCCAAAACCCGGGACAAATTTAGAGCGGGCGATTACAGTATCCGCTTCGCTTTTTAATCCCAGGGAGAAGACCTATAAGGCATTGATTCTTATCACGGATGGTGATAATCTCCAGGGCAGGCCATTGTCACTAATAAATTTTTTAAAAGAACAGGGGATAAGGTTGTTTACAATCGGAGTCGGCACGATTGAAGGTTCACCGGTTCCTGAGTTTGATAAGCATGGAAATCTGGTCACCTATAAAAAGGATAAAGAAAATAAGATTGTGATGACGCGGCTCACAGAAAAACTCTTGATTGTGCTTGCCCGCTCTACCGGTGGTCGTTATTTTCGCGCCCGGGGTAATTACCTCAGCCGCTTGGTAGCAGAACTTAACAGAATAAAGAAGAAAGAGATCGGTGGTGGTGAATATGTTGAGTATGAAGAACGATATCAGTATTTTTTGCTTGCTGCATTTATCAGCATATTTCTGGGACTGCTTTTGAATGACCGCAGGGGGAGGTTGATTTGATTAGATACTACACTTTATTTTTGCTGCTGTTGATCCCGGGCTCGGGAATATGTGCGGATGTCGGGGCGTTGATGCGTAAGGGAAATACATTTTATCATAAAGGAAAATTTGAAAAGGCACAGGAAAGTTATCAGGCTGCGATGGTGATTGAGCCGGATAATCCGCGGATTCACTATAATATGGCAAATACCCTTTATCAATTAAAAAAATATGATGAGGCGATTGATGAGTATCAACTTGGACTTTTATCCCGGGACAAAAAATTTAAGGCACGGACATTATATAATATTGGAAACTGCCAATTTAAAAAAGGCAATCTTGAGGCGGCGATTGAATCCTATAAGGCTTCGCTTCTTTTAAATCCTCAGGACCGGGATGCCAAGGAAAACCTTGAATTCTGCCTCAGATTGAAAGAAGAGATGAAAAAGAATCCCCAATCAGATTCACTCAAAAAAAACCAAAAAAGGCAAGAACAGAAATCTCAGAAAGAATCTGCCCGATCTAAGCCCGAAATGAAAAAGGGACAACTTGATCGTCAGCAGGTGGAACAGATACTCCAGGCCTTGAAAAATAAAGAAAAAGAGAATTTGAAAAAAACAAAACGGGCAAGGAAAAAGGAAAATGTGGAAAAGGATTGGTAAAATCTTATTTTTACTGCCGCTGATAATCCGGGCTGGGGAACTCAATTTTTCGGCATCGGTTGACAAGACCAGGCTGGGCTTGGATGATTATCTTATCCTTACAGTTTCAGTATCCGGTGAAAATGTTGGTTCGGTTCCTTCACCAAAGTTACCTGAATTGCCTGAATTTGAGCTCGGGGGTCGTTCTTCATCCCAGTCCACCAGCGTCCAGATTATCAATGGTAAGATGACACAGAGTCAGACGATAAATTTTATCTACACCCTCCATCCAAAGAAGACCGGAAAATTTTCAATTCCTCCCTGCACCTTGAAATATAATAATAATACCTATACAACGGAACCGATTGAGATTACGGTTGTTAAGGGAACGGTCCAGTCCGGCCAGGTTCCCGGGCAGTCGAAGCCCTTGCCATCAATATCTTCTCTCAAGATAAAAGACAATATAAAACTTTCTGCAGTGGCAAGTCGACATACGGTATTCCAGGGAGAAGAGGTAATGGTTGAATTCAGTCTTTATACCCGATTAAATATTCAGAATATCGGTTCGGTTGAACTTCCTAAATTTGAAGGTTTCTGGGTAGAACCGATATATGACGCAACACGGTTGAATTTCAAACGGCGAAGTATTAATGGAAGGCTATATGATGTCTGCCTTTTGAAAAAATGCGCCCTCTTTCCGGTTACTACAGGGAAACTCAAAATCAGTCCGATGAGGATGAATGTCGAGGTTATCCAGCCGCCCCGTGATTTCTTTGATTTCTTTGGCACCTCAAAGAATATCCGCCTTGCATCCCAGACCATTAACATAAATGTTTTACCCCTGCCTGCGGAAAATAGACCGGAATGTTTTAGCGGTGCCGTAGGGGAATTTACAATCCAGGCATCACTCGATAGGACAAAATCTGAAGGTGGTGAGCCGATAAATCTTATGGTTCGGGTCAGGGGAAGAGGAAATCTGAAATTGATTAATCCGCCGGAGATTCAGACCATTAGCGGTCTTAAAATATTGGACCCTGAGGTGAAAGAGGATATTAATATAGTAAATAACCGGGTGACCGGATACAAACAATTTTCTTTTCCTCTGATTCCACAGGCTGATGGTGAATATATAATACCGAAGATTAAATTTGCCTATTTTAATCCCAAAGACAAATCTTATCATATTTTGGAGACCGAACAACTGAAATTTACGGCAACAGGAACGGCGAGACATATCGCCTCAAGCCCCGGTAATAATCTTAAGGTATTGGGCACCGATATCAACTATATAAAACCGGACTTAAAAGAATTGGATAATCTGGCTCCGGGATCCGGCTGGCTAATATTTATCTATCTGGGTTCTTGCCTGATGGTTGGCCTTTCGCTTATTTATCGCCGGCATCAGTCTCGATTATTAAAGGACCGTGCCTATGCCCGCAGGCTGAGGTCAAACCGTTTGGTGAAGAAGCGGTTGAAGGCTGCTGAGGTCTATTTAAAAAAGGGTGAAAAAAAGGAATTTTATTCATCCCTTGCCAGTGCCATAACCGGGTATATCGGTGATCGATTCAACCTTGATGTGGGGGTTCTGACCAGTGCCGAACTTTTAGAAAAACTTTATCAGCAGGGTGTGGATAAGGCAGTGGCGGATAAGGTGATAGGATTTTTGAACCGCTGTGACCAATATCGTTTTTCACCCCGGATACAGGATGAGGATCCCGGGCTGATATTTAAAGAGGTCAAGGAGTCTCTTAATCGATTATGATGCTGCTATTTATATTTATCTTTAACATTAATAGTCCGGCACAGCTCTATAATCAGGCAAATCAGTATTATAATCAGGGGAAATTTGAGCAGGCAGTTGAATTATATGAAGAGGCGGCTAAAAACATCCAGCATCCGTTTTTATACTACAATCTTGGTAATGCATATTTTAGATTGGGCAGGATTGGAAAGGCGATTGTAAATTATCGCCGGGCAAGATTTCTTTCTCCCCGGGACAGTGATATAAATCATAATCTTGAATTTGCCCGCAATTATCGTCCGGATAAATTGAAGTTGATAAGCAACCCTCTTGTTGAGTTCTTTTCTAAAATATTTCATATCCTATCATTCAATGAGGCGCGAATTCTTACGGCATTATTCTTTCTATTCTGTTCTATATTTTTTGCCTCCTATATTATTTATAGAAGGCGCATCTTCGGTTATTTATCAGCAATTACGGGGGTCTTTGTTATTTACTGTTTTATTGTGTGGCAGGTGTGGGCTGGAGAAATGGCGGCAAGGCCGGCGGTTATTACGGTTCCTGAGGTTTCTGGTTTGAGTGGGCCGGGGAAGGAGTATAAAGAGATTCTCATAATCCATGACGGCACCGAGGTTGAAATCAAAGGGGTAAGGGGTGATTATTATCTGGTCCAGCTCCTCGGTGGAATGGGTGCCTGGATACCCCATAATGCACTAACGGAAATATTTTAATCTGAATCCCTGATAGAATTTTTTTAATCTGGAATATCCGGTATCTTGAAATTTTCGTATAGGCGGGTACGGAAAAAAGGGAAGAGACGATAAGGAAAATTAAGTTGACATTTAAATGGTTTTAGATATAATAGCCTATGGATTGCAACATTCAAGAGAACCTGAAGCACTGCAACTGCACCTATGAGCCCTGTTCAAGAAAGGGGAGGTGTTGTGAATGTATCCGTTATCATCTTGCGATGAATGAATTGCCGGCTTGCTGTTTTCCTGAGGATGCCGAACGCACCTATGACCGTTCATTTGGACATTTTATAAGGCTGCATTCCCGCTAATATGGAGTTGATATTTGAAAAATCGAGTCCCGGAAGAAGGGCATATAGCCTGCCCGGGCTGGATGTGCCTGAATATAAGATTCCTGAAGTATTTCAGCGCAAATCAATCCCGAACCTTCCTGAATTGAGTGAGCCTGAGGTGGTGCGCCATTTTATAAATTTATCGGTATTGAATCACCATGTGGATAAGGATTTTTATCCTCTGGGTTCCTGCACAATGAAGTATAATCCAAAAATAAACGAGGAACTGGCACGGCTGCCAGGGTTTAGTCAGGTTCATCCTTTACAGTCGGGGGATACGGTCCAGGGTGCATTGAAACTGATGTATGAACTGGGTGATTATTTAAAGAAGATAGTTAATCTCCCGGCGATTACACTTCAACCTGCAGCTGGTGCCCAGGGGGAATTTACCGCAATCAGTATCTTTAAGGCATACTTCAAAAAGAAGGGGGAGCCGAGAAAATATGTTCTGATACCGGATTCTGCCCACGGGACAAATCCGGCTTCGGTTAAATTTTCCGGATTTAAACCGATTACCCTTCCTTCGGATAAGAATGGAGTGGTTGATTTGAAACAGCTGGATGAACTGATGACCCCTGAGGTTGCCGGATTGATGCTTACCAACCCCAATACCCTGGGTCTGTTTGAAAAGAACATTACCCGGATTACTGAACTGGTGCATCAACGCGGGGGCCTTGTTTATCTTGATGGTGCAAATCTTAATGCCCTGCTTGGATTTGTGCGTGCCGGTGATTTGGGTTTTGATGCAGTTCATTTTAATCTTCATAAAACATTCTCCACACCGCATGGCGGGGGCGGGCCGGGTTCAGGACCGGTTGCGGTGTGTGATGTATTGAAAGATTTTTTACCGATACCGGTTATAGAAAAAGATAATAAAAGATACTACTTAAATTATGATATTCCCAATACGATTGGTAAGGTCCAGTCATTCTATGGTAATTTTTTGGTGATGGTAAGGGCATATGTATTCTTGAGGATGATTGGTGAGAAGGGTCTAAGAGCGATTGCAAAATCTGCAGTGCTTAATGCCAACTATATAATTCAATCTCTAAAAGATGATTTTTATCTTCCCTATGATAATTATTGTATGCATGAAGGGGTGCTTTCCGGAAAACATCTTAAGGCATTCGGAGTGAAGACCCTGGATATTGCCAAACGGCTCCTGGATTATGGCCTGCACGCACCAACCATATATTTTCCCTTAATTGTATCCGAGGCGCTGATGATTGAACCGACCGATAGTGAATCAATCGAGACTCTTGATCGATTTATTGATGCAATGAAGAGGATTCGTAAGGAGGCTGAAGAGAATCCAGAGGTTTTAAAGAATGCGCCTCATTCTACACCGGTGCGCAGGCTTGATGAAGTCAGGGCGATAAAGGAGTTAAAGGTTAGATGGATAAAGTAAGCTTTGAGGTAAGTGAAGAGCGCAAGAAATTTTTAATTAACAAAATTGCCCAGAAGGTGGTTGATTATCGGTTGTCATCGGTTGCCATCGTTTTCCTGGAATCTTCTAAACCTTTAACCTTCCTGGGCAATCAATTTCTGATTTTTATGCAGCCCTTCTATCGGGCGATCTTCTCTTATCGAGAATATGAAGAGATTACTGCAATGCTTGAAGACCGAAATAATGTTGAGGCCTTAATCTGTGAAATTGAACGACTTGAGGAGGAAAGGTATGAAAGAAAAAGAGCCGAAAAGAATTCTCGCCACTGATTGCGGAAGCACAACAACCAAGGCAATTTTGATTGAAAAGAGAGGGGATGAATATCGTTTGGTGGTGCGGGGCGAGGCCCCTACCACGGTGGAGGCACCTTTTGAGGATGTGACCAAGGGTGTTTTGAATGCGGTGCGTGAGGTTGAGGAACTTTCCCGGGTAAAGCTTCTTGATGGAGAAAATATAATAAAAGAAGTTAAGAATGGCGAAGGCGTGGATTTTTATGTTTCAACATCATCGGCCGGCGGCGGTCTGCAGATGATGGTTGCCGGTGTGGTGTTGACAATGACCGCAGAAAGTGCGGCAAGGGCAGCATTGGGTGCGGGTGCGATTGTGATGGATGTCATTGCATCTAATGATGGTCGACTGCCCCATGAAAAGATTGAAAGAATAAGAAATTTGAGGCCGGATATGATTCTTCTGTCCGGAGGTATTGACGGCGGAACCGTATCCCATGTCGTGGAACTTGCCGAATTGATAAAGGCGGCGGATCCCAAACCACGTTTTGGTGTCGGTTATAAACTGCCGGTTATCTATGCCGGTAATAAAGATGCCCGGGAGATAATCTTAAAAACACTGAAGGAGAATACCGCTCTGGTGATTGTTGAGAATATCCGTCCTGTCTTAGAAAGAGAAAATCTCAACCCGGCACGCCATAAGATTCACGACCAGTTTATGGAGCATGTTATGGCGCATGCCCCGGGTTATAAAAAATTGATGTCGATGACCGATGTTCCGATTATGCCGACACCCGGTGCAGTGGGATTGCTGGTTGAGACTGTGGCGAAAAAGGAGAAGATTTCAGTAATTGGAGTGGATATCGGCGGTGCGACTACGGATGTCTTTTCTGTATTCCAGGAGATATTTAACCGGACAGTCAGTGCTAATTTAGGTATGTCGTATTCTATAAGTAATGTTCTCGCAGAGACCGGCTTGAAGAATATCGTGCGCTGGTTACCCATTGAGATTGATGAAAAGGACCTGCGCAACCGTATTAGAAATAAGATGATTCGTCCGACCACAATCCCTCACAGCTTAGAGGATTTGAAGATTGAACAGGCAATCGCAAGGGAGGCATTGAGGCTGGCATTTGAACAACATAAATCTATGGCGGTAGGACTTAAAGGCGTTCAGCAGGAAAGGACGATCTCTGATGCATTCTCTCAAACGATGACCGGGGAAAGTCTGATTGACCTTATGAGTCTGAATCTGATAATCGGGTCAGGCGGAATATTATCTCATGCCCCGCGGCGAAATCAGGCAGCCCTTATGCTTATTGATGCATTTCTGCCGGAGTCGATTACCCGGATTGCCGTCGATTCAATCTTTATGATGCCCCATCTCGGGGTTCTTTCTACAGTGCATAAACGTTCCGCAACCGAGGTTTTTAATAAAGATTGTCTTATTCCCTTGGGAACCTGTATCGCCCCGGTTGGTGAGGGAAAGATTGGTTCAGATGTCTTAAAACTTGAGATTGAATATAAGGATGGTCGTAAGGAAGAGAAAAAAGTTCAATACGGCGATATTATGCTGATATCACTTGGTGTCGATGAAGAGGCGAAGATAACAATCCATCCGGAAAAGGGTTTTGATATTGGTAACGGCCGGGGTAAATCTTTGAGCACCCAGGTCAAGGGTGGTATTGTTGGTTTAATTATTGATTGTCGTGGTCGACCATTTAAATTGCCTGAAGATGATACACGGCGCCGAGAATTGCTTAATAAATGGTTCCAGGCAATGAATCTGTATCCAAAATAAGGAGGTAAAATTGGCAGTTCCGAAAAGACGACATTCCCATGCCCGTAAAAATAAACGACGTGCTCATTATAAGTTAAGTCCAACAAAATATGTGGAATGCCCGGATTGTGGCGGTCCGAAATTACCCCATCGGGTATGTCCAAATTGCGGTAATTACAAGGGTAAACTTGTTTTATTACCCAAAGAGAAGAAGGAGAAGAGTTGAGGATTGGATTTGACCTGATGGGTTCTGATGGCGCGCCCAAGACTGAACTCTCGGCACTTGAGATTTTGAAGGAAGAGGCAATAAACGATATTGTGGCAGTGGGTAAGGGTGATTATGAAAATGTGGTAAGAGAATTGGGCTTTGAATTTTGCCTTGCCGATGAGGTGGTAGGGATGCACGAAATCCCCGCGGTCGCAGTGCGCCAGAAGAAAAATTCGTCGCTGGGCATTCTAATTAAGCTTTTAAAAGAAAAGAAGATTGATGCCATAGTGAGTGCCGGTAATACCGGTGCGATTCTGGGCTTCAGTATGTTTGAACTGGGTAAGTTGGAAGGAATTTCAAGACCAGGTCTGGCAATTACATTTCCCACTGAAACCGGTTATTCAGTAATGATTGATGTCGGCGCCAATATTCATCCCAAGATGGTTGATTATATTAACTATGGAATAATGGGTTCGGTATTCTACGAGGTGGTACTACGCACAGAAAAGCCGAGGGTCGCACTTCTCAATATCGGCACGGAGAGTGTCAAGGGTGATGAAATCCGGCAAAAGGCGTATCAGGCACTTAAACAGACGGACCTGAATTTCATCGGTAATATTGAGGGCGGTGATATTATGAAGGGATATGCAGATGTGATAGTCAGTGATGGTTTTACCGGAAATGTAATACTGAAATTTTCTGAAGGGATCGTTGATATATTATGGAAGATGCTGAGTGAGACGGTTGATGCGGTCGCCAGACGCCGTTTTGGAAAGTTTCTGGTTAAACCGGCAATCAAGGACCTGAAGGCAAAGTTCAATTATGAGGAGTATGGTGGAGGAATCCTTCTGGGAATCAATGGTGTGGTTATTGTATGCCATGGGCATTCATCAGCCCGGGCTTTAAAGAACGCCATTGGCCTGGCCCGGGAGTGTATTACCTATAATATCGTTGAAAGGATTGGTGAGGCGTTAAAGAGATGAAGGCAGCAATAGGTGGTATCGGTAGTTATGTTCCTGAAAAGGTAGTGACCAATTTTGATATGGAAAAATTGGTTGATACTTCAGATGAATGGATAAGGACAAGGTCCGGAATCAGTGAGCGCAGAATTGTTGATAATAATACTGCAACCAGTGACCTTGCATGTGAGGCCGCAAAGCGTGCAATAGCAGCGGCTGGAATTGAAGCGAAGAATATTGAGGCAATAATTCTGGGCACTGCAACCCCGGATATGCTTTTCCCGTCAACTGCCTGTCTTGTTCAATCCCGACTCGGCATCAATAAGGTAATGTCCTTTGATATTTCTGCAGGATGTTCCGGATTTCTCTATGGTCTGGGTATTGCGGAATCATTTATTAAGAATGGATTCGACAATATCCTGGTGATTGGTGCTGAGATTCTGACCAAGATAACGGACTTTACCGACCGTGCGACCTGCGTGCTTTTTGGGGATGGTGCAGGAGCGGTAGTGATAAAAAGAAACAGAGGAGCAAGCGGTATTATTGCATCATATTTTTCTGCCGATGGTTCGAACTGGAAACTCCTGCAGCAACCTGCCGGTGGGTCTCGGATTCCTGCATCGATAGAATCGGTTAAAAACAGACTCCACTATATTAAGATGCAGGGGAATGAGGTTTTTAAACTTGCAGTAAGGGCAATGTATGAGGCTGCGGAGAAGACTTTACAAAAGGCGGGGATTGACGGAGAGGCGATTGACCTTTTGATTCCGCATCAGGCAAACATCAGGATTATTGAGGCTACGGCAAAACGATTGAAGGTACCGATGGATAAGGTATATATAAATCTTGATAAGTATGGGAATACATCCGCGGCATCAATACCGATTGCCCTGAATGAAGCCCTGGAAAAGGGAAGGATAAAAAAGGGTGACCTTATCCTGATGGTGGCATTTGGTGCAGGATTTACCTGGGGTGGAGTTTTATTGCGCTGGTAGAACCACAGGCCACATATAAATTAAATTTAAATTACCCCTGAGTGAAGAATACCAATCTTGTAAACTTATATATTGTTATTTTAATTGCAATATTTTCCGGTATTTCAATGTTTATATACGAGGTAATCTGGACAAGACTCCTCGCATTGGTATTCGGAACGACAACCATAGCCGGGGCAATTGTAATTGCGACATTCCTCTTTGGGCTGGGACTGGGTGGGCTGTGCTGGGGTCTGGTTATTGACCGCATTGAGAAGAAAAAATTGTTTCTTGGGCTTATCGAATTTGGGGTGGGTGTTTCTGCTATGGTGCTAATATTTATTCTTCCCAGATTAACCGAATTTTATAAATTTCTCTACACAAGATTCTCGGTGACAATACCGACGATTATTATATTGTCGGTATCATCGTTTTTTATAATATCCTTACCAACATTCCTTATGGGGGCAATCTTTCCTGTGCTGGTCAAAATTTATGCCGATACTACAAAAAGAATCGGGCACGGCATCGGGTTAATCTATACAGCAATCTCGGTGGGCGGTATCATTGGTGCGGTATCAACCGGCGCTTTTTTGATTAGAAATCTGGGTCAGATACAGACCCAGTTATTGGCTATTTTTATAAATATTACAATTGGAATAATTGTCTTTATCATCCCGGAAAAGAAGGGAATAACACAATATAAAGAGGACAGAGAAAGGCAGATTAATGTTTGTGGTCGTGCCTCGTTTTTGCCTGTTGTTGCGGCGGTAACCGGTTTTGCAGGGCTGGGTCTGGAAATTTTATGGCTCAGGGCACTCAGTATATTTCTTGCTAATGCTACTTATACATTTATTATCGTTATTGTCACCTATCTTTCGGGAATAACCCTGGGCGGCTATATTTTTAGCCGATTTCTTGAACCCCGAATAAAAGATTATTTTTATTTGATAATGGTTTTGGCTGGCATCGGTATTTATGTTATAATTACAACATTTTTTATAAATCAAATTCCTGGATTGCTCTTTTCCGCAAGCGGCCTGTTGAAATCGACCGGCTTGAGGATTATCTTACCGCCTCTGTTCTTTTCTTTTATTTTAATGTTTTTACCAGCCCTTTTTATGGGTATAAGTTTCCCTTTAATCTGCAGACTCTATAACCGTTCCCGGAGAAGGCTTGGAGAGGGGATCGGGAAGATCTATTTTTTAAATACGGTCGGCAGTATTATCGGTTCGATTGTCGCTGGATTTATATTGATTCCAGCAATTGGGGTTGTGCGCGGAATAGTTCTTGTTGGTTTAATCTATTTATTGACCGGCGGGGCTGTTGTCTATTTAACAAAAACATTCAAAAAGCGGTTTAATTTATTTTTTGTCGGTGCCGGTATCCTTTCGGCGGTTTTGTCTGTTATGATTATAAAGAAACAGCATAACTATATCCTGCCGCCATCAATTATGCGGAGTTCATCTCGTAGTGACCGTGTTCTTTATTATAAGGAAACATCTTCAGGGACGGTAGTCGTGACCGAGGATAGATTTACCGGCATTCGAGCCTGCTACATCAATAACAGTGCAGTTTGCGGTATTACCTATGATGCCCTCAAGGTTGTGAAGATGCTGGGAGAATTACCGTTTCTTTTTAATCCCCGGGCTGAAACCGCGCTGGTTATTGGTTTTGGCATTGGGATAACTTCCGCCACCATCGCCCGTCATCCTATTATAAAACTTGATTGTGTTGAGATATGTCCCGGGGTAAGGGAGGCAGGAAGATATTTCATCCGTTACAATAACAATATTATCAAGAATCCAAAGGTTAATTTTATCGCCGGGGATGGAAGAAATTATCTGCTTCTGAGTAATAAAAAATACGATATAATATCCTGTGATCCAACCCATCCGGCGTTGGGTTGCGGTAACCTATATACCCGGGAATTTTTCAGGTTGGTCAAGAAACATTTGAAAGAAGATGGTGTTTTTGCGCAATATCTTCCCCTTCACAAATTATCAAATAAAGAATTCAAGATTGCAATAAAGACATTTGCCACGGTATTCCCCCATACTACAGTTTGGCTCGGCCATTCCCATGGTATCCTCCTGGGCAGCGCCGAGAGGGCGAAACTCGATTTTCGATTTTTGAGAGATGTTTTGAATACGATTGAAGATGAAATATTAAATGATCCATATCTCTTTGTCTGTTCGCTGCTTCTTGATGAAGATGCAGTCCGGGATTTGACCAAAGAGAGTAGAATAAATAGTGATAACCGACCATATCTTGAATTCTTCGGTATTGACAGTCCATCCCCTGAAAACTGGGTGAGAAATCTCAACGCGTTGTTGAAATTCAGGATAAATCCTGAAAGTGTAGTAGTAAATATTGATGACAGAGAGGTATTTTCCCGTTATCTTCTGGGTCAGAAGTATTTTCTGAATGGGCTTAAGGCACAGAATCAGAGAAGACTTCGAGAGACCATTAAATTCTTCAGGATGGCGCAGAAACTGAATCCTGAAAATAATGAGATAAAGATTTTTCTCAATCAGGTGATAAGAGAATATCATTTTTTTATGAATAAATAGATTGATTTATTTAAAATACTTGCAATTGTAAAAATTTTTATTATAATGGTCTATAATTTATCAGGAGGGAGGTCCAATAAGATACCTCCTAACGAGAATAATCCCCTTTTGGACCCCCCTCCTCATTATGCAGGCTGAGTGTTCAGAGATATACAATTAATGCACAATGACAGAACGCGCCGAAGTGCTGTAATAAAAGACTCCATCTCGGTCCGGGATACAGGATTGTAGGTCTGCTTATTATAGACCTTGACTTTTATGAAATTTATTATATAATTCATTTGAATTTATGTTATATCGGGGCCGTAGCCCAGTTGGGAGAGCGCTTGACTGGCAGTCAAGAGGTCACGGGTTCGAATCCCGTCGGCTCCATTTGTATTGGAGGTATGATGAATAAAACTTTTATGAGGCATAACTTATTGTTGATTGCTTTTGTTATAGGCTTAATTGTCGTGGGCTGTGCACCAACCACCCAGACGGTTAAAAAACCGGTTTCGAATCAGCCTGAGACAAATAATAGAGAAAAGGCTCAGCAGGAATATTCGATTGCCTATGAATATATAAAACAGGGGAATTATGATTCAGCCATTGAACATCTTAAGGAGGCAATCAATCTTGACCCAAAGTATTACAGCGCATATATCGCCCTTGCCAAATCCTATCGGTTTAAAAGGGATATAGTCGAGGCGGAATCCACCTATAATCAGGCAAAAAGGATTGACCCTAAGGACCCGAGGGCCTATGAAGGGCTTGGTGCTTTATATTCTAAGTTTAAACGTTATTCCGAGGCGATAAATGAGTTTAAGTCCGGACTTAGATACGATTCTACGAATGTCAATTTACTCAATGGTCTGGGTTATATCTATACAAAAACAAAAGAGTATAATAAGGCGTTGGCTTATTATCAAAAGAGTCTTAATGCAGAACCGGATAATCTTACGACTATGTTTGCCCTGGCCAATGTCTATAAGGAGATGGGAGATTTGAATAAGGCGGTCTCCTATCTTAAACAGGTGAAGACGAAGAGGCCGGAAAATACCGAAGTGAGAAAGAAACTTGCTGAGGCCTTACTGGATAAGAAAAGTTATACTGAAGCCGTGGAAGAGTATAAGTTTTTGGTTTCCAAGGAGCCGGATAATTATTATTATCATCTTCAACTGGGTTCGATCTATCAGCTGCTTAAAAAATACACCTCAGCCCAGAAGGAGTATGAAACGGCGATGAAGTTAAATCCGAAATCTGCTCAGCCATTTTTCCGGATTGCCGACCTTTACCTCTCGCAGGGTAAATTGACGGTTGCAGAAAAATATGTCAAAAAGGCGCAGGTGATTGAACCGGATAATCTTTATGGTTCAGTGCTTTTGGGCGATATCTATGAGCGGAAGGGATATTATACAAAGGTGAAATGGGATAAGAATAAGTCCAAGACTAATTGTCCGGTTCTCAATAGTGCATTGACATCCTTTAATGTGGCAATTAATCACTACAAAAAAGCGAAGGCAGACCCACAATTTTCCAGTTATGCGAGCAATGAGATTATCCGTTGTCGCAAATGGATAAAAGGTCTAAATGAAGATAAATGGTTTTATTGTAAAGGAGGGAAATAATGCAAAATCGGGGCATTTCAGGATTTGGGGCGATTTTAATCATTATTATTCTGATATTAAGCGGCTATGCCGGCTACCAATACTTTCGCCCCAACTTTACCTATAATGCGTTTAAAGAGAAGGTCAAGGACGCCGTAGAACTTGGTCCTGTCCAGCCAGACCAGGCGATAATAGACAATTTACTGAAAGAGGCATCAGAAATAAAATTGGGACTCACTCGGGATAATATCTGGATTGACCACAGCATACCCGATTCCTTCAGGATTTATGTTGAATATGATGATTCAATAAATATCCTCGGTCTGTTCAGTTCCTGTCGGCATTATAAGATCGACCAGATTGCTGAGATTAAAGTGCATTACTGATGTTGAAGAAACCGGTTCTTCTTTTAAATCAAAATTATGAACCGCTTACAATTCTTAAGTTAAAGCGAGCGATTACCCTTTTGATTCTGGGCAAGGTGGATATGATTGAAAATGAAGATGGTAATTTTGTTCATGCAATCAGCATTGCCTATCCGGTTCCTTCGGTGATAAGGCTGAAATATTTTGTTCATATCAAAAGAAAGGAGATATCTTTAACAAAGAAGAATATCATAAAAAGGGATAATCACCAATGTCAGTATTGTGGAAGAAGCACCGGAATGATGACAACCGATCATATTATACCCAGGGCATTGGGGGGTGAGGATTCCTGGGAAAATCTTGTTTGTGCCTGTCTTGAATGCAATAACCGCAAGGGAGACCGAACGCTGAAACAGGCCGGTATGAAACTTTTGAAAAAGCCCCGGCGCCCTTCTTATTTTACATTTATCTTGAGGGAATTTGTAAATCCCAATACCAAGTGGCGTCCTTATCTTTTTCAATCTTAGAATGAGCATTTATAAATTTGCTGTTGATTAAGATTCTTGTCCTGATTGCCCAGGCCGAAAATATATCTCCATCAATAGAAATTTCTGGAAACAGATTTTTTTCTATGCCTTATCTTTTACGAAGTTTTCAACCACCGGTTAACAGATTAAAAGTAGAACAGTTAATAGAAAGGATAATAAGATTATATAATAATGCCGGGTTTGCCTTCTGTCGGGTGGCACCGGAAATTATTTCTGAAGATAATCATATTAAAAAGATTGTTCTGAAGATAATCGAGGGTGAGAGGGTTGTGGTTCGTGACTATACATTTTCAAATCTGAAAAAGACTATGCCCGGGGTGATAAGGAATTTTCTCCGCTTACATCCAGATAAGTATTTTTCTATATCAAAAATCGAGAATGCAAAACATAAACTTCTACAGACCGGTGCCTTTAGCGATGTGAAAGAACAAATCTGGTTCAGGGATGGTGATTATTATGTCGATTTTGTGGTAAATGAAACAAAGTCTGATTATTTCAGTATCTTCGGCTCCTTTGCCCGTGATAACCGGCATTTCGGGGTTTCCTTTAATAGCCGGAATCTTCTGGGCACCCTGCGTCGATTACAATTTAATTATGAGTATCAAAAACTCTTTGCCTTAAACTTTGCCGAGCCGGTGCTTATTACACCGGCCGAGATAGGACTAAATTTTTCTCTTTATACATATGACAGTCTGCGTCAGATGAAGCTGGATGCCCGGATTACTGCGCCGGTGGGTGAATATATCCGGGTGGTGATTAGTTCCGGACTGGAGGATGGCAAAGCATCTTATAAGACCGTGGGTATGGGTATACGCTTCGACTATGAAGAGATCTTCCAGTCGTTTATTGTTGAATATCTTTTCCGGGACCCGGACCGCACAATATTTAAATATGATGGTTCGGTGAATTTTAAGGGATTTTTTCTTATGCCGCATTATCATTATGTCCTGACCGATTCCTTTGATTATTTTGATTTTCTGCGCATCGGCGGTATCGATGATATCCGGGGGTATTTAGATGAAGAGTTTTTTGTGAAGAAGGCATACTGGGTTAATCTTGAATACCACTGGCTTTTTATCTTTTCACTTTTTGATATCGGACGGCTGGATAATAATTTTGTCTACTCTTATGGAATAGGACTTTTACAGGATAGAGAAGGGACAAGAGGTAAACTTATCCTTGCCTGGCCAAAGAATGGAGATTGGCGTGATGGTAAATTACATCTTTTTTTAGAAAGGAGGTTTTGAGATGTGGTTATTGATGCTGTTTACATATATGATTCCCCCTGATTTACCGGTTGTAGAAAATATTGAGTATCTTCAATTAAGGGGACTTATTGAGATATCCTGGGTTAGACCGTATGAAAAGGAGTGGCTGGTTGGACAGATTGACAGCATCCTTATAAGGGATGAAAAACTGAATGGATTGGATAGAAGGATTCTTGCTTATTTCACGCCGCTTTTAAGCAAATCCGAGAATTTTTCATATATTATACAGACAAAGACCGGATACCAGCGCAATCCAGGGTATTATTATGGAAAGATAGGCGAAAACCTTGGAGGAAAGCTTTTTCCCCGGGTCAGTTTTGCCCAGGGGGTCTGGATTTTAAAGGGAAGTATCCCTGACTCTTTGGGGCCCAATCCCTGGAAGGATTTTCAGGCCTATCAGGTTGAGGGTCTTATCAAATGGGATTATCCAAAAGCAAAGTTTTATCTGGGACGCAGGAATTTTCTGCTCGGTTATGGACTTCAGGATGGGTTATTATTGTCACTGGACCCTGAGGCATATGATGGATTCTATCTTGTAATGCCAGGAAGATATTATGAATTCCAGGCAATCTTTACGGTCCTGGGTCTTGAAAAACCCCGGTATTTGGGTATCCATCGGCTGGGGCTGAACTTAAAAAATTTCCTGAAGTTAGGATTCTCCGAGGCAATTATCTATGGCAATGAACTGGAACCGGCTTACCTTAATGTCTTTCTTCCCTATTATCTTATCCAGTGGGAACTTAAGCGGGATGACAATATCCTCTGGTGTTTTGATTGGTCAATCCAGGCTTATAATACCCAGATTTATGGTGAATTTCTTATTGATGACTATATGTATGAAAACGACCCGTATCCGGATAAACTTGGATATCGCCTGGGATTGAAGTTACTGCTGAAAGATTTTCTCGGTAAACTTAACTATACCCGGGTAGACAAATGGGTTTATACCCAGCGCCGGAGAATTAATACCTATGAACGGAATGGTCACCCTTTAGGTTTTCCTCTAGGTAATGATGTGGACAGATTACAGGGGTCAATCAAATTCATCTCAAAATGTGGGCTTTATCCGGGATTAGATTTTGTCCTTATAAGAAAGGGCGAAGGTAGTATATTTCTGCCCTTTGAAACTGAAGGTGGAGATTGGAATCCGCCATTTCCCTCCCCGGTTGTCGAGAAGAAGATTGAATTCAGCGCGGGTGTTGATTATTTTCCTGAGTATAACCTCAATATAAAGTTAAAGGCGGGAAGGCGTTATTTTGATAATCACCTGCATAATCCGGGAAATGATTATGGTGAATGGTTTATAAATATTTCCGGTTCAATTTTCTTTTAAATATAAATTATAAATAAAGTTATATCAGGAAAATACTTAAGTCTAAATTCAGGGACTTGACGATTCGGGAATTTTAATTATAATATACTATGTTACTCTATACAGGGATAACAGGGTTTATGAAAGGAGGTGAAGAATAGACAAAGAAGATTACATAAGGAAGATGGTCGAACTTGGAATCTCAGAAACCGAGGCAAAGATTTATACCGCCTTATTGCAAAAAAGAGAGATGAGCGCCTCTGAAATCTATGAACTTACCAGTGTCCCAAGAACCAAGGTTTACGAAATTACCCATAAGATGGCTCTGCGTGGAATGTGTATTGAGAAGTTGATGAACCGAAAGAGAAAATACCAGGCAGTGGAGCCGAAAAGGGCGTTGAGTAATCTGATAAACCAGTATGAAAATGAACTGCAGGAAAAAAAGGAACTGGCAAATGCAATCTGCAATTTTTTCTGTCCCCTTTATGAAAAGATAAGAGAAGAGAAAAACCTGAAGGAACTGTGTGGATATGTGGAGATTATTAAAGATATAAATTCAATCCATGAGCGATATCTAAGTCTGGTGAAAAATACCAAAAAAGAGTTGATCGGTTTTGTTAAACCGCCGTTTGCCACGGAATATAGAATAGATAAGCTGATTGAACAGGAGACTGTGGAATATGAGATATTAAAAACGGGTATTGTGGTAAGGATGCTTTATGAATATCCTGAGCCGAATAAGGTTGATATAACAATTAAACATATCGGAAAATGTGTTCGGGCTGGAGAAAAGGCGCGCGTGGTTAAGAAACTTCCCATCAAGATGTATGTTTTTGATCAGAGATATGTGCTTATGGCTCTTGATAATGCTGAATCCGCAGTACCACTCTTGACAATGCTGGTGATTGAACATCCTGGTTTTGCCCGGGCTTCACGGATTCTGTTTGACCATCTCTGGCAGCAGGCTGATGATTATCAGGTTCTTAAATCATTAAGGAAAAAGGGTTCAGAAAGAACCTTTTTCCAGAAAAAAGTTGTAAGATAAAAGGAGGTTTTTATGCGTAAGTTTCTCGCCTTATTATTTATTATCGGTTTGACCCAGGCGAGTGTTCTATTAACCAATGGTGATTTTGAACAACCCCTTAATACGGGTTGGTATGAGAGTACATCCGGTGGTAATGCAGTGGTGGATCGAGCAACAAATTATGACACCGACCCTGACTATGAAGCAAGGAGTCTGGTGAATAATGGCAGCGGTACTGCCCAACTCTGGCAGGTGGTGAATATTCCGACCACCGATCTGCAGTTCGCAGTTAAGGCAAAACTTTATGCCTGGGATAATAATGCGGACACACTTTGCTGTGCGGGTGCCGCCGTAATAATCAGTTATCTTGATGAAAGCGGTTCTTTGCTTGGTGATACAAAGATCTGTAGATTCAGTGAGCCGTTTCCCTGGGCAAATTCTTCAACCTCACATTTGATTATTGCTTCAAATACAAACTGGAATAATTATAGCTTTAATATTAATGATGAACTCAACAATCTTTCTGGTGTAAACCCACAGGATGTTAAAAAAATAAAGATTACCCTTTATGCAAAGACCGAGCATACATGTTGAGGTGCCCGAGAAGAGGCGAAGGTCTTCGCCGATGATATTGCATTAAATTATACCGGTTCAAATCCCTATCTTGCTTTGATAAAAAATACAATTTATGACAGCGGTGGTAATAACAACGGCCGACTTGACCCGGGTGAAACCGTTAATTTAACCGCTACCTTAAAAAATATTGGTGGTGTAAACTTCAGCAATCTTTCCACTACCATCATCTCATCTGATTCCTATGTAACAATATCAGACAACTCCGGAAATTTTGGTTCTCTTCCGGTTGACACGACAAAAGAGAATACTGCCGACCCCTATACCATATCAGCCAGTGCATCAGCTCCTCAGGGTCATAAAGCCCTGTTTAAGCTCATCGCTACGGATGGTGGATATACGGATACCTTTGACTTTTCTGTTGTCGTAGGCAGAATCCACTATTTTGTCTGGAACCCAGATCTCACACCGGCATCAGGTCGGGCGATACATAATATCCTTTCTGATCTTGGGTATTCAGGAAATTATGATGTAAAACTGCCGACCAGTAGTGAACTTGCAAATTACTATGCGGTCTTTGTCTGTGTCGGGGTTTATTCAGATAATTATGTAATTAGAAATAACAGCCCGGAAGCAAATACCCTGGTTGATTTTCTCCAGAATCAGAATGGTAGGATGTACTTAGAGGGTGGTGAGGTCTGGTATTATGATCCCAGAAATGAGGGTGGTTATAATTTCGGTCCGCTCTTCGGTATTAATGCAACCGGAGATGGGTCCGGTGATATGGGTCCGGTTGTGGGACAGAACGGCACCTTTACCAATCAGATGAATTTTTCTTATGGCGGTGATAATGCTTATATGGATCATATCTCACCAACCGATTCCGGTTCTTTTCTAATCTTTCGGGATGGTAATAACAATTATGATTGTGGTGTAGCGCGGGATATCGGGTCATACAAGACTGTGGGCACCTCTTTTGAACTCGGCGGTCTGGTTGACGGCAGTGGTGTATCGACCAGGGCAGCTTTGCTCGATTCAATTATGCACTTCTTCGGCATCAGCCTTGTGGCGGTTGAGGAATGTGCTGAATCAAAGCCACTCACCCCGCATTTTATGCTCTGGCCCAATCCTTCTCGGGATAATGTGAGCATTGAATTGAGTAACTTTAATCTTAAGAACCTGGATGAGATTACGGTTTTTGATGCTACAGGCAGACTTATTAAGAAATTCAGGAATATTGGTTCTGAAAAACTTATCTGGAATCGAAGGGATGATAGAGATAATCTGGTTTCCGCCGGTGTCTACTTTGTGAGAGTTGAGGCTGCAGACTACACTCAGACACAGAAATTAATTCTTCTAAGGTAAATGATAAAATGGAGATAGGGAATTTTTTTGTTTTCCCTATCTCCATTTTTCTGTTGACAATCAGCTTTTTTTAGATAGAATAGAAAATATGAAGAAATTATTAAAATCTTTACCCGGTTTAATACTTGTTGGTTTTTTTGTGCGCTGTTCAGAGGCTCCTGAGGTTCACTTTCCGGAACCAACAAGCCGCACTGTGCTTGCGGAATTGTTTACTGAGGATGGTTGACCATATTGCTGGCTTGCGGAGCAGGCCCTCCTTGATAGTCTTGCATCATTAGGGGATACATTAGTAGTGATTTCATATCATACTAACCAGCCGTATGAAAATCCAAAGAGCCATCAGCGCAGGGAATTTTATGACAATCCCCTTTTACCGACCACGGTCTTTGATGGCACAGACCACGTCTTTGTGGAAAGCCCACCGTTTAATGAAATCTATGAAGAGCATATCAGGATTGCCCAGTCAAAGGCTCCATATTTTAATTTGACGGTTGAGGCAAGCGCTTCCAATTCAACCGGTAGTGTCAGGGTCAAAATTGTGGCCGCGGATACAATTCCTGAAGATGAGATGAATGCATTTGTTGCAATCCTTGAAGATAGTTTGCCTGGTGCATCAAATCATTCATATACCTATTATCGTGTTTGCCGTCAGCTTTTTCAATTTCCCGTGAATCTTATTTATCCTGATAGCCTTGATACAACGATTACATTTTCTCATTCGATAGGGGTTGACAGGATGCGGACGGTTGTTTTTGTTCAGGATATGGATACCAAAGAGATTATGCAGTCAAAAGGAGAAAAATTTTTGGAGGAATGATGAAAAAATTAATTTTTATTTTTATACTGCCGTTAATTATGCTCTGGGCACAGGAAGGCGAGTTTTCTGATGCCCCGGATTTTACCTTAGAAGATATTGATGGTAATACAGTCTGTCTTGATTCCCTACTTGCTAAAGGTCCGGTATTTATGAGTTTCTGGGCAATGTGGTGTAAGATGTGTATCAAGGAACTGGATGCCTTGAAGCCTTATTATGATGAATTTGATTCCCTGGGAATTAATCTTCTTGCTATTAGTCAGGATAAAACCAGGGCAGTTCCCAAGGTAAAACCATTCGCCCGAAGCCATAAATGGCGTTATATCGTTGTGCTTGATCCGGAAAATAATATGCGTGAACTCTATGATGTTCAGGCAATGCCCACCAGTTTCATTATTGATCAGAATAAGAAGATTGTCTTTACCCATCAGGGTTATAAACCAGGGGATGAGAAGAAGGTTGTCGCCAAAATCAGGGAGTTATTTAAAAAGGAACCTGAGAATGAATCAAAAGAAAAATAATAGTCACTGGCTTTTATTGTTCGCAATATTTTTGTTTATGCCTGTTTTCGGTGCGAATGTGCGTCTGCGTGGGTCTAATCATGCCGAGTACTGGGTATTCGTTGATGAATCCTTAGATTCTTTAAATTATAAAGAACATTTAGAAGATAAACTGAAACTTTCTTTAAGCTACCGCGATTTAACAGTAAAGGGTGCCCTGTTCTTGTGGAATCCATCACTGCCCAGTTCTGAAAAACTTCGTTATATTAATTATACGGTGCAATATCGTAAGGACCCAGTGAATTTTGTTTATGGTAGATTCTACCCAACATTCGGTCGTGGTCTGGTTCTGAATCAATTTCTTGATGAAGATTTCCGTAATGATAATTCCTTATTCGGGGTGCGGGCGGATTTAAAATATCTTAGAAGCAGGTTGAGTTTAATCGCCGGCAGGCCGAGGAATATATTCTTTGAAGAGAATATATATAAGATAAAAAATGATACTACGGATCAGATCAGGGGAATAAATCTGGAGACAAAGATAATTCCAAAACTTGACCTTGGGGCAAGATATGTTCGGGTGAATCGTAATGTTGACCTTACACCAAAGGCATTTACAGAATTGTTCGGTGGTAACCTGGGATGTCAGTTTGGGCCTTTTGAGACTTATTTTGAATATGGAAAACATCTTGGCTGTCATCCGGTTATTGGTGGGAGATTGAAGGGTGATGGGCTTCTTGCTACACTCGGGTTTTCCGTTCCCGGATTCGGAATTTCAATGCAGTATGTTGATTATGATACGATGGGATTCGGTGGTGCTGGATACCGATATAATGAGGTTCCTACGCCGATAAAGTCCGGGATATCTGTGAATCGGGGAATGGATGAGATTGGTTATGGGGTATCAGTCAATTTTTCGCCGGTTGATTTTATATCCTTTGAAGCTGAGAATAATAAGATAACCCAGCATGATACAACCAAGGACTGGATTAATCAGACAATCAATATGCCTTCAAAGGAGCAGTCCGGCGTATTAGAACAAACCCTGAAGCTTAAGTCCAATCCTACTGTCGATTTAGAGATAACCACCGGTCTGGACCGTCTTATCAAACAGCAGATTGAAATTGGTATCAATCGCAAGACTGAAACAAAACCATACGGCGATATCAGTTATAATTTTGGACCATTCTATGTTGAGGTTGAGTATGAACATAACCTTATCCGATGTGATACAAGCGATTTTTATGAACCCTGCATCACATTCGGTGTTGGCAGGCCAGAACTTTTCATTCTCACCCTCAGATATGAATGGCGTAATCGGATTCCTGCATGGCTTATACATAAACTGGGTAATGAGAAGGCCTGGCCCCTGGCAGAATTGAGCCTTGACCTTACAAACCGCCATAATTTAAGGATAAGGGTAGGCGGTGAGAAGGGCGGCCTTGTCTGTTCAGGCGGGGTATGCAGATTTGAGGAACCGTTTAAGGGTGTGAAGGTGGTGCTTTCCAGCATCTTTTAAAGGGGGTAGCCTTGAAGAAATTGATATTTATCATTATCTTCATATTTGTGGCACTGGCGGGCATATTCTACGGCGCAAAACTTGGTGATGTGATTGAAACCCAGAGTGTAGGATCAATAATGTGCCTTTCCTGTATGGGGATTGAATAAAAAATGAAGAGAATCGTTCAAATTGTTTTTGTCATTATTCATAATTCATATATTCCGGCGTTTTTCTCTGGAGGAATCTACCAGGGGGTATTGAAGAGGTACTGCACCCCAATCCTTAATTGCTGGGGATGTCCACTTGCCTGGTATTCCTGCCCAATGGGTGCGCTTCAGCATTTTATCGGGTTGAGACTGATACCATTTTATATTCTGGGGATCTTCAGCACGGTTGGTATGACAATCGGCAGGATGTCCTGCGGCTGGATATGTCCATTCGGATTTCTGCAGGACATTCTTTATAAAATAAAATCATTCAAACTTAAATTACCGAACTGGTGTTCATATCTTAAATATGTGATGTTGATCGGAGTTGCAGTGTTTGTTGTCTACCTGACTGAAGAACCGTGGTTCTGTAAGTTATGTCCGGACGGCAGTTTGATTGCCGGCATCCCTCTGGTGCTTGCCGACAGGTCTGGCGACCTCAGGGCACTTGTGGGCTGGCATTATTATATGAAGATTGCCATTCTTATCTTTATTCTTTTGGGTTCTATCGGCATCAAGCGGTTTTTCTGTCGAACATTCTGTCCGGTTGGTGCGATATACTCAGTATTCAATCGATTCAGTCTCTTACGGATTCGGGTCAATAAAAAAAGATGTATCGACTGCGGTTCCTGTCAGCTTGTCTGTCCGATGGATGTTCCAATTCATAGGTCTCCCAATCATATTGATTGTATCCGATGCCTTGATTGCAAAAAGGTCTGTCCAACCCAGGCAATAAAATATGAAGTCCGCTAAGTCAATAATCATTTCGATATTTATTGTTGGAGGCGGCCAGGTCTACGAGGGCAGATTATGGGTGGGAATTGCATTTGCAGTAATCTTTTACGGTTCTATTTTCTTAATGAAAAACATCTGGACCGGGCTGAATCCTGCATTCTGGGGTATCGTTGGTGTCTGGATACTATTCTGGCTTTATAATATCTATGATGCATACAAAGGTGCGACATATGATAAACCGCCCTGTGAAAAGGCGTGTCCGGCAGGTATCACTCCCTGGATTTATATAAATCTTATTGCTACAGATAGTAAAGAAGAATATCCATTCTTTCCTTTTTTTAAGATATTAGAAAGGATATGCCCGGCACCCTGTGAAGATAAATGCACCCGTCGTGGTATTGATAAACCCGTGGCAATAAAATATCTCAAATCGGCAGTGAAAATGTCTCCGCCTCAATGTAATCATAAAAAGAGGGATAAAAGAATCGGAATTATTGGTGCAGGTCCCTGTGGTCTGGCTGCTGGTTATTTTCTTGTTAAAAAAGGCTATGGAGTTACGATTTATGAAAAAGAAGAGATGCCGGGTGGTGTTCTAAGAACCTTTATTCCTGAATTTCGATTATCCTCCTCAGTGCTTGACGAAGAGATCGAAAAGATTTTGAATTGTGGTATAGAGCTTAAGTGCGGGGTCAGGGTCGGCGCGGATATTTCCCTGGATGAACTGCTCCAGAAATACGATGCTCTATTTGTTGCCACCGGTGCCGGGAAACCGATAAAGCTGAATATCCTTGGTGAAGAGAATTGCCTGAACGGACTTGAACTTTTGAAAGAAATAAAAAAGGGTAAGGAATTTCATCTGGGCAGGGTCGGGGTGGTTGGTGGAGGTAATACAGCAATTGATGTGGCACGCAGTTTGATAAGGCAGGGTAATAAAGTAACAATCTATTATCGGAGAAGGATTGAAGATATGCCGTGCGAGCACGAAGATCGAGAAGAGGCACGGGAAGAGGGAATTGAGATTGTGCCACTTTGTCTGCCCCAGCGTGTGGAAGACGGTCGGGTAACATTTATTAAAACCGCGGCACCGGAAGGAAGAAAAGGAAGAATTGAAATTATGCCGGATAGTGAATTTGAGGTGGAACTTGACCGGTTGGTTTTGGCCTGCGGTCAAATTCCGGATTCAGCTTTTCTGAGAAAGTACTTAAAGGTCAATCAGAATGGAAGTATAAAGGTGAAAAACGGCAGAACCTCCCATCCAAAGATTTTTGCCGGTGGTGATGCAGTGCTGGGGAGTAAGACCCTTGCTCATGCGGTTGGTCAGGCAAAAGAGGTTGCCGATTTGATTGATTTTTCACTAAGGGGAATAGCACCAGGAATTGGAAGATTCTTTAAAAAATCTTATATGCCCCGGGTTGAGGTTCTACCTATTAAGGATTTACCAAGAATAAAGATTCCCCATAGGGATGTGGAAGAGAGAAAAAATGATTTCTTAGAGGTTGAATTAAGGGCATCAGAGGAAGAATTAAGAAAAGAGGCGGATCGCTGTCTTGCCTGTCCTTTGAGATATCGACCGTAGAGTTCGGTCAGTTTTTTCGTTGTTGAACCATTTTTGAGAGAGAAAACCCAGGGTTTGCCTTTTCATAATCTTTATCAAAAATTTTGCCCTTCTTTATTACTTTTTCAGGAAGTGAATTTGCCGCTGTTTTTTATATGGGAGAGAAAGAGTAATATATTCCTTATCGGTCTTTGTCTTGTATCAGAAGTCGCTCGGTTGCTGGAAAATCTTATAAATTTTCTTTCAGCCTTTTCATTCCCTCATAATCGGTCAGATCAAGTTTTAAAGGTGTTATTGAGACATAACCTTCTTCAACTGCTTTAAAATCGGTATCGGATTCAATCGTGTATGATAATGTGCCGTCGATAACCGAATACATAACATCTTTTTTTTCTGAATCTCGTATTACTTTATCTTTATAGATTCTCTTTCCCATCCGCGTTATCTTTTCGTTTTTAATCTTTCCCTCTGGGACATTGACATTGAGGATGAGCCCGGGAATTTTTGAATCGAGCACGCGCTTGATTAATTTCTGCGTATAGCGAACCGCATGCTTAAAATTATTATATTCCCTTGCCCTCATTGATACCGCAATTGATTTAATACCAAGGGATGCACCTTGCAGTGCAGCGGCAACCGTGCCAGAATAGAAGACATCACTACCCATATTTGGTCCATGATTTATCCCCGCCACTACAAGGTCGATTTGTTTTTGTATCAAATCATGATAGGCAAGGAGCACACAATCGGTTGGAGTTCCATATATCGTAAAAAATTTTTCTTTCAATTTCTCCACCCTGATTGGTTTTCTCAGGGTTAAAGAATGACTGGCACCACTCTGCTGAAATCTGGGTGCAACCGCATAGACATCAAATTTACTCTTTAATGCTTTATAAAGGGATTGAAAACCCAATGCATCATAACCATCGTCATTGGTTAGAAGTATTAACGCCATAATGACCTCACTGCCATATTAATAAATCTGATTGTATCAATTAATGGTTTAATATAACTTTTCTCACTATTATATCGGGTAGTTATCGGAATGAAATCAATTCGATATTTATTTCGGCATGCCTTAATCAATAATTCAGATTCGGTCTGATATCGATTGGTCTTCAATTTAATGCGATCAAATATCTTTAAATCAATGAGACGAAATCCACACTGGGCGTCCGGGATATATTTGTCGGACAAAAGGGAGACAACCAATGAGACCGTCCGATTGACCAGCCTTCTTGGCCAGGGCATTGCCTGGAGATTATTTTTTCTGATACCAATCAGCAGATTGCATAAACTGCGGTGAGAAAAAAAGTTTTTTATTTCTGATACCTGATGTTGAGCATCGGCATCAAGCGTGAAGACCTTTTTGAGAGCCCGCGATCGAGCCAGATTGAATCCATCTTTTAGCGACGCCCCCTTACCAAGGTTTTTGGGATGGTGGATTACGGTTACACCCAGTCCTTTAACAATTCGGTAGGTTTGATCAGCCGAACCATCGTCAATAACAATTATGTTTTCCTTTTTCAAACCCATACCGGCCAGTTCTTTAATAATATCTTTGATCGTCGCCTCGGCATTATAGGCAGGAATGACCACACCGATATCTCTTTTCCGCATACCTAATTTTATCTCAGTTTTTGATAATGTCAATACAGAGATTTGCTGATTCCTCACCGCTTTTTCTCTGTATTGCTTTACTATTTAACCTTCCCGGTCTGCCACTCTGCTGTCTGATTTGTTGGGTTCTTTGCTGCTTTGTCTTTCCGTTTGCCCAATTTCTCCGGGTCAAACACATAAAGTGTTCATCAGGAGGTGGGGCAGATGGTTTCTCTATTGACAATAAAGGACTTTATGAATAGGATAAAGTATGAGACTGGAAGAGATCGCCCGGCTTGTTAAGGGTAAGCTTTATGGTGATAAAGATTTTTCTGTAAAGCAGGTTAAGCCGATTGAAGATGCAGAAGAGGATGACCTTTGCTTTATCTTCGCTGATGATATAAAGACCCGGGCTCAGGCGGTAATAACCAGAAATCGACATCCTGAGAAGCATTGTATTGTGGTTGATGATGTAAGAGAGGCGATGTATCTTTTACTCAGAGAACTTTCAAAGAAAAAAAAACTCAGGGGTATCTCGTCCCGGGCGGTAATCCCCCGCGGTGTATTGCTGCCAAAATCCTGCCTTATTGAACCATTTGTAGTAATAAAAAAATATGTTAATATCGGCTCTGGAACCTATATCGGTGCCCATTCATTTATTGATGAAGGGGTGGTTATTGGTGAGAATTGTGAGATCCATCCCCATACTGTAGTATATAAAAATACAAAAATTGGGGATTTTGTGATTATCAATGCCGGAACGGTTATCGGGAAACAGGGGTTTGGGTTTATCTATCAAAAAGGATATAAAAGGATTCCTCATATCGGCGGCACGGTCATAAACGATTTTGTGGAAATCGGAAGCAATGTGACTATTGATTGTGGAACAATCGGTAATACTGTAATCGGTGCCGGAACGAAAATTGATAATCTTGTCCATATCGGTCATAATGTGAAGATTGGCAGGGATTGTATAATTATGGGGCAAACCGGTATCGCTGGTTCATCAGAAATCGGCAATAATGTAATCCTCTGTGGACAAACCGGGATTAAGGAGCATATTAGGGTTGGTGATGATGTTATTATTTATGCAAAGAGTGGAGTTTTTAAATCTTTGCCAAAGCCGGGAAAATATTCAGGTATTCCAGCACGGGAACATTACCGGGTTTTACAGGCGATTGCCCGACTCTATAAGAAAATGGGATGAATCAACATAATATTATAATCAAAGGCAGATGTCTGAGTGGAATAGATGGAGCATTGAGAATATCTCCGTTTTCAAAATTAGACCTTTATTTATATGAAGATTCAAAAAAACCGGTTAAAATTCCTGTAGACATTGCTGAGATTATGGTCAAAAATCATTTTGTATCAATCGGCAGGATAAAAACTATTTCTGTAGTTGAACATCTTTTTTCTGCATTATATGGACTTGCTCTATTCAATATCCGTATAGATTTCCTGGGTAATGAAATTCCATTTTTTGATGGTTCAAGTTATGCCTTTGTAAAGAAACTTAAAAAAATTCCCCACTCTTTTCCTATAATTGTTAACCCGAAGAAAAAAATTGTAATCAAAGAAGAAAACTCTTTTATTATCTATGAACCATCAGCCCATAAAAGACTAATAATTGAAATGGAGTTAAAACATCCCTATATCAAATCACAGTCTATAAGCTTCAATCTTTCCCGGGAAAACTACATAACAGAGATCGCCCCTGCCCGCACCTTTATATTTACCGAAGATTCTGATCCCAGGTTGAAGAATCTACCTGCCTATGGTTTTGCAATTACCAGATCCAACGTCTATTCTAAAGAGGTGCTGAGATTTGCTGACGAAGCGGTCCGGCATAAGGTTCTTGACCTGCTGGGCGATCTCTATTTTTTAAAAGGCTGGCTTGCAGGAAGAATTTATGCCTGTAATACATCCCATCGACTCAACCTGAAATTCCTCAAAATGTTGGAATCAACCCTTAAATCGTAAATTTCTATATATCTACTTGAATTGTATTGTCACATCATCAAAATGCACTGAACCATTCTTGACATAAAGCCCCAGAAAACCGTTATTTAAGGTCTTATCCAGAACCGCATAGAGATATTCATTGTTCAGATAGTATATGCGGTAATTATCCTGACACTGAACCCCGATTCTATACCAGATACCCTTTGAAAAATGGAGATATTTTACCCGTAAGGAATCAAGATTCCCGTTGATTATTTTATAGAGATTGATTGAATCAGGGAGAACCCGCAATAGATAGTAATTCTGCGGGTTCTGATATTCAATAACAATACCTGCAGACCAGTCGTCGGATGAAGAAAAAACCTTAAAATTTGTCTCAAACAGATAATCAGCCGGTTTCTTTTCGTAGATGGCTATTGCCGATGAGGAAACGCTATCTGCACCGCCATTGTAGATTTTGTTAACCGAATGTTTTTCCGGGTCTAAACTGTCATTTTCAATCGCCCAGATGCCACCTACCGGGTTAAATCCATAAGGGGTTGAATCGCCGATTGTATCATCCTCAAAATCAAAAGTAGAAAAGTAAATATTAAAATCATTAAGATGGGTTCCGGCAGAAAGACTCTCCGGATAGAATTCCTGCGCAGAAAAATATTCTGCATCAGCCAGGACTTTGTAAATACCGGGGTCAACATGTATAAATTCAAACTCTCCTGAGGCATCCGAGGTATCAATTTTGATGATCTCGTTATCCCGCATCAAATAGATGACCGCCCCGGATAAAGGGGTATTGTCATTATTATATGTACGGCCTTTAAACTCGGCCTTATCAGGATTCTGCGGGTCAAACTCATTACTGCGCGGCGGATTAATACAGGTGATAATTAGAAATGTAGATGTAAACAATAAGATAAAATTTTTCATCCGGAAAATTTATAGATAAGGCCGAAATAGGTCTTCCTGCATTCTGTATCTAAATGAATTTTGAATTCGGGATGCTTTGTTTTATGAAGCCTTACAGTCTTTGATGACCAGGCATCATAGATACTGTAGATATAGGTGCCGATGAATATTGTCGAACTGAGAATAGCACCGTTGAACCAGTACTTATAGGTCTGGTATCTTTGTTCGATCTCTTTTATATTATCGGGCTCCGCCTTAAGATACTTATCGCGTTTATCAAAGGTTATTAACCATAATATTATTGATGAGATGAAACTTGTGCCCGCAGTAAAGATTATTATCTTACCCTTTCTCTCTTCACCCTTGAGTAATTGTCCCATACCGGGAATAAAACAGGAACAGGCACCGGCCTCATGGGCGCCTTCAGTCTTTGCCTTTTGATATATCTTTTTAACCGATGGTGAGTTACAGACTGCCGATGGTTCAAATTTTGGACAGAGCCTCAGCAGTCTTTTGAATGCCTCAACCGCCTGTTTCTCATCACCCAGATTTGTATAGCTGTAAGCAAGATATTCGTATGCCTTTGATTTATCTGTTTTTTTCAGTTCCGGGACAACCGGCTTCAGGATAGTTATCACCTCCAGATACTTCTTGTTTTCGTATTTGTCTTTTATCTTTCCAAAAATTATTTTAACTGAATCATCGGGCAAAAAAGATTCAGCGTTTGATATAATTAGGATAATAAACAATCCAGATAACATTGTGGTTATATTATCCTAAATGTATCACATTGTCAAGTTAAATTATTGTTCCAGGTTTAAGGATTTTCCCGGCAATAAAAAGACCATATCTCTGACCACGCTGTATACCATTCCCAGGCTCTATTGTATGCCCTGACCCGCCAGAAATATTGACCCGTATCC
>JALVOT010000016.1 GCA_027026255.1 Caldifarciminota bacterium | reverse complement strand
AGGCCTTCCCTGGTTTTAGAAAGTCTTATCAACTCTTTAATATATCCAGGAAGGCCTATTATTTCAAGCATTTTTCTTAAATCTTTTTTATATCTAAACTGGTAACGATGTCTGTTAACGTTTGCAGAAATTTATTGACTTACCCGGAATTTAGTCTATAATCTCAACAGGATGAGTTCGATTTTTATTGATTACCAGGGAGTAACAGTGACTATCATAAACAAAAAATATGACCGTTCATCTCGTCCGGGAAGCGGGCTGATTCAAATTTTACATAACACCCATCTCAAAATTGGTCGTTAAATGCTTAAATATTTAGAGAAGATAATTGCGGTTTTTGTAATCGGCATAATCTTTCTATTTCTTATAAAAGGGCTTACCACAAATTGGTCAAAGATACCGTTCAATGAACTCCATTTCAATGTCCTGCCCCTTATAATTTCCTTCTTTTTTCTGATGATACATTTTCTAAACTACACAAAAAGTTGGCAGGAGATAATGACCGGCTTAAAAGAAAGGCTGTCATTTTCCCAATCCTTCTGGATTCTTTCAACGACCCAGATTGCAAAATATGTCCCGGGTCGGATCTGGTATATGGTGGGAAGGGTTTATGTCGGGAAGAAACAGCGGATGGATTCGAGAAATCTGACAGTAAGTATGTTTTTAGAAAGTGGTTTGTTGATTTTGAGCAGCAGTGTAATTTTTCTTATATCAACAGTCATCATCGGTAATTATAATTTAAGGTATCTACTCATCACCTTGATACTTCTTATTATAGTGGTAATTGTTATGCAGCCCGGTATTTTAATGAAAATTTTAAATGTCTTTCTGAAGATTATGAAAAAGGAAACGGTTGCTCTCTCTCTTTCCTATCTCCAGATATTAAAGGTTGTCATCTATTTCTTCGGTCTCTGGATCGCCCAGATCATCGGGTTCTTCTTTTTGATTAATGCAATCTACCCGCTTCCGCTCTCCGGTTTGCCCAACCTCGCCGCCGCCTATACCCTCTCCTGGATAACCGGATTTATTGTGCTCTTCGCCCCGGGTGGACTTGGGGTGAGGGAAGGGATGATGACCCTGATGCTCTCTCCTATACTGCCCACTCCCTTAGCCATTGCAATCAGTTTTATCACCCGGGTCTGGATAACACTCTTTGAAGTGGCGATATTCTTCGTCGGCCTTGCAATCAGGAAAAGACAGCAGCCATCTTGACTATCAAAAAATAATCTTTATACTTATCTATGGGAAGGAAGCATAAGAGAAAACAAATCACCAAACCCGCTGCACCCAATTTTTTAGAAACTCACGGGCAGAAAATTTTTATTATACTGCTATTTTTAATTCCATTAATCTACTTCGCCCAATTTCTGAATCCTGATAAGATGATTGCCGGCTCAGATTATCTTATCGGTGGATATCCATTTGAAAAATATCTTATTGAGCAACCCCGGATGCCCCTCTGGTATCCTGATGTATTCGGGGGAATTCCGGTCCTCGGTGCCCCGGTCGGTGGCCCCCTTGCACCCCTTGCCCGGTTGAGAGAATTCATCCCACCCCAGGTTGTTCTCGCCCTCTCTTTTATAATCTTCTTTTTCCTGGCCGGACTGGGCACATATCTGTATCTTCGGGCAATCGGGTTGTCCAAATACAGTGCAGGTTTTGGTGCCGTCGCCTATCAATTTGCCGGCAACCTTGCCACGACACCGATGGCCGGGCATGCGGGAAGGGCGGCAAGCGTGGCACTGTTTCCCCTGATGCTTTTCTTTGTCCATTCCGGTCTGAAATCAAGAAAATTCATCTATTTTATCCTCACCGCATTAACCACCGCATTCGCATTTTATGAAGGACATTTCCAGATTACATATTATGCCCTTTTGTTTATTCTGGTATATGTAATATATTATCTGATTGCCCGGAGGAAAAATATTCCGTCCCGGGACTGGATAAAAATAATCGGTTATGGGATACTTGCAATCATCCTGATCTTTCTGATTATGGCTGAGGTCTGGCTGCCGGTTCTGGGTGGATTAAAGACCGCAGCCCGGGGGGTTGAAAGGGGTTATGAATACGCCGTATCCTGGGCAATGCCGCCGCTTGAGATTATCAATCTCTTTGTCCCGACATACTCAGGTATACTCGAGAATTACTGGGGAACAAATGCCTTTAAACTGCATTCTGAGTATTTCGGATTATTACCCATTATCTTTGCGATATTTGCCGTTGTTCTTTATTATAAAAAGCCCTATATAAAATTCTATATTGCAGCCTCAATTGTAGTAACCCTCATCGCCTGGGGCGGTGCAACACCGCTGTTCAAACTCTTATATCTGATTATTCCCGGATTCAGATTGACCCGGGCGCCGTCTTTGATCTTCTATCTTACCAGTTTCAGTATGATTGTTGTTGGCGCGATAGGTTTTGAACAGACCATAATAAATAGAGAACTGGATAAAAAGGCCTTTATCAGGGCGTCGATTATTTTACTCATCGTCTTCTTTTTGTTAATTATTATCGGTGTTGCAGCCGGTTCAAGTCAGGCCGGGACAAAGATTGGTATCTACAAAAAAAACCTTCCCAATTTTGCCCGGGGTATTGTCTTTGCCGTAATATTAATAGGTCTGGCCCTGGCAGTTACAAACTGGGCAGTGAAGCGAAGATTCCATCATACATATTTAGCCCTGACAATAGTCGCACTCGGCCTGGTCAGTCAGATTTCGGTTATGGCGAAATTTCTGCCTTCAGGACCAAAACCAGAAAAATATTATGCCCCGGATGATGTGGTCCAATTTTTGAAAAAAGAGCCCGGGATATATCGGGTATTTCCATTTCCTGACCCCTGGTATCGGCACAGTGCTGACCTCTATCTTTTATATCACAATATTCAAAGTGCCGGAGGTTATATTCCCAACCCGATTCAGCGCTATCAGGAATTCATCGGGGCGGGAAAGAGTGTGATGTTCAGACCGATAAACCTTTTCCGTTATCCAAAACTGGTTGATATGCTCAACTGCAAATATATTATCGGCCCCACCCTGCCTGAAGATATCTCCCGATATGACCCGCGAAGCCGGGAGGCGATCAGACAGGTCAGGAAATACCTGTCCCGATATATTTTAGTCTATAAGGGAAGCAGCGCTTCGGTATTTAGAAATGATTCCGCACTGCCCCGGGCATATATGGTCTTTGATTATAAAGTTGCAAAGCCGGGGAAGGCATTAAAATTAATAGAATCCCCTGAGTTTAATCCCTATACCACGGTTATTCTGGAGCAGGAAATCAGTTTACCCCATCCTGATACCGTCTCTTTATACAAACCTGCAGAAATTCTTGAGTATAAACCCAATCAGGTTGTCTGCCATATTCAAACCTCAAGGCCGGGCTTTCTTGTGCTTGTAGACAACTGGCATCCGGACTGGAAGGTATATGTTGATGGCAGGGAAGAGAAATTATATCGTGCCAACCACACATTCCGCGCCGTATATATATCACCGGGAGACCATAAGGTTGTCTTTGCCTATCGCTCAAAGTTCTTTGATACGGGAAAGATCCTGACCTTGTTCGGCATAATCCTGGTTACTTTATTATTTATAGTCTCAATAAGATTTAAATTCTGAATAAAAACCGAGGATTAATAAGTTTCTACCTGAACCCCATTTGGTTTTAACCTTTCGTGTAATTTAATAAAAAGTGGAGAAGAATGGTCAGTAAATCACCTGACTCCTCTTTACTTTTTTCATCGTGCCTACTGGATTAATTGGAATGGTATTCTGGACAGAATAAACTTCCATAAGATTATTAAACCAGGATGAAAAATACCCCTGACACTTCGTTCTTCTTTTTATATTATATTTTATCGGTCATTTAAAAAATTTCTTTCCCAGCCTCAGGCCGAGACGGCCCTCGGCTAAGAGGAACAGCCTGCTGGGTGTCTCAAAACTTTCTCAGCCAGCAGGTCGCCCCCATTTTCCTCAGCGAAGGCGGCGTCCCGCCTCGGGTTGAGACGGGCCTCGGCTATAATACAACCTACATAGCTTACAAAAAATCAAGACAAAAAGTGGAGAGAAATCAGAAAATCGTCCAGTTGACAAAGGGTTGATTTTTGTGTATTATCTTACCTTGAAAGGAGAACCTATGAATGAGATTCTAAGGAAAAAGAGGTTGGCTCAGGGAATTACATTGTTTGAAGTTAAAAATGAATTGATTGCGGCCAAGGCTAAACCTGGCCAGTTTGTTATTATTAGGTTAAAAGAAAAATCCGAACGTATTCCTTTAACACTCCAGGATTTTAACCCGGAAAAAGGGGTCATTAATATTGTCTTTCAGGTAGTTGGTAAGAGCACCAAGGAACTGGACCAGTTAAATGAGGGTGATAAGATTAAGGATATCGCAGGCCCCTTGGGAAGACCAACTGAGATAGAGAACTTTGGAACGGTTATCTGTGTGGGTGGTGGGGTAGGCACACCCGAAATCTACCCTGTTGCCCGGGGTTTAAAAAATAGCGGTAATTATGTAATTTCTATCATTGGAGCAAGGTCTAAGGAGTTTATGATTATGGAAGAAGAGATGAAGGCGGTCTCTGATGAATTGCATATTACGACTGATGACGGCTCTTATGGTAAGAAGGGATTTGTTACTGACGCACTTAAGGAACTCATTAATAACAATAAAAAGATTGACCGGGTTTTTGCAGTTGGCCCGGTTGTGATGATGCAGGCAGTTTCAGAAACAACCAGACCCTATAAGATTAAGACCCTGGTAAGTTTAAATCCTATTATGCTTGATGGAACCGGGATGTGCGGAGTCTGCAGGGTTGAGATTGGAGGTAAAACCAAATTTGCCTGTGTTGATGGCCCGGAATTTGATGGACATCTTGTAAATTATGAACTTTTATCAAAGCGGCTTAATACCTATCTTAAAGAAGAGAAAGAGGCAGTAGAATTATTTGAAAAAACCTGCAAGGAAGGTTGCAATGGCTAAGAAAATTATTCCGCACAAGATTCCAATGAAAGAACAACCTCCTGAAAGACGGATAAAGAATTTTGATGAAGTTCCTTATGGTTATACAGAAGAAGAAGCAATTCAAGAAGCCAAACGGTGTTTACAATGTAAGAAAGCAACCTGTATAGATGGTTGTCCGGTCGAAATAGACATCCCGGGATTTATAGAAGCTATTGCGCAAGGTGATTTTCGCAGTGCAATTAAACGATTAAAAGAGAAGAATGTTCTGCCTGCGGTCTGCGGTCGGGTCTGTCCTCAGGAAGAGCAGTGCGAGAATTTCTGTGCGTTGAATAAAAAATACGAACCTGTAGGAATTGGCAGGTTAGAACGGTTTATTGCTGACTGGGAGGCAAGACAGGGTCCTGCACCATTGCCAAAGATTCCAGAAAAGACCGGGAAAAAGGTTGCAGTAATCGGAGCCGGACCCGGTGGTTTGACCGTTGCCGGTGATTTGATTCAACTGGGCCATTCGGTTACAATATTTGAAGCCCTGCACCGACCCGGTGGGGTGCTGGTCTATGGTATCCCGGAATTCAGGCTTCCCAAGGCGATTGTCTATCGCGAGGTCGATTATTTAATTCGATGCGGGGTTGAATTGAAACTCAACTTTGTCGTGGGTAAAACCGCCACCATTGATCAGCTCCTTGAGGAATTTGATGCGGTCTATATCGGAACCGGAGCCGGACTTCCCTGGTTTATGAATATCCCGGGCGAGAATCTGAATGGAGTATACTCTGCCAATGAATATCTCACCAGGTCAAATTTGATGAAGGCATATCTATTCCCTGAATATGATACACCGATTGTTAAGGGAAAACAGGTGGCAGTGATTGGCGGAGGAAATGTAGCAATGGATTGTGCCCGCACCGCACTGCGCCTTGGTGCCGATGAGGTGAGGATTGTCTATCGCAGGTCAAAAAAGGAGATGCCGGCTCGAAATGAGGAGATTCACCATGCAGAAGAGGAGGGTATTATCTTCGAATTTCTGACCCTGCCGGTGAAATATATCGGTGATGAAAATAATTGGGTGAGGAAGATGGAATGTATCCGGATGAAGCTGGGTGAACCTGATGCTTCAGGTAGAAGAAGACCTGTTCCGATTGAAGGCTCAAACTTTACCCTGCCGGTCGATACTGTAATATGTGCGATTGGACAGAGTCCGAATCCATTGATTCCCCAGACTACACCCGATTTAAAGGTGGCGAAATGGGGTAATATTGAGGTTGATCCCAGGACCGGTAAGACTTCAAAGAAAAGATGCTGGGCCGGTGGTGATGTTGTGCGCGGTGGGGCTACAGTAATTCTGGCAATGGGTGATGCCCGGATTGCCGCCCGCTCCATTGATGAATATCTCCGCACCGGTGTCTGGTAAAAAGTTTAATCAATAGAGTCGGACCACCTTCTCTATTTTGTTCGGATTTCTTGACTGGATTTGCACGAAATAGATTCCATTTACGCCGTAGGCAAAATATCAAGTTGAGCAGGATTAAAAGCCAGGTTTTGAGCGTGCTTCTTCTTTTGGGGCATAATGGGAAAACTGCATTGTATATACACCATGTCCCTTGGTCAGGGACCTCAAATCGGTTGCATATCCAAATGACCGGGCAAGGGCAAGACTGGCGTTGATAATCTTCTCTTTTTTGTTGGTTTCGATTTTTAAAATCTTACCCTTTCGGGCATTGAGGTCATTTATCACTTCACCTAAATAGGTTTCCGGCACGATAATCTCTAAATTCATAATAGGCTCAAGCAAAATGGGTTTTGCCCGCATAAATCCATCCCGCAGTGCCTGTTGAGCCGCAACCTTAAAATCGATATCTGATGAATCTGTCGGATGATATGCACCATCTAATATCACAACTTTTATATCAGTAATAGGATACCCCCAGTATACACCAACCTCAGCCTGTTCCTTTATTCCCTGTTCAATCGCCGGAATAAACTGTCGGGGAATCCTGCCTTCTTTTATCTTGTTTTTAATAACCACGCCTTCACTCCTTTGTCCGGGATTAAGTTCAATCTTTACTACAGCATAATGTCCTTTACCGCCGGTCTGTTTTATGAACCGTGCCTCAGCCTGGGCCGATTCCAAAATTGTTTCACGATATGATACCTGTGGTTTACTCACATTACACTCAATCCCAAACTCCCGGCGTAATCGATCAACAATAATCTCAAGATGAAGCTCTCCCATTCCGGAAATAATTCTCTGTGATGTCTCTTCATCAAGTCTTACTTTGAATGTGGGGTCTTCAATCTGAAGATATCTCAGGGTCTTATCAAGTTTTACATTATCCATCTTTGTTCTGGGCTCCAATGATACATAGATGACCGGTTCAGGAAATTTTAATGGTTCAAATGATATCGGTGCCTTTGGAGAGCAGAGCGTATAACCGGTCTTACAATCACGCAGTCCGGTAATTACACCAATTTCACCTACACTAAGTGTATTTACCTCGGACCTTTTATTGGCATGCATCAATAGGAGTTTACCGACGCGATCAATCCTTGATGGTGGATAGACCAGCACCTTATCACCCTTTTTTATAACCCCGGAATATACCCTGATATAATAGATCAACCCCAGATGGGGATCGGTCTGGGCTTTAAATAGGAATGCGGAAAATGGTTCATCAATTGAAGGTTTTCTTATCGCTTCCTTTGATGTCCTGGGATTGAAACCTTTAACCGGGGGAAGGTCAATCGGTGAAGGCAGGTAATCAAACACCGCATCAAGGAGTTTCTGAATCCCCATATTCTTTAATGCCGAACCACAAAAAACAGGAAATATCTGTCGATTAATCGTTTCCCTTCTGATCGTCGCCTTTATCTTTTCTATTGATATCGGTTTCTGCTCAAGATAATCTTCAAATATCTCTTCATCGTATTCAGCAAGGGTTTCAAGCATTTCCTGCCGATATTTTTTGGTAAGTTCTTTATAATCTTCAGGGATCGCTTTCTCAACAAACCGTGTTCCCAGGGTCTCCTCCTGCCAGTATATCGCCTTCTCTTCGATTATATCAATCACACCATAGAATTTTTCCACATCAGCAATCGGTAGATGAAGAATTAATGGCCGCAGGGAGAGTTTTTCTTTCATCTGATTCACCACCCGGAAAAAATCTGCACCGATGCGGTCCATCTTGTTGACAAAGGCGATACGGGGAATCTTGTATTTATCTGCCTGATGCCATACCGTCTCAGATTGAGGTTGGACACCTCCTACTGCGCAGAATATTGCAATCAATCCATCAAGCACCTTCATCGACCGCTCCACCTCAACCGTAAAGTCAACATGGCCCGGTGTATCAATAATGTTTATCCGATATCCCTTCCAGTATGATGTTGTTGCCGCTGATGTAATCGTAATGCCCCGTTCCCTTTCCTGAGCCATCCAGTCCATTGTTGCCGAACCTTCATCAACATCACCCATTCTCCGAATCTTTCCAGTATAGAACAGGATCCGTTCGGTAGTGGTCGTCTTACCCGCATCAATATGGGCTGCGAGTCCGATATTTCGTATTGTTTTTAGATCAATCATAGCCATAGTATATACAAAATTTACCGTTTAGTCAATCGTGGTTTTTTGATTTTTCTTCAAATATTTTCTTCGGGCAAAGATATAGCTGAGTTCCGCCCCAAAGAGGAAAATATATGCAGAATAATAGACCCACAAAAATAGAATTATAAGTGCCGATAAAGAACCGAATATCTTTGAATAATCCACCACCCTGGTGACATAGAATGAAAATAGAATTTTTGCCAGTTCCCAGAAGACGCCGGTAAATATTGCACCAAAATATGCCTCCTTTAATCTTACCTTACGATTGGGAAAGAACCAGTAGAGCAGGCCGAAGAGAATAATACTGAAAATGATGCTGAACTCGGGAAGAAACCGGGCAATACCGCCCAGCCCAATCGCATTCGCCCAGATGGAAAGGATTACCGAGCCGATCAAAAGTATTATGATTATAAATGCCATACCCAGGGTAATCAAACTTTTTTTAATAAATGGTCGATCCTTTTTCACCTTCCATATTACATTGAGGGTCGATTCCAGGGTCCTGAATATACCTGCGGCACCCCATAAAAATGCCAGAACCCCGAAAATTGCAACGATAATTGAGGTCTGTTTTATCGCCGAGATGTTTTTGATAATCTCATCGATACCTACGGGAAAGATCTGTTTTATAAGAGGCATAATCTTTTCGATAATACCTTCTGATGAACCGAGGATATAAAGGGAAAAAGAGATGAGGCCAAGGATTAAAGGAAAGATACTGAAGACGGTTGAATGAACAAGCGCCTGGGCAAGTAGTGGACAACGGTCAGCAATAAACTTCTGGTAGGCACGGGAAAATAACCAGAGATAATTCTTCAATGCCGCCTCTGACAGACAATCCTGCCATTTACCATAACCATAAGCACCGTGATGGCGCCGATATTTTTTATCTCCAGAGGATTTTTATTGAGGACGACAAGGTCGGCAAAATTACCCTGCTTAATAGAGCCGAACTTATCTTCATCAAATGTAGCATATGCCGGTTCCTTGGTATATAACCTCAATCCATCAATTGGTCTTAGTCGACAGTCTGAAGAAGGATGGTAAACCGCACCTTCAATTCCATAGAGCGGTCCAATCGGCATACAATCAGAACCGAATACTACACGCACCCGGGCATCAACCAGTCTTTTAACACAGTTCATTTTCCGGTATGTCGGGCCGATATTTTTCTCATACATTCCACCAGGTCCCTGCCAGCGGCGCACAAAATTTGGTTGTATAGAACCGATGATATTATAATCGGCGAGTTTTTTTATCATCCTTTCATCAAGAATTTCAATATGCTCAAGTCGATGGCGCAGGGGATTTCTTTGAGAAATGGTCTTTTTAAAGACATCCAGAACCAGTTCAGTCGCCCTGTCGCCGATGGAATGAATCATCAATTGCAGACCATAATTTTCCGCCTTTAATACAATTTCTTTTAATCCTTTTTTATTAACAAGAACCTTGCCACATCTTCGGGTCTTTTTATAATAACCCTTCAGGGCTGCAGTCCGTGCCCCGATTGAACCATCGATAAAAACTTTAAGCCCGGAAAATTTCAACCTTTCATCGCCCGGATTACTCACAAAACCGGATTTTATAACTTCTTCAATAAAGCGCACCGGAAGATAGACTGAAAACCTTATCTTTAATTTATCTTTGAGCTGTTGCAGTATCCTGAAATAGCCAGGGCTGGTAATCTCCTGGACTGAGGTTATTCCCTTTTTCAGGGCGTAATCTACGGCCTGAAAGATTGCCTTCTTTACAATTTCTGATGATGGTCTGAAGACTTCATTGAGGTTGAGCGCCGCGGATTCATAGAGATATCCGGTTTTCTGCTCAACAACCTTCCAGTTTTCGGGAATTTGATTCAATGCCCGGCTGTTAACAACCGCAAGGTGGCCACAGACCCGGCGTATTACAATCGGTTTTTTTCTTGAGACCCTATCCAGCAGCCTTCGATTAAGCTCGCCACTTTTGTATGAAGACCAGTTCGATTCATCCCAGTTTACACCAAAGACTATATCATTCCTTTTTAAATCAGCCCTGATCTGTTCCAGGCATTGATTAAGTGATCTGCACGCACCCAGGTCGGTGCGCTGTAATTCAATACCGGATGCAATAAGGTGGGTATGGGAATCGATAAAGCCCGGGATGATATATCTGTTTTTGACTGTAATAACCTTTTCGACCCGGGGCAGATTTCCTTGAGCCAGTCGTGCTTCAATTTTATTATTATTAATCAGGATTGAAGTGCGAGAAAACCCCTTTTTCTTCCAGTCCAAAAACCAACCATCCTTTAATAAAATTCTGGGCATCTTTATCCGACAACAATCGATTCCCGGGGATAGGCATAATCTAAGGGGTGAGGCTTTAAAAGTGCACTGCCCAGAGTAAGTGTGCCAACACGGCCTGCAATCATTAACATTATAATCACCAACTTCCCAATTATCGAAAAGTCATAGGAAAAACTACAAAAGGGATTTATTGAGGACCCGAGGGAAAGACCCACAGTTCCAAACGCCGATAAAATTTCAAATAGAATCTTCATCGGTGCCCTGTCCTCACTGAGCATAATGATGAAAAATGCGACGGTAATTAATGAGACAGATAAGATGACAATTAAAAACGAACGGAATGCCTGTTCTATAGGAATCCGATGTTTTGATGTTGTAATATCTTTTCCATATCTACCCAAAAGCAGCTCTTTTGCCCAGCCGAACAATAGGACAAATGTTGTTGTTTTAATGCCACCACCTGTGCCGCCGGGAGACGCCCCAATAAACATAAAAAACATCAGCATTACAATGGTGGGCCAGGAAAACAGGGATATTGAAAATGTATTAAAACCTGCGGTGCGTGGAGTTACCGCCTGGAAAAAAGCGATTAAGACCTTTTTATAAAATGGATAACCGGCAAGGCTTCGATTTCCTTCATAGATTAATATAAAGATGGTTCCCAATAATATAAGCAAAAATGTCGTCTTTAAAACTATTGAGGTATGAAGGGAAAGTCTTTTCTTCTCCTTTTTGAAGAATACCATATAGAGGTCAGAGATAACGATAAAACCGAGGCCGCTGATAATAAACAGACCGGCTGCAACCAGTGGGGCAGAAATTGAATCGGCAAACAGACTCATATTTTCTGAGAATGTTGAAAAGCCGGCATTACAAAAAGCAGAAACCGAATGAAAAAATGCATGACCCAGGGCGGTGAGTGGAGGGAAGGTTTTTGAGAATGTCGTGTATAAAATTGCCGTTCCCAACAATTCCAGAACAATTGTAATACGAAAGATACGCCAGGCAAACCTTTTTAAATTTTCATAACTCAGAAAATTGATTGATTCCTTAAAAAGAATGCGGTCACGCAGGGAAATCTTTTTCCCGATAAAGAAGAAGAATGTTGTGGAAAGGGTCATATAACCCAGACCGCCGATCTGAATCAGGATGAGAATTACACACTTTCCGAATAAGGTGAAATCGAGTGCAGTATTTTTGACAATAAGTCCGGTGACACATAAACCAGAAGAGGCAGTAAAAAGGGCATCAATAAAAGAGATCCCCTTTGTGGTTGAACTCGGTAATAGAAGAAGAATGGTTCCTATCGCAATAATCCCAAGGTATCCTAAGAATAGAAGTCTTGGTGCATTAATTTCCTTTGAATACTTCATAATTTTAGGTATGATTTTTTGATTTTAATTTTTGCATCATAATCTTCGATGCGCGCTGGGCAAGACGATTTGCCCAGCGGTTTTGTTTTCGAGAAACCAACTTAAACCTTATATGCTTTACCCGTGTCTTCATAAGGTTTAATCTATTTAAGAGTTTCTGAATATGCGGCGTGCGTGCCCGGTATTGATTGGTAATCTGTTTATAGACGAGTTCTGAATCAAGAACAATCAGGGCATCCTGAATATGCTCATTGATTAACCATTTTAATGCCTGGATAACCGCCTCATATTCTGCAACATTATTGGTGGTGTAGCCGATGAATTTAGAAATTTTTTCAAACGGTTCTTTTTCCTCTTTCTCTTTAAATATTGCAATCCCTATTCCGGCCGGTCCAGGGTTACCCCGGGAGGAGCCGTCTACATAAATTGTAAATTCTGGGTGTTTGTGCAATCGGCCCGGCATCTATTTTTTCTTTCTATCAACAAAGACAAGAATCCGGCCGCAATTATCACAAAATTGAATCTTATTCCTTTTTTTCAACTCGTTCAAAAATTGTGGGGTAAGACTGGTAAAACATCCGGTACAGGTGTTGTTATGCACCGCACATACCGCTGTCCCCCGCACTTTTTTTATCTTTTTATATATCTTTTTTACATCATCGGGTAGTTTATTAAAATTTTCCTGGAATGAAATTTGTGTCTGCTCATAACTGTCTTTCAATGCCTTATGCCGGGCATCCAGCTCTTCAATCGCCTGTTTCTTTTCACCAACAATCTTTTCGGTCTCTTCAGCGAATCTGTCGATATCCTTTTTTAATGTCTCTTCTTCTTCCAGAAGGGCGATCATTTCATCCTCAGTTTTATTGTTCTCTTTTTTGAGATGTGCTATTTCATTCAATAAAGCCCGATATTCTTCATTGGTCTTAACGGCGAATGTCTGCTGATTCAGTTTATTTATCTTGTTTTCATTATCTGCAATATCAACTTCTTTCAATCGATAATCCTTTTCCAGTTCTTTTATCCGGGATTTTCGATTGGTTAATTCATCCTTTGCAGATTGAATTTCATCCTGCAATTTTCCAATCTTATGGGGAATTGCCGCAATCTCTTCGGCAATCTTTTTTATATTATCCTCAAGCTCCTGAACCTTTAACAGGGTGTCCAGTAAATCTTCCATAGAAATGGTCCTTTGCTTGAAGATGAAAAATAAAATGGATATATGGGCGGTACCCGACTTGAACGGGTGACCTCCTGCATGTCAAGCAGACGCTCTAACCAAGACTGAGCTAACCGCCCTAATTTTAACATAGCCTATTCTATATATATTTAAAAACAAGTCAAGATATTAGTTCCCTGATTTTTTGTGCACCTTGTTTAAATTATAAGATATTTCTGTTCTGTCTTACGGTTTTTCAGTTCGTAATTTTAATATATTAAGGTTGTAACCATACGGGCATCGATATAGTATAACGAATAACAATTTAGCCGAACCAGATTAGCCGGTATCGGCATTGACTTTTTTTTATTTAGGTATATAATCTGTAATTATGAATGAGCGACTCAAGCAGGAACTCTATTCGTGGGGTATGGTTATCATTGTGGTTCTAATATTGAGGGCAATCTTTGTTGAGGCATATGTTATTCCTACCGGTTCTATGGAAAAAACCCTGCTTATCGGTGATGCCCTCCTGGTCAACCGATTCATTTACGGTATAAAAATTCCGATTCCCTTTTCAGGAACTCAGATAGCCCTGATTCCCGGCCGCGATCCGGTCCCGGGAGAAATCGTGGTCTTTAAATATCCATTTGAAAATCGTGATTTTGTTAAGCGTTGTGTGGCTGTCGAGGGAGATACTGTAGAGGTGATTAATAAAACATTATATGTAAATCATAAAAAAATGAATGAACCCTATGCCTGGCATCGGGATCTTCGTAACTTCAGCGGGGTAAATATTGATCCGGAGATTTATCAGAAAAAATGGGAAGAAGCCGAATTATTCGACCTCTTCGGTGCCCGGGTAAGGGATAATTTTGGTCCGGTCGTGGTGCCCGAGAACTGCATCTTTGTAATGGGTGATAATCGAGACAACTCAATGGATTCAAGATTCTGGGGACCGTTAAATAAAAAGTATTTAAAAGGAAAACCATTATTTATATATTTTTCCTTTGATATGGGCGGTGAGGCGCGGAATTTTTTTGACATATTTAAAATCTGGCGCTGGCGTTCCATCCGATTGAACCGAATCGGCCGGATTGTTGGAATTACATCGAGACATTGACAATTAATTGAAATTAATTATAATATATAATAAATAATGGGATTATAGTTTATAGATTTAAGTCTTGTTGTGAATACCTAATAGATCATCAGAGGATCAGTCAAGGATGAGAGGAGGTTTTTATGAAACGGCTGATTTTTGTCTTTTTAATACTTGCCGGCTTTATTATGGCTCAGGAAATGATTGTCAGGGTCTATGCATCTAACTGGCAGGCACTAAGACAGATATCTCCAAAATATCAACTTGATATTGCTGCCGCCCGGGCTGGACAATGGTATGATATTGTTGCGGACCAGGAGATTTTAAATAAAATCGTCGATACCGGTCTTCCCTATGAGGTTATCGTGCATAGTCTTTCCTATGTTAAGGAGCAGGTAAAGGCGGCTTATCTTTCATATTCTGAAGTTAATGATAGTTTAAGGAAACTTGCCCACAATTTTCCTTCAATATGTAAATTTGACTCTTTACCAGTCCCAACCCATGGGGGGAACTGGCTTTATGGGATAAAGATATCGGATAATCCGAATATCGAAGAAGAAGATGAAGCAGGATTTTTTGTTGATGGACTGCACCATTCCCGTGAATGGGCCTGTCCTATTACCGTGCTCTTTTTTGCTGATTCAATGCTCAGGTCCTATAATGTCGTCCCCGAGATCACCGATATTATCAATACCACTGAAATTTACTGCTTTCCCATAATCAATGCCGACGGTTATCTGTATGATTATCCTTCAGGACATTCCTGGCGTAAGGACCGCGAGCCGATAAAATATGGAACCGGTATCGACCCAAATCGAAATTATAGTTGCTGCGCTCCTTCGATTGAAGGTGATTGGGGCGCGGTCGATGAAAACCAGGCAAGCCACTATCCTTCAAGTGATAATCAAGTATACTGCGGACCATATGCCAATGCCGGTGATGAAACAATGGCATATACACTATATGTTAAGAATCATATCTGCAATATAAGTATGAGTTACCACAGTTACAGTGAAATGGTGATGTGGCCCTGGTCATGGACCGGTGATTCAACACCGGATGCATCCCTTTACAATACTATAGGAAATCGTATTGCCGATATGATACATAAATTAGGCAGTGGTAATTATGCCCGCGGTCCGGTCTATTCAACCATATATCCGGTAAGCGGTGCAAGTATGGACTGGTTTTACAGCTGGTGCCATTGGGTCGGCGGTTTTTCCAACCTTTCATTCACAACGGAACTTGGCACCTCATTTTATCAACCGCAAGCCGACCTTGATAATATCATACACGAGAATTTCAAGGCTTTTAAATATCTCGCCCATTTTGCCGATTCGGTTGTTCTTCTTGCGGAAGGTGTTGTTCCGCCCCCGGAAATTTATTCCATAGGGACTGTTAACAGTGATTTTACAATCGCCTGGCATGCAAAAAACAGCTTTGACAATCATCCGACAAAATGGGAACTGGTGGAGTTATCCAGCCCATCAATAATTGAAGATGACCTGGAAGGAGGCACCAATCGCTGGGTTCTTAATGGTTTTAGCCTCTCTACAGCACGAGCACATTCTGGAAGTCATTCATTGTTCTCAGGAAACACTTCCAATATGAACAGTGCAGTTGTAACCGCTCATCCCTATATAGTCCAAAACGGTGATTCCTTAACATTCTGGTGCTGGTATGATCTTGAAGCCGACTATGATGTAGCGGTAGCGGAAGTTTCTGTAAATACAAAAGAATGGTATCAACTTGATAACAGCTATACGGCAAGCTCGGGTGGTTGGGTGAGAAAATCATACTCATTAGAAAATTGGGTCGGGAAATCAATTTATATAAGATTCCGTTCAATGACGGATGGTAACGGTTTACAAAACGGATTTTATGTCGATGACATCTATCCGGTCTGTCGGTTCCAGAATGTTACAACGGTCTCCTCTAATATCACCGATACCACATATCAATTTACAAATCATCCTGAGGGGGAATATTATTACTATGTAAAAGGCTGCAATACAACCTGGGGATGGGGTGATTATTCCTGTTTGGAAAAAGCGAAGGTGGTTGCGGGTATTACTGAAGCAAACAAAAATGATAATAAACCACAAAAACCGGGTATTGTCATATATCCAAATCCATCTTCAAAAAATATCAATATCAGCTTTACAACCGGGATTGATGAGCAGAATGCTGATATAAAAATCTATGATTCGACCGGTAAGCTGGTTCGTGCATTCAAACATTTAACCAGCAGACATAATTCAAAGATTGTCTGGAATCAAAAAGACCGGTTTAACAGACCGGTTACACCCGGAGTCTATTTTATAAAGTTTAATGCTGGTAATTTCCAGAGTGTGAAAAAGGCAATTCTGTTAAGATGATAAAAATCAATAAAAAAAAGTGCAACTCCGGGTATTCCGGAAATGGAGGTATTTATGAATAAAAGGGTAAGCGCCCTGATTATACTGATGCTCCTCCTCGGCGGCTTTGCCTTTTCAAATCAGACAAAGCCGGTCCAGATAAAGGTGTTGCAGGATAAGGGCTCGAGTATAACCCTTGAATTTTCCCTCAATGGTTATCAACTTGAACCGGTGAATATCAAGGGTAAGACCTACACCCGGGTAATCTTAAACAAAGAGATAACATTCTTAAAAAAAGGTCTTCCTGAACTGCCTACAGTATGCCGGAATGTAATCATCCCTGACCAGGGGGTGATGGATTACAAAATCATCGATATCCAGTATGAGACCGTAAAGACCGCTCCGATTGTGCCCTCCAAGGGAAACCTATATCGAAATGTTGATCCGGCAAAGGTTCCTTATACCTTTGCTCAATTCTACAGGACGAATACCTGGTGGCCAGAAAGGACAATTGAACTGTCTCAACCATTTATCTTAAGGGACTACCGCGGTATATCGGTGCGCTGGAACCCGTTCCAGTTCAATCCCGCAACCCGGGAGTTGAGGATCGCCCGCTCGGTTGTAATTGAAATATATCGCAGGGGACCGGGTGGTGAAAATATAATTCGAAAACAGAAAGACGGAATCACCCCGGAATTTGCCGGTATCTATGAGAGCTGTTTTCTCAATTTCTCGCCAGCCCGTTATGATTCAATCTCAGAACGGGCCGGCAGGATGGTGATTATCTGTGCCGATGCCTACATCTCCAATATGCAGGACTTCAAGACCTGGAAGAGGATGAAAGGTATCAATACAAAATTGGTACCGATATCTTCAATCGGCAACAGTGAGACCGCAATCAGAAATTTTATCCGGAATGAATATAATGCCGGCGGTCTGGTCTGGGTGCTGCTGGTTGGAGATGGTGATGAAGTGGTGCCGGGAACAGGAACTGTCGGCTCGGCAAATAGAAAAGATGCTGACCCGGTCTATGCCTATACCGCGGGCAATGATTATTACCCGGATATATTTGTTTCTCGGTTTAGCTCGCGCAGTGGTAATGCCGTCAATATCGATAAACAGGCAAATCGGTCTATCCATTATGAAAAAACCCCCCGGGTCGGTGCTGACTGGTATCATATCGGCCTTGGGGTGGCGAGTAATCAAGGGAATCCTCCGGATTATAAACGTTGTGATTGGTTGCGCGATTCACTCTTATTATACTATTATACTTCGGTGGACAGCAGTTATGATTCCTGGGGAAGCAGTGCGATTATCAAAAATAAGATTGAGGCCGGGACCGGTATTATAAATTATATCGGACATGGTTCTCAATTTGGCTGGGAAAGTGGTGGTAAATTTAATATTACGGATATCAATAACCTGAACAATCCCTGGATGCTGCCGTTTGTTATCTCGGTAGCCTGTTTGGTCGGGAATTTTAATAGTGGTGACTGCTATTGTGAGGCATCAGTGACTGCAGGAACCGTTGAACAGCCCGACGGGTTTTTGGTGCACTGGGGTTCAACAATCTCCCAATCCTGGATTCCACCCTGTATCGGACAGGAAGGGGCGGTGAATATATTGACCCATAATAAGAAAAACACTGCGGGTGGTATCTTCTATAATGGTGCCTGTTATATGATTGAACATTACGGCGGCGGAACTGAAGGCGTTGAAATGGCTCAGACCTGGCATATCTTTGGTGATGCATCGGTTCAGGTGAGAACGAATACACCGCAGTCGATGACCGTAAATCACCCGGGAGTTGTTAATGTCGGTCAGTCCACATTCGGCGTCAATGTGTCAGGTGTCGAGGATGCACTTGTCGGTCTCTATGTTGATACTCTGCTTATCGGGAATGGATATACTAATGCCAGCGGTAATGTGACGATTACATTAAATCCTGCTCCAAGTAAACCCGGAACAATGTACATTACAGTTACTGCATATAACAAGATACCATATATTGATTCAGTCCCGATCAGAACTTCTTCAGGTCCATATGTATCTTTGAGTTCGACGGTATTGAGTGATTCTGGTGGTAATGGTCAGGTGAATCCCGGGGAGAGGGTTGAGTTGGGTTGTTGGGCGAAGAATATTGGGTCGGCGGTGGCGCATTCGGTTTATGGGTTATTAAGGGAGTCTGATTCTTATGTTACGGTTTCTGTTGATTCGGCCTGGTATGGTGATATTGGGGTGGGTGATTCTGTTCGTTCGGGTCCTGATTATCGGTTTCGGGTGGCGGGTGATTGTCCGGATGGTCATGCGGTGCGTTTTGCTCTTGAGTTTCATGATGGGAATGATTCGATATGGACTTCGCATCCTTCGTTTGTGGTTTATGCGCCGGTTTTGGGGTTTGTTGGTGTTGCGGTGGTTAATGATAATAACAGTAATGGTGTTTTGGATCCTGGTGAGGCGGCGGATTTAGTGGTTACTTTAAGGAATACGGGTGGTGCTGATGCCCGTGATGTGGTATCGACTTTAATGACTTCGAGTTCTTATATTACGGTTAATGATAATTCGGGGCGTTATGGTGTGATTTCTTCGGGTGATTCGGTGAGTAATGATTCGGATGTTTATCGGGTGACTGCGTCTGCTTCGACGCCTTATGGTGCGGTGGTTGATTTTCGGCTTGAGGTGGTTTCCGGGGTTTATTGTGATACTTTAGGTTTTCGTTTAACGGTTGGTCAGTTGGTGCCTACGGATACGGGTCGTTATTATGCTTATTATTCGGGTGGTCCGCATTTGCAGTCGCCGGTGTTCAGTTGGGTGGCGATTGACAGTTCGCAGAGTCAGTATGCGGGTGTTTCGTTGGATCTTGCGGATGATCAGACGGTTCAGGTGAATTTGCCGTTTAGTTTTGTTTATTATGGGCGCAGTTATACGAAGGTTTCTATTTGTGCTAATGGTTGGATTGCGATGGGTGAGGAGACTTCGACGGTGCCTTCGAATTCCGGTATTCCGGACAGTAGTGGTCCGGCGGCGATGGTTGCGGGTTTATGGACGGATTTAGATCCCGGTAATATTGGTGCGGCGAGTGATGTTTATTATTATAATGATGCGGCTAATCATCGGTTTATTGTGGAGTGGTTTCGGTGTGAGCATTATCCTAGTGGTTCGCCTGAGGATTTTGAGATAATTTTGTATGATCCGGCGCATTATCCTACGCCGACGGGTGATGGTGAGATTATAGTGCAGTATTTGCGTGGGATGCAGAAGCGGGACAATACATTGGGTATTGAGAATAGGTCTGAGACTATTGGTATTCAGTATTATTATAATGGGGTGTATGATACTTTAGCGGTGCGGGTGGTGGATTCTTTTGCGATCAAGTATACGACATATCCTCCGGATGAGGTTGATGTGGCGGAGGGTTCTGATGTGAGTGGTGTATTTTGTGGTGTGGGATTGGGGTCGGTGTATCCGAATCCTGGGTTTGGTTCGTTTGTGATAAGTTATGGTTTGGTTGTGGACGGTGATATTTCTTTGCGGGTTTATGATGTTTCGGGTCGGTTGGTTCGGACGTTGTGTTGTGGTGTTGTTAAGCCTGGTTATTATCGGGTGGTCTGGGATGGTTTGGATGATGCGGGTCGGATGGTTGGTGCGGGTGTTTATTTTGTGCGTTTTGATGCGGGTGATTATCAGGCGGTGAAAAAAGCCGTTCTGTTAAGATAATTTGAAAAAGGGGCGGAAGCTCCCCGACACTGAATCTGAAAGGAGGTGATAATCGCAGGAGGACACAAATTAGAAAAATATATAAATCAATAAGATGAAAGGAGTAATAATGAAATATACTTTATCCATTTTGATACTATTGAGTATCGCGGGAGCGGGAATAATTCATCCCCAGTTAGCTGAAAAACTGGCAAACTTAGACAATTACGAAACGATTGCCGTTATTGTTCATATGAAGGCTCAGGCAGATTTGTCAATAATGCCGAAAGGAACAACCAAGGCGGAAAAAATCTTATATTTGCAGGAATTTACCAGAGAACATCAAGCAGACCTCTTAAATTACCTGCAGGCACAGGGTGATAAGATAAAAAATCTTAAAACCTTCTGGATATTTGATGGTATGGCGCTGACAACGACAAAATCGATTATAAAAAAGATTGCGCAGAGAAATGATGTTGAATATGTTATCGATGATTTCATTATTAAGATAGATACAAAGGTTAATCCGGCTCAGGCAGCAGTTGATGATATAAGGACGCCGGAATGGAATATTAGTAAAATAAATGCGCCCCAGTGCTGGAATGCCGGATTTGATGGCACCGGTGTCATTACAGGAAATATTGATACGGGCTGTGAGGTGAATCATCCTGCATTTCACGGCAGATGGGTGAACGGCGGCTGGCATGATGCAGTCAACGGAAATGCCAATCCCTATGATGACAACGGCCACGGCACCCACACAATGGGGACAATCTGCGGCGGTGACGGCAATGGTTCCGACGCGAATGACATTGGTGTTGCCCCGGGAGCCAATTTTATCTGTGCCAAGGCGTTTGATTCCAATGGTGCTGGTCAAGCCTCCTGGATCCACGATGCCTTGCAGTGGTATGCATCACAAAAAGCCAAGGTCTGCTCTAATTCCTGGGGTTCAGGTCCAACCAGTACCGAATTCTGGAATGACTGTCGGAATCTTCGCAATGCCGGTATCTATGTAGTCTTTGCATCCGGCAATAGTGGTCCCGGGTCGGGCAGTGCCGAATCTCCAGGAAATTTTCCCACGGTTACGGGTGTTGGTGCGACTGACAATAATGATAATATCGCCGATTTTTCTGGTCGGGGTCCAGCCCCAAATTCAAATCCCTGGAATGATACCCAGTACTGGACAAGGCCAGACTGGAACCGCATCAAACCGGATATCAGTGCACCGGGCGTAAGTATCCGCTCTTCAGTGCCTGGCGGTGGATACCAGGGAGGCTGGAACGGCACATCAATGGCGACACCCCATGTTGCCGGTGCGGTAACCATTATGCTTCAAAAGAATCCTGCGCTTGATTACAAAACAATCTATAATATTCTGCTTGATAATGCCGACCATCCATCTCAAGGTGGTTCATATCCGAATAATAACTACGGCTGGGGCAGACTTAATGTATATGCGGCGCTGAATGCCGTGCCCAGTGGAGATAAGCCCTATATCATCCTGTCCCGAACCCGGGTGGTAAATGACAATAATGGAAATGGAATCCTGGATCCGGGTGAATCAGGAGGTATTGTCTGCTATATAAAGAATAATGGACAAAAATCAGCAACCAATACAACCGGAACCTTACGCACTGCAGATACATACATAACTTTAACTGATTCGACTACCGACTACGGCACAATCGCTGCAGGTGATTCGGCGAATAATAGTGGTGATCCCTTCAAGGTAAGTGTTTCTACATCCTGCCCGGTCGGCCATCAGGTAAGCTTTGACCTCTATATAGCCTGTGCAGAAACAACCTGGACCCGTAATTTCACCCTTACGATTGGTGAACCCGGATTGGATTGGGTTACACATGACTGTGGTAATGTGAAATTTAGCGTAACGAGATACGGTGCTCTGGGATATACGGGTACGAGTCAAACCAATGGTGACGGTTTCCATTATCCCAAAACAGGAGCAAACTACCTGGCTTACGGCAGTTTTGCGGTTGGTACTGATGCCAATTATGTCGTGGACCGTTATTATCGATCAAACAACAGTGATACAGATTGGAAAACAACAACATCGCCCGATGGAAAGATTAAAATGTATGAACCGGGACCGCATAATTTTGATGAGTATACGACGGCGCGCTATGATGATTCCGGACACCCTTCACCCAAGAGTTTGGTTTGTGAACAGTATTCCTGGGCATGGGACGATGCCACCGCCAATGATTTTGTCATAATGAAGTTTGTCTTGAAAAACGAAGGTTCAACTACACTCAATAATCTTTATGCCTCAATCTTTATGGATTGGGATATCAGTAGTAACTCTTCAAATAATCAGGGTGCATCTGATACAGTCCGCAATCTCACCTGGATGTATGAATCGACCCCTTATTGTGGGGTTGAGATACTGGACCCACCGCGTTCTACCCCGGCTGCGAATCTGGCTTTGATTGATCATAACACCTATGTTTATCCTAATAATGGTTTACCGGACAGTACTCAGATTAAGTTTATGGACGGAACAATTCAGAATCCTTCAAGCAATCGTCCCTATGATTGGTCAACCTGTAATTCCGCAGGTCCTTTCACCCTGGCCCCCGGGCAAACCGCAATTGCTGCCTTCGCAATACTGGGTGGTGATAATTTAAGTGACTTGCAGGCGAATGCGGATACCGCATACAACCGTTATTGGAACTGGTCGGGTGTTAAGGAGCAGGGTGATATGGTTGTTTCTGAGGATTTGAATATCACTCCGGTGATTTCTCATGGAGGTTCGTATTCAGTGAATTATGGATTTAACCAGTCGGTGGTAATGAAGGTTGCGGTTTATGATGTGGCGGGCAGGCTGGTGCTGGATAAGGTTTATAGGGGTTTACAGGGTTCGGGCACGGTTAAATTAAGTTTTGATCGTTTGTCCCGGGGTATCTACTTTATTCATATTGAGGCGGGTAATCATTCAAAGACCGCCAAGGTGGTCTGGTTAAGATAAAATACTGCAGGGGCTGGCTCTGGAATATTAAAGATTATTCCGGGTCAGCCCTTAATAAATCTTTTGATGTAGTTTTTCACCTCGGAAATTCCCAATAACCGGGCTGAAATATAGAAAAAGAGGAAACTCACAAGCCCGCTGATTAACAGATTAAATCCCTGCCCAATGAATGAAAGGCCTAATAATTTAGTCAGGATGGAATTTGCTGACCATCCGGTCAATCCACCGATGACTGCACAGACAAAGAGAATTACACTGAACCGGATAATCGGTTTGAGATTAATCGGACCCATCTTTCCGGGTAAAGCCCTGAAAAGAATATAGATATTAATAAAGGAAGAGATTGTGGTCGACAACGGAAAGGCACGAAAGCCGATGATATGCATAAGTGCCAGATTCAGCACGATATTCGTTGCAACGGCTATAAAGCTTGCAATCATTGGAGTTTTTGTATCTTTGTAGGCGTAGTATACCGCGGCGACATTTCTCAAACCCGCGGCAAACGGCACTCCTAAGATATATAAAATCAATGCCTGGGTCGTTGCCGCGGTATCAAATGGTGTAAATTGACCCCGTTCATAGATGAATCGGGTTATCGGGAGGGCGAGGAAGGCGATAATAATAGAAGTCGAGATCGTCAAGAAGAAAACCAATTTTAGAGAATTGAGGAGCGTAGATTCTATCTCTGGTGTTTTTTTTTCGGCAACAAGTTTTGATAAAGTCGGTAATGCCACAGTCCCAACTGCAATGCCGAATAGGCCTAAGGGAAGGTGCATTATCCTGAAGGCATAGTTAAGCCAGGTCATACTCTTTTCCTGTAAAAAGGAAATCAGGATTGTATCAACTGCAACATTTATTCTCGAGGCGGCAAGACCCGCGGCAACCGGAATGAAAAGCAAAAAAATCCTTCTTATATTGGGGTCCCGGAAGTTGAGATATAATTTGTAGTGAAAACCCTTTTTGAAAAGCATGGGGAGCTGGATAAAAAACTGTAAAAGTCCGCCCAGCAGAACACCGATTGCCATACCGAATATCGGGTCTATACCCCTGCGCTGTAAATAAACAAACAAAATTATCGGTGTTGCAATGGAGAAGATATTGAAAAATGCCGGGGCAAGGGAAGGAATAAAGAATTCCTTTTCGGTATTGAGATATCCCATTGCCCAGGCGGCAAGGGCGATAAACAGGAGAAACGGAAACATCACCGCAGTAAGATGAGCGGTAAGTTCAAGTTTATGGGGGATTTTACCGAATCCAAAGGCAATGGCCTGAACGATATAGGGGGCGAATATAATACCTGAGAGAACCGTTATGCCGACGATAATTAATAAAACATTAAATACATTACTTGCCAGAAGATTCTGATTCTCTTTACCCCTGTTCTTTTCGGCACTAAGAATAGGAACAAAGGCGGCAGAAAGTGCGGTTTCGGCAAACAGGTCTCTTAAAAGATTGGGAATTCTGAATCCGGCATTAAAGGCATCGGTTGATCGACCTGCACCATAAAGATATGCAAATACCGATTCCCGGACCAGACCCAGGACTCTACTGATTGCGGTGCCGATTGTGAATGCCCTGACTCCCTTGATAATATCGGCCATTTACAATTATATGGAATTTATAAGTTGTGTCAATCTCCGCATCCGGTGCAATAAACTTATTGACAATATTAATTTTTTATATATAATAATAGTCTATTATTTTTAAAAAATTGCTATCATTCGCCCGCGTAGAGGTGCCTGGATAGCTCAGTCGGCAGAGCACGTCCTTGGTAAGGACGAGGTCGCGGGTTCAATTCCCGCTCCAGGCTGGTAAGACGCGAGGGTTGAGTTTAAAGGAGGATTTTTATGGCGAAGCAAAAGTTTGAGCGGACCAAGCCTCATGTTAATATTGGGACGATTGGTCATGTGGATCATGGTAAGACCGCGTTGACTGCGGCGATAACCAAGGCTCTTTCTACG
>JALVOT010000015.1 GCA_027026255.1 Caldifarciminota bacterium | reverse complement strand
GCAATTTTCTAATATTGACAGTTGTAATAGAATTGTGTATGCTCTATTCAACGATTATAATCAAAAATGGAAGGATCGCCGTTATGTCGTGTTTGATTAAAATTTACACACAAATTTTTACAATACCTAAGTCAAAAATAATCTTACCGAAAGGGGTTGGTTTAATCAAAATTAGATGGTTGAAATTAGGTCTTGAAAAAATAGGTGCACCGGAGTATAAAATACTCAAAAGGAGGTGCACCTATGACAATAACAATACCAGAAGGAGTATACACGATGAAGGCTAAAAGGTCAATAGTTAAATTAAATGCCCGACGCTATAAGAAGGCATCACGTGAGGAAAAAAGGTGATGTTGGATGAATTTAGATTCCATTCCACTTACGAAGTGGAAAATCTCCCGTCTTTAACTTACATACAAAGATTTGACCCCAGATTTGCGGGTGTTGACTTTCAGGATGAATCATTTATAATAACCACGGGAATTTTTCACCCGGATTTTTGTAATTTTATTTAGAAGGAGGCAATTATGAAAACATTGACAGCTCTATTGATTGGCCTTGTGGTCTTCAGTGCCGGAGCTGAAATACTGAATTCCTCAAAAAACACCCTCAATCTGCAAATCCCTTTTGAAGGTCTTAAAGGCAGATATGGTCGGGTTAGGGTAATATTACTCGACCCTGATGATCAGGTGGTCGGAAAAACCGACCGCTTTGTCTTTATCAAGCGCGACTACTATTCTGTGCCGATGAAGATTAAACTGAAAAAAGAGGTAAAGGATTATGACCTCTTACGCGTAAAGGTAAACTTCAAAAAATCCGAACGAATCTATTCAATGTTTCAGTTAAAGGACCGAATGATAGTCAGGATTCTGGGCCAGAACAATTTTATAAAGGGAACACCCATTAAATACCGGATTATTGCACGCAATCAAAGAACCAATGCACCGATTAGTGGTGCCTCGGTTGAAATCGCATTGAATAATAAGAAAAATAAAGAGACCGTCTTTACCGGTAAGACCGACCGCGCCGGAATTTGTAATGCCCGGTTCAATATACCTGAAGAACTCAATGAATGCAATCTTCATTTTGAGGTAACATCAAAACTCGGCAAGGACAGTTATGACACAAAAATAAAATTTAAGACCGGTAACCTTACCTATTTAGTAACTGATAAACCGATATATCAGCCCGGTCAGACCATCCATATCCGCACCCTTTCCCTGCACCGTCCCGAACTCAGTCCGGTAAAGAATGGAAAACTTATATTCGAGATTGAAGATTCTAAGGGAAATAAGGTTTATAAAAAGGCGACAAAGACCGATAAATTCGGTGTCGCCCACACAAAATTCACCCTGGCAGATGAAGTAAATTTCGGCGACTACACCCTGCGGGCAATCTTAGAAAAAGAGAAGACTGAAAAGACCGTAAAAGTAAAAAGGTATGTCCTGCCCAAATTCAAGATTGAATCAACAACCGATAAAGAATTCTATCTGCCCGGTGAAAAACTCAGCGGTGATATTGATGTCCAATACTTCTTTGGCAAACCGGTAACCGATGCCCGGGTAAAGATTACCACATATCGTTATGATATCGGATTCCAGAAAGAGGCAACAATTGAAGGCAAAACCGATAACAATGGCAAGTATCATTATATATATGAACTTCCTGACTATTTTGTCGGCGAACCATTGGAAAAAGGCAATGCATTTATTCGACTCGATATTGAGGTTACGGATAAGGCAAACCACACGGAAAAGATTTCAGTAAAAAAGAAGGTGGTGAGAAATCTAATTGTCCTCTCAATCGTGCCTGAAGGCGGAAATCTGAAACCGAACCTTAAGAATCGTGTCTATGTCTTAAGCACCTATCCAGACGGCACACCCTGCCTTGGTGAGGCAATAATTGAGGTTGAAGAAAAGAAATTGTCTGCAAAGACCGATGATTCAGGAATCGCCGAATTCAGTTTTACTCCAACCGAATCAAATACCGAAATCAAGGTGAATTTCACGGATAACAAGGGCGAGACCGCAGAAATAAAGAAGTCGTTCAACCTTGACTTAGACCGGGACCAGATTATATTGAGACTCAAAAAGGGAATCTATAAGATCGGTGAATCACTCAATCTCAGTTTTCTCACCACAAAGAAGACTGGTCGGGCATATCTTGATATCATAAAAGACAATCAAACATTTTTAACAAAATCGGTTCGGATAAATAATGGTCAGGGACAGCTCTCAATCCCCATTACCCCGGGTCTTTCCGGTTCAATCTGGCTCCATGCCTATATCGTCAATCCAGGTGGAGACATTATAAGGGATACACGGTTCTGTTATATCCATCCGGCGAATGATTTATTAATCAAGATAACCCCGGACAAGAAAGAATACCTGCCTGGCGAGGATGGAAAACTCCGGTTTCGTGTCACCGACAAGAACGGCAAACCAAGGGTTGCCGCGCTCTGTGTTGCAGTGGTGGATGAGGCGGTCTTTGCCGTAAGTGAATTACACCCGGGATTGGAAAGGGTATATTTCTTGCTGGAAAAGCAGATTTTAAAACCGCGATATGAGATTCACGGATTCACCCCGATTGAGATTGTTGAAAAACCAGAGATTAATCCGAGGATTGAGAATGTAATGTTTTCAACACTCGTGCCTAAAAATCCATTCCCTGTAAACTATACTACACCCCAGAATGTTAATAAAAAAATTATTAAAGCATACTACAAAAGACTGACTGACACAAGGGATAAAATCTATAAGGCGCTCAACAAATACCATTCAAAACATAATGAATACCCCAGAACCAGAAATGCGATTGCAACATTAATAGAAGAAAAGTTATTAAATGAAAAGGACATCAAAGACCCCTGGGGAAGAAGATATAAGATTACCTGTCCTGAAGAATACTTCTACTACTTCCAGATTGCGAGTGCAGGACCCGATGGTGTATTTGATACTGAAGATGATTTAAAGAGATGGCCCGGAGGATTTAGAGCTGGAAGAGGCGTCCTTGCCAAGGAAGAGATGCTGGTAGCACCGGCATTAAAGGTGAATGCGGCAGTGCCTGGACCTGTAAAATCCGAAGACAAGACAAAACGGAAGATTAGACCGGCAAAAGAAGAACCAAGAATCAGGGAATTCTTTCCTGAGACATTCATATTTGAGCCGGCACTCATTACCGGTACTGATGGCAAGGCAGACCTTTCCCTTACAATGCCTGATGCAATCACGACCTGGCGGGTCAGTTCATTTGCCTCATCAATGAACGGTGAACTCGGTTCTACTGCATCCCGGATTCGGGTATTTCAGGACTTCTTTATCGACATTGACCTGCCTGTAGCACTTACTCAGGGTGATGAGATATCAATCCCGGTCGCAATCTATAATTATCTACCCCATAACCAGAAGATAAAACTTGCACTACAACCTGAAGATTGGTTTGATATCCTGAACCAGGATGAGATAACCAAAGAGTTAAAAAAAGATGAGGTGAGTGTCGCCTATTTTCCAATTCGGGTGAAAAAGATTGGTAACTTCACAATACTTGTAAAGGCTTATGGCGAAACAAAGTCCGATGCAATAAAGAGAAGAATCCAGGTCCTTCCTGACGGCAAGCGGTTTGAAAATATCATCTCAGACCGACTCAGCAAAAATATCGTCAAAGAAATTTCATTCCCTGAGGATGCAATCCCTGAGGCAAACTCATTGATCTTAAAATTGTATCCGGGAATCTTCTCCCAGGTGGTTGAAGGCCTTGATAAACTTTTAAGGGTTCCATATGGCTGTTTTGAACAGACCTCATCAGTAACCTACCCCAATATTCTGATTCTCAATTATCTGAGGCAGACCGAGCAGATAAAACCGGACATTGAAATGACTGCTGAAGAATATATCAGCCTTGGTTATCAGAGACTGCTCTCTTTTGAGGTCGAGGGCGGAGGATTCTCCTGGTTTGGTGACGCCCCGGCAAATAAGGTGCTGACCGCTTATGGTCTGATGGAATTCAATGATATGGCAAAGGTCCACGAAATTGATGAACGATTAATCCAGAGGACTGCAAACTGGCTCAAATCAAAGCAGAATAAAGATGGTTCCTGGTCTCCGGATAAACAGTATCTGCATGCTGAATCCTGGTCAAAGATTCAGAAAAATGAGATTCTTCCTACAGCATATATTTTGTGGAGTCTGGGTGAAATTGGTGAATCAGACCAATCAATAACCAGGGGCTTATCATTCCTTGAAAAGAATTTAAATGCTGCAAAGGACCCATATATGCTTGCCCTGGTTGCCAATGCATTTGTCGCCAACCAGCCGAAATCCAAGATTACGGTTAAGGTGCTGAAAAAACTTATTGGTATGGCAAAGGAAAAAGATGATGCAGTCTGGTGGGAATCAGACATTCCATCGATTACATTTTCTAAGGGTAAAGGGGCAGATATAGAGGCGACCGGCCTTGCTGCCTATGCCCTTGTAAAATCCGGAAAATTCAGTGATATCGCCACCAGGGCACTTACCTATCTTATTCGGTCCAAAAATGCATCTGGGATGTGGCATACAACCCAGGGAACTGTAATCTGTTTGCGCGCCCTGGTTGCTGCACTCGGTGGTATGACTGAAGATATCGATGCCCGCGTGATTGTAACGATGAACGGCAAAGAGATAAAGAGATTGAAGGTTAATAAAGAAAATGCCGATTTAATGCATCAAATTGATCTGAATGAAGGGTTAAAACAGAAAAACAGGATTGAGATTGCTCTTGAGGGCAAAGGAAACTTCTTATATGAAATCTGCCAGAGTTATTATCTGCCCTGGAAGATTGTGCCCAGACCTCAGATTCCTGGTTTTGAGATTGCGGTTGATTATGACCGCACCGAACTGAGAATAAACGACCTGGTCAAGGTTGATGTTCAAATCAAACTGCGCCGACAGGGAACCGCCCAGCTTGTAATGGTTGACCTTGGTATTCCACCAGGATTTGAGGTGCAGACACCGGATCTGGATGAACTCGTCGGCAAAAAGATTCAGAAATACACTATCACACCAAGACAACTTATCATCTATCTTGATAAGGTCTCTTCCAATAAACCGGTGAAATTTGCGTATCATCTAAGGGCAAAGTATCCGATCCGTGCCAAGGTCAGCTCATCCCGTGTCTATGAATATTACAATACAAATAACCAGGGAGTTGAACCGCCGATTGAAATGAAGGTGAAGCTGTAAGGAGAAATTTCGTCCGATAAGTCGTTCGCTGGCACTGAATAAAAAACGCTTTGCTGTAATAAATACCGGCACTTTAATGAAGGCACTTCTTGCGGCACAAAATACGCTACGCACCGTAATCAAAACTCAGAGAATCAGGCTGACGGAAAAAATAGATTCAGGGCGACCTTAAAGAATTTGTCATTTTAAAGACTCGGAACGAAACAAATAATCCCGGTTTTTTGATTCATTTAGTCTGTCTGATTGAAATGCTTCGCGGAGTTTACACCGGGCAAAGTAAATACGCACCTAAAACCGATAAAACGGTGGATACAGAACAGCTGAACCGGTAAGGAGTTAACAGTATTAATCATTGACTTTTAGAAAATTGTAAATAAAATTAACTTAATGCATAATGTAGTCCTCTATCTCACAATAGCAATCATTGCGGCCTTTATTATTATCTCAAAAACCTTCGCACCAATCTGGTTGATTGTGATTGCGGTGGTGATGCTCTATCCATACAGAAAAGAAAAGAATACCCGTCCCACATTCCTCTTATGCATACTTTTGTTTATATTATATGTAATATTCCACTATTTTGTTCTTTTGATTCCATTTATTATCGGAATCGGACTTGCCTATATTCTTGCTCCCCTGATTGATATATTAGAAAAAAAACGCATCCCAAGACCCCTTGCAATATTGAGCATCCTTCTTCCCTTAATTGCAATCTTCCCTTTGATTGTCTTTTTGATTATATCCGGGCTTGTGAGTGAAATCCAAATCCTGCTGCAAAAACTTCCTGACATCTTCCAAAAACTCCAGGACTTCTTCAACAATGTCATCGCCCAGCTTGTTCAGTTTGGTTTTGCTATTGACCCGAATTTTCTTACCCAGCAATTGAGCAATCTGGTTGGAGGAATCTTCAAAACCATTGCCCAGGTAGGTCGCACCATCACCGGCATCATTACAATCATCTATAATATCATCATAATTCCACTTACCACATATCTTATCCTTGCGGACCGGGAAAAATTCTCCGGATATATAAAAACACTTTTCAATCCCGGGGAGCAGACCAGGATAAGTGAATTTCTTAAAAGGCTCAATATGGCAATGGCAAGATTCTTCCGGGGTCAGATAATCCTGATGCTCTGTGTTGGTGCAATCGTGGGTTTCTCCTTATGGATATTAGGAATAAAATATTATCTCCTGCTCGGCATTGTTGCCGGCATCTGTAATTTAATCCCCAATATCGGATATATCCTCAGTTTTATTCCCGCCTTAATCATCGGGTTTGCCAGTCCGGAACCCCTGACCGCAGTATTAAAGATTGTCGCTGTCTATGCCGGGGAACAACTTCTGGAAAACCTCTATTTAGGACCGATAATAATCGGCAAGGCATCAAGGCTCCATCCAATCATCGTAATGATTGCCCTTATCTTAGGCGGTGTGGTATATGGATTCTGGGGTCTGATTCTTGCCATACCAGTAGTAATCTTTATCAGGGAATTTATAAACTACTTTGTCCGCTTTGGCTCAGATAATACCGAAGGCAAAATCAATCTCTGAATCAGAAAGCCTCACCAATGGCAAAATGCCACTCACCTGAAGATTCACCACGGCGCGGTCTAATCTTCAATCCATAATCAAGTCGAATACTGCCGAGCGGTGTTTTCAATCTTAGACCCGCACCCATACCCGAGCGCAGCATAAAATCTAAATTCTTATAATCGGACCAGACATTTCCTGCATCAATAAAAATCACTCCACCCAGAACCTTATAAACAGGAAATCTCAATTCAAAAGAACCCTCAGCCAGGATCTTACCACCAAGGAAATTACCAGATTGGTCCTTTGGACCAACCTCCCCTTCTCTATAACCCCTTACCGACGATGTTCCGCCACAATAGAATCGCTTATATACCGGCACCTCAGCCGAAGGTGAAATCTCCTGTGCCAGACCAAGTTTAAAAGAAAATGCCGATACAAATCGGTGATAGGGCAGAAACTTACTGACCCGAAAACTCCCCTTAACCAGATTCACATCTCCCGGCATAAATATACCATTCGTCTCAAAAACCATATTAAGATATGTCCCGGTCATAGGATTGAACGGGTCATCCCTGTTATCCTGGACCAGATTGAGCCTCAATCCCTGAACCCAATCATTGGTTATACTATCAGATGCGGAAAAATGGGTGCGCACATTATTCAGGTCATATCTTATTGTCCCCCGGGTCTTTAAAAAAGAGACACTGGTCTCATCATAACCACCCACAGACCTTGTCCAGTAACCGATACCCTCTTTCCACTGAACAAATGTGCCGAGTTTATTGCGCAGACCATAGAAAATAAAATTGGGCACGGTTACTGCTGAACCAAGCCGAAATTCTGCAAAGCTCAATTTTGTATCAGCTTTTCCCTGCCATGCCCTGCCGAACATATTAAGATGGGTAAAACCCATCCCCGCCCTTAGATAGTCCCGGGTTCCATAACCCAAACGGAGATTTAATATAATCGGTTCTTTTTCCGTAAGGATAAACTCAAGAATTTTCTTGGAAGAATCCGCACCCGGACGCACCCGGGTGCGGATCGAACTGAATATCCCGAGGTCATAGAGTCGCTGCTCCGCCTTTAAAAGGTCTGTATACCTGAATATATTACCAGGGGTTAACCTGCATATCTTTTTCACCAGCTCCTTCCTGGTCAATTCAAGTCCGGTAATCTCAATGTCCTCAATATACTGTTTTACACCTTCAGAAATATTATATGTGATGGATGCCTGATGTGCATCAATCCTCTTTTCTGGGATTACTGCTACATCTGTATAACCCTCTTTATCATAGATTGAAATAATAATATAGATATCGGCATCAATGAGTTTCTCATTAAATGGCATCTCAGGCTGAAGGGTCAATCTGGACTTTAAATAATCATCAGAAAAAATCTTATTTCCTGCAAAATTTATGCTCTGCACGATGGTCTGCTCACCCTCGGAAATCTTTATAAAAATATCAACCTTCTTATTCAGGCTATCAAAGTCCAGTCTATATTCAACCCCAGGTTCAAGAAAACCATTAAACCGATAGAGCCCTTTTATCGCCTCAATGTCACCATCAAATATTGTCTTATTAAAGATACCCTTGCGAAAAAACGCCGGGGTGCGGGTCAACATAACCTGATGAATCTTCTTCGTGCTGATATAATTATTACCCTTGATGTCGATATTTGATACCGTAAAATCTAAACCATTCAAGAATAATAGTATTATAATCATCGAAATTTAAAATGGATATCAAAATCTATACTGGAATTCATCGATTCCTGATCGTGCAGCGTAAAGATAGAAATATTTTTATTAAGGTCATAATTTAATCCGATACTCTGTAATTCCCAGACCTCAATACCTGACCAGTATATCAATTTCAGGCGTGGACCAATCTTCCTCTCAAAACCGAAATGGAGCATCCTGGGTTCAATAAGATCCCCTTTAATTGTGAAATTCTCTAAGTTAAGGGTCTTTTCAACATTCCTTTCAATCGTCCCCCGGACAAGACCGACTGCATATTCCTTACCCGCCTTATCCAGTTCAATATTCTTTAGTGCAGACGAGATGTTCAGTTGCGGTCTTCTCTTTCCCGTAACCAGAAGACTGACAATATCGGGCTCAGGAATCGGGGGTCGGGAATCGAGCCGGAGATGCCATTTTTTGGTTGTGCCTTTAAGATGCATAAATATTTCATAATCGATATCCTGATAAGTAATAATATGGGATGCATCAAGACTGATTTCCGGGTCTATCTCATAGGGATTGTCAAACCTGATAACCGCATCAATGATTTCAAATTCCCGGCCCAGATACCTGATATATCCACTTTCCCTGGTATTGATAACTCCGGAAACATTCAATCGTGAGGCATAGCCCTTAATCTGGAGGTTCAATCCCATATCTACATTGGCGATATTATTGGAAATCTTAACTCCATCCCGGGATGAAACTCCGATATTACAATATATCCTCTTTAAAACTTTCAATTCTTTAGAAGGTGGACGGTTTACCGAGGTCAAAAGATTTACAATCTTCTGTAGATTAAATGGTTCACAATAGAGTGCCCGGTCCACCACAACATTGCCGTCAATATAGAATGTATCATTATGGGCAAAAGAATTAACCCGGGCAGTAAAGAGAACAGAACCGAAATCCCTGACATCAAAATCAATCTTGTTGAACTCAATACCAACCGACATTGTATCAACCGCCCTGCCCTTTATATCAACAAAACCACCGATATGAAAATTACCATTATTTATATTACCCTTTATATAATCAATCGATATCCTCTGATTTTGAAATGAGATTTTGCCATCAACCGAATCGACCCGAATACCTGGTTCCTGATATCTGATATTCGCAAAATTCAAAGACCCATCTATTTCGGGCATATTGATACTTCCGGTAATATTAACGCCAAACTTGAGCCTTCCCTGAACCTTTGGTTTTTGAGGGAAAAACTCAACAAGGTCAGAAAGTTCTATCTCTTCAGATGAAAGGCTGAGATTCATATCCTCTGCATCAGACAGCATTGGAATTGTGCCTTTAATCTTTATGGGCTGGTCCTGAACCAGAAGATGGAAATTGTCAAAATCGACTCGCTGATTTCTCAGACCGATAAGAATCGCACCAAGTGATTTCACCTTGGTCTTTGCCATAAGAAAATTCACTGTATCAATCTGCACAACCCCGGTAATATCTTCAGGATGATCAACATCACCCTTAATATCAATATCGCCGCATAGATAGGCGGTATCCGCATCAATAATATATGGAGTAAGGTCAAAATGATTTAAACTTAACTTAATCTTGAAGGGATAAGATTCTCTTATATCAAAAACACCATCAACAAGAAAACTTTTTATATTATTATTGAAGAAAAATTTTAGTGTGCTATCCTTGAGATTAAATCTCAAATTGTACGGGTCAAACCTTAGTGTATCATACTGAAATTCCGAGAAGAGAAACTTGCCGCTAACTTCAGGGTTGAATAGCTTACCCCAAAAATCTATATCAAAGCCGAACCTGCCTTGAACCGGGATGGTATCGGTGCCAAAAACCTCGAAAGGTCCTAAAGAAACTCCTGGACTGCGCAGGTAACCTTTTATGACCTGATTATCGATATCATATCCTGCATAAAAGACAATCGGACCGCGTGAAGAATTGATTAGACCGTTCTTTACTACTATTGCCCGATCTTTATACAAAAAAACCGCCCCGATATTTTTAATCTCTTCGTTTTCAATCTTAAGATTGCGGCCAATAAATCGGGCACGGGCATCGGGTCTTTCCATCGTTCCCCTGATACGGGCATTAATATCAAAACCGCCTTCGATATTCGGTGCGTTCTTAATCAATGGCGCAAAAATCTTTAAGTCGGAGCACGCAATAAGAAGGTCTGCCCTTAACTGATTATCCATTTTGGTATCCACCAAACAGTCGAATATAATATCAATACCCTTATCCTGCAAACGGAAATCGGAAACAGTAATCCTGTTATCCTTATAATCTAATTGACCATAAAATTTTGGATTCAGCCCTTTATAAAAGAATCCGCCCTTCAGTTTTCCGCAAAATTCCGGTTCCTTTATCACACCTTTTAAAGCACCATCGACATCAACCCTGCCGTAATTGGAATTGAACCGCGCGGAAATTTCTTGATTTAAGATTTTTAAACTCAGATCCCAGTTCAGGAATGCTACATCCTTTGCTTCAGACAAAATATTAGAACCATTAATATCTAAATTCAGGCTCAGACTATCTAATAAGGGCATCGCCCATTCCAGACCAAGTCGGCCCTGATATCTTGCATTCTTATTTCCAATTATAAATCTGGATTCATTAAAGACCCTCGGATGCTGTGCATCACCCATAACCCGGCCACAGGCATCAACCCTGCCGCTCAATCCACCCGGGACAAAATCATCAAGCAGGATATTTAGACTATAATTCAGATTAATCTCACCCTGTTTAAGCGAGATCTTACCGTCGATTAAAATCTTTGAGTGGTGGGATTTTATTAAAAGCCTTCTCAGAATCAGAAAATCCTCAGCAACCTTTGCCTCAGTAACAACATTAGCAGAAAACTTCTTGTCATTAAAAATACCGAAAAACTCAGTATCTGAAATTTCTAAATTACCGATATAAAGCGTAAATACTTCAGCCTGCGGTTCGGTCTCTTTCCTGCTGGCCAATCTCTCTTTTAAATCAATCACCTGATTGATATCGATATCAATACCGGAAACAAAAAGTCTATTAATATGAATCTCTTTATTTATAAGTTTAAATAAATTATACGAACATTCAATCCTTTCTATTCTGCCCAGGTCTTTGATTTTAAACCCTTCAATCCTCACCGAATAGAAAAGATTCCCCCTTAATTTATGAATATCTACAGGTCTGCCAATCGTCCTGGTAAGCCCTGATTCAATCTTTGCTTTAACAAACTTGAGGGTTAATGGTAAACCCGCACTGACAAAGATAATAATCCCAAGTGAAACGACAATCAAAATAATTATCAACCATTTTGGCATTAATTGATTATAGTATTTTTTTTATGTGAAGTCAAGCTTTGAAGTAATATATTTATGAATTGATTCTGCTGCCTTCCTTCCATCACCAAGGGCAAGAATTACTGTAGCATTTCCCCTTATTGCATCCCCCCCCTGCAAAGACACCCTTAATACTGGTCTCAAGTTTTTCATCAACCTCTAATGTCTCCCATCTGGTTCTTTCAAAACCCGGCACCTTATCAAGGAAAAGTCGGTTTGGTCTTATTCCCAATACCTCAACAACCGTATCAAGTTCCATAATAAATTCGCTACCCGGAATCTTTATCGGCCTGGGACGACCACTCTTATCCGGCTCACCAAGCTTCATTATCAACAGCAGCATCTTTTATAAAGATACATCCTTTCAATCGATGTTTCAATATGCTGGTACTTCTTAAGATACATCAAACAGGGAGATATCACCTCAATCACACTAAATGTATTATGTTTCAAAGGATAGAACAAAACGCCGGCTATTAAGCACAGACCAGCGGGCGATATATTCTGCACCACTGATTTAGGCAAGGTATGGAATATTAAAAAAAGTTCTTGATTTATTCGTTCCCCTTCTTTTGATTCAACTGAGGGCTTAATTTAAAATAGATTACAGTAACTGCCGCATCATATTTTTTAAATCCTAAAAAATCCCTAAATCCAAAAGTAATAAAATCAACATCACTGAGAAAAAGCACAACTTTTTATTCCTGTTTTTTAAAATGTAAATTGTCAACCCTATTGCTTTTTTGCAATTTTCTATTGACTTTCCGTTCAAAATTTATATAATTATATCGTAATAAGGAGCGATTATGATTTTTCAAAGAAAACCACTTGATGCTGATAAGATAAATGTCGTCATAGGTGAGGTCCATATTATCAAGGATAGATGCAAGGGATGCAGTTTCTGCATAGAATATTGTCCACGTGATGTTTTAGAACTTTCAGAAGAATTTAATATCAAGGGCTATCATCCACCCCGAATAAAAAATCCTGATAACTGCGCAGAATGTCATTTATGTGAAATGCTCTGTCCAGAATTCGCGATTTATGTAACCAAAAAAGAAGATGCAAAGACGCCGGTTCATTAATTATTGACAATTGCAACATTTCGAATATAATAAAAACCTAAATTATAATCTGAAAACAGGAAAAACTACTGCCCGGCGGAAAAGTGATGGTCAGAAGGCAATTTTTTTTGATATTTTAGTCAATAGGAGAAGATTATGAAAATTGGGGTTTATGTCTGCCATTGCGGTGGAAACATTTCTGAGGTCGTAGACATCAAAAGGGTGATGAAATTTGCCGAGCAGCAGGGTGATGTTGTTCTGGTTAAAGAGCATGCCCATATGTGCTCTGATGTTGCCCGGAAGATGCTCGTGGACGACATAAAAGAACATAACCTTGACAAGGTGGTAATCGCTGCCTGCTCTCCACAATTCCATGGAAGAACCTTTATGGGTACGGTTGAAAAAGCCGGCTTATCTCCTTATGTAATGGAGATGGCAAATATTCGAGAACAATGCTCCTGGCCCCATTACTATGAACCAGAATATGCCACAAAAAAAGCAAAAGATATTGTCCGAATGGCAATTGCCAAGGCAAGATTGGATGAACCCTTAGAGAAAAAGACCTCACCAATCGGAAAAAGGGTTTTGGTTATTGGAGCAGGCATCGCTGGTATTCAGGCTGCTTTAGACCTCGGAGATGCAGGTTTTAAGGTCTACCTGGTTGAAAAAGAACCATCTATCGGCGGTAAGATGGTAAAATTGTCAAGGACCTTTCCCACTGAAGACTGTGCAGCCTGTATCCTCTCGCCAAAAATGGCTGATGTCCCGGCTAATCCAAATATCGAACTTCTCACCAATACTGAAATCGAAAGTATCAGCGGATTCCTGGGGAATTATGATGTTGTGGCTGTAAAAAAACCACGATATGTAGATACCAGTAAATGCACTGCCTGCGATAAGTGTGCTGAGGTTTGTCCAGTGGTGGTGCCGAATGAACACGATGAAGGCCTGAGTTCTCGAAAGGCGATATATCTTCCCAACCCGATTGCAGTCCCTCATTCCTATGTGCTTGATGATAAAACCTGTCTTGGACTATTCCCCCTTGCCTGCAGTAAATGTTATGATGTCTGTGACCCCGGAGCAATAAATTATGATCAGAAACCTGAACGTCTTAACTTCACGGTAGATACGATTATCGTCGCTACCGGATATGAAATCTTTGACCCCAGAAAAAAGAAGGTCTACGAATTTGCCCGGAGCAAGAATATTATCACTGCCCTGGATTTGGAACGACTTATTTCACTTGAAGCTGAAGGAACATCATTAAGACCGATTGGTAAACGCATTGCATTTATTCAGTGTGTTGGTTCCCGGGATGAACTGGTAGGCAATGAATACTGTTCCCGAATCTGCTGTATGTATGCGACAAAACTATCTCAGCTCTTAAAACGAGCCGACCCGAAAAGGGATGTCTATGTCTTCTATATTGACTTGCGTGCCTATGGAAAAGGATTTGAAGAATATTATAAAAGGGCACAACGCACCGGGGTTAAATTTATTCGAGGACGGGTTGCTGAACTCCACGAGGACAAACGCACAAATAAGGTAACATTAAAGGTTGAAGATACCTTAACCAGGGATATTATTGAATCGGAATTTGATCTGGTTGTCCTCTCGGTCGGTTTAAGACCAAGTCCAGGAACACTAAAGATCGCTGATACCCTGAGACTAATTAAGAGTCCTGGAGGATGGCTCCAGGAAGCACATCCAAAGTTCCGACCGGTTGATACACTTGCCGATGGAGTCTTCATCTGTGGCTGCGCCCAGGGTCCCAAAGATATTCCGGACACTGTTGCCCAGGCAAGTGCTGCTGCTGCCCGTGCCATTCGATTGATGAATAAAGGTGAATTTGAGGTTGACCCGATTACCGCATTTGTTGATGAAGAACTTTGCAGTGGCTGTGGTATCTGTGCCGGGGTCTGCCCCTATGATGCGATTACCATTGAATTAAAACAGGGAAAACGGGTTTCCAGGGTAAATGAGGTCGTGTGCCAGGGTTGTGGTGCCTGCGTTGCTGCCTGTCCATCCGGAGCACAACAACAGCGCTGGTTTATGACGCCACAACTTCACGCAATGCTCAGTGCGGCTCTGGGTGAGGAGGTATCATGAAAGACAATAACGAACCAAAAGTAATTGCTTTCTGCTGCAACTGGTGTTCTTATGCTGGGGCTGATGCTGCAGGAACATCAAGACTTCAGATGAAGCCCCATTTTAGAATTATCAGAAGTATGTGTTCAAGTCGGATTGACCTGGAACTGATCTTGGAAGCATTTGACCGTGGTGCCTGGGGTATACTGGTTGCTGGTTGTCATCCTGGAGATTGTCATTATGTGGATGGCAATTATAAAACTTTAAGGAGAATAATCCTGCTTAAGAGTCTATTAAGCAGTCTTGGTATCGAACCTGAGCGTGTCAGGCTGGAATGGATTTCCGCAAATGAGGGTGGCAAATTTCAGAAAGTTGTCAATGAATTCATCAATGAGATTGAAAAACTCGGACCACTCAAGAAGGAGGTTTCTAAGCAATGAAGAAACTTGTCATCACCTCAGAGAATATCAAATTTCTGAAAAAGATTAATGAACTGGCTGATCAGGACATAACCCTTTGTGAACAGTGCGGAACCTGCTCTGGTTCCTGTCCTATGGTGGCGGATATGGACATTACACCATCACAGATAATGAGGATGGTCCAATTGGGTGATCTGGATGTATTAAATAGCAAAGCAATATGGGTATGCGCCTCCTGTTACAGCTGCACAGTCCGATGTCCCCGCAACCTTGATGTCTCCAAGGTTGCTGAAGCATTAAGACAGGTATATCTGAGAAAGGCGCTTGACTATGTCGAAATAAAGAAAATCCCCAAATATGAACTTGTTTCCCTTCCTCAGATTGCAATTGTAAGTGCCTGTCGAAAATTTACCGGATAGGGGTGTGAATTGAAAATTGCTTATTATCCTGGGTGCACCTTAAAAACAACTGCAAAAAATTTTGAAACCTCAGCAATCGCAATCGCCCGGGAACTGGGCATTGAAATGGTCGAATTGCCGAGGTGGACCTGCTGCGGCACTGTATTCTCCTTAACCGCTGATGACTTAATTCATCATGTCGCACCAATAAGAAATCTAATCCGGGTTCAGGAAATGATAGAAAATGGTCAGATAGAAGATGAAAAACGTGTCCTTACCCTCTGTTCAATGTGTTTTAATACACTGAAAAGAAGTAACCTGCGTGTTAAGGAAAATACTGAAGACCTAAAAAAAATAAATGACTTAATGTATCGAGAAAAGGATTACCGTGCCGAGATTGAAGTGATTCAATTATTAGAATTATTAAAAGAAATCGGTTTTGATAAGTTGAAGGCGAAAGCAAAAAATCCTTTAAAGAATCTAAGGGTTGCCCCATATTATGGATGTATGATATTAAGACCCATAGAGGTAGGTATTGATGACCCGGAGGATCCAACAATCCAGAAGGACCTGCTTGAGGCACTCGGCGCTGAGGTGATTGACAATCCCTATAAAAAGGTATGTTGCGGAAGTTATCAAACCGTTAATAATAAAGAAAAGGTGGCGGAACTTGCTTATAATATTCTGGGTCATGCCCAACAGGAAGGAGCCGAGGCGATAACAACCTGCTGTCCCCTATGCGCCTTCAATCTTGATACACGCCAAAAAGAGGTACTAAAAAACCATCCTGATTTCCAGCAGATGCCTGTATTCTACATTACACAACTAATTGCGGTTGCCTTCGGCCTTGATAATAAAACCTTTGGTTTTAACCAGAATTATGTGGATCCTAAACCCCTGCTCAAGAAAAAGGGACTTATAAAGTAAGGAGAAAAAAAATATGGAAGAGAAAACCAACATTATGGAAAGAATTGCCGAGGCAAATCGTCCTGTAACCACCGGGGTTGATGAAAAGGATATCAAGGATTGGGTCACAATCTATATAATGGGAAAAGGCTATAGGGTTCCTGCAGATTTAACAATCCTTACGGCAATTGAATATGCTGGCTATCGACTACTCCGAAGTGTTGGATGCAGACAGGGCCATTGTGGTGCCTGTGCTACAATCTACCGAAGAGCAGGTGAATATAAACTTCAGGCGGATTTAGCCTGTCAAACCAGGGTTGAAGATGGAATGTATTTGGTACAGATTCCTTTCTCACCTGCAGAAAAGGCGATATATGACATCACCAAAGAACCCTATGATGCCTCGGTATTTATAAAATACTATCCTGAGGTTGCCAGGTGTGTATCCTGCAACACCTGCACAAAGTCCTGCCCCCAGGATTTAGAGGTGATGGACTATGTGCAGTCGGCAATCCGGGGTGATTTTGAAGCTGTTGCCGATGATTCATTTGACTGCATCCAGTGTGGTATGTGTGCAATCAGGTGTCCAGCAGAAATCGTCCAGTATCATGTCGCCCAATTAGGAAGAAGAATGTATGGTCGATATGGTCTGACTATGCCCAAACATCTAAAAAAACGGGTTGAGGAGATTGAAAAGGGAAAATTCAAAGAGGCGATGGATACTATCACAAGTAAATCAAGGGAAGAGCTGGAAAAGATGTATGCAGAGCGCCAGCGGGAACCAGATTAAAGAAAGGAGTAAAAATGGCTGAGATTAAATTGATCGATGGATATCCTGAATATATGAGAAAACTTATTGAAAAGGTTGAAAAGACAAGATCAAGCAGAATCAACTATACGCCGCCGGCAATGTCCAGACAGGAACAGGAAGAAGTCCTTAAGGTCCATCCTGACTATGCCCCGGGTGGAAAAAGGGTGATCACAATAGGGCCCAACAAAGGTGATATTGGCCCCAATGAGGTCGTCGATCTACTTGAGGCATATCCCTTAATTGACCCCGGCAAAACCGATCTCTCAAAAATAGACTATGAGACCGATATCTTAATTATTGGCGGCGGGCTTGCCGGAACATCTGCCGCACTATGGGCGAATAATAGTGGTGTACCAAGTGATAAAATTCTTCTTGTTAACAAACTTCGGCACGGCGATGCCAATTCCATTATGGCTGAAGGCGGAACCCAGGCTGCAGACCGGGAAATCGATTCAGTCCAGCGCCATTATCTTGATACAATAGGAGGCGGTCACTTTGCCAACAAACCGGATGTTGTGCGTGCCCTGGTTGAAGACGCTCCATTTATTATCAAATGGTTGATTGAAATGGGTGCCATCTTTGACCGTGAAGAGAATGGTGAACTGGTGGAAAAATGGGGTGGTGGAACTTCTATAAAACGTATGCATTCCTGCCGCGACTACACCGGTTTGGAAGAGTTAAGGGTAATCAGGGATGAATTCAGGAATCGGCAGATCCTCTGTCTGGAGCAGTATCCGGCAATTGAACTGCTTACCGATGATAATAATAAAGTAACCGGAGCGATTTTATGGAATTTGGAGACCGGCGAATACAAAATTGTTCGTGCCAAGGCAACGATTCTGGCGACCGGAGGATTTGGAAGACTTCATATCCGGGGTTTTCCAACAACAAATCATTATGGTGCAACATTTGATGGTCCGGTACTTGCCTATCGGGTCGGTGTAAAATTGCGGGATATTGATACAGTGCAATACCACCCAACCGGTGCTGCCTATCCAATTCAGATTGTCGGTTATCTGCTTACTGAGAAACTTCGCAGCAGTGGTGCCCAACCAGTGAATGTTGATGGTGAAGCATTTGTCTTCCCACTCGAACCCCGGGATGTTGAAGCCGCATCATTTATTCGAGAGTGTTATGTGAGAAACAAAGGGATTACCACACCAACCGGATTAAGAGGAATCTGGCTTGATACGCCGCTTATTGATATTAAAAATGGTAAGGGCTATCTTGCCCGGGCTTTTCCCGGAATGACCCGTCTGTACAAAAGAAATGGTATTGACATGTCAAAGGATCCGGTATTGGTATTTCCTACCCTGCACTACCAAAATGGCGGGGTAGAAACCGACCCCTGGGGAAGGACAAATGTTGAAGGCCTCTGGGTTGCTGGAGAGGTATCTGGTGGTGTGCACGGAAAGAATCGTTTAATGGGCAATTCTACCCTTGACTGTCTTGTCTTTGGTAGAAGGGCAGGAATAAATGCTGCTGAATATGTCAAAACCCATACTGAAACCGGAAACATTACCTTGGAACATGTTAAAAAATATATTGATATGCTTAATGAGGCAGGGATTAAACCTGAAAGACGCGCACCGATTCTCTTACCCGATTATCGAGGCCGGGCCGCTTTAGCCCGTATAATTGACATATTTTAAAGACCGATGAAGCCGCCAAAAGATTCATTAAAAACCGGGACCCATCAATTAAGTGGAAGTCAAGCCTGTGTTGAAGGGGCAATCTCGGCTGGATGCCGATTCCTTGGTATGTATCCCATTGAACCGGCGATTGAGATAAGTAACTATTTTTTAGAGCGGGCAAAGACCCTGGATGCAGTATATGTCCAGATGGAGGATGAGATATCTGCACTGGCTGCAGTGCTTGGTGCATCCTGGACCGGAAGGAGGTCTATGACCGTTACTTCAGGACCGGGACTCTCTTTGATGATGGAACATATGGGACTCGGGGTGATGCTTGAAACACCCTGTGTCATCGTTGATGTTCAGCGGGTCGGACCAGGGCACGGCATACCAACTGCACCGGCCCAGGGTGATATCTTCCAATCAAGATGGGGTTCTCATGGTGACTATGAAATAATTGGCCTTGCGCCTTCCACGGTTCAGGAAATCTTTGATTTTATGATTAAGGCATTCAACTTTTCTGAACATTACCGGGTTCCTGTAGTTGTTCTCACCGATGGTTATTTAGTCAATCTGAAATCCGATGTTACAATCCCCCGCGCCGAGGATATCAAACTTGAACCGAGACGATATTATGATGGTCCCCAGGAAAAATATCTACCCTTTAAAAGGGATGAAGACCTTATCCCCAGGCTTGTTGACATCGGGGCTGGATATAAATTCCATGTTACAGGTCTGACCCATGATGAACGGGGCTATCCGATAATGAATGAAGAATGTCAGGAATTTAATGTTCATCCCCTGGTCCGAAAGATTCGAAATTATGCAGAAAAGATTGTCCGCTTTCAAGAACTGGCAACCGAAGATGCTGAGATTATAGTTATTGCCTATGGTTCAAGTTTCTCAGCAGCAAAACAGGCACAACAAAAGGCAAGAGAGCAAGGGATAAAAACCGGTTTATTAAAACTCGATACAATCTGGCCCTTTGCTGAAAATCGCGTCCGGGAACTTTCCAGAAAGGCAAAGGCATTTGTCGCGGTTGAGATGAATTATGGCCAGCTCGTTTATGAAATCCAGAGATGCAGTCAGGGGAATGCAAACACAATATTTGTTACCCACGGTGAAAAGGGTGTTGAAAATTCCGATGACATATTAAATGCAATTATTCAGGCATCCAGGGAAAATAGTAAAAAAGAAGGAATTATTGAATATGCTCCAAAATAAAAAAAAGGTATCATTATGGAAACATTAACCACAAGGAATACCTACCATCCGATGGAGAATCTTCTCCGGATGGACCGACTACCCCATATCTGGTGTCCGGGTTGTGGTATCGGCATTGCAGTTACCACCCTTGCCGCAGCACTTGATAAGGCACAGGTTGACTTAAATAATGTCTGCATTGTTTCCGGCATTGGCTGCACCGGAAGGGTAGCAGGTTATGTGAAACTTGACTCATTCCACACAACCCATGGTCGGGCTATTCCATTTGCAACCGGTATTAAACTGGCAAATCCTAATTTAAAGGTCATCGTCTTTTCCGGTGATGGAGACCTGCTTGCAATCGGTGGAAATCACTTTATCCATGCCGCACGAAGAAATATTGATATGGTTGTGATTTGTGTAAATAACTTCATCTATGCGATGACCGGTGGTCAGGTTGCCCCGACCACCCCACTTACCGCCTATGCCACCACTTCACCTTACGGATGTGTTGAACCGCCATTCAATATTCCCTATATTGCTGATTCTGCAGGTGCGGTCTATGTTGCACGCTGGACTGCACTCCATGTGCGCAGATTGGCAACCTCCATAGTTGAGGCATTGCATAAAACAGGATTTTCTTTGATTGAAGTTATATCACCCTGTGCCCAGTATTACTCCCGGATTAATCGTCTGGGGGATGGAATCGATATGATGAGGTTCTATCATACCAATGCAGAAATCCGACATGGTGAGAATACAAAAAATCTTGATATCCCGTTCCAATCGAATATTATCTGCGGTAAATTTGTCGATCGGGAAAGACCAAGTTATACGGAACGTTACAATAAATGGCGCACTCAGATAAAAGGAGAGGACAATGAAGGCTGATCCAAAATCAGTTCTTACCGGTGTCTATTATATTGACGGTGATGTCGCTGCCGGCTGGGGTGCATTGGCTGCAGGATGCAAATTTATTGCTGGCTATCCGATTACCCCTTCTACTGAAGCCGCCGAGGCATTTGCCCGTGTCGCACCAAAAGCCGGGGCAATCTTCATCCAGATGGAAGATGAACTCGCTTCTATTGCCGCAGTTTTAGGTGCTGCCTGGGGAGGAGCCAAGGCGATGACGATTACATCAGGACCCGGCTATTCATTGATGATGGAAACAATCGGATACGGGGCAATGCTTGAAACACCTTTTGTCCTGCTAAATGTTCAGCGGGGTGGCCCATCTACAGGGGTACCGACCAAAACCGGTCAGGCAGATATGATGCAGTCACGCTGGGGTTCACATGGTGATTATGAAATCATTGCGATTTCCCCGGATTCTCCCCAGGAAATGTTCGATTATACAATCAAGGCATTCAACCTTGCCGAGAAATACCGCTGCCCTGTAATGATTATGGCGGATGAATGTGTTGGTCATATGACAGAAAAGGTTGTCATCCCGGCAGCTGATGAAATTGAGATTGAACCCAGAAACTTCTATAAGGGGTCGGCGGAAGAATATCTACCATTTAAACCTGGCTCCGACCTCATCCCCCAGATTGCAAAAGCCGGGGATGGTCTGAATCTATTCATCAGCGGACTTGCCCATAATGAAAAGGGCTATCCTGTTAAAAAGGATGAACCAAGGGGAATATATCTTAAAAGGCTTATCGATAAAATTCAAAAAAATAAAGATAAGATTATTGAACTGAAAGAAGAAGAAACTGAAAACTGCGAAGTAGTGGTTGTCTCCTACGGCATATCCTCAAGGGTAGCAATAAAAGGGATTGATATGGCGCGGGAAAAAGGTATCAAGGTCGGAAATCTCAGGCTTGTTACGGTCTGGCCGTTTCCCGATGAAAAGATTAGAGAACTGGCAAATCGAGTCAAGGCATTTGTGGTTCCGGAAATCAATTATGGACAGATTGTCTTTGAGATAGAAAGGTGTTGTGATGGAAAAGCCAATGTTGTGCTTGTTCCCCACGGTGGTGCGGGCGTTCACAATCCCCAGGATATCTGTGATGCTATCGAACTGGGTGCACAAAAGGAGAAAAAATCCGAAGGTATCATTGAATTCAAGACAAGGTTAGAAAAATTGGTCTTTGAAGGAAATTGGAGTGCAAAGGAATGAGTACATTTATTGAAACACTGGCAAATGGGATTAAAGAATCGGGTATAAACCCACAAAAGATTTCAATAACATCGGATATTCCATTTCGGCCCGAGGATATAAAATATCTTGGCGTGGATTATTTCCATACCAATCGAGGTCGGGCAGTTGCCTTTGGCACCGGACTGAAACTTACCAATCCATCATTAAAGGTAATTCCAATAATCGGTGATCTGATCACCCTGGGTGGTAATCATCTTGTTCATGCCGGACGAAGAAATATGGAACTAACCGTCATCTGCATCAACAGTTTTATATATCGGGAAATTGCCCATAAATCCGCACCAGAAACTACCACAAAATTTTCCGCCTATTCCACATTTGAAGAGCCCTTTAATATCCCACATCTTGCAAATTCCTGCGGTGCGGTCTATACGGCGCGCTGGACTGCCCTTCATACCGATGAACTGGCAAAATCGATAACCGAAGCACTTCAGAAAAATGGACTATCAGTAATTGAGGTGTTGGCGCCGGGATTAAATTACTATCAGGGCATTGATAAAATTGAATCGAGTTTATTAAACTTCTACTATGAAAATTCAGAAATAAAAGAGGGAATTGAACCAAGGGAAACAGAAATCAGAAACGATCAAAAGATTATTATTGGAAGATTCACTACATTAGAAAGACCTACCTATCTCGACACATATAATGCCCAGCTTACCAGGGTTTTGGGTGATAAATTCATCCCCTATTCAGGGGCGGTAGCAGAACCAAAAAAGGAAGGTGAATAGGATGTTTGAAATAAGATTTGCCGGATATGGAGGCCAGGGTATTATTCGTTCCGGGATTATTGTCGGTAAAGCTGCCTCTATCTATGACAATAAATTTGCCACAATGAATCAATCGTTCGGACCTGAAGCCCGCGGCGGTGCCTGCAGTTCCCAGCTTGTTGTTGCAGAAACAAAGGTACTATATCCCTATGTTACAAAATCAGACATCTTAGTTGCAATGTCCCAGGCCGGGTATGATAAATTTGAATCTGAACTCAAAGAAAACGGAATTCTTCTTTATGATGAAGACCTTGTAAAACCAAAGTCGGATAGGGTGAACACAACATTCGCCATCCCGGCAACAAGATTTGCTGAAGAACTGGGAATAAAAATTGTGGCCAATGTAGTAATGCTCGGCTTCTTTACTGCAATCACCGATGTTGTAAGCCCCGAAGCGATGAAAAAGGCAATCCCGGATTCTGTTCCGGAAAAGGCGATTCCTCTCAACCTGAAGGCATTTGAAAAGGGCTACACCTACGGCAAAAACTTAAAAAAGCCAGCTTAGTCATATTACACTTAGACAAAAATTTCAATATTTAACACCGTAAGTATCTATAAGTAGATATTTTGATTCAGAGTCTGCCGCCCGAAATTTATCTGCAGATAAAATCTCCGGATAGTATTACTGAGCCTGAAACAGAAATTGAAAAAATATTATGAAATATCTTTCGCCTCTCACAAAAATCAAGACAAAAAGTGGAGAGGAGTCAGCATTTTTACCCCTTGACAAATTAAAAATATTGAATAGAATTGTTATGATATGAGAAAAGGAGGAACGATGAAAAAAATTCTGGTAATTCTGGCTATTATGATGGTCTTTATTGCATGTGACTATGCAAAGGAATCAGCAAAGCTGAAACCGGATGTTGAAATCACCTATATACATCCAATGGGTTGGTATACACATACAGGTGATTCTACACATTATGCAGTCATTGATGAAATTGATTTTGTTGCGAAAAATTCAGTTGATTGCTATCTAAAGGAATTGATCTGGGAATATTATGATAAAAACGGTAATTATATATTTGGCCCTGCTGAACCACTGGCAATCTATGCAAAAATTAAAGGTATAACAAATCCGGAAGCTGTGGATACATTCAAATTATTAAATGTAAATCTTCCGCTCGACACTGTGCGTCGATATTTATCCACAAAACACCTTCAATCAGCAAAAGCAATACTCCACTTTGTTGTTATGGATGAGTATTTTAAAAGCATTGATACAACCGATGTCTGGTTTGGAATCTATCTAATGCCCAGTTATTAAAAATAACAAAAAAAATAAAAAGGGGGCATCAGCCCCCTTTTTTTATTAAGACCTTTTAAAAATCTTTTTAATCACCCTGACGAATATATCAAGCCCCAGATGTAATTCTGATTCATTCAGCACCAGGGGGGGTATCAGACGAACTGTACTCTCACCGGCACCCAGTAACAGCAGACCCTGTTTGAACGCCTCATATACAACCGCATCCCGTTTATCCGAAACTGGCTCTTTGGTAATTGCATCACCAACAAGTTCAATTCCAAGCATCAATCCCTTTCCTCTTACATCACCAATAAAATCATAACGCTGCTTTAACTCCTTCAGCCTTTCCAGGGCAATCTGACCAAGTTTTTCTGCATTCTCAATCAAACCATTTTCCAGTAGTTCAATTGTCTTTAATGCTGCAGCACAGGCAACAGGATTTCCACCGAATGTTGAGGCATGAGAACCCGGTGGCCAGTTCATTATTCCGCTTTGTGCCACGCATGCACCCAAGGGTAAACCCGATGCAATCCCCTTGGCAATGCAGTAGATATCTGCCTTGGCTTTAAAATGTTCAATCGCAAACATCCTGCCGGTTCTGCCCATACCGGCCTGAACCTCATCATCAACCAGAAGAATATCATACTTATTGCAGAGTCTTCTTAAATGCGTGAGAAAGAGCGGCGGTGGTACGATATAGCCACCTTCTCCCTGGATTGGTTCAACAAATATCGCGGCGACATCTTCCGGCGGCACAACCTTTTTAAAAATGACCTCGTCAATGTATCTCACGCACTCCATATTACAGGATGGATATTGAAGGTGAAACATACACCGAAAACAGTATGCATAAGGCACATGATACACTCCAGAAACCAAAGGGCTGAAATAACGCCGCTGAACAGCCTTGGATGCGGTGAGAGAAAGAGAGCCCAGGGTGCGGCCGTGGAATGCACCGATAAAGGCGATAAACCTCTGCCTTCGGGTGTGATAACGAGCAAGCTTCATTGCACATTCAACCGCCTCAGTTCCGGTATTGGCAAAAAATACCTTCTTATTCTTTGCCCCGGGAACAATCTCGGCAAGTTTTTCAGCAAGCCAGCTCTGTACCTTATAATAAAAATCGGTCCCTGACATATGAAGAAATCGCGATGCCTGTTTATTTATAACCTTAACAATTTCAGGATGGCAATGTCCGGTTGAAAGCACGCCGATTCCCGCAGTAAAATCGAGAAATCGGTTACCGTCAACATCCATAACCCATACCCCATCTCCCTTATCTATAACCACAGGATATGCCCTGGTATATGAGGAAGAAACATATTTCTGATCCTGACGCAAAATCTGCCGGGCTCGTGGTCCTGGCAACTCAGTTTTGATTATTGGTAATCTGCCCCTTTTTCTTTTTTGTGCCATAGTTCAATCCCTATTATCCCAGGTATCAATCTGTGCCTTTTGTAAAGCACCTGAATAATCAATGTAGACTGTTTTCACTTCAGTAAATATTTCATATGCAGTCCAGCCGCCTTCACGATGGCCGTTTCCCGTATTCTTCATACCGCCAAAGGGAAGATGACATTCCGCACCAATGGTCGGGGCATTAATATAGACAATACCGGTTTCTGCAAGTTCTATTGCCTTATGTGCCTTATTCAAATCCTTCGTATAGATACTTGAAGATAATCCATATGAGGTTCCATTAAGTATCTCAATCGCCTCCTCAAAATTTTTCGCCTTTAATACCGAAAGAACCGGTCCAAAAATCTCTTCCCGGGCAATACGCATCTGTGGTTTAACATCAATAAAGATTGTCGGTCTATAAAACCAGCCCTTTGCACATTCCCCTTCAGTATATGACTCACCGCCGGTAATCAGATTTGCACCTTCTTTTTTGCCGATCTCCACATAGGAATGGACGGTTTCGCGCTGTGCCTCACTCACCAATGGACCGACATCGATCATCTCATCAAGTCCATCACCCAATTTCAACTTTTCAGCCCTCTCTTTTAGCCGGGCGATAAATTCATCATATATCGGTTCTTCTATAATCAACCTTGAGGTAGCCGTGCAGCGCTGGCCGGTTGTTCCAAATGCTCCCCAGAGCACACCTTCAATTGCCAGTTCCAGGTCTGCATCCTTGAGCACAACCTGACCATTCTTTCCCCCCAGTTCTAATGAACAACGCTTCAGTCTCTTTCCACAAACCTCACCGATTCTCCGACCAATCTCAGAAGAACCGGTGAATGAAATACCGACAATATCAGGATGATTTAGAAGCGCCTCACCAACCTCTCCCCCGCCTCCATAAACAACATTCAAAACACCATCCGGAACACCTGCCTCCTGTAAGATACCTGCTAATTCACCTACTGACGCCGGGGTATAGGTCGCCGGCTTAATGACCGCAGTATTACCACTCAATAAACAGGGAAATATCTTCCAGGAAGGAATCGCAATAGGAAAATTCCAGGGCGTAATAAGTCCCCAGACACCAAGTGGCTCCCTCTTTGTCATACAACTTTTATTTGACAACTCAGAGGGAACCGTATAACCGAAATACTTCCTTCCCTGGATTGAAGCATATAATGCGGTATCAATACCTTCCTGGACATCGCCTCGTGTTTCTTTAATCACCTTACCCATCTCTCTGGTCATCAACCTTGCGAGTTCTTCTTTCTTCTGAATCATAATCTCGGCAGCCCGGCGCATAATTTCGGAACGTTTGGGCCAGGGAATCTGACGCCATTTCTTATAAGCCTTTTTTGCCGATTCGATTGCCTTCTCTACATCCTCAGCCGTTGACCTGGGAAAAACCCCGACAACCTCATCCCAGTTTGCGGGATTACGATTTTCAAATGTCCGACCTGAATTTGAAGGCACAAGTTTCCCATCAATAAAATTTCTGTATTCCTTCATATAACCTCCTGTTTGTGATTTTTAGGTTGAAAATAGAAAATTTCTATATTTATCCATTATATTGATATTAATCAATAAGTCAAGCAATCTGATATCTGAATTATCTACACGGTTTTTCTTAATTTGTTTTAAAAAAAAGATAAAAAAAGGCGGTCGTACAGCTTTTTTATTTCAAAGATTTTTTTAAAAATCTCAACTCCTCACTGGATACACCACCCGTAAGATAAAATACAAACCCATAAATAACCGCACTCATAATAATAAGAAAAACTATATTCAATCCTCTAAATATATATAACAAAATCAGCATAAGAAAACCCGCCGGCAGAGCTTTCACAACTGAGCCTAAAAAAGAAAATCTCACATATCTACGCAGTGTGCGATACATCAAAATTACCCCGATTACCTCTCCGATAATAAGACCAATCGCCGCCCCGGCGGCCTGATAATATATACCCAGGATAAAAAGAGACAGAAAATTTACAACCGAGCTTATCGTAATTATCCGAAAAAACAGCCGTTCTTTATCAAGGGCAACAAGTCCATAACCGAGAATTGTATTCAATGGAGAAAGGAAAAAATAGAAAAGGAGAATGGAAAAGACGCCGGCGGCTCGGGCAAAAGCTGGGCCATAGATACCGACAATTATCCTTGAGCTCAAAATAAGTCCGCCGAATAAAACCGGAACCGTAATAGCAAATATTATGCGTATCATAAAACTGAAACTTCGACTTAGTTTTTCAGGTGCCTGGCTATACTGCTGGGCGATGATGGGAAAGAAGATGTAATAAAAAACCCTTTCAATGATTAAAAAAACCACAATGATTTTCAATCCCGCAGTAAACACTCCGACCTCTGATTTACTATGAAAGATACCGAGTATAATTGCCGGCAGATTTACAGAAATCTGATTAAGTGCCGTTGCCATACCAACCGGAATCGCCGTTGCAAACAACGCACGCCAATTCCGAAATGAAAAATAGAAGGATTTATATCTCTTGAGAAAGGCAAATAACAAAAATAATGTGACCGCCGAATATCCGATCAGGAATGAAATCGGCACCATAAGGATATCACCGCTGCTTTTCAGTAAAAAGAACAGCAGAAAAAGATAAACACCATACTGTATTATCCTCCCGATACCGATAAATTCCATCTCCTGTCTACCCTGAAACACAAATTCCAATAAAAAGGATGCAGGAAACATACAAAGTGCATAAAAGAATATTATTTTTTTCGTTAATGCACTGCCCGGCGCAAGAATCAATCCGATACCAAATAATAAAAATATAATAAGCGAAAGGGATGTCCTGATTCCGATAACTTCGCCAATGATCTTACTATGCTGGATATCCTTTGCAATCTCGCGCACACCAATTGTAGTAAGCCCGGGGTTACAAAAAAGCAATATATAATTTAAAAACGCCACCCCATAACTGATAAGTCCAAATCCCGAAATATCAAGGACGCGCGCAATATATACTGTAGCAACAAAACCAAGTATTTTAACAACAATATCACTGACAAATAGAGCAATAAAATTTTTTGATAATCTTTTCATATTCAACAGAGTATATCATAAATTCAAAAAAGGTCAATAAATGAATGCTATTTCGAAAACCGGATATTACCGATATGTGTATTCTTTATTCCATAATGGTGTGCAATCTACAATACCTTCTCAGCCATACACCAAAATTAAACTATAGATATCCTGATGCGAATATCAAGTTGTTAAAAATAGCCCCCGGAGAAGTTTGAGTTCCGTCAACAAATGATTGAATATCGAATTCACTGGTGAGACATTAAATTTGTAGATGCGGTTTCCATCGCTGACTATATACTCAATCCATCCGGTTTTAAAATTATCGCCATCATTCCGTTCCTGGAAAATCGTCCTACCATTAAATTCCACCCTGAAATTACGCGATAATAGAATCCGCAGTCGACCGAGTTTCAAGTGTTTGAAATGTAATGGGTCAACCGCCTTAACAAATCTCTTTTTTACCCGATAGAACCTTCTCGCTGCAATCAGATAATCCAGTTCTTCAAGCCCCTGATAATCAAGAAATGTTGCTGCTCGCACACCGCCACTACCTTTGGCAATAAAGATATTCTCCCTTACAGGTGTAGTAATTAACAGGCCCCGGGAATAATGTTTTATAATAATTTTATCACCGAATGAAGCTACAGAAAAAATAATCAGAAATGAGGTTATAATAACAATACCCGGAAAGCAGGTCCTTTTGAAAAAGAGCAGGTAGTAAGAAAGAAGAATTATTGGTGATATCGTAACATAAAGAACCGAACCCGGTACTGAGGCGAAAAATCTACCGACATAAAGCAAAATAAAAATTAATTGAGAAATAAAGAATGCAAGGATATGCACAAATGGCATCCAGATTAAACTGACAAAAACAGATATATACAGCATAAAGATAATTACTGATACCAGAGGAACAATCAGGACATTGGAAAATACCGCCAGTGTAGGAATCTTATGGAAATAGAAACTTATCAATGGAAGCGCAAAGAGCTGAGCAGAAAGGGAGACCGCCATTATTGAAATTATTGCTTTAATAAAACGGTTCTCAATCTTACTGATGAAATGTTTTTCTAATTCCGGATATAAAATAATAATACCATATACAGCAGAAAATGAAAGTTCTGTTCCGACATCAAACAAAAGCATAGGGTTAACCGTTAAAAATGCCATCGCAGTAATATTTATGATATGAAGTGGTTCAACATTTCTCTGCAGCACCAATCCCAGACCGAAAAGAAATGCCATTATACCAGCCCGGCATACGCTCGGCCGAAATCCGATGATACCGGCATAGATAAAAAGGCCAACAATAATTATGAGAAATTTTATCCGATTGTCCACCGGGATAAAGATAAGAATCATACCCAGAAATGCAATCACAAAACCGACATGCAATCCGGAAACCGCCAGGATATGTAAAACCCCGGCTCTTCTGAAAACTTCTTTTACCGGTTTACTCAGACGACCGCTCCCGCCAAGCACCAGGCCTGTCGCAATATCATAATCCTGGGGTGCGAAGATTCTCTTAAATAATCCCTCAATATAACTTCGGATGTTAAAAAATAATTGATGTAAAATATTTTTATCCGGATAAGAACCAATGATTGAACCGGTAAGGAGATTATGGAAAACAAAATTTTTATACGGCCTAATCCTGCCCTTGATAATCACCCTTTTACCAAGCATTGTCCCTTTCTGATAAGAGAAAAATTCCACGGGAATGCGATAATCAATTGTATCACTCTTTAATAAAATTTTATCTATATTAATAAAGAGTTTTTTATAATCCGGATAGTACTCTTCACCGGTTACGACACCCAGAAATCTTATATCCCGTTTTATGTCCGGAAGATTAAGCGGTCGGCATAAAGAAGTATTAATAGCGCTTAAAAGTCCAACAGCCAAAAAAAGAAAATCTTTTCTAAAAAAAGATAATATTAAGGCAAAAATACAAAAAAGAATATTAATGGGCAACCGGGGTTCAATTAAATTTTGAAATATAATACCAGCTGCTAAGGCACCAAGAATCCCAATGCCTAATTTTTTTATCTATCCTCCCGCTACTGCGAGAAATCTACAAACCAGATTCAGGATATATAATCTTCTTAATCTCCGGCTTTGCCTTGTTTAATGTAATCCTTGCCACACCAGGGCTTGAATCCGAGGACTTAAGACAGGCATAGATAAAATACTCTTCACTCAATGGATGGATGATAAAAAATGAATTTTCGGTCAACCAGATCAACTCTTTATCAATACCCAATTCAAGGCTCTTCCTTACTTCCCTGGATGCCAGCATAATTGATGAAACTTCAGCATCATAAAGGCTGACATCAAAATTCGCTTCAATTATATACTGGGTGACGGTTATGCCGTCATAACCAACAAGGCTGACATAACGACAACCAGGAATCTTTTCCGCAACCTCTCTTATTGTTTCTTGTAAATCCTTAGACATAATACCTCCTTTTGCCCCAAAAGGCAAAATCTTTTAACAAAGAACTTAATGTAATTCTAAACCCGCTCAACATATTCACCGGTCTCGGTATTTACTTTTATCAAATCCCCGACCTCAATAAACGGAGGAACCTGACAGTTATGGTCACCTTCAAGCCTTGCCGGTTTCATCTGCGCCTGGGCAGTTGCATCCTTGATATGTGCCTGGGTATCAACAACCTTCAGAATTACATACTTGGGAAGAATAATACCAAGTGGCTTGCCTTCATAGAATCTCACCCGGACCCTGATATTCGGCTGAAGAAATTTCCTTGATTCACCGATAAGTTCTGCATCGATTGGAATCTGCTCATAGGACTCAAGGTCCATAAAATAATAGATATTGTCGGAATTATAGATATATTCCATATCTATCTCTTCCACCTCAGCCTTTTCAACACGGTCATTAGAACGAAATCTTATATCCCGGGAAAGTCCGGTTTGGAGATTTCTTATCACACACTGCATATATGCCCGTCCCTTACCCGGTGTAATATGTGTCGCATTTAAAACAACATATGGAACGCCATCAAGTTTGATGAGCATCCCCTTTCTAATCTGAGTAGCATTAATCATCGCACCTCCAATCTATAGGTACTTTTATCAAGATTAATATCCTGAATCTGAATACCCGTATCTGCAAGCCGTGACCTGATATAATCTGCAAATGAATAATCTTTTTCCTTTCTTAATATATTCCTTATCCGAAGAATCAAATCCACCATCCCGGGAAAGACATCCCCGGCACGCCTGAAATTTCCATACATCTTCCAGAGTTCATCTTTTATCTCATCAAGTATATTTTGACGACCATCATCTTCCAATTTTTTTATTATTTCCTTTAAAGTAACAGAGACCGATTCAAACGGCGGCTCGGTTGATTCATCCCGAAATCCCAATATCCTCAAATAATACTTTACAGTACAGGCGATATCAATATCCGAAGTCTCATAGCCCTTCTTTATTAAATCATAGATAATGCCCAATACCCTGGGCGTATTAAGATCATCATTCATCGCCTCAGAAAATTCCTCAAGCATTAATGGTTTCTCAATATCAGGCAATTCCTTAAAACTACTGAGAAAGGTCTGAATCCGTAAATATGCCGATTTTGCCTCATCAAGCCGTGCCCGGGAAAATTCAATCTGATTTCTATAATGGGTCTTTAAAAGATATAATCTTACCACATTGGGACGATACTCCTTTAAAAGTTCATCAATAAGGAGAAAATGGCCGGTAGATTTTGACATCTTTTCACCACCAAGGGTAACCCAACCGGTGTGAAGCCAGTAGCGCACAAATTGTTGACCCGTTGCCGCCTCGGATTGGGCGATCTCATTCTCATGATGGGGAAAGATTAAATCTTCACCCCCGGTATGGATATCAAGCGTCTTACCGAGATAATGCATTGACATCGCAGAACATTCAATATGCCATCCTGGTCTTCCTTTTCCCCAGGGACTGAACCAGAAGGGCTCGTCCGCCTTTGCCGCCTTCCAGAGGGCGAAATCTAATGGGTCATCTTTCTCTTCACTCGGTTCAATCCGAACTCCAGACTTTAATTCATCAATACTCTTTTTGGATAGCCTACCGTAGGTGGTAAAATTTCTCACCCGATAATAGACATCGCCTTTCTTTTCATATCCATACCCCTTATCAACAAGTCCCTGAACCAGATTAATAATTTCTTCAATATGCTGGGATGCCCTGGGATAGACCGTTGCCCTTTCAATATTCAGCTGGTCACAGACCTGCAAATATTTATCAATATTCTCCTGAGCGATTATCCGCCAATCTTTTTTATATGCTTTCTGTTTTTGAATAATCTTATCATCAACATCAGTAAAATTTTCAACACTCGTTACCTTATAACCGAGATATTTAAGCCAGCGCACAAGGACATCACGATTAAGTGCAGCGCGGATATGACCGATATGAGGCGGTCCCTGAACTGTCATACCACAACTGTAGATTCCCACCTCTCCATTATTTATAGGTTTGAAATTTTCCAATTTACCGGAAAGTGTATTTAAAAATCTTAATCCCATTATTCCGCCTTAAGATATGCAACCGCTGCGGCAATCCTCACCAGAGGGTTGGGGGCATCTAAAAGTTGAACAAATAATTTCTTTAATTCCTTTTTATGATAGTGACGCAGGTCATCAATTGCCCCGATCGAAACATTTATATATTCATCCTGGGTTGCCTGTTTAAGCGGTTCAAAAAATTCCGGGAGTGGATACCGCTTCAGTATTTCCACTGCCTTAATTCGGACAAACGGGTCATCGGATTTAAGCGCCTGTTTTAAAATCTCATTTCCAGAATCATTATTAAGCATTAAAAGCGCCTCGCATGCACTGAGTTTCAAATCCCAGGGTGTATCAAAAAGAAGTTTTTTGATAAAACCGAGGGATGAAGTATCCTTAAGCTCGGCAAGACAAATCACACCCCTTGACCAGACTTCAGGATTCATCAACTTCAACTCTTTCTTTATAAAATTCCCCATCCCATTTTCCCCGCATAATCCTAAAGACCTTGCGGATTCGATCCTGACCAATGGGTCGGGATCAGAAAGACCGGCCCGGATAACCTTCTCATCATTAAATTGAGCCAATCCCTGATATGCAATTCTCCTGATGCTCACAATATGGTCCCTGGTTCCATTAATGAGAATCTGTTTCACCTCGGGCTGCGAAAGCCGGGCAACCACCCGATATGCCTCAGTTCTAACCAGAGGATTAGCATCTTTGATTAAATTTACAACTAAGAGTGAGAACCTCTTTTCCTGCAGGTCATAAAGAGCGTTCAGGGCTGCAATAATACCATCTTCATCCTCCCCCTGCAGTATCTTATAAAGCACCTCAATACCCCGGCTATCACCGATTTCCTTAAGTCCCTTTGCCGCATTGACCCGGATAACAACTGAACTGTCCTTAATACCACTATTTAAAATCTGCAATGCCCTCTCACGCGGTGGAGTGCCGCAGGTCAAAAAAAGCAGCAGAAAATTCAGTAATAACAGCCACTTCATTAAACGAATTATATACAAATTTGCAAACAAGTCAATACAGGGATTGAAGGCAAAAGATTTTATTTCAAAAGATAATTACAAAATCATTACGATTGATCAGGATATCCAAGCCATAAAACAGCAAATCAGATGATATTTTTGTTGTCCCTGCATCCTGCACCTCGATATTCCAACAACCGCAAAGATATAAAAATTGGGTTAATTTAGCGGTATTTTAAGATATAATATTTTATGCAAATACGATGTCCCTGAAATCAGAATCGCACAATCTCCCTCGATTTTATCTTGACTATCCTCAATTTATTGCTAAAATAGAACAAAATAGAACAAGGAGGTTTAATGAAAAAAACTAAAACGATGAAAGAATATGTTTATAAACCTATTTCTGCCCCGCGCGGAACTGAAATCAGCTGTAAGGGATGGCAACAAGAGGCAGCCTTAAGAATGCTTCAAAATAATCTGGACCCTGATGTTGCAGAAAGACCTGAAGAGTTGATTGTTTACGGCGGAAGCGGCAGGGCAGCAAGAAATTGGGAATGCTATCATAGAATTGTAAAGACATTAAAAGAACTGGAAAATGATGAAACCCTTCTAATCCAGTCCGGTAAACCGGTCGGGGTCTTTAAAACATTTGAATATGCACCCCGGGTTCTAATCGCCAATTCATTATTGGTTCCAGCCTGGGCAAACTGGGATTACTTCAGAAAACTTGAGGCCCTGGGTTTGATAATGTATGGGCAGATGACTGCCGGGTCCTGGGTCTATATTGGAACCCAGGGGATTATTCAGGGTACCTATGAAACCCTTGCTGCCTGCGCAAAAAGGCATTTTAAAGGTTCTCTAAAAGGTAAATGGGTTCTCACCGGTGGGATGGGTGCAATGAGTGGTGCCCAGCCCCTTGCAGTAACAATGAATGAAGGTGTAATTCTTGATATTGAGGTCGATCCCGCACGGATAAAAAGACGCATTGACCAGGGCTTCTGTGATGTAATGGTTGATGACCTTGACAAGGCATTGGAACTCGTCTTTGATGCAGTAAAAGAGAAAAAGCCCCTCTCGGTTGGTCTGGTCGGCAATACCTCAGATATTGAACCCGAACTGGTGCGCCGGGGAATAATCCCTGATATTCTTACAGATCAGACATCAGCCCATGATGAATTGAATGGCTATGTTCCCGGAGGAATGAGTTTAGAAGACGCCCTTCACCTACGCAGCACAAATCCTGAAGAGTATAAAAAACGGGCATTAGAATCAATTGCCAGACAGGTTGAGGCGATGATTGAAATGCAAAAGAAGGGTGCAATCACCTTTGACTACGGCAACAATATCCGTGGTCAGGCAAAACGTGCCGGAGTTGAAAATCCATTTGTGATACCAGGATTTGTTCCTGAATATATCCGACCACTTTTCTGTGAAGGCAAAGGTCCATTCAGATGGGCCGCCCTTTCTGGAGACAAGGAAGATATCTATAAGACCGATGAATTGGTTTTAAAGATGTTTGGTGATGACCCGGCAATCAAAAGGTGGATAAAACTTGCTCAGAAAAAAATATCATTCCAGGGACTGCCCGCAAGAATTATGTGGCTCGGTTATGGAGAAAGGGATAAATTGGGTCTTAAGATAAATCAGATGGTAAGAGATGGTGAACTAAAGGCACCCATTGTTATTGGACGGGATCATCTTGATACCGGTTCGGTTGCTTCACCCTATCGGGAAACCGAAAGTATGCTTGACGGCTCGGATGCGATTGCTGATTGGCCCATCCTCAATGGCTTGCTCAATACAGCATCTGGTGCCTCCTGGGTCTCCATCCACCACGGCGGTGGTGTGGGTATCGGCTATTCAATCCATGCTGGTCAGGTTCTGGTTTGTGATGGAACCAGGGATATGGATAAAAGAATTGAACGGGTTCTCACCAATGACCCGGGTATAGGAGTCGCCCGGCACTATGATGCCGGTTATGAAAAGGCAATTGAAGTAGCCCGAAAAAAGGGTATCAAGATACCAATGGAAAAATAGAGCAAAAAGGCTCTGATGCAAATCCTTCTTGCCCTGAGTGGTGGGGTTGACTCATCAACAGCTGCCTTTCTTTTAAAAAAAGAAGGCTATGAAGTCGAAGCAGCAATTATGGTGTTTCAGGGTGTTACCGATAAAGATATTGAATTTGCCCGCCGGGTAGCAAAGAAAATAAAAATTCCATTTCACTGCTTCGATTTCACCACCCAATATAAAAAAATCATAATTGAAAATTTTATAGAAGAATATAATCAGGGCCGAACACCAAATCCCTGTATCCTGTGCAATCGTTATATAAAATTTGAACTCTTTCTTAATAAGGCTTTAGAACTCGGATTTGATCGCATTGCCACCGGCCATTATGCACGGGTTGAAGAAAATAATAAAAGATTTCTTTTAAAAAAGGGGCGCGATAAAAACGAACAATCCTATTTTCTTTATCGCCTTACACAAACACAGCTTGCCCGAACCATCCTGCCCCTTGGCCGATACACAAAAGAAGAGGTGCGCCACATTGCCAAAAAGTTTAAACTTCCCACTGCGAAGAGGAAAAAGAGTCAGGATGCCTGCTTTCTTCCGGATACTGACTGTGCAACATTTCTTAAAAAAAAACTGCCCGAAAGGCCTGGGCCAATAATCAACAAAGATGGCAGAATAATTGGTCAGCATAAGGGTATCTTTTTTTATACCTGGGGCCAGCGCCGGGGTATTGGTATCAGCCATAAACAGCCTTATTATATCATAAAGATAGACCCGAAAAAAAATGCCTTATATGTTGGAGAAAAAAAGGATGTTTATAAATCAGAATTTATTGCCGGAGATATAAATCTTATTCCATTTAACCGACTCAATAAAAGGATGGTTCAGGCAAAGATAAGATATACGGCACCCCTTGCCCCGGCGCGAATCACCCCTTTGAAAAACGGACGGATAAAGGTTACTTTTAAAAAACCCCAATGGGCAATCACCCCGGGACAATCTGTGGTCTTTTATGAAGATGACCTGGTCCTGGGCGGTGGAATCATTGAAGAAATTTGCTGATGTTATTTTACCCCTTGACAGAGGTTAAATTTTGAATATAATTAGACAATGAAACATTTGACTAATTTAGTCGAAAATTTTATGGGGGTAAATTATGCCCGAAGGCACTAAAGATATCCGCGACCAGATTATTGAATCGGCGGTTAAAATCTTTGCCCGCTATGGCCTGCGCAAGGCGACAATGGAGGATATTGCAAAGGCGAATAATCGGGCGAAGAGTTCACTCTACCATTATTTTTCCAGCAAGGAAGATATCTTTAAGGCAGTCATTAAAAGAGAAGGGAATATTTTGAAATCAGAGATCCTAAATGCAATCGCCCGGGAAAAACTTCCTACGGATAAACTACGCACCTATTTCAAGGCGAGGATGAATGCACTGAACCGCCTCGCCAATGTCTATAGTGCATTCCAGGATGAATATTTGGAAAACTACAAATTCATCCAGAAATTTAGAAGCCAATTTGATTCCTTTGAGATTGAAACGATAAAATCGATACTCAAACAGGGTATTGAAAAAAAAATATTTGAAATTGATGACCTCGACCTTACCGCATTCACGATTGTGGTAGGAATGAAAGGACTCGAATACCACTGGGCAACAGAAAAGGATATTAAAAAACTGAACAGAAACATCGACACCTTATTTGATTTGCTTTTTAACGGTATAAAAAGGAGATAAAAAAATTTTATGCATTATCGACCAAAAGACCAAAATAGTCAAATATTCCAGAAGGGGATAATCCAGAAATTTGCCTCAGTGGTTTTGAATAACCACAAGGTAATTGTAATTGGCACCATAATACTCACCGCCTTTCTCGGATTCTTTATCAAAGACATCCAGACCCAGCCCGATATTATGTCCTATATGCCGAAAAATGATTCGCTGATTAAACTCTTTGATTATATAGGAAAAGAATACGGCGGAAATCTAATTGCAATGATTGTGCTTGAGACCGATGATGTATTCAATTTAAAGACCCTTAACCATATCGCCCAACTCACGGAACAGTTTCAAAATCTCGAAGGTGTGCAATCTGTCACAAGTTTGACCAATATATTAAATATAAAAATGACCGATGAAGGGCTTGAAATCGGACCATTAATCGACACCGAAAATCCGCCCGGCACCCGAGCCGAACTCAAAAAACTTAAAGCCTATACCCTTTCCAGGGATATGTACCGGAAAAACCTTGTATCCTTAGATGCAAAAGAAACAATAATAATCTGCCGATTAAACCGTGAAACAGACCAGATGAAGACCGCGCGTCGGTTAAAAAAAACCGTTGAAAAACTTAACTTAAATGAAAAGGTTTATTATGGTGGCCAGCCATTTTTAATGGTTGGTATCAGTGATATGATTATCAGGGATTTGAAACTTCTCATCCCTCTGGTGATGATATTTATCCTTTTTGCCCTTACTATCGGATTCCAGAATCTCTTCCGCGTTATTCTGCCAATCTTATCGGTCCTGCTCAGCACAACCTGGACCTTGGCGATAATGGCACTTTTACATATTCCTATAACTATTATCTCGGATATCATTCCTGTAATTCTATTTGCCGTGGGCAGTGCCTATGGAATCCATGTCATCAGCCATTTTATGGAAAGGGATACTAAAAAGAACCGATTACAGAGATCGATAGACGCCTTAAGTAGTGTTACACTACCGGTAATCCTCGCCAGTGCAACTACAATACTCGGATTCTCATCATTTATCCTGGGCTCATACCTTACCGCAATCAAAGACTTTGGCATCTTCTGTAGTCTGGGTATTCTGTTTTCACTTATTATCTCTCTCACCTTTATTCCCGGTCTGATTTACTGGATAAACCCAAAAGAGAAGAAAAAGACAAAAACCGGAATTATTATAAATCCTGGTCCATTTATTATAAAAAAATACAAGACAATCTTAATATGCGGTATATTGTTAATAATAATCGCAAGCCTTGGCATACCAAAAATTGAACGTAAGGTTGATATCCTGAATTATTTCAAACCGGAGACCGATTTTCGACACACGGAAAAGGTAATCGCAGAAAAATTCGGTGGTTCAACCCCAATCCAGATATTGGTCAAAGGGAATATTAAGGATCCAGCGACTCTGAGAAAAATAAAAAAATTAGAATCCTTCCTTGATTCATTCCCGGATATCCATAATACACAATCAATTGCCGACCTCATCGCATGGATGAATGAGGTGATGGGTGAAGGAAGAAAAATCCCTCAGGATGAGGCAAAGGTGTCAAACCTCTTCTTTCTACTTGAAAGTGAAGAGGTAATAGAGCAGTTGATAAACAGCGACAGAACTGAAGCGGTAATTCAGGCAACCTTAAGCAGCGGGCTCAAAACCCAGCGGGTACATCAGGTTGTCCAGGCAATCAATAAATATCTCTCGAATATAAACGGCCCCGGCACCCATTTCTATCTTACTGGTATGCCATCAATCCACTGCAAACTCGACCTCAGTATAAAGAAAAGCCTGGTTCAGAGTCTGCTCATCGCAATTATTGCAGTATTCATCATTCTTGTTCTAATGATGCGCTCTCTGTCTTATGGATTTATTGGGCTGCTGCCCATCGTCTTCTCTTTGATTACAATCTTCGGATTTATGGGTTATACAAAGATCCCCCTTGATATTGCTACTGTGCTTGTCGGCAGTATATCCATCGGTATCGGAATCGATTACTCAATCCATCTTTTTCACCGTTTTCTCAAAGAAAGAAAAAGGGCTAATGATATTAACCAGGCAGTAATCAATACACTACGCACTACGGGTAAGGCAATATTCATAAATGACCTTGCCGTAATCCTCGGTTTTCTGGCATTGGTCTTCGCCCAATTAATCCCCTTACAGAGATTTGGTATCCTGGTGGCAATTACAATGCTCGGTGCTGGAATCGGTGCCCTATTAATATTACCGTCAATAATAATTTTAATAAATAAAAGGAGGCAATAATGCAAAATAAATTCAAAACAATCATCTTTACCAGCGCAATACTTCTTCTACCCGGCCTTCAATTCGGGCAAAAACCCACCGCCTCAGATATTATGGACCGGGTGGATAAAGTAATCAATGGTCCTTTAGACCAGAAGATAACTATGGAATTAAAATTAATCGATAGGAATGGTGATGAAAAGATACGGGAGATTGTGATGTATCAAAAAGGAAACAACAAAAGAATGACTAAATTCCTTGCTCCAGCAGACCAGCGCGGCATCGGATTTCTATCCCTCCCCAACGGTAAAATGTATCTGTATCTCCCTGCCTTCCAGAAGGTAAGACGCATCGCCGGGCACATCAAAAATAATCGATTTGCGGGAACCGATATGACCTATGAGGATATGGAGGCGATAAACTATAATGAAAAATGGCAACCCGAACTGCTTGAAGATAATAACGACTACTACATACTACAATTAAAACCAAAAGAGAATATAAAAACCGGCTACGGCAGTTTAAAAATCTGGGTTCTGAAAGACAAATTTTTCCCCACCCGCATTGAATACTACAACAAGAAAAATAAATTAATAAAAATCCTGACCCGGGAAGCGATTGAAAAGATCGACGGCTGTTGGATTGCCCGGAAATCTACAATGGAAAATTTAAAGACTAAACATACGACCGTGATATCTATAAAAGATGCAAAATTCAATTCCGGGCTATCCGACAATATATTCACAAAAAGATATTTAAAAAGATAAAGGAGGTAAATAATGAAGCATTTTATTGCAATCATACTGGGTATGGGGTTAATCTCCCTTGCCCAGGGTGCAAAAATAGATTGGAACGGTTATCTCCAGACCGATAACCGCCTTCAGTTAATCAACGACTATGACTTTTCCTGGCGTGAATACCGCTTAAATCTAACTGCAGAATTAAAGCCCTTTAACCGGGCACACTTCTACACGAATTTCTGGTTCCGTTCCCTGGGTTTTCCATCTGTCAAAAACAGTGCCGACCTTGGTAATCGAGATAAACTCAGCCCTTTTGATATGGAACTGCGTTCGGCGTATATCGACCTCTACGGTTTTCTTCTGAAAAATATCGACCTCAGGATTGGCCGACAGCGTATCGCCTGGGGTAGTGGTGATAAGGTAAATCCAACCGACAATGTCAATCCCAACGACCTTGAGGATATCTGGGATTATGGTCGACATCTGAGCTCTGATGGCGTATGCGCAAGCATCTATCTTGGTAACTATACCCTGAATGCAATCTTCATACCTATTTTTACGCCCGGCGTTCTGCCCACCGGTGAATGGAAAAATGCCCTGGTTCCAGCCATTGATTTACCAGCCGGTCTGGAACCGGGTGAGATTACCGATTCTGTAATACTGCCTGAGAATAATCTAAAAAACAGTTCTAAGTTCGGTCTCAAACTTGGCAATACCGTGTTCGGTTATGACATAAGCCTCAGTTATCTCTATGGAAGAGATGACCTGCCGATCAGTCAGAAACTAATTTTTTCTCCGGACCCGACCACCGGAAAGGTAAATCTGAGAAGTGAACTGTTCTATCCGCATATGCATATTTTCGGAGCAGATGCTGCCGGGGCGATTGGTGATGTTGGAATCTGGTCAGAACTTGCCATCTACTATCCTGAAAAAGTAACCCAGAGGATGGACCTGTCACAACTGGGTATGGGCATTACAGATTCGGTAATACTCGACAATAGTATTTATGCACGATATCTGCTCGGTGCTGACTACACATTCAAAAATGGATTCTATATAAACATCCAGTATCTTCATGGTTTCACCGGAGAAAGGGGAGCAGACAATTTAGAAGACTACCTCTTTATTGGCTCAGAATATTCTTTCTTTGGTGACCGAATAAAGATTTCACCCCTCAATAGCAGCCTTGAGATCAAGGATTTCAAAGACCGGAAAAATAATCTCGCCTTTGTTTATGCACCACAAATCAGCTATCAACCAATGGATAACGCCCGGATTACAATCGGCACCCGAATAATCCAGGGCGGTTCAAACACAAAATTCGGCAAAATCAGCGATAATAAGGAACTCCTCTTTCAGGTAAGATATAATTTTTAAGCCGCTCTCTTCCAGATTCATCCGGACAGCATATTCTGGTTGCCAGATGCATCGAGTGCCTCAAGTGCAATCTTCTGAATAACTCAAAGAAAAATTCCGCCTTCCCAATCTCATCAATAATAATCTTCCCTTCTTCGATTCCCTTTTCAATTGAAGATATTCCAAATACCTTCCCACCCTGAATCCGGATTGCTCAATCAAACCGGAAACCGGTCTGTCGGTAAGAAGAATATTCTTTATAGATACTTTAATGAATTGAGCACCAGGTTGTTCAAGTGGAAATATATATAAGCATTAAGAAATCCTTCAATTTCTTCAAATATCTTCCGGGAGTATTGAATTTTTTTATTTTTATAAATCTTTACCAGGGTCTGATATGTTTGCCAGCTTACAGATACTACAGTATCATCATAGTCTCCCGGGCAGACAACACCACCTGCCGAAATACTCAACTGGACACTTTTATCCGGTTCGATTGCCCGTTTACAACACACGCAACATTCCAGATAAGGCATCAAACCACTGATACGAAGACCATTAAACAAATAGATAAGAACAAGGGGCTTAATCAATTCTTCTGAAGTTTTCCGCAGCCTTTTAAGAAACTCATAAAGCAAGGTATATGCAGAATAACCCGGTTGTTCCAACGCCAATGATTTTTCAAAAAACTCACACAGTACCGATGCACCGTTAACCTTTTCTGGATTAATCCGCAGGTCTTCAAAATGGTCTAAGACAACGGCATCGCTGAGTGTATAGATTTCCTTTGTCTCTTTTTTGTAATAGATGATTTCATCAAGATTGAATGGTTCCATTGTACCGCAGAACTTACTCCGCGGTCTTCTTGCACCCTTTACCAGAACTTTTATGCGACCGGCACGACTTGTTAACACCGAAACAATCAGACTTGATTCCTTAAATGGAATTGTCTTTAGAATAAAACCGGAGGTCTTAACAATCTGAGGCACAATTCATTATAACCCGGACATTGCTGATATCAATATCGCTTCATCCGGCAAAAGCATCCTACCGATTTAAAGAAATACCCTGATTAAAAGCCTCAATGTTTAAATCAACAAACTTCTGCTTCACATATTTTTTAATCGACTCATACCAGGATTGCCTTTTGAATTTTAAAAATCGGGCGAGAAAACCGAGTAGTATAATATTTACAACGCGAAAATTTTTAAGACTCCTGGCAGTGTCTTCGGCATCAACAAGATATGCTTTTCTGTATCTTTTGAGTTTTTTGTTAATATCAACCGGATATTTTTCTGAACCGACAAGGACCGAAACAGGGACAATCTCACGGTTGTTAACGATAATCACCCCATTCTTATCAAGATAATCTGCATATCGTAATGCCTCCAATTTCTCAAAGGCAAGTATAAAATCCGCCCCGCCCTTTTCAATCAGCGGAGAATATATCTTCTTACCAAATCGGACATGGGTAATAACACTGCCGCCCCGCTGTGCCATTCCATGCACCTCACTCTTTTTGACATCATACCCTTCAAGAAAAGCGGTGTAACAGAGGACATTCGAAGCAAGGATGATACCCTGACCACCGACACCGCAGATTACAATATTTTTATTATTATTCTTCATCTCTTGTTAGTAATTGCATCCCTGGGACATACCTGAACACACAATCCACAACCAACACATAATACTTCATCAATGACGGCCAGAGGTTTTTCCCGATCATCGGGAAATTTCAGGCCTATTGCTGGACAACCAATCTTCAAACAGAGTTGACAACCGATACACTTTTCCGGGTCAATCCAATAGGGCTGAGAAGGCTTTACCAATAAGGCACAGGGACGCCGGAAGACTATAACCGACACACCATCAAAATTAACAGCCTCTTTTATCAATGTCTCTGTCTCCTTTAAATTATTGGGATCACCAATCCTAACCATTTCCACACCGCAGCCCCGCACAATCTCTTCAGGCAGCACCCTTTTACCTGCACTGCCTTTGGCAAGTTTACCGGTCCCTGGATGGGGTTGATGTCCGGTCATTGCCGTGGTAGAATTATCCAGAATTAAAAGATTCAGATTTGCCTTATTATAGACCGCATTGACAAGCCCGGTGATTCCTGAATGAAAGAATGTTGAATCACCGATTACCGCAACAACCTTCTTGCTAAATTCCCTGCCTCCGGCCCTTTCCAGTCCCTGGGCATTGGTAACCGAGGCACCCATACAGATACAGGTATCCATTGCATTAAGGGGTGGTAAGGCACCAAGTGTATAACAGCCGATATCCCCGGTCGCAGTAAGTTTAAGTTTATTTATAATATAAAAGACCCCCCGGTGTGGACAACCTGGACATAGAACCGGTGGCCGGAGAGGCATCTTTTTCTTAGGATAAGACCTCTTCTTTTCAGCAAAACTATCCCTGATGATTTCTGGAGTAAGTTCCCCACATATCGGTATCTTCTCTTTACCGATGACCTTAATACCCATTGCCTTAAGTTCATTCTCAATAATCGGCTCCCCCTCTTCAACAACGATTATCTTCTTTACGGCACGGCTAAACCTTTTAATCAATTTCTCAGGCAGAGGAAAGGTAAGGGACAATTTCAAAAAACTTGCTTCAGGAAATACCTCGCGCGCATACTGATATGCAATACCTGATGTAATAATCCCGAGTTTTTTTCCACCCCACTCAATCCGGTTATATTTGAATCGGTCACTATATGATTTTAGTTTTTGCAAACGTTTCTCTACAATGATATGCCTTAATCGTGCATGGATGGGAAGTAAAAGACGTTTCTTTGTATCCCGGACATAAGCCCCGACATTATGTTCCTTACGTTTTCCCAATTCAACCACACCAAGAGAATGGCAAATTCGGGTTGTCAATCTCAGGAGAATTGGAGTATCCAGTTTCTCCGATATTTCAAAGCCCAAAACAGTAAATAACTTTGCCTCATTGGAATCAGACGGCTCTAATACCGCTATCTTGGCATGCCTTGCGTAATACCGGTTATCCTGTTCATTCTGGGATGACCACATTCCCGGATCATCAGCCGAGACAATAATAAATCCTCCGGTAACACCTGAATAACCCATTGAGAACATCGGATCAGCAGCAACATTCAAACCGACATGTTTCATCGCCACAAGCACCCTTGCTCCGACAAAACAGGCTCCAGCCGCAACCTCTAAGGCAACCTTCTCATTAACCGACCATTCAGTATAGATTTCAGAATATCTATTGATGTTTTCCAATATTTCGGTGGACGGGGTTCCCGGATATGCCGTAGCAACATTACATCCCCCCTCCCAGGCACCCCTCGCCACTGCTTCATTACCAAGTAATAAAGTTTTCATTATTCTTGCTTTATTCCTTATGAGAACCAGTAAAACTGAAAAATTCGCTTTTTTTGTGCAATCGTGCCGGTATATCCAGTCTCTTTCTCAGATTTGCTGCCCGAAAAAACCGCCTCTGAAAAAACTGTAGCAGTTTATCAAATTTCATGTTCACCGTTGTTTTCATCAATTCCTCTTTTTCGTTTTAAAAAATATGCATCGCTAATGCAAGATAGACGGGAATGATTCAATTTAAATATCTTAAACATCACTCTATTATACCCAAAAATTCGCTGGTGTCAATTATTTGAAGAGCATCCCGGGATTATAACTAAATTATACCGATAACATAGATATTCCGATTAAAAAAACATAAAACCCGGGATAACTGAAAAACCAACAACCCCCTCCATCCACAACTTACTTTTAGACGCTTTTTTATCAATGATTACTTTATTAATTTCAAATAAGGTTCTAATCATAAATCTTAACCTCTTCTTCGTTTTTAAGCACCCTCAATACCCCGAGTGCCAGGGCATCCATCTCCCCTTCACCGGGAAAGACAAAAATCTTATGACACAAAAACCCAATCCACTGCTTAAGTTCATTAACAAACCCCTTTGAATGGGCAATGCCGCCGGTGATGATAATGGCATCAATATAACCCTTTAAAACCACCGCATATGCTCCAACCTCCTTTGCAATTTGATAAACCATTGCATCATAGACAAGTTTCGCCTCTTTATCACCGCGAGCAATCCGTTTTTCAACCTCTTCAATATCATCGGTTCCCAGATAAGATAATAAACCACCCTTACGATTAAGTATGGTCTTTAAATCATTATATCGATAATCTTTACTAAGACACAATTTTACCAGAGGAATTGTAGGTAATGCACCAGTGCGCTGGGGTGAAAATGGCCCGTCCTCATTGGCATTTGAAGAATCAACCTGTCTCCCTTTAAGATGCGCTGCAACAGTAATTCCGGTTCCTAAATGCACAATAATAAAATTACAATCTTTATATGGTCTATTCAGTTCTTCGGCTGTCTTCTTTGCCACCATCCGAATATTCAAGGCATGACTCAATGCCTTACGCCTTATCCCTTTCAAACCGGAAAATCTTGAAAGTTCCCAGAATTCATCCACTGAAACAGGGTCAACAAAATAGGCATTAATCTTCAATGCCCGGGCAATCTCTTGGGCAATCATTACACCGAGAAGGGAAGGATGGTCAGATTGGTAATTACCAGATTTTATATCATTAATTAGTTTTTCATTCACCAGATATGTTCCGCTTACCAGAGGTTTAAAAGGTCCTCCCCTGCCGACAACCGCATCAATACTATTTAAATCAACCCCCTTTAATTTTAACAACTCCATCACCTTATCTTTTCTGAATGAATATTGCTCAATTATATGCTTAAATTTTAAAAGTTCTTCAGGCCGATGCCTTATATTTTCTTCAATGAGCGGGGTATTATTCTTGTATAATGCAACTCTTGTTGAACCAGCACCAGGATTGATAACCAGAATATTAAATGCCATCGCACCTCCTTTTTGTAATGTTAATTAAAAAAGATAAAAAGTCAACAATTCTGGTTTTACAAAACGCGCGGTAATTAAAACACAGGAAATTGGGACACCTGAGAAACTGCGGTCCCTTATGCACCAAACAGAGGACCGAAAATCTCAAGAATATTGATAGCAGAATTCAGTTTCAAAATCAATTGACATTCAGTCCCATCCGTGTATACTCATATTATGGATATAAAAATATTAAATAAACCGATATGCGATTTTGATGGTGATATTTTGATTGTTAGCCACTTTGAAGGTATGAAACAACCCCGGGGTCATACTACAATACTCGATAAGGTATTGCAGGGGATAATAACCGACATGATAAATCATCAGGAGATTACAGGCAAACTGGGTGAAACCGTGGTCTTTCATACATTCAATAAAATTCCCGCAAGAAGGGTGATGGTGCTCGGTTTGGGGGAAAAGACAAAATTCAATCTGGATACGATTAGAAAGGCGGCAGGTGCGGCAATAAAAAAGGCATTAAAATCAAAGGCAAAAAGTATCGGCACAGTCATTTATGGAACCGACCTAAAAGACATAGATTTTGCTGAGGCAAGCCAGGCGATCATTGAAGGGACCATCCTGGGAATCTATAAATTCAAGGAATATAAAAATAGACCCGATGATATTGAACCAACACAATTTTCAATCATTGAATCGAATAAAGATCGAATAAAGGCGATTAAAAAGGGAACTGGGTTGGGTAAAATTCTTGCGGAATCTCAGAATATTGCCCGGGATTTAATCAATGAACCCGCTAATAACCTTACCCCCGAAAGACTTTTTTTGCGCATCAACGACTATATCAAAAAATTAAAATTGAGCAAGGCAATCGAGGTAAAGGCGCTGCGCAGACCTGAATTAAAAAAACTCAAGATGGGCGCGCTTCTTTCAGTTGCCCAGGGCAGTAGTAATGAACCGTATTTTATCAGCCTGAGGATAAAAAATTCAAAAAAACCACTCACCGCATTAATCGGTAAAACCGTAACCTTTGATTCTGGAGGCATCTCACTCAAACCTGCTAAGGGGATGGAAACGATGAAGGGTGATATGGCAGGTGGGGCTGCAGTATTGGGCACAACCCTTGCCTTAGCCCGGGTCGGTGCAAAGGTCAATCTGTTGACAATCCTCCCGGCGGTAGAAAACCTGCCTTCCAGAACCGCCTCAAGGCCTGGTGATATTGTTCGGGCGATGAACAATAAGGCCATTGAAATCATCTCAACCGATGCTGAAGGCCGGCTGACCCTTGCCGATGCAATCTGCTACAGTCAGAATAAAGGGGCAAAATATATCATTGACATTGCAACCCTTACTGGCGGCTGTGTGGTGACATTTGGTGACCTTACCGCAGCAATAATGGGTAATAACCCGGGGCTTATCAACCGATTATTAAAAATCAGCAACTCGACCGGAGAAAAATTTTGGGAATTACCGCTCTTTGAAGAATATGCAAAACAGATTGAGAGTGATGTAGCAGATATCAAAAATTCCGGAGGCAGAAAGGCACATACGATTACTGCAGGAATATTCTTAAAAGAATTTGTTGAAGATGCTATATGGCTCCATATTGATATCGCCGGCAAGGAAATGGCTGAAGAAGAAGACTTCTATACCCCGGAAGGCGGAACGGGATTTGGTGTGCGTTCTTTATATCAGCTTATAATCAGTTTGAACTGATTTATTAATATTCTTCATCATTCAATACCGTAACGACAACACCAATCGCCTGTTCCAACAACCCATCAAATCCAGCATTTACTGCACATACTGGCAGCTATGAATTATTCCATTTTATATCAGGTATATGGGTATGTCCATACAACACAACATAAACCAACTGCTTTTTCTACAGCACTTCATTGTCGTCGAGATGAATTATAATCCCGGCCCCGAGTCTTTGAAGATAATCAATCGCCTGGTTTAGATTTTTTTATAAAAGAATGGCTGTCACACAAAACTCCGAGTTTCATCTATTTATCGATAAAGACAATTTTCTTGAATATATCTTTATGCTCAAGTGAAATCCTGAGCAGATAAACCCCGCAAGGAATTTCTGGATAAGAAAGGTTAATCACCTGCAAGCCCGGGCCGACCGTTGTTCTATCTTCCTGGTAGAGACATCTTCCGGTAATATCAAACAACGCGGTTGATAAATCACATACCCTTCTGGAATTGAATCGCAGATGAATCACTTTTTTAGCAGGCTGGGGATATAGAGAAACTGCATAAGCAAATCCGCCGCCTCTTTTTTGAACAACTCCGCTTCCCTTGAAACTCCATCTCATCGCATCAAACCCGATGTGCTCACCCTGAATCCCGGTTCCATCACCGAGATAAACATAACCACCCGCAGTATCAAAAGGATAGACACCAAGAGACGCCCATTCATCATTATAATCTGCCTGATTCAATACTACAGTATCAACACCGTCTTTATGAAATACCTGATATCGTGCAGTTGCAGCATTAGCATCATTCCCGGGGATATAAGAGAAAACTTCATAGTCACCCGACTCTTCTAAAACCGGCGTCCAGATTGCATAACAGGTATCTTCAGTTAATACTGCGGTGGTGTATGTCCACCAGAAGTGGTGACGAAAGCCAGGTTCCCTATCCCGCCAGAACTTCATTGACGAAGGGGCATTAGTATTTAAATAAAAACCACCATTAAATTGGAGGTCATCAACAATCGTATCTGTTAAAGGTTCCAGCACTCCCCTCATCCCCACTGTCCAGTAGACATAATTAAGATTTTCATAGCCATTATTATATCCTGGCCAATCATAGCGTGCATACTTACCATCATAACTTGGATAACCAGGGGTATTCTTATTACCATAGGGGTCATTAAAGATAAGGATATGCCGACCAGATACACAACCAACCGCAAGCACCAGATGGCCTGCCTGGGTAAGCCCGACACACATACCATAAGGATAACCAGCATTCAGCTCATCGGTTGTTTCATTAAATGTTGGTGAATCATCACGCCAGGAATTCAACCCATGATTTGACAAATATAATGCCATCTGGGTATACGGACGATTGGTATCATACCACATATATCCATAACCGCCTTGAGCCCGGTTGCCTGAAGGGTCCTGTGCCTGGAGATTATAATCAATCTCATAATAGTGATAACGCTCGCATATATATCTTCCATAATGACTGATATGGCCACCTGGTGAAGAACACCGACAATCCCAAAAAGGCAACCTATAATAAAAGGCAATACCCATCATTGCAGTTGTCGGTGCACATGCCCAGTGCCCATCAAACCAATCCGGAACATCATAAACCTGATGTAAATATGGAACATCAAGTGAACCAGCCCGACAACCGGTATATTTTACATCGTAATAATTTATCTTGAAAGTATCACAAGAACCAAAAACCTTTTTCAGACCAATCAGCTGATTATCCTTTATCCGGCCCGTCCATATCTCTCCATTCTTATAAGAATCAAAGATAATCTTATCCCGGGCGTAAAACCCGGGATTCATCTCAAAGATATCATCAGTCGCAGTCAGCTGTATCCTTTCCCTCCCATCGTATCTTTCCAGAAAAAGTTCGGATTTGAGCAATCTATGACCATCCGATTCTGTAGTATAGAATATAAGATGTTTATTATCAAATGTCCAGGAATATCCCATCCCTTTGCCGAGGTTATATCTCTTTTTATAATATATATCATAAACCTTAATAAAACCATCCATTGATGTATAGGCGATGAATCGTGAATCATTTGACCAGACCGGATAAAGATATCCCTGTTTATGATCGGTAATACAAATTTTTTTATTATCGGAAAGATTGAATAGCCAGAGCTGATCTGATGCGTCATTAAAAACAACATATCCACCATCCGGAGAAATCGGAGCAATATTTGCATAGTTACTCAGCGGATATCTTTTTATAAAATCATCACACATCACAACAAGCTGATTCCCAATCGTAAAGGCACACCGGCCTTCAAGGTCAAAACTGACCTGACCAACCTGAAACCGGGGTTGAAAAAGACTGTCAATCTTATTATTAATTATGTCATAGATTACCGGAACCTGACTACCATCTTCAGATATCAACTTAAAACCGATAAATCTGCCGTCTTTTGATAAAGTATAATATCGACCGCAACCCGGACCTGATACAAGTTTCTCCAGATGATTACCTTTTATCAAATATAGTGAAGAATACCGGTTATCCGTAACCACAATACCATAAGCAGAAAATTTTGGATTTATCAAACACTGAATTGACTGAACACCCATTATTATTAATAACAGACAGAACATAAATAATTATAATCTACAAAATTTTCATTTCAGAACAAATGACAGAAAAAGGGTAAGACAGAAGATGATGGCAGTGGGTAATGCCAAAAGTCGGAAGAAATTTTTTAAGGAAACCTTAAAATAAACAAGGGAAACACCAACACAGGGATGCACCGGAGAAATGACATAGCCGAAAAAGATTGCAGTATATATCAGGGCAAAGGACGCCGGGGTAATCGATGCCTGGGTCAAATAAACCGGGAGGATGATTGAAGCCGGTAAAAGCACCCGCCCAGTAGCAAAACCGAGAAGAAAACCGACCACCACACCGAGGGTGGCAATCGGCAGGGGTATTGCGGCAATCATCTCGACGGCATTTGTAGATTTAAAGATATTTAAAAACAGAAACATTCCAATAATAATAAAGAAAAAATTATAGGGCTTCATCTCCCCAATAATTTTTTTAAAATCAAGCCGACTCTGACTCAGGACGATGGATAAAACCAGGGCGATTAAAACACCCGAAAGCGTTGCAATCTCTTTAATCTTAAAGATATGCAAACTCTTTATCAAAAAATCAAAGACCGGGGCGATGAGGATAATAAAAAGCGGAAGTAACAACCTGTTCAGCTGAAAACGTTCTGGATAGATAATCTTTCCTTCAACCCTTCTGATAAAGAATATTATACCGAGAAAAAGGGCAAAGAAAAATGTCGGAAAGAGATAGAGCATCGCTGAATAGACACTCATCCCGGACATCTTTGCCGAAGCGATGAGCGCTGAACTCAGAGGATAAATCATTACAAAGAGATGGCGAAACCAATCATTAATTGCCACCTTCAGATCCGAAGGCACATCCTCACCGCCCTTTTCCAGAATCGGGGCGGATAAAAGTGCACCCCCAGGCATCGGCAACAACCCCATTATTGCCGGAGAAAGGGCAAGCAGACCTTTCTTGCCAATACGCAGATTATTAACCAAATCATCAATCTGTCCGCTATGCTTCATTGTTCCACCAATGAGTGGAATCACACCCATCGCCAGGGCGAGAAAAATAATAGAAAGGTCGGTAATGGTAAGATAGATTTTTTCAAGCATCAATGATACCGGCAGGGTAAATATACCAAGGACGACTGCACCCAATACCAGTGCCAGAGGAAGGCTCTTACGGGAAAGGACCAGGATGAAAACCAGGGAGACTATCAGGCCAATCAAGCCTACAGCATCTCCGCAATCTGCACGGCATTCAGGGCAGCACCCTTGAGTAAATTATCGGCAACCACCCACATCGCCAGACCATTCTCAAAGGCGGTATCCTTTCTCAATCTTCCTACAAAAACTTCACCCTTACCCACAACATCCCGGGGCATCGGATATTTATTATCTTTAAATAATTTCACACCCGCGGCACTGCTTAGTATTTCCTCTGCTTCAGCAACACTCAATGGCTTTTCAAATTCGACAGATATCGCCTCACTATGACCGATATATACCGGAACCCGAACGCAGGTCGCACTCACCAGAATCGAATCATCCTGCAGTATCTTCCTTGTTTCATCCACCATCTTCAACTCTTCCCTTGTGTAACCATTCTCAAAAAATTCGCCGATATGAGGAATCAGATTATTACCAATCGCAAATGGAAAAGGACTATCATCAATATCATTGATATCTTCATGTAAACCGAGAAATTCATTTTCATACTCCAATTCCTCAACTGCATCCCGACCATAGCCGGAGACCGATTGATATGTCGCAGCAAAAATTCTTTTAATCTTGGATGCCCGATGCAGCGGACCCAGGGCAACAACCATCTGAATCGTTGAACAGTTGGGATTGACAATGAGACCTTTATGGTCATTTATCGCATCCGGGTTGACCTCAGGCACAACTAAGGGCACCTCAGGGTTCATACGAAATGCATTCGAGTTGTCGATAACCACCGCCTTCCCATTAAATTTTGGTATGATTTCACGACTCAGTTCAGCGTCAAGACATCCAAATACCAAATCCACATCATCAATAAACTCATCAATATCTGAGATAACATCAAACTCCTCATCCTTAAAGACAACAGTCCTGCCTTCACTCCTCTCTGATGCAAATGGATAGAGTTGCTTCACCGGAAAGTTTCTCTGTTCTAAAACCTTAATAAGCGTTTCTCCAACCAATCCGGTTGCACCTAAAACAGCAATTTTTTTCATAATTTTGATCTTCCTTTTTTAATAAATAACCTGTTTTAAAACCTGAACTCCGGAGGTATTATCAATAGAAAGAAAATAGATTCCACAGGAAAGGTCCCGGGTTGCATATTCAATGGTATGACGCCCGGGTTCAATTTTGCCCCTGAATATCTCTTTAACCAATCGACCACTAACATCATAAAGGTCAAGTCTGAGATCGAGCGGTTTATCAATCTCAAAATAGAGCTTTAGTGCAGTTCCCCGCCTGATTATCGTAGGAGCGAAAAAGGTCCTGCCGCCGGGTAAATCCTTTTGATAATCCATAATCCCGGAAACATCATTACTCACCCAGAAACCGCGAAATGCCCGATAGCAGAATACGCCATCATCTCCAGCAATCAAACCGCCCATAGAAAATTGTACCGGGAATATTTCATCCCTCACAGTATTACCACCATCAAATGAACGAACAATACGCAGGGTATCGGTTTTACCAAGAAAATAGAGGTTACCATTGGGAGAAACCGAAACGCTAACTGCATTATATCGTAAACTATCAAGAATCCCTGATTTGAGGTCGTATCGGTAGAGATTATCTCCTGCGATGTAAAGTAACTGCCGTGTATTATCATAAGCAACCTCGCCGCCATAACCCAGCAAAGGAGACCAGGTTACACCCTGATCAGTACTCACATAGGTGGATTCATAAGTTGTCACAAAGAGCGTATCAATTCCCGCCAAATTAATAAAGGAATGCGCATTTTCCAAAACCGGTGTAAAATTACGGCCTCCGGAATCAGAACGAATCAAGAATGTATCCACGATTCCCACAATAATATTGGGATTACTACAAACAGCGAAATCCGAGGCATTATAAGTAGAATCGACCGGATTCCAACTTGCCCCGGCATCAGTGGATGTATAGATTGTATAATGAGTCATAGTAGTTCCAACAACCGCAATGTTCAATGCCGAGACAATCACAAAATTGGGGTCAAATGGTGCGGTCTCAACAGCATAACCATAAGAGAGAAAATTTTGCAGTGCAGTCCAGTTTACACCCCAATCAGAGGTGCGATAGACATTACCGCCAAAATCAATAAAATACAGAGTGGAATCAGGAATTTGACTTGCTGCGCCGCGACTGATAAGTGCCTGGGCATAAAGATTATTTTTCTGAATATTCCAGGACTGACCGTTATCCGTGGACTTGAATACACCCTGCCCCAAACTCCCACAGTAGAATGTATTTGTGCCGCCACAAGACATCTTACTGCAAACCTCGCGATTCTCAACCCGATTAAAGTTCCAGACTCCGGAATTATACACCCCTATAAAGATACCGGGATTCAGAATACTGGAAACAAGAATTGTATCATTACCAATAAACTCAATATCTACAGGCTTATAAATACCATCAATGAATGCTTCTGTCATTAAGGTCCAGGGACCGGTTCGTGATGATGCCTGATATATACCGTAGTCAGTACAGAGCATTGTATGTCCTCTATGCCATGGATCCTGCTGGAAATCAGTAATATCATCAGCAATGATTGTATCAATAAATGTCCAGGTTGCACCATAGTCCTGTGAATTTAAAATATATGCAATGGTATCATTTGTGCCACGGTGTCCGATTAACCATAGCCAGTTCGGTTCTTCCGGTATGTGAGCAATCACATCAGCATTATCCAGATATGCGGAATTAACCATCCCTTTTAACTGCCAGGTCAAGCCGGAATTTGTGCTCTGCCACACCCGAAGTGGAAAACTATCCACAACATAAATAACGGTATCAATGACATCAAAGGTAGCGGTATGAAAATTATGACAGTTAAGAACCTGTGACCAATTTTGTCCGGCATCCGAGGTTATCAAAACCTCATCATCACCATCAACTACAATACCAGTCGTTGGTGTCAACATCACTCCTCCCTGAGGCCAGCATTCGGGTAACACAAGCTCCCAATTCGCCCCGCCGTCTGTCGTGCGCCACACATCCTCGATTGATAGGCAAGGGCCGCGCCGCTTGAATTGCGATGGCTCACCACCCACAAAATATCACCGCCTTCAGGTCCAACGAAAGTCCAGGTCCAGGGATTTGCCGATTGGTTATTAATTATTTCATATTTTTGATATAAGTACTGGTTTGTTTGAAGTTCCCGCGCTTTTTTAAACGGGCTCGGAACAGATATGCCCAGCATAAAGAGAACAATCAAACCCTGCATATTTACCTCCTTCATATATATTATAACAATATTCCTTATAAAATCAAGTATCCAGAGAACGAATCCGGATTACCAAAACTATAAAGATAGCCGTCGATGATGATTCACCAAGCATAGATAACCATTAACCATCCGGAAATTCTGAACGGCTCCAGCCGATACCAGGTTATTTGTAATACTTGCCGTCGATGCGGATGTCTGCAGTACCGATATAGTTTTTCCATAATAACATAAAGGTATCAAAGTTCCCCGGGCGACAGAAACTGTGTGTATCATTATCAGGAAATATTGAACGAGTCTCTGTTGCTTGAACAGATTTGTTAAATTAAAGGCCTGATGTTAAAAGAGAATAAATAAAAATCTCAGTCAGTTATGGTCGCGGCAACGGTAATATATTTTACCGGATTAACTTTCACTCCGGAGACATGCACCTCATAATGAAGATGAGGACAGGTGGTTCGTCCTGTATTTCCGACCCGGGCAATTGCCTGGCCCCGTTTTACGACATCGCCCACCTTTACACAGACACTACTGCAATGGGCATATCGGGTTCGAAATCCATACCCGTGGTCAATATCAACCATCAAACCATATCCGTGATTCCAGCCCACATATGAAACAACACCATCGGCGGTTGCATAAATCAATGTCCCCTTAGGCGCTCCAATATCTACACCCCAGTGCATTCTAATCGTCTTCTTATCAATAGGGTCAACACGATAACCAAAACCAGAACCGATTCTACGGCCCGGAATCGGATTAATTGATGGAATATGAGACCAGAGTTGAAACTCCTTGTTTTGCTTCTGATAAAGCTGGACAAGACTTGACTTTCTTAACATATATTTACCCTTTAATATATCAAGTGTTTCATAGATTTCATTAAGTTTGCGGTTGATATGTTCAGAAACTGTTTTATTAATGGGCTTATACTTCTTACCACCGATACCCATTGACCAGACATCGGGATGGATATAAGCCATCTGCCAGTATGTCCGTTCCCGGATATCCTGGACGATATATTGATTAAATTTTGATTCGCTCAAACTCAAATAATGCTCTAATGAATCCAATTTTCTCAATAATTGTTTATTCTCATTTTCCTGATACCTGAATTCAACCGAGGAATATGCCCGGTGAATATTATAGATAGAAAGAACAACGGTTGAGATAAAAATTAATGCAAATATTATTATACCCACAATCGTCAGACCGGTTGAGAGTCTAATACTGCGGAAAAAATTACGACTTTTCGAAACAAGAATTATATCAACAAAATTTGCCATAGGATGAGATTATATAAAAAATTTGCAATATGTCAAGTGTTCGTTTTTGAAAACACAGCCATTCTTATTGACTTAAACACCATTTATATATATAATAAATTATGCGTTTGCTTATACTTAACAAAAAATGTGCCTTACAGGAATTTAAAAAATTGAAGCTGGATCCCCGGGCATACAATATCTTTATGAAAAAATTAAATTATCATATTATCAAAATCGACAACCTGAGCACTGCCCAGGCAAATATCCTAAAGCAAACAGCACTTCTGTCCGGCGCCGACCTCGCCATTCCCAGGGATGTATATGAATGTCGTAAAAATAAAAGATTCAATGCAATCCTCTTTGCAAACCACAGAGAAATTGATAAAATTATTACCCGGCTCAGAAAACAGCCCCTCCTGAAAAACCTTCATCAGCAACTATCAAAATTTATCAACCAATCCCGAAAACCTGTTCTGCGTATCAAAAACAAAAACATTAAACTCAACCGCACCCTGATTATGGGCGTTATCAATATCACCCCGGATTCATTCTATCCGGGAAGCAGATTTACTGATTTATTTCAGATTGAAAAGACAATCCAGGATATGATTAAAGCGGGTGCGGATTTCATCGATATTGGGGCAGAATCGACCCGACCCGGTGCCCTAAGGGTTGATGAAAAAGAAGAGATTGCAAGACTCAAAAAAATTCTACCTGGAATTGTAAAAAAATTTAAGATTCCAATATCTATTGATACATATAAGGCAGGGGTAGCTGAATTTGCCATAAAAGAAGGTGCCAGTATCATAAACGATATATCCGGCCTGAGCTTTGATAAAAGACTCGCCAGGATAGTCGCCAGGAATAAGGTTGGAGTTGTTATTATGCACATCAAAGGAACCCCAAGGACAATGCAAAAAAACCCCTATTATGATGATTTGATGGACGAAATATATAACTATTTGAGAAAAAGAATAGACTTCGCGCTTCAATCTGGTATTGAACCGGAGAGGATAATAATAGACCCCGGGCTGGGTTTTGGTAAGAGGCTTGAAGACAACTATGAAATCATTCGCCGTCTTAAAGAATTCAAGTCCCTGAATCGTCCAATACTTGTTGGCCATTCAAGAAAATCTTTTATCGGCATACCATTTAATCTTTCAGTTGAGCAGAGGCTTGAAGGCACCCTCGGGGTTGAAGCCCTGCTCATAAAAAACGGCGCTGATATCATCAGAATGCATGATGTTAAACCGGCAAAAAAGGTCGCCCTTTTAATTGACAGGATTGTGAGATGAAACTCTTTGGATTCCTGCCGCTGCGTGGTATTGATATTATCGATATTATAGTTGTGACAATACTTTTATATGCATTCTTTAAATTCATCAAAGGCACCAAGGCCACCTCAATCCTTGTCGGCCTGGTCATATTCTTTGTAATCTCCTTTATTGCCCGCTGGCTTGACCTCAAGGCACTCTCCTGGATTATGAATTCAATCTTAACAATCTGGGTCGTTGCCTTTGTTATTGTCTTTCAACCAGAGATAAGAAATGCCTTAGCCCGTATCGGCCGACAGCGTCCGGTCAAATTCTTTTTAAAAGTTGAACAAAGCGCAGTTTTTGATGAAATATTGGATGCGGTCAAAAGAATGTCAGAAGAAAATATCGGTGCCTTAATTTTAATCCAGAACAATGATGGGCTTAATGATATTATTGAAACAGGGGTTAGAATCGATGCCCAGGTAAACTCTTCTTTATTAAGGACGATATTCTTTCCCGACACCCCGCTTCACGATGGTGCCTGTGTTATACAGGAAGATAAGATTGCTGCGGCCGGATGTGTTCTACCATTAAGTGAAAATCCTGATTTAGGAGATCGCTATGGCCTGAGGCACCGTGCGGCGCTGGGGATTAGTGAACAGACCGATGCCCTTTGTATTGTGGTATCAGAAGAGACCGGTTATATATCATTTGCCTATCAGGGCAAATTGGTCACCAAGGTGGATATTGAAATCCTGCACCGCTCAATGCAGCGTATTCTAAAGACTTAAAAAGAATACTACCAACGCTTTACAACCTTATTCTAATCATCCAATCGATAAATAGGAAAATATAAACCAGCTGGAAATCACGGCTGCCTTCATCATCTGTTTTCTGTTCACAACAGCACTTTGTCCCCGCCAATTTTATACCTTTTAACCCGTGATATTATAGAACACAAACTCAATCCTCATATTATTTTTAAGGGCAATCTAATCTCTCGAAATTTTAAAACTTTGCTTACCCTAATCCGCTAATCCCGTTCCATGCTGAATTATAGATGCACAATATTGATAAAAGGGAAGTGATGCACCAATGGGTGCACAGCAATATACCCAATTTACACCTGAATGTATTAATCAATGCATCACCATTGACTTTTTAACTATTTTAATTAAAATTAAGATGCTGGAGGCGGATAGGTGCTGGTGTGCCTACTGGACTTCAAATCCAGGTGTCCTTCGAAAGGGGGACGGTAGGTTCGATTCCTACACGCCTCCGCCAATCTTTAATTCCTTTCCACTTCCGCCTTGTATCTGTTTTTAACCCACAGGGGAAAACATTAAACTCATAAGAATTTCAACCGAAGCAACCGGATGGACTGAGGTAATTAGCGGTATTTCTGCCCCAGCACCCTTACCTCTCCTCTCTTTATTGTAACATTATTTGTATCAAAATAGACTAAAAGGGGAAGCGCATATTTTCGGGTCGCCCCAATTAAATCCCTGAACTGAGAAACCCTGATTTCATTATGGCTGCGTAAAAACTCTACCAATCGCCTTTCAGCATCTTCAACATACTTTCTATGGAATACCCTTGCCTCACCAACCTGGATAAGAACTCCAGAATCAAGCAGATATTGATAAACCTGTTTTAAAGCCTTTTCCGGACCAAGCCCGCGCATTTTAAGTTCATCATAACCTGGTGTTTTATAACCCGTCTTAAGATAAATATCCTCAATCGCCTTTGCCATTCGGTCCAATACTGGCTCAAGTTTTACTGCAAAATCAAATAGACAGACCTTATCACCGCTGAGCCTCACCTTCTTCTCCTCAGCCAGTCCCCAAAGGGTAAAATTCAAAAGGCTCTTATCAAGACCCGGACTAATCTTTTTGAGTAACATCTGCTGGGACATACCGATATGGGCTGGATTCTTTTTATGATACTCGGCAAGATTTTCAAGAATAATCTTCTTTAATTTCTCATAATTCTCCCGGTGATAATACAGACTGCGTTTTTTATCAATACAGATAATCTTTTTATCTTTTATCAATTGAGCAATTAAATCATTTACTTCAGACCGATCCAGATTAAGCTCATAACTGATTTCATCAACCTTTCTTGGCAGTTCAAAATTGAGCAGCAGATTCTCTTCAACCATAACCACCGGCTCTGCAGCCTCAATCCTTTGAAGATGCTGAATCAATTTTTCGTCAAACCCCTTTACCTTTACTGCCTTGGGTTCAATAATGACCCCACCGCCAATCGTCCTCTGAGGTGAATAAGTTCTTATCACATATCGATCATTCACATCACTCACGACCGGACTTTCTAAACGGAATTGAACCATCGCCTTTTCTCCAGGTGATAACTCCTTTTGTTCAAGAATCACCACCCTGCCCAATATTTCTTTGGTGCCAAGATGTACCCTGAGTCGTGTAAAACTCTTTAATGGTTTACCTGCCGAATACAAAAGATATAGAGAAGCATTTAAAAAATTTGAAGGTTCATAAAATCCAGGTTGGGCAAGAACATCCCCCCTTGAAATTGTCTGTTTCTCTGCTCCGATAATATTCAAGGCACAGCGAAACCCGGTACCTACCTCCTGAACCTTTTTATTATGAACCTCGAGTCCCCTCACCTTAACCTTTTTCTTCAAAGGCAGCAATTCAAGGGTATCCCCCACCTTTATCCTTCCGGAAAGCACGGTTCCAGCAACTATCGTGCCAAAACCTTTAATGATAAAAGCTCTGTCAATAAATAATCGAAATATTCCCCGATCCTTTTTTGCCTTAACCTTTGTTATAAGGTCATCCAACCATTTTTTCACCTCATCGATACCCTCTCCGGTAAGATTGGAAACCGCAATAATCGGCGCTTCTTCAAGAAAAGTATTCTTCATAAGTTCACGCACTTCTTGTTTCACCGCCTCAACCCGTGCTTCTTCAACTAAATCTTTTTTGGTTATTACCACCAGCCCCTTTTTTATCGCAAGCAATTTCAAAATATCAAGATGTTCAATCGTCTGGGGCATTACACCGTCATCAGACGCGATAACAAATAATACAAAATCTATGGTGCTTGCTCCAGCAACCATATGACGCACGAATTTTTCATGGCCCGGGACATCAATGATTGTAGCATTATCACCATAAAATGCAAAACCGAGGTCGGTGGTCATTCCACGTTCCTTCTCTTCTTTTAATCGATCCGGGTCAACACCGGTGAGTTTCTTTATCAAAGCACTCTTACCATGATCAATATGGCCGGCAGTACCGATTACAATATGCCTTTTATTCATTACCCAGAATTTCCTCAAACGCCTTAATGATAATCTTTTCCTCACCCGGTAAAATCGTGCGAAAATCAAGGATATATTCATCTTCAGAAATTCTGCCGAAAACAGGGACCCTATACCGACGCAACCTTCGTGCCAGTTGTGAAACCGAAATCTTTTTCACCCTCACCGCAACAATATATGTCGGTAATTGCTCGGTGCTTAATGAACCACCACCGGTCTCTGAAAAGTCTGAACGCACCCTGGCCTCTAAACGCTTTCCAAATTTCTTCTTTAATATCCGGGCACATCGAGCTGCCTGCTTCTTTATTAAATTAAGCGGTTTTAAGATTATCTTAAATACAGTATGTTCCTTAACTATCTCCTGCTCCGGCAAAAGAAAGACCCTGAGCGTCGCCTCTAAAGCAACATTCGTAAGTTTATCACAGCGCAATGCCCGGGTAAGGGGATTTTTCTTAATCGCCTTAATATACTTATCCCTGCCGATAATAATACCACACTGGGGACCGCCGATAAGTTTATCACCGCTGAAGCAGACAATATCGGCGCCGGCCTTGATACTCTCTTGAATAAGGGGTTCCTTTGGTAAACCATATTTTGAAAGGTCAACCAATGCACCACTCCCTAAATCATCAATCACAGGAAGGTTATATTTCTTGCCAAGTTGTATAAGTTCTGTCAAAGACACCTCTTTGGTGAAACCCCTTATCTGATAATTGGATTGGTGAACACGCAAAATTGCCGCGGTATTTTCGTTTATTGCCGATTCATAATCCCTGAGATGGGTACGATTGGTTGTGCCCACCTCACGCATAATCGCACCGCTCTGAGCCATAATTTCCGGAATCCTGAACGAACCGCCAATCTCAACAAGCTGTCCCCGGGAAACAATTACTTCCCTGCCTTTTGCCAGTTCGTTTAATATCAAAAGAGTTGCCCCGGCGTTATTATTAACAATGATTCCACCCTCTGCCCCGGTTAAAATCTGCAAAAGAAGATTAATCTTTTGGTAGCGATCCGCCCGCCGACCCTCATCATCAATCTGCAAACGGGAATACCCCTGGGCGACTGAAAACAGTGCATTATCTATGCCCCTTGCAAATGGTGCCCGCCCCAGGCCCGTATGGAGAATAATACCCAGCCCATTAATTGCATAGCAGAAGTACGGCTCGGTCAATTCCTTCAATTGATTAAGGATATCTGATTTCAAATCAGCGATCTTCAAATCTTTACCGGCACCAATCTTTTTTCTAAATTCATCCACGATTTTTCGCACGAGGTCGGCTAAATATAAATTACTTATGTTTGATGCATAATCTGTAATCTCAGGCCAGTTTAATATCGTATCAACCGAGGGAATCTGCCTCAGAATTTCATTTTTATTCATACCAGATTATAATTAATCTTTTTATAATGTCAAGTTCCGGGTCTAAAAAATTCTCAGCCGCCTTGACTAATACAAATTTTAGGATAAACTAAATAATGCGATTTATATTACCCGAAATAAGAGAACTTATTGCCAGCAGGAAGAAAAGGACAATTCGAAAGGTAATATCATATTTTGAACCGGCTGACATTGCCGAGACCTGGCCCGAGTTAACTCCTGAAGAAAGACTGACCCTGTTCAACTCCTTAGATACAAAATTTGCTGCTGATATATTTGAATTTCTTGATGATAAGTTCAAACTGGAATTACTCAAGGTTCTATCCCCGGAAAAGAAAAAGGCGATTCTTAATGAAATGTCGCCTGATGACCGAACCGACTTCTTCGCCCTTCTTCCCAAAGAAGAAGTAGAAGACCTCATTCCATTACTTGAAGAAGGAGAACAGGTAAAGGCACGCGAACTACTTGCATACAAAAAGAATACTGCAGGTGGTTTAATGACCACCGACTATATTACTGTGCCTGAGAATATTACAATCGGGCAGGTATTAAAAATTGTCAGAACTAAAGCAAAGGATATCGATTTTATACAGAATATATATGTCGTTGATAAGGTTAATCGTCTGAAAGGAATTATTCCCTTAAAGGACCTGCTTACAACAAGTCCAAATCGTAAGGTTGACAGAGTAATGAATAAACACTTTGTCAGCGTAAATTTGGATATGGACCAGGAGGAAGTGTCAAAGGTCTTTGAAAAATATGATGAGGTTTCACTCCCGGTCTTAGATACATTGGGCAGGATGAAGGGAGTTATTACTGCTGATGATGTCCTGGATGTTATTGAAGAAGAGGCAACCGAGGACATCTTTCGATTTGGTGCATCAGAGGCCCCGGAACAGTATATGTCGGCAAGTGCCTTTTCCATCGCCAAAAAAAGAGTAATCTGGTTGATAATCCTCTCTTTGGCCGGATTCATTTCTGGCACAATCTTAGAGTATTATTCATTTCTCTTTTCCAACCTCGTTACACTCAGTTTCTTCATTCCCATACTGATGAATACCAGTGGCAGCGCAGGAACCCAGGCGGCAACATTTGTCGTACGCGGACTTGCCACCGGAGAAATAAAACTTGCCGACCTCTGGCGGGTAGTGCGTAAAGAATTTTTAATTGGAATCCTTACCGGTATCATTGCTGGATTTATAACCGCACTTCGGGCATTTATACTCCAGGGTGATATAATGCTCGGCTTTACGGTTGCTGTGGCAATGATTGTAGCAATTGTAATCGCAACATCCCTGGGTGGTATTCTGCCTATTGTATTTAAAAAACTCGGGGTTGACCCAGCCTTGATGTCCGGACCCCTGATTACCACAATTCTTGATTCCACCACGCTGCTTATCTATTTCAATATAACGATGATACTGCTGTGGAGGTTATAATGAAATCAGATAAAACATTTATTATTATCTATACCACATTCCCCAATCTCAATTCAGCAAAAAAAATAATAAATTTATTAATTCATAAAAAAATTATCGCCTGCGCCAATATATTTAAAATATCCTCAATCTATCGCTGGAAGGGAAAAATTGAACATTCCGCTGAATATGGTGCCTTTATAAAAACAAAAAAGGCGAATTATAAAAAATTAGAGAAACTTATAAAACAGCATCATCCCTATGAAGTTCCAGAAATCATTTCCTGGTCAATAGAAAAAGGATATAAACCATATCTTGACTGGATAGAAGAATGTGTTCAAACAAAAAGGGGGTGACATCAATGTCACCCCCAGAGTTTATCTATCCAGATTATGGAGAGAGATATGGATAATCAGCAAGATTCTGGTAGGCAAATTTCAGACTCACTGTATTGTTGGTAAGATCAACATCCTGAATCAAAACCTTCACATAATTGCCTTCTTCGGTCTTACAGAGTAATAGATCATTTATCCTAATCACCTGTCGGTCATCATTACCAAATGTATATCCACTGAAATCCCAGTTATCATACGAATAAACGGTTGTGTCAAGCTTTGCAATTAATGTGCTCCTTCCATTGGTTCGAGCACTTGCCGTAACAAGCTGGGCACTGTCGGCATCAACCTTATCCGCAAAGACATCGGCATTAGGAAATTCACCATTCACCTCATCAAGAACCTCACCGGTCTCAAACCTTAATGCACAACCGGTTTCATTTGAATCCGCGCTACTAATTTCCATAGTCAACTGTCCAATTACATATCCAGGTCTCGGTGACATCTGGACATAGGGCACATCAGTATTATAATCTCCCACCTTATCATCGGTATTTACCGTCCGCACCTGAAAATAGTAAACAGTATCCTTACTCAAACCGGTAACCGTATAGGTATTACCGGTTATTACTGTTGCATTGAATTTGTTCAAATTCTCACCATCGGAAACCAGAAGTTCGGTTGAATCCGTAGAGACATAGACATTGTAACCCTGAAAATCAGTATCATTCTCAATTGTCGTATCTGCTTCCCAGGTTAATGTTACGGAATTGGAATCCGCAACCACTCCGGTAATCTTTGGTGCCTGCAGTAACGCAGCACCGCCACAACCAATAATAAACATCAGGGCAATTGTTAATCCAGCAAGAATCAGTTTCTTCATTATTTCCTCCTTTCTGTTCTATATTACTTGCCCAAAATAACCTTTTTTCTTTTCCGCTATCACCCCCTTTCAAAACAACTATAAAATTATAGTTAATATTCATAAAATGTCAAGGGTAATCCGGCATACTCAGGGTCAAATCTCGACATTGGACAAATAACCGCAAAAGATAATAGCCGAAAAGTTCAAAAGAAAAAAATGTCTAAAGTCGAGATTTGACCCTATTTTGTTTTACAAAATGCCGTGCAATGGCCTGTTTTTCCGTTGTTTGCATGATTTTTCCCTGTTTGTCACTTGATTAACAAAAGCCGCTTTGAAGCGGTGTAACCTGCAGCCTCCAATTTGCAAAAATAAACACCGCTGGCCAGACCCGATGCATCAAAATATACCTTATATTTCCCAGCAGACTGTTTTTCAGAAACCAGCGTTTTTACCTTTTGCCCAAACAGATTATATACCGTCAATTTCACTTC
>JALVOT010000014.1 GCA_027026255.1 Caldifarciminota bacterium | reverse complement strand
ATTGAGTATGCTAAAGAGGTGATGCCCGAACTTAATCGAGACATTGCCTTATTTCCACCGGTAATTTTAGATAATCTCAGTAGTAGCTCTTTCTGGAAAGGTGGTAAGGATGTGTGTGCACATTACAGTTTTCAGGTATTTAAGTGATTTAAATTTACTGCAAATACTTCTTGACAAACTATAAATGCTGGGTATAATTAATATTGATTAGGAGGTACTAATAAAGAAAGGAGGTGCAGTCAACAAAAAAAGGAATGGGTTGATGGTTTTAAGAAAAAGTAAAAATAATTATTGAAAGGAGAAAAAAATGAAGAAAATATCATTATTCTTGATGATTCTGATTGCGGTGTTGGCATATGCGGGCACTGCATTGGATCAACAGGCCGACCAAAAAGTGATAATCAAGCCGATAAATCAGCAGGTATTGACCATTCTGAAGAAGATGGATCGGGCCAAGGCCCAGGGTGATTTTGCTCTTTTTCAGCGTTTACTAAAGCAGTATGAAGCATTAAATCCAGCGGTAAAATCAGAGAATGGTCCTCAGGTAATAGGGAATGGTCCGGAACCAGTAAAATCGGGCGACGACGGTTCAACCATACTCTGGGGCGATGATGTTGTTGTTGATTCGGCCTGGAATTATCAGGCATTCTCAATGGATACAAGAAGTGACGGCGTTATCTTTTTGGCTGCAGCCCGGGAATCTCTATCAAGCTCACATTACCAGATATATATCTGGTATTCCCGGAATGGTAAAACCTGGACACGCTATAGGAGAATACTCTGGGGCGGGCGTAATTGCCTAAACCCGGCGTTGAAAATTGTTGAGCAGAATGATTCTTCTTATCTGGTTTTAGCCTTTAATGGAAGGCAAACTTCAAGCCCTTATGAAAATGATATTTGGGTTCTGCGCCATCCGTTCTCCTCTGCAAACTGGGATGTTTTCCCGGTCACAAATGCAAGTGGTGTTAATGAAGATAACCCCAGCCTTGACGCCGATGATATCCAGTATCCCAACGGTGCTTATCTTTATTGTGCCTTTGAAAGCGGCGACAGTATAGGATTCATAAGGTCTATAGATTTTGGTAAGACCTGGACTCTGAGGCAGATTATCGGGTCAGGTGATGCGCACTGGGATTATTATGCTCCGAGTATCGCCTTTGGCTGGCATAATGCATCTGATTCGTTTGCAATAGGTGTTGCCTGGACATACAGGCAGACGACGGGAACTCCATACTATAGAATTCGTTTTCGTAGAAACCGTCGCTATGGTGCAAGTGGAGATTGGCTGAACATTGTGCATTTTGGTTCTCCGCCTAATCACTTAGATCATAGACCTGTTCTTAAGATGACGCATGGCACAATGCCGTCGGCTACAATCATTTTTGCAAGGCGCGATACAGTAGGCCCTGATGCGGAAGACCTGTGTAATTACTACACCTATAATAGTGGTAAGAGCTGGGGACATGATACACTCTATTCTGGTGGTCGCTATAACCTGCTGACTTCTCTTTCTGTTGATGATACCCCCAATAGTTATCACGCATTCTTCAAAGGTGATCATGATGATATTCGGTATAAAGCGGCACACTATAATAATTTTAATGGTGCAGCCTGGTCATTTTCCAAGGCAGTGAGTGATGGTGGAAATATTTCCGATCAGACTTATCCGGCAACTGCTGTTCTTGACACAATGGCCTTTGTCTGCTGGGAAGATGTAACTAATTCAACCCGGCATAAGTTGATGTTTGATGCAATCTGGTTTACAGGAATAAGTGAGAATACAAAAGAATCTGCAAATACAGGTATTGTCAGTCTGTCACCCAATCCATCGAGCGGTATCACAAAACTATCTTACACAATTAAGGCTGCAGGAAATGTCAAAATTTCCATCTATGATGCAGCCGGTCGATTGATGAAGAATCTGCTCAATGAGAAAAAATCTGCAGGTACATACTCAATTATGGTTAACAACCAGGGACTCTCTTCAGGTATCTATTTTGTTCGTATGGAAACGGATACCAGAACAGTAACCGAGCCGATGACCATTGTTCAATAAGAAAGGTCTTAAATATTAAGGGGGATGGCAACAAAGCCATCCCCCTTAAACTTTTGATATTTTGCGCCGTTCGCAAAGTGTCAGGTTATTTATAATAATAAAATCGATTTGCTATTTTATAACCGCTAAGACCCGGTCAATAATCCAGTCCGATTTTATCCCTTCGGCCTCACCTGCAAAGTTTGTGATTACCCGATGTCTGAGTACCGGGTGGGCAACAAACCTTAAATCATCAAAATCCGGTGCATACTTTCCCAGAAGTGCAGCCCGTGCCTTGGCACCAAGGATTATATATTGAGATGCCCGGGGACCCGCACCCCAGGCAACAAACCGTTTGACTTCATCCAGTGTATCGTTATTACCGGGCCTTGTCAGTCCTACCAGTTTGATTGTCCGTTCAATAATATCATCCGCCACCGGCATCCGGCGGATTAATTCCTGCAATGAAATTAGACGCCGGGCATCAATAACCTTTTCCAATTGTGCAGTATATGCTGAGGTTGTCGTTTTGATAATTTCAATTTCTTCTTCGGCACTGGGATAATCAATGAGGATTGTGAACATAAATCGATCCAGTTGCGCCTCTGGTAATGGATATGTTCCTTCCTGTTCAATAGGATTCTGGGTTGCCAGCACAAAGAACGGCAGCGGGATTTCATATGTGAAACCTCCATAGGTGACCTTATATTCCTGCATTGCCTGGAGCAGGGCAGATTGGGTTTTCGGTGGAGCACGATTTATCTCATCCGCCAAGATGATATTGGCAAATATTGGTCCTTTTAAAAATCTAAAATTTCTTTTTCCTGTGATTCGGTCTTCTTCAATTACCTCGGTTCCGGTAATATCTGAGGGCATAAGATCCGGGGTGAACTGAATACGATTGAATTTAAGATCCATAATTGAGGCGATGGTATTGACCAGCATTGTTTTGGCCAGTCCAGGAACTCCGATGATTAATGAATGGCCATTGCATAAAAGGCAAATTAAGACCTGTTCAATAACCTCTTCCTGGCCTATAATTACCTTGGCAAGTTCCTTACGGATCTTCTGATAATCCGTTTTTAAATTCTGCAGCTCTTTAATATCAGATTTTTTCATTCTTTAGCCTGCTCCTTATCAGATTTGAAATTGCCAGTATTGCATAGAATTGTGGATAACTTTTAAAGTATTGCATCAATTATGCTCAAAAAGTCTTTAAATTTAATGGAGATAAAGTTATCCACAGGTTTTCCCAATTTATCCACATTTTCACTTTTTAAACCCGGCTGCTTGAAACATATCTTTTCGCTCCGCTTCAAGTAACTCCTCTTTTTTGCCGCTATAATGGGCTGCGGTGTATATTGTGGTTCTGGAATTTTTCTTTGTATTCAGGTTTTGTATGTATTCATTCCAGTTGATATCCCTTAAAAGATGGTGGTCGATAATCAAATGTCTGAGTTCAGTTTTTTCGGTTATCCGTTGTAAATTATTGATTGCCTTTTCAATGTCGGAGTTTTTATAGTGAGAACCCAGTAGATATGTTGCCGGGCCATCAACTATCAGGGTCTGTGGTGATTTCTCAAGTATAAAATTCACTGCATCTTCGTTCAGGGGACCTTCAACATCGGATGTAAAGATGAATCGTTCCTGTTCTTCAATAAAGACTTCAACGACATAGCCGAGCTGGGCGGAAATTCCGTGGAATACCGGTTTAGAGAATTCAATCTTTGTTCTTCCAAATGTGAAATTTTTGCCGTCACAGAATGTTATATTTTTGGCTAAGGGTTCAATCTTACTCAAGAATAGTTCGGCGCGTTCTTTCTGGCTTTGATTGATAAATTCCCGGGGATGTTTTAGAAAGACCTTCTTATCTTTATAAAGTTCGGGATAATCGGGATTATGATGGTCATAATGATAATGGGTGACAATGATAATTTCGCACCCCTTTGCCCATTTTTTAATCGCTTCCCATTTTTCATGGTGTCGGTCAATCTCTATTCTGTGCGGGGGAAGGGAATAACGGTCTGGAGATATGGATACCCCGGGGTCGATAAAGACCCGAATATCCTCGGTTTCCAGATAGGTTGCCATACTCCGCACCCCAAAGGAATCAAAGGCAATTGGGAGAATCTTCATTGTTGAAAATACAGGATAGGTTTATGATGATTGTCTTTCATATTTTTTTATCTTATTTATCCGCCGCTTATGACGGCCACCTTCAAAATCGGTGTTGAGGAAAACCGTGATTGTTTTTTTAAGTTCTTTGTTAAATTTGACAAAGCCTGCGGGCAGCACCAGGATATTGGCATTGTTATGAGCACGGGCAAGTCGGGCAAACACTGGTTTTGGGCATAATGCCGCCCTGATTCCCTTTACTTTGTTGGCGGTGATGACCATTCCTTGACCGGAAAAGCAGAGGAGAATTCCGAATTTCAGCCTTCGTCTTGCTACATCTTCGGCAACCCGAAAAGCGATATCAGGATAATCAATACTCTCCGAAGAGAATGAACCGTAATCATAAACTTTATAAACCTTCTCTCTTTGTTCTTGTAAAAATTTGACTATTTTATTCTTCAGTTGATAACCACGATGGTCCGCACCGATGCCAATCTTCATTATAATTTAAGATGGGTGCTAATCAATATGGGTAAGCCAGTTATATTTATCTTCAGTTCGTCCTTCTACGATATCGAAGAATCTTGTCTGCAGCATTTTTGTAATTGGTCCGGCTTTACCCGCACCAATCGTAATTTTATCTATGGAACGGATTGGGGTAACCTCGGCAGCCGAGCCTGTAAAGAAGACTTCATCTGAAATATAAAGGAATTCTCTGGTCAATTTCTCTTCAATAACTTTAAACTTCATTTCCCGGGCAATCTTCATTATCGTATCCCTGGTTATTCCGGGCAGGATACTTGCATGTAATGGTGGTGTATAGATAATTCCATTTTTAATTGCAAAGAGATTTTCTCCTGAACCCTCACTTACATAACCGGTATTATCAAGTGCAATGCCTTCGGTAAAACCATAGGTGATTGCCTCCATCTTGATTAATTGGGAATTCATATAATTGGCACAACACTTGGCCATTGCCGGGAATGTATTGGGCGCCATTCGGTTCCAGGAAGAGACCAACACATCAACCCCGGTTTCCAATGCCTCATCGCCAAGATATTTACCCCATTGGAGTGTCGCAATTGCTACACAGACCGGGCAGGGAAACGGATTAACACCCAATTCTCCATAACCGCGGTATGCGATCGGCCTGATATATGCAGATTTCAAACCGTTTTTCCTGATCAGTTCTATCACAACCTGATTAATCTCATCCCGGGTATAGGGGATTTCCATTCTATAAATTTTCGCCGAATTAAAAAGTCTTTCAGTATGGTCATTTAATCTGAAAATGACCGAACCCTTTGGTGTATCATAACACCTGAGTCCTTCAAATACACCTGTCCCATAGTGGATTACATGGGAACAGATATGAATTTTTGCTTGATCCCATTCAATAAAATTGCCGTCCATCCAGATGTATTTAGTCTCAGCCATTGCCATATTGAGCCTCCTTATTCTAACTATAATTATTTTTTACCGAAAGTCAAGAATCCTTTAAAAATTATTTTTCAACCTTTGCTTATTCTTTTATGCAAATTTTTTTCTGGCTTGCTTTGTTTGTTATTCAGGGGAATAAAAACTCTGATTGATTTATTAATACAAAAAAAAACTGCTTGAGCCGCCTGATTAAAAATCAATCTACAAAAGGGCGATTTCTGTAATTAAAAGAAGAAAACTTCCAGGAAAGGTTGCTGAAGAGGCGGTTAAGTGGGCAAGAAGAAAAAGGTGGTAATTGATGTGAATATCTTCTTTCGGTTTTGCGGATGTTTTGCGTTCTTGGTGCTAACCAGATAAACTAAATAAACCAGACATTTTCCTTGACATTTTCTGTTTTTTATTTATAATGTGTTATGATTTTTAAAAAAGTAACACGAAAGGAGGCATAATGAAAGGTCCGCAATACCTTATGTTGGTTTTGTTTATTTTCGGCCTGGGGCTTTATGGTGCAAGGCCGTTTAATGTCGATGATGCGGGCACGGTTTATGCCGGTGAGTATGAATTTGAGATCGGCTGTGATTTCTGGAGTGACCAGGCGGCATTCGGTATCGATTTCAAGCATGGTATTACCGAAAGGATGGATTTCGGTGTGGGATTTGGATTTGATATTACACCGGCTGCCCAGGAGCGGTTCGGTGAAATTGAGATGGGGTTCAAATTCACCCTCATACCGGATTTCATTGCAACATCGGTGAATGTAACACCCGGACTCACATCATATAGCCTCAATGGTATTATAACAAAATCATTCGGCTCGGCTGAAATGGATATAAATCTCGGCTATGACGCCACCGGGATAAAAGAAGAAGGTGGTTCAATTGCATTCGGCTTTGCCTTATTGTATCATCTTGAGAAGTCCACATTAGGTCTGGAGACCACCGGAGATAAGGATGGTTTTCAAACCTGGCTCGGCGGCTTCAATTACGAACTTCTCAATGGTCTGGCGATTGATGCAGCCATTTCCGGCAGTATAAATGATGGACTATTTAATTCTGCAACTGCGGGAATAAGTTATGAATTTTAAAGGAGCAAGGATGTTTAACAAAAAAATAATTTTTATTATCCTGGCAGTCATTTTTGTTGCACTACCGCTGAGGGCGCATTTCCAGATGCTCCTTCCTCAGACCGATATCGTCGAAAATCCTCAATCTGCCTTGATTAATCTGAAACTTATCTTTTGCCATCCCTTTGAAGGCGATATAATGAATATGGTAAAACCCAGGCGGTTTGGTGTAATGATTGCCGGGGAAACCAGAGAAAATCTTTTAAGCACATTGAAGAAGTCTACGATTGATGATCAAACCGCCTGGACTGCAGATTATTTATTAAAAAAGCCGGGTGATTATCTGTTCTATGTGGAACCGATGCCTTATTGGGAACCTTCAGAAGAGAAATTTATTCTCCATTATACAAAGGTTGTTGTGAACGGATTTGGTCTGGAAAAAGGCTGGGACAGTAAAATCGGACTGAGGGCTGAGGTTGTTCCTTTAACCCGACCCTATGGTATTTATACAGGGAACCTTTTTCAGGGACTTGTTCTGGTGAATGGAAAACCTGCACCCTTTATCGATGTTGAAGTTGAATACTACAATAAAGAAAAGAAATATAAGGCGCCGGCTGGAGCATATATCACCCAGGTAATCAAGACTGATGCCAATGGTGTTTTTTCCTATGCGATACCGGCTCCGGGCTGGTGGGGATTTGCTGCCCTCACTACTGCCAGGGAGAAACTTTTGAATAAGAAAGATGGTAAATACTACCCGGTGGAACTCGGCGCCCTTATCTGGGTGTATGCCCGGAATATGGAGATGCAGTAATGCATATCGCCGAAGGTGTGCTTGCCGGTCCGGTTCTTCTGACCGGAGCAGCAGGCACGGCGGCCGGTTGTGTAATCGGTTTGAAAAAAATTGATTACCACAATACCCCACGGGTTGCAGTAATGTCTTCAACATTTTTTGTCGCCTCTTTGATTCATATTCCTTTAGGCCCAATAAGTATTCATCTTTTATTGAATGGTCTTATCGGTATTATTCTCGGCTGGGCATCATTTCCCGCCCTGCTTGTTGCACTCTTTTTACAGGCGTTAATCTTTCAGTTTGGCGGTATCACTACCCTCGGCATAAATACATTGAATATGGCATTGCCGGCAGTATTAATGTATTATCTGTTCGCAAAACCGGTGCGCAATCCTCATAAAAATATTGCGGTATTTGCCGGTTTTTTTGCCGGATTCCTTGCTGTATTGATAGCCAGTCTTCTGGTTGCACTCGCCCTGGTGTTTACGGGTAAACCATTCCTGAGTGTTGCAAAATTTATCGTTGCCGCCCATATTCCGGTGATGATCATTGAAGGAATTATTACTGCATTCGTGGTCGGTTTTTTGAGAAGGGTAAAGCCGGAAATCCTGGGAGGTTTCGTAAGATGAAGCTAAGCAGATTGTTTTTTGTATCTTTAATGTTTGCGGGTGGATTGTTCGCCCACCGTATAAATGTCTTTGCCTATCAGGAAAAGGATAAGATTTATCTTTCGGGTTATTTCAGCGGCGGTGCCAGGGTGGTTGGCGGTAAGGTAACGGTATATGACGATAAGGGCAATATAATAACCCGGGGTGTAACCGATAAAGATGGAGAATTTTCCTTTTCCACTCCGAATGTCCGTGCCGTGAAGATTATCCTTGATGCTGGTGGAGGGCATTATGCGGAAACAACCATTCCGGTAGAAACCGGTCAGAGACCGGTAACAAAAAAATCTCCAAAAAATTCTGTAAAGAGGTATTCAAAACCCGTTGTTTCCCGGAAAACAACAGAAGCGCCGCTGACTGCACAGGAGATCGAAGACATTATTGATGATACGGTTAATCAAAAATTCAAGATATTAATTACTGCTGTGGAGCATTTAAGGACACGCATCTATTTTAGTGAGGTGGTGGCCGGGATCGGCTATATCCTCGGACTTATGGGAATCACCCTCTATTTTATGAGTCGAAAGAAAAGATGAAGGAATTTGAATTGAGAAGCGGCAGATTGATCGATCCCAGGGTCAGCATAATTTACACCCTGATATTCTCGATAATTATCGCGCTGAGTAGTAATATGCTGGTTGCAGTCGTCGGGCTCATTTCATCAATCATTTTGACGATTTTAATCGCTATAAATATTGCGATGATTTTAAGGCGTTTACTGATTGTAAATATCTTTATACTGATTCTCTGGTTGATTCTGCCGTTCTCAACCCCGGGTCCGATAATTTTCAGTATCGGGGGATTAAAGGCAAGTATGAGTGGAGTAAGTTATGCATTGCTGATTAGCCTTAAATCAAATGCCATTGTAATAACCGCCATTTCACTACTAAGTTCCGGCGGTATATTCAACCTTGTCCGTGCCTTAAGCGATTTAAGGATTCCGGATAAGTTGATTTATATCTTTTTCTTATTCTATCGTTACACATATGTGCTCTTTTCTGAATATGAGACGATAAAGCAGGGGCTGAAAATTCGGGGTTTTGAACCGAAGACATCATTTCATACCTATCGCACCTATGGATATGTTCTTGGTGCTTTGCTGTTAAAAGGGTATGAGCGTTCAGAAAAGATTCATCGGGCAATGCTCTGTCGAGGTTTTGAAGGCAAATACCGGCTCCTTGACCATTTTCGGATCGGACCGAATGACCTTATTGCAATCTTTATGATGGCGCTGAATATTATTATTCTGTTATTACTACAATGGAACAGATTAATCTGATAAATTTAAAAGGGGTATGTTTTGGATATCCCCAAAGGCCTGATTTATTGTCAGACCTTGATTTTACACTGAATTTTCAAGAGCGGGTTGGTATTATTGGTCCAAATGGATGTGGTAAGACAACTCTTCTGTATATAATAATGGGTTTGATTAAACCCCGTAGGGGAGAGGTGGAGATATTCGGAAAAACACGAAGGGAAGAGGGCGATTTTAAAGAGGTGCGCAAGAAGATTGGTTTTTTATTTCAGAATTCAGATGACCAGCTCTTCTGCCCCAGTGTAAAAGAGGAGGTGGCTTTTGGACCATTGAATTTTGGTGTGAATAAGGAAATGGTGCAAAAGATTGTTGCTGATACCTTAGCCCGGGTCGGACTTAGCGGATTCGAACCGAGAACCCCGTATAGTCTTTCCGGTGGTGAAAAAAGGAGACTTGCTCTCGCTACTATCTTTGCAATGAATCCAGAGGTGCTGTTGCTTGATGAACCGACAATTGGTCTCGATGAGGAGACGGTAATCCGGATTAAAGAGATACTGAAATCACCGGGTCTTTCTTATATAATAGTTTCCCAGAACCGTCTATTTTTAAAAGAATTAACCGATATTCAGTATACAATAAATAATGGAAAGATAAAAAGAATAGAATAACCTTCTGTCTATTTTGAGTCCGCCACGCTTCCCGGCGGATGAAGAAAATATTACGAATAGAAATTTAAACTCAAGCATCACACAAACCAGATTACTTCGACCCCTGCTGAGTCCTTTGTTACACCTTCCAGATAAACCCGAATCTTGACTCATCCAGACAGTTTATGTATAATTGTTATATGGATCTGAATCAAGCAAAAAAAGAAATTGAAAAGCTCAGAAAAGAGATTGATTATCATAACTACCGATATTATGTTCTGAACCAGCCTGTAATAACCGATTATGAATATGATAAATTATACAGGAGACTGCAGGAACTGGAAAAACAGTTTCCAGAACTTATAACCCCGGATTCACCAACCCAGCGAATTGGGGGTGAACCACTTACGGAATTTAAGACCGTAAGGCACAAGATTAAGATGCTGAGTCTGGATAACACTTATTCTATGGATGAGGTAAGGGATTTTGACCAGCGTGTAAAAAAGACATCAGGACGTGCGGTAAAATATGAGGTTAGCCTTAAGGTTGATGGGGTCGCCGTCACCCTGATTTATGAAGGAGGTCGGTTTGTCCTGGGAGCAACCCGGGGTGATGGAACCTTTGGCGATGATATAACCCGGAATCTGCGGACGATTCGCTCCATTCCTTTAAGACTGCTTACCGATGATAAAGAACTTCTTGATATTGAGGTCAGGGGAGAGGTGTTTTTACCGCGCCGGGCGTTTGAGCAGTTGAATCGTGAAAGGGAAGAGCGGGGAGAAACTGGTTTTGCCAATCCCCGTAATGCAGCAGCCGGTACATTAAAATTGCTTGATCCGGAGGAGGTTGCGCGCCGCGGTCTTGATATATTTATACATACCATACCGGAAAAACCCGGACCGCACTATAATTCCCATTATAAAACATTAAAAAAACTCGGGGAAATTGGATTTCGAGTGATTCCTTATCTAAAGCTCTGTCCGACCCTAAATGATGTCTTTGATTATATAAAGGAATGGGAAAAGAAAAGGGCCCGGCTTGAATATGGGGTTGATGGACTGGTAATAAAAGTAGATGAATTTGAGGTAAGGGAACGATTGGGTTATACAATCAAGAGTCCGCGCTGGGCAATTGCCTATAAATATCCTGCTGCCCAGGCAATTACGCAATTAGAGGATATCCAGGTTCAGGTAGGAAGAACCGGTCGGATAACCCCGGTTGCGATTCTGAAACCGGTTAGCCTTTCTGGAACGACAATTTCCCGGGCAACCCTTCATAATGAAGATGAGATTAGAAGAAAGGATATCAGGATTGGGGATTTTGTCATTATTGAAAAGGGCGGAGAGGTGATTCCCAAGGTGGTCGGTGTTGTGAAAGAAAGGCGTAAAGGGAATGAAAAGATATTCCATTTTCCCGAATTGTGTCCGGTATGCAAGGAGCCAATTGTTCGGCTTCCTGATGAGGCAGATTGGCGCTGCATAAATAGTTCCTGCCCGGCGCAATTAAAAGGTGCAATCCGACATTTTGCCTCAAGACAGGCAATGGATATTAAAGGTCTGGGAGATGTTTTAATTAATCAACTTGTTGATAAAGATATTATTAAGAGTATCGATGATATCTATAAACTTGATATAGATACACTGTCATCTCTGGAGCGAATGGGTAAGAAATCTGCCCATAATCTCTGTAATGCCATTGAAAAGAGTAAAGACAAGGAATTTGTGCGTGTGCTTTATGGACTCGGCATTCCAAACATCGGTCTAAATGGTTCAGCACTGCTGGTGAACTATTTCGGCTCAATTGATGAAATGATTAATGCGAAATTCGAAGATTTTATGGAAATTGACGGTATTGGTGAAGTTGTTGCGGCAAGCCTGATAAATTACTTTAATAACAGCCGAAATCTGAAGCTTATTAATAACCTTAAAAAAATCGGTCTGAAATTCAGTGTAGAGCAGCCGATTAAGGCATCTGCTTATTTAAAAGGAAGGCGTTTTGTTTTTACTGGTGAACTTGATTCAATGACAAGAGACCAGGCACAGGAACTGGTGCGTAAACTCGGTGCACAGTTCAGTTCATCAGTTTCTAAAAATACCGATTATGTGGTGGTCGGTAAGAATCCCGGTTCAAAATATGAGAAGGCAAAAAGACTCGGGGTTAAAATTATTGATGAAAAACAATTTTTGAGCCTTATAAAGAAAGGAAGAATATAATGAAAGAACATTCTGAAAACTATATAGAAAAGATTGTTCGGGAGGAATTAAACCGATTTATGGAAAGGGACAGTTCAATCTGCCGCTGTGATAACTGTCTTCAAGATATAATAACCCTTACCTTAAACAATCTACCTCCAATGTATGTTGCCAGTGATGTCGGACATATTATGACGATGTTTCACCTTACCAGGGATCAACTTCGTGCCCAGGTAATGGTGGAATTGGTTAAGGCAATTGATCAGGTGAAAAAGAATCCCCGGCATTAAAGCCTATGCCTGGATTTCGCCCCTATCAATCATCAATTTAATCTTTTCTATCTCCGGGGTTAATTGTCGGTCCGAATTGATAAATGGAACCCTTCTTCTTATCCTTCGTTTTATCCTTTCAATAGTCTTTGATGATTTTAAAGGTCTTAAGAGGTCTAATGCCTGGATTGCACATAATAGTTCAATTGCCAGAACATACTTTGTATTTTTCAGAACTTCAAGTGCCTTTAGTCCGGAGTTCATAGACATACTTACATGGTCTTCCTGGTCTGCAGAGGTTGGTATGGAATCTACCGAGTCTGGAAAACAGAGGCCTTTATTATAAGAGACCAATGAGGCAGCAGTAACCTGCGCCATCATCATACCACTGTTTACACCCGGTTCCGGTGTAAGAAATGATTTTAGCCCGGAAAGATCAGTGTCAAGCAGTCTGAAGATTCGTCTTTCGGAAATTGAAGATAGTTCACTCAGAGCCATCGCTATCATATCTAAGGCAAAGGCAATGGGTTCACCGTGAAAATTTCCGCCGCTTAAGATTTTATTTTTTCCTGTAAAGATTAATGGATTATCAGTAACTGCGTTCAGTTCAATCTCAATTGTCTTACGGGTTGATGTAATCACATCCCTTACCGCACCATGAACCTGTGCCATACATCGGAGTGAATATGCATCCTGAACTTTGGAACAGTTTTTATGGGAGCGCAGAATTGCACTGCCTTTGAGCAGTTTTCTTATTCTCTCTGCCGATTCTAATGCTCCGGGGTGGGGTCTTATTTTTAGAATCTCAGGGCTGAATGGTGTGATCGAACCCCGGAGTCCATCAATACTTATCGCCCCGGCGATATCAGCAATGGTGCAGAGATTTTGTGCCTCAAAATTAATCAAACCGGCGATACCCGTGGAGAACTGGGTGCCGTTTATCAGGGCAAGCCCTTCTTTGGGTTTGAGCTCCAGCTTTTTTAATCCCGCAATCTTCAGGGCACGGGCTCCAGTAATAACTTTACCTTTATAATCTGCCTTTCCTTCACCAATGAGAATAAGGCCGATCGCCGCCATCGGTGCAAGGTCTCCGGATGCCCCAACCGAACCCTTTTGTGGAACAATTGGGATAATATCTTTATTAAGTAAGACAATAAGATTTTTTATCAATTTGTCGGATACACCAGAATATCCCTGTATAAGGGTGTTAATCCGTATTGCCATTGCTGCGCGCACAAACTCTCTGGAGAATGGTTTATCAACGCCGGCATTATGGCTCAAAAGAATATTCTTTTGTAATCGCTGTAAATCCTTCAGACTGATTTTTACCCGGGCAAGGGCGCCAAATCCAGTATTTATCCCGTAGACTGCCCGTTTATCAGTTGTGTATTTTTTGACAAATTTTTCTGCCGCTTTTACTCGTTCCCATAACTCCTTCTTTATAGTTATCCCTTCACCCCGGGCAATACGCCGCAGTTTCTTAATCGTAAGATTGTTACCGTTAAGTTCTACCATTTCAAATGAAAATTTAAACTTACCCTATCCACATCAGCCTCAATATTGAATCCATACATCTTGGCTCCGACATAGGCATCAGCAAGGGAATAACCAAAGAGAAACAGCTCCCACCATAAAAAAGAGTTGCGCTTTTCATAATCCTTTTCCTGATGATATTTATAGGCAAACCAGCCGAGTCCAATCTCTCCGCCTGCAATGATAATTCCGGTCAAAAAGCGTTCCGTATAAAATTGTCCACCGCCCGGCAGGGTGCAGAGCAGCATTGCCAGTCCAGCATTCTTTGTCTTTGCCCTGCTTAATCCGAGTAGAATCAAAAATATCACAATAATCCGAATCTTAAAATCGTTATGCTTCATCATTTAATAAACTTATATTCAAATCGTTCAAGAGAATCAAATACCACATACATAGATAAACCGGGATATTCAATACGCTGTTCAGTGAGGAATCTCATAACATCACTCGCCCGCTTATATGCCTGGGGTGCGGATATGTATATCTCAATCCCTTTATAATGGATATCAAACTTTCTCAAAATCTCCACTTCGGCATAAGGTGTAAGTTTGTTATTACTGAAGAATCTTTCCACGGGAAAACTATATCGTTCGCCGACAATCCCTTTTTTACCCTTCAGAATATCCTCCCACATAGTAATTTCCTTCTGTAATTTAACAATATCCTTTTTCAGAGGCAGGTATTGTGATCTGTATATAAAATATCCAACTATGAATAAGATAACACTGATTATCCATCCCAGATACTTCATAGCCGTGCGATTGCCCTTTCAATCCCTTCTTTCTTCTTCATAAATTCTTTAAGTCTTATCTGTTCCTGCGCTTTTATATGTGGCTTTGCCTTTTTTAAATAGTCCGGATTTTTTAAGCGCATCTTCATTTCGGTAATCTTCTTCTCAAGAAAATTGACCTCTTTCTGCAAACGGTTCTTTTCCTTTTCTATATCCAGACCGTCAAGTTTTACAATACATTCTATATCCTGAGTAATGATACTTGCGCCTGATTTCTCAAGTTCCCGGTCAAACTGAATATCTTCGATTGTGCAGGTTCGTTTAAGCACTTCAGATTCTTTCTTTAAAAAGTCTTCAAATTCCGCCGGACAGTTGACAATTATATTCAGAGGTCTTTTATTTGCGATATGGAAAAGTCCCCGGATATTTCTTATCCCATCAATGAGCTGGATAATTCTATCTACATCATTTGTATCTCCAGAAACCTCAACCCGGGAGGGCCATCTTTCAAGAAAGATACTCTTTTCAGAAAAATTAAATTTATGATAGATTTCTTCAGTAATAAACGGTATATATGGATGGAGGATTATGAGCAGCTGTTTTAAAAGGAATTTTGTGATATTTTTGGAGGGCACAATCTTGATAAATTCTAAATAGCGGTCACAAAATATGTGCCAGGTAAAATCATAAAGTCTTCGAGCGATGGCATTCAGTTCATAATGTTCAAAATGCCTCTTTATGTCCATCAATAGTTTATTAAACTGTAGTATCGCCCAGTTATCAAACGAAGATGGGTTATTTAAATCATTCTCATCTCCATCCCGACAGTTAAGCCATACAAGCCTGCTTGCATTCCATAGTTTATTGCAGAATTTTCTGCCCACATCAATCGATTTTTCAGTAAAGAGCACATCCTGTTCTTTTGGTGTAATAAGTTGCAGCCCTAATCTTAAGGCATCGGCACCGTATTTATCAATAAGTTCCATCGGTTCTGGTGAATTCCCTAAGCTTTTGGACATCTTCCTTCCTTTTTCATCACGAATCATCGGATGGAATACAACATCATAAAATGGAATATTATCGGTAAATTCCATCCCGGCCATAATCATACGGGCAACCCAGAGATAGATAATATCCCAGCCGGTCGCTAAGGTATTGGTCGGATAAAATATTTCAAGGTCGCGGGTCTTCTCAGGCCAGCCTAAGGTGGCAAAGGGCCAGAGCCAGGATGAAAACCAGGTATCAAGCACATCATTATCCTGATGGATTTGGCTTGCTCCACAATCCGGACATTTCTCTGGAGGCTCTTCAGAAACGATGATTCCTTTATCCGTGCCATTATCCTTAAAGCATTTGCTGCAGTAATAAACCGGAATGCGATGACCCCACCATAACTGTCTTGAAATACACCAATCACGGACATTTTCAAGCCAGTGATTATAGAGATTAACCCATCTTTTCGGATAAATTTTTATTCTGCCTTCTTTTACCACCCGGAGTGCCGGTTCGGCAAGCGGTTTCATCTTCACGAACCATTGCTTTGATATTCTCGGTTCAATCGGTGTATGGCATCGTTCACACTTTGCAAGGGGGATTTGATAGTCCTCGATCTTCTGCAGAAGATTTAAGGTCTTTAATTTTTCAATAATCTTTTTCCTTGCCTCATATCTATCAAGCCCCTGAAATTCACCGGTATTCTCATTCAGTGTAGCATCCGGATTCATAATATTAATAAACTCAAGATTATGTTTTTTTGCCAGTTCAAAATCGAATGGGTCATGGGCTGGAGTAACCTTTAACGCCCCGGTTCCGAATTCCCGGTCAACATAATCATCTGCAATGATTGGGATCGGACGTTCCATCAGCGGCAGCATCGCCTTCTTCCCGACCAGATTTTTGTATCGTTCATCATCAGGATTTACACATAGTGCAGTATCACCGAGCATCGTTTCCGGCCTGGTCGTCGCAACCGTAATGAACTGGTCTGAATTAATAATCGGATAACTTATGTAATAGAGTTTGCCCGATTCGTTTTCGGTCTCCACCTGTTCGTCAGAGATAGCAGTGCCGCATCTCGGACACCAGTTTATAATATACTCACCCCGGTATAAAAGTCCTTTTTTATAAAGCCGGACAAAGACCTTTATCACCCTTTTTGAATATTCATCCGAAAGGGTGAAGTGTTCTTTTGACCAATCTAAGGCACAGCCCATTTTTTTCAGTTGTTTTCTTATAACCTCAGCATACTCTTCTTTCCATTTCCAGACCTCCCGGATAAATCTATCCCGGCCTAAATCCTCTTTTTTTATACCATTTTTTAAAAGTCTATCTTCAACCACTACCTGGGTGGCGATTCCGGCATGGTCCATACCTAGAATCCAGCGCACTTCGCAGCCATTCAATTTTTTATATCGTATCAAAATATCCTGGACTGAATTATTCAGGATATGACCCAGGGTGAGTTTTCCGGTAACATTTGGCGGTGGGATTACAATAGTATAAGGTTTTTTCGAACTGTTGATATCAGGTGTAAAAAATTTATTTTCTAACCAGAAAGTATACCATTTTTTTTCGATTCCTGCCGGATTATATTTTGTCGTGAACCCATCCATAGCCTAAATATAGCCATTTTTCTAAATATGTCAATAATGACTGATAAGTCGATTTTTTCCGGCATTCTGTTGTGCCTTTTGTGTTGTTCAAACAAACCAGACAGACTTTAATATTCTCTTTTCAAACACAACGCACAGGGCGTCTATTTCCGGTTGAAATCTGTAGCCATCCCTTGATTTTTCCCTAAAATTCACTATTATTAAATATGTCGTGCTCCGAGAAATATGATATTATTGTAATCGGTGCCGGCCATGCCGGAATTGAAGCCGCACTTGCCGGTGCCCGTATGGGTTTGAATGTTCTCGTTATAACCTTGAATTATGATAATATCGGCCAGATGTCCTGTAATCCATCAGTCGGTGGTCTGGCAAAAGGCCATCTGGTGATGGAGGTGGACGCCCTGGGTGGTGAAATTGGATTTCTTGCCGACCGCACCGCACTTCAGTTTCGTATGCTCAACCGTTCCAAAGGTCCTGCAGTCTGGTCTCCAAGGACCCAGAATGACCGAACCCAATACAGACTCAGTGCAAGAAGGTCTGTGGAATCCGAAAAAAATATCGTTATCAAACAGGAATCTGCTGATGAATTGATTATCCAGAATAATCAAATAATTGGCGTGCACACCGGTCTTGGTAATGAATATCTTTGCCGTGCCTTAATTCTGACCACCGGAACATTTCTCAATGGCTTACTGCATATCGGACTTGAGCATTTTCCGGGTGGCAGGCTTGCCGAATCAAATTCCAATCGTCTCAGTGATTCTTTAAAAAAAGCAGGCCTTTCCCTTGGTAGATTAAAGACCGGCACTTCACCCCGTGTTGCCTTAAACAGTGTTAATCTGAGTATCCTTAAACCCCAATATGGTGATGAAAAGCCTTTTACCTTTTCTGTCCGCACCAAACAGGTGATAAAAGACCAGCTCCCCTGTTATATAACCCATACCAATCCCAGAACCCATAAGATTATTATGGATAACCTTGACCGTTCACCACTTTATACCGGAAAGATTATTGGTATAGGTCCGAGATACTGTCCTTCAATTGAGACCAAGGTCGTGCGATTTTCCGGTCGCGATTCCCACCTTATATTTATTGAACCTGAAGGCAGGGATTGTGGTGAACTCTATCTTAATGGTCTTGCCACATCCCTACCCTATGATGTCCAGTATGATATGCTGCACTCGATTAAAGGTCTGGAAGATGTCAGAATCACCCGTCCTGGTTATGCCGTAGAATATGATTTTGTCTATCCGATTCAATTAAAAGCAAATCTTGAGACCAAAAAGATAAAAAATCTCTTCTGTGCCGGTCAGATAAATGGCACATCCGGTTATGAAGAGGCTGCTGCCCAGGGTATTATCGCTGGTATCAATGCCGCCCTCAACCTCAGAAATGAAAAACCATTTGTCCCCAAACGTTATGAGGCATATATCGGGGTTCTTATTGATGATTTAATAACAAAAAATACTGAGGAACCATACCGGATGTTTACTTCACTTGCTGAGCATCGCCTGATATTACGCATTGATAATGTTGTCAATCGTTTGATGCATTATGGAGTTAAATTTGGTCTAATCCCTGAGCAGGTCTGGAAGGAATACGAAGCCCGGGAAAAAGAGGTTAATAAGATGATTGATTTTCTCAAGCACAAAAGGGTTCAGCCTGCCCGGATTAATCCGATATTGAAAAATAAGAATGAAAAGGAAATTAGTGATATCCAGGCCGGTCAATCCCTTTATCAGATTCTCAAGCGACCGGGCATCCGGCTTAATGATATAAAGGAAATCGCCGGCTTGAATATTGACGATCAGATTGGGCACAGGGTAGAGGTTGAAGTGAAATACGAAGGATATATCAAAAGAGAGAAATTGCAGATTGAGAAGTTAAAGGAACTTGAAAAAGAGAGGATCCCTGCGGATTTTGATTATCAAAAGGTAAAGGGGTTATCCAATGAGGCGCGTTCCAAATTGAGTGCGGTAAGGCCTGAGAATCTTGACCAGGCATCTCGTATCCAGGGGATAAGTCCTTCAGATATTCTATTGTTACTACTTTATCTGAGGAAGTCTTTTTAAGAAAGGGGAGAAGATGGAAGAAATTCGTAATTTTCTTGAACAGCAGATGAAAATTGATGATATTACATATGGAATAAATGGAATTATAATCAAGGGTGTAATAAATCCTCCGGTTGAACAGACAATCAAGCAGATTAAGGATTTTCTCTCCCAAACCGAATATACCCCTATCTTTGATAAAAAAGATGATTATCATATAATTCGGCTTGGTATTTTCAAACCCACCACCATAAAACAGCGCTACTGGCTCAATGTCTTACTTTTTATTGCCACAATATTTACTACAATCTTCGCCGGTTATCTGAATTCCGGTTCTCTGAGTGCAGGAATTGCATTTTCTTTTTCAATTATGGCGATTCTTACCTGTCATGAACTTGGCCATTACTTTGTTTCGCGTCAGGCGGGAATGATTACTACACTGCCCTATTTCATTCCGGTGCCTTTTCATTTTATCGGCACATTTGGCGCCGTAATACGGATGAAATCTGTTGTTCCTTCAAGAAGCACCCTTTTAAGGGTTGGGATGGCTGGCCCGGTTGCAGGATTTCTTGTCGCCCTGCCCATAACCATTATTGGTATCAGCCTTTCTACGGTAAAGGTTGTGCCAGAAACCGGCGGCTTTCTTAAACTGGGAAATTCATTGCTCTTTTATATTCTGATAAAGATAATGCATTCTAATATTGCACCCAATGCTGATTTATACCTCCATCCAATGGCGTTTGCCGGCTGGCTTGGATTTCTTGTTACCTCAATGAATCTGATCCCGGTTGGTCAACTGGACGGCGGTCATGTTGCCTACAGTATATTTTTGAAAAAAAGAAAATATATCTATCCTGTAATATTTGGCGCACTCATCGCCCTCAGTTTTCTCTGGTTGGGCTGGTTGATATGGGCTTTGCTTGCCTTTATCTTTGCCCGTCGTGATACAGTGATACAGGATTGTATTACTCCATTAACAAAAACAGAAAAACTGAGTGCCATCCTGCCTTTAATTATATTATTCCTCACCTTCACCCCTCAACCCTTCAGCATTTCCTGACCCCCTTTTTTCTTTCTATGGCGAATCCCTCCCTTCAAGAGCGTCAGCTCTTTTTACCAGGGCTTCAGTCTTCCCACTGGGTACTTCTACTTATATCCTTTCCCGTAAAAATTATCAATCCGTTTAACTTGACATCACCATATTTCTTCTTATAATTACTATGTAATAGATAATGCGGTGTTTGGAATTTATAATTAACCTCTGGCACCTTCAACATTGTGTGCTGATGGTCAGTATGTAACTGACAAGAGCGGTAGCGTATTATTTTGTGAAAATAAATAAGTCCTTAAATGGAGGAGATGGTAAATTGATACGGGAATATCAAAAACCTGATGTTGATGAAATATCAATGATTGAGGCAATGGAAAACTTCAAGATTACAAAAAACTTTCCTGCTGTAGAAAAATATTCGCTTGCCGCCTGGATGCGGCGTTCATCCTGTTCTGCTTGTGGTGATATTGCCAGAACCTGGCGTAGGCAACAAAGTCTAATTAAGTTCCAGAGTAAAACCCTTACTTCCAGACCCCGGTCTTCTTTCTGTTCTTCAGAGGCCTTGGAGCGAAGAGGTCGAAGAATCTCAATAAAAAACATTTTCAGTAAAGATATCTTCTGTAAATGAATTGATAATGGCAGATATATTCATACTTTTCTGGCTGTTATCAGAATGTTGATTTGATTACATCAACGAAGTGTGTAATAAAATGTTAAGTATAACAAGGAGGTATTTAATGAAACACGCATCTTTAATGGTCTGCATTGCCATCTTTGTCTTCATCGCCAATGCAGACGCCGAGTTCAATCGGACCTCTGGTCTGATTGATATCCCTGGTCCAGATATTATGCCCCGACTTGGATTCCGTTTTGGTTATGATGCATCACTACCCCTCGGTACCGACCCAATAAATGATGGATACGACCACAACATCCATACATCCTTGGGTATAAATGACCGGTTTGAGGCATACCTTGATATTTATTCCCTCAGTAAATTCACCGCAGCCTTTGGATTCTGTCACAAACTTCTGAATTCAGATAAATTCGCACTTGCCTGGGGAATTCATCAAATTTCCTGGGCCCTTGATATTTCAGAACTTGGGCATGGAGATTCAACCGGCTGGACCGATGATCTCAGTTATAATCATGGTGAATATAAAAAGCCATTCGAGCTCGCCTCTTTGTATCTCGTATCAAGATATTCGCTTGCTCCGTGGGCGAAGGCAATAATCGGTCTCGGCCGGGGCAGATATGTGGGTTATGGTACCCATTCTCGATACTTCAATACAAATTTCTATCATGAGAAAGGAGGAGATTGGGCGGTCGGCTTGTTCGCCGGTATGGAACTGACTCTTACCAGGAATGTAGCATTTATATTTGAAGGTGATCCCCGCGATTTGAATTTCGGATTTAATTTCTATATTCCACCTGTTGAAGTGGGCATAGCAATAACCAAATTTGAATATTTTCTCTGGCCTGATGGTGCATACGGACCGCGTTGGGCATTTTCTATTTCTTACAAAAAACCATCCGAAAAACCGCATCTTGGAGGAATCGCCGGTACAGTTTTTGATGCATCAGGTAATCCTATTATTGCCGAAATTCAGATTCTCGGTACCAATATACCCAGGGTCCTGACCAGTCCGGACCAGGGTTCATACATACTCAAGGGCCTGAAACCGGGCAGTTATAAACTCTATGCAGGTGCACCCGGTTATCCGGGAAAAACAAAGAGTATAACCGTAGTCTCTGATAAAATCACCTTCTGCGATTTTACTCTGGAAAAACCAGAAGCAAAAACCGGTGCCATAATTGGAAAGGTCGTCGATATGAAGACAAATGAGCCTCTGATTGTTAATCTTTCCATTCCTGAACTCAATATCTCCACTAAATCCGATTCAACCGGAATATTTGAATTTAAAGACTTACCCCCCGACAATTATAAAGTTAAGGCGGAGGCGATGGAATATGAAACCGGTGTTTATCCGATAGTTGTAAAGCCGGGGGAGAGAACCAATCTCGATATCAAGATGGTGAAAAAAGGAATGGTAATTACACTCAAGGGTGTAAGATTCGATTTTAATAAGGCGACACTCAGGCCAGAATCCTATGCTGTATTGGATGAAGCGGCTGCGATTCTCACCGATAATCCTGAGATTGTGGTTGAAATTCAGGGTCATACCGATGCAATCGGCGGTAGTGCCTATAATATGAAACTCTCAAATGCAAGGGCAAAAACTGTGCGTAACTATCTTATCACCAAGCATATGATTGATCCCAAGCGTCTGATTGCCCGTGGTTATGGAGAAACAAGACCGATTGCTGATAATAGAACCCGGGCAGGCAGGGCAAAAAACCGCCGTGTCGATTTCGTAATCCTGAAATAATCCGCTGACCAAATCTTGTTCTTTAGATTCTTATAGGGTGAACTGAATAATCATTTTGATAAAGCATTAGACAATAGAAATATCAGTAAGAAAATTTATTATGTTTTTCAGAAGAGGGTGGAGGAAATCTCTATTCTGTTTAATGCCATACGATGATTGCAGAGTGTGTGATAATTATAACAGTCAAAAGATTATCCGGCGCAACTTCCAGGGCATCAGCCTTATTTCTCTCCACTTTTTGTCTCGGTTTTTTGTAAACTATGTTACAATATAGCCGAGGGGCGTCTCGCCCCGAGACAGGGCGCCCGGCGGGCTGCAGGGGTTTCTGAAACGAGTTGAGGATGACAAACCTCCAGCGGGCGGCGGGGACGCCGCCCGCGCTGAGAAAAATGGAAATGCCGCCCGCGCTGAGAAAAATTGAACCGGGCGAAGATGGTAGAGAAATTTTTCAAATGACCAATAATAATATAAAAAAAGTAAAACGAAGTTGTTGAGTATTTTTCGTCTTAGTTTAATAATCTTATGGAGGTTTATTCTGTCCAGAATACCGTTGCAATTAATCCAAGAGACACAATGAAAAAAGTGGAGAGGAGTCAGGACATCAGCCCCTTGACATCACCTGCAATTCTGAATATCATAGCTGATATGAAAAAGTTATTGTTTCTTTTAGTATTAATTATACCATTTATTGGCAGCGGTCAATCAAATTCGGTTTTTATTGCCCGGCCGCCAGAAGAGGTCTACACAATTGAACCTGGAGATGTGCTTGAGGTAGTTGTGCTCGGTGAGGAAGAACTTGCCCGTACTTTAATGGTGATGCATAATGGCACAATATCATTTCCCCTTATCGGTGAAGTAAAGGTTGCTGGTCTTACACCGGAACAGGCGGCAAGCCTTGTTGCTGAAAATCTTAAAAAATACTTTACCCATCCTGTAGTTTCAATAATCCTGAAAAGTCCCACCCTGCCTTATGTTTCGGTCTTTGGTGAAGTTTTACGTCAGGGAGCGGTAGAGTATCAACGGGGTCTTCGTATTACTGACTATCTCGCCCTTGCTGGTGGTCCGACATCAGGGGCAAATCTTCGTAAGGTAAAAGTGGTTCGATTCGGTCCCGGGGGTCCAAAAACAATAACCGTTAATATGGATGAGATTATAAAAAGAGGAATCCAGAAAAATAATTTCGAATTAAAATCCGGGGACTGGCTATATGTGCCGAAAAGATTCACCATAAACTGGACAACCGTGCTTCAGTTCACCACCCTTGCCCTTACTGCTGTTAATCTGTATATAACGATACAGAACAGATAAATTTATGAAGTTGAGAATCAATAAAATCGAATACCACAATTTTAATGCAGCCGCCTTTACTTTCCGGGGCGTGTTTCTTTTGTCAAATTTCCGATTATTCCTTAACTATGAGGTGATTTTTAATGGATACTCGAATAAACAACAATAACTTCACCCGCGCAGAATCTTTTTCTGAAGAAGAAAAACCGATTGATCTTTATGAACTCTTCAACAAATTCCTGCGTCGTCGAACCCTCTTTTTCTACATTGCAATTCCATTATTTCTGGGTATTATTATTGCCCAATTTACAAAACCCTATACTCCAATCTACCGGGCGACATTTGACCTTGGTGTCTTAAATGAAAAGCCGGTAGAAGGTTTCTTCTCCGGCTATGAATTGTCTCCATCCCGTCAGATTGGTACAGTAACCCAACGGGTTATTTCCAACCTTTTAAGTGTTCGTCTTGCACAAAAACTTGTTGATACCCTCCATCTTTATGCCCATATAAAAGATGGCGGTGATAATCTCAGGGTTGATATAGTACTAAAACAGGATTTTGATAAGCCGATTGGTCCACTTAAATTAAAATTAAAAAATACTGATTCACAAACCGGGATTTCAGTTTACAAAGATAATAAAAAACTTGCTCAGGGTTCAGTTAATCAATTTCTCGACCTGGGAATTTTTCAGCTCAAGGTGCTGTCAGCGCCGTTGATATCTTCAGAAAAGACCTATAAACTTACAATATATCCTCGTTCCCAGGTTGCCCTGGCATTGAGAAATTCTTTAACAATCAAAATGCTCGAGGCGGATAAACTTGAACCGGGTGCGAAAAGTTCCGGTGTTCCATTTTCCGGTGCCAGTGCCGCAAAAAAATTAGTTTCAGCAAATCCCAGGGTATATGACACCAATATCGGTATCTTAAGGATAAATGTGCTCTGGGCAAATCCTGAAGATGCCTTAAGGATTGCCCGGGCATTGTCCCGGGAGATAATCAAACAGGATATAAGTGAGAAATCCTTACAATATATTCAGTCCAAAAATTTTATTGAATCACAACTTTCACAATACAAAGAAAAGCTTTGTGAACTCGAGAGAAAAGTAAAAGATTTCAAGGAAAAAAAGAAGATTGCCGATTTGAAGGCATCAACCCAGGCTTTGATAACTCAGATATCCCAGCTCCAGACCAGAAAAAGTCAACTCCAGATTGAGCAGAAGATATTAAAGGATTTAGAAAAGTATCTTTCCCGGCAGAGATTTCAGGATACAACCATCAACTTCGCCTCAACCCTGGTTTCTGATCCGGTGCTCCAGAACTTCTATTCCCAGCTGCTTCAGACCGAGGCGAGCCTGCGCGGCAGATTAAAAGAGTATTCACCTAACCATCCCAAGGTTCTTGAAGTAAGGGCAAAACTTGATGGTTTAAAAGACCAGATGAAACAGGAGATTGCCAAACGTGTTCCCAGTATCAAGACCGAAATTGCTAGTGTTGAGACCCAGATTACAGTTCTTCAATCCCAGTTAAAAAATGTGCCTGAGGATGAGATTCAACTTGCCCGTTTAGAAAGGGACAAAGAGACTGCAGAAAAACTCTATACATTCTTTGCAGAGAAACTTGAAGAGACAAAGGTTCAGGAAGCAGGTGTCACTTCGGATTTAAAGATAATAAACCCTCCGATGGTTTCCAGTCAGCCGGTAAATGCCCGGCGTCGGCTTTTGACCCTGTTCCTTGCCTTTGTAATTAGTATCTTAGCCGGTAGTTTTACAGTCTTTATGGCTGAATATCTAGACAATACAGTTAAGGATGCAGAGATTGTCACTGAAAAACTCGGGCTTCCAATCTTCGGTTCAATTCCGATAATAGGGGAGAAGCAAAAATCTCAGAAAAAGCCGGGCTTTTTGGAAAATGTATTTCGTTTTGTATTCAACAACCGAAAACAACCCACCCGTTCGCAACTTCTGATTCTGGATTTTGACCTCTCGTCATCTGAACTTGAAGCATTTCGTAAACTATCACTCAACCTGGAATTTGCCCATCCTGAAAAGAAATATAGGGTAATATACATTACCTCACCAAGCCCGGAAGAGGGTAAGACATTTATTGCCTTAAATCTTGGTAATATCATTGCCCGGTCCGGGCATAAGGTTCTGCTTCTTGATACCGATTTTCGTAAGAAAAAAGGTCATCTCACCGATGTCACCCAGCATCGTAAAAAAGAAGGTCTTTTTGACCTGCTCAGGTCCGAGACAAAACTGCAGGATATAATCATTCCAATAATTGAAGACAAAGAGGATAGAACCAGACTTGACCTCCTGCCCGTGGGAAAGATTCCTCCCAACCCATTTGTCTTTTTGGAATCTGAACCGATGAATAATATTGTTACGCAGTTAAAAGAAAAATATGAATACATCATAATTGACGGTGTTCCTGTACTGCTTTTTGCCGATGCAACATATCTTGCAAAATTTGCTGATGCAGTCCTCTTGACTGCCCGTTACGGAAGGACCGGTTTTAAAGAACTGGAAAATACCCGGGATATCCTCTTAAATACCCGAACCAACTTAATCGGTATCGTGATGAATGCCGTGCCTCAAGTCCCGGGTTCCTACTACTATCACTACTACCACAAATACTACTCCAAATACTATCGAACGGAGTGAGATCCCGCACTTTTTATTATGTCTATATCTCAACCAGATAAACCAAATAAACCATAATCTTCAGGTACAGCACGCAGTGCGTTTATTCCAGGACGAAGTCTCCTCCCTTCCAGGGCGTCAGCCCTTCCACTGGGTACTTCTACCTATATCCTTTTTCGTGAAAATTATCGATTCATCCAGCTTGACATTCTCATTTTTCTTTTTATAATTGATGTAAATAATAATGAAAAGTCTTATCTTTTAATGAATCTATGCCACTTTTTTACAAACAAAATGTCATTCGATTTAATGGTCAGTATGTAACTGACAAGGGCGGTAGCCTGTGCGGAATTTAAAATTATGAAGAAAATCTGGATAAACCGAGCCAATTTATTCTTCTCTGCTGAAGGATATTATACCCGTATGACTCTGAAACGGTATCTTGAAACTGTACAATTTCTGCGTGAAATATACTATAAATTTAGAACGAAGCAGTATTTTTTACTTCAATTGCAGTTAGATAGTTTAATATTATTTCCTTTTAAACTAATGTAAATGTAATGATGGAGAACGATAAAAATCCATTAAGGACAGGTTATGATGATAAAGGAAGATTTGTAAGTTATTGGTATCAAATAACTAAGGCATATGAATTTTGCAATAAATCTTTACTGGAAATTGGTATTGGAACTTCATTCGTATCTAATTATTTAAGAAATATTGGTTTAGAAGTTATTACAATAGATATAGATATTGACCTGAAACCCGATATTGTTGCGGGAATACAAAATTTACCAATTAGGAGTTTTTCTTTTGATATAATATTATGTTGTCAAGTCTTAGAACACATACCTTTTCGTTATTTTAAACCAGTCATAACTGAGTTATATAGAATATCAAAAAAATATATTATAATTTCACTTCCTAATAGAATGCACTTTTTTTGTTTAAACCTCAGACTTTATCCTATATTTCAGAAACAATTTAAACTAACATTACCTTCTTATATTTTGCCTAAGCATAGATTTGACGGTGAGCATTATTGGGAGATAGGAAAAAAAGGCTATCCGTTAAGTAAAATTAAATCTATTTTTAGGTCACAGTCATTGAGATTATTACAAGAATTTAGGAATCCTGAGAAACCATTACACCACTTTTTTTTACTTCAAAAAGAGTGTAAAAAGAATGAACCGTAGCAAAAATATATTACAGACATTTAGTTCAAAAATTATTATTCTGGTTTTGAATTTAACGACGGGAATTATAATTGCACGTATTTTAGGACCGTCAGGTAAAGGACAGTATGCAATTGCCTTACTTGTATCATCAGTAATTGCCAGTATGATTTCATTCAACTTTGGTGAAAGCGCAATTTATTTTCTAAATAGAAAGAAAATCAAGCTAGGTACAGTTATCACTACTGATTTTGTGTTTTTATTATCTATTAGTATAGTTGCAATTACTGTAGTATTTTTGCTATGGCAGATGCGTGTTTTACCATGGACTGAACTTTATGATAAGCGCATTTTTATGTTTGTAATAATTTTACTTCCAGTTTTGATAGCAAGGTTACATATTCTTGAAATTTTACGAGGTATAAAAAAATTTATTTCTTATAATAATATTCTTATTTTCCAGCCTATTGTCCATCTGTTGTTTGTGGTTATTATTATTAATGTCTGGCATTTATGGGTGTCGGGTATTTTGTTGTCGATAATTTTATCTAATATAATGGTTATAATTCTTGGATTTTTCTCTATCATTAATACTTTTTCAATAAAACCCAAGTTTAGTAAGTCATACTTACATAAAAGTATAATTTTCGGGTTAAAGGGTCATATTGGAAATATATTACAAAAATTTAATACTAGGTTAGATCAATTTTTCATAACGCCATATTGGAATTCAGCTATGCTCGGATATTATTCTGTCGCTGTTAGTATATGTGAAGTAATATGGTATTTACCTGATTCTATTGGTATAGTAATGTTTCCAGAAATCGCCACCGTTGATAACGATAATAAGAAGAAATTAGCTTCAAAATCCTTGAGAATTGACATTTTCTTTACGGTTACTTTCGTGTTAATTCTTTCCCTATCGGCCTGGTTTATAATACCGACATTTTATAGCTCCGCTTATAAACCAGCCATTAAAGTCGTCTATTATCTTCTTCCTGGTATTTTTTTTATGAGCATATCTAAGGTAATTAGTAAATTCTTTAGTGGTACAGGGTGTCCTGAAATTAATACTTATACTTCTACTATTTCTGCCCTTTTTACAATTTTCCTCTGCATTATTCTAATTCCAAGATACAATATTATAGGAGCAGCCATTGCTTCATCTATAGCGTATGCTGTGAGGAGTATTTGTGATCTTTATATCTTCTTAAAACGAACTCAGTACTCTTTGATTGAAGTTTTATTTGTAAAACGCAGCGACTTGTTTATTATTAAAAATACATTTTTCCAACTGTTTAAAAAATGACATTTGTTAGATATTTTGATATTTTTTTTGGATGTAAGAAAAGAGTTCCACCTTTAACAAATTCGATGATTTTTTCTAAAATTTTGTTGGTATTATTGTTTGTGTTACTCCTTATTTTGGTATTTATCAGCAGATATTCTTTTGTATTATCAATTGCTATAATTTCACTATTAATTTTTACAATTTTATCTTTTATAATACCATGGTGTGCATTATTGATATTTATAGCCTACAGTCTATCTGGTATACTTTATATAATACCATTATTACATAATATTAATAGCTCTGCGGTTTTTTTATATATTTTAACTTTTTGTTTTTTCGTTTCTGCTATTTTAGGTAGAACTAAAATTCTTATTATAGATAATCAAACATTTTTCATTATTTTATTTTTTTCTTTAATTTCTATATCAGCCTATTATAGTGGTAATATTCAATCTAATGCGGGTTATTCAATTATAAAAACTTGTATATTTTTGTTAGTTGTTTATTTTTTAATAATACATCAGATTGTATCACATTATACTATAAGATGGTTTTTCCGAACATTAATGATTACAGGTGTAATTGTTGCTGTTTCAGGAATCAGTCAAAATTTATTTTATAAAAACAATTCTTTGTTATATTTCAGGCAAATTAGATTTGGCATTTTAGATCCAAATTATTTAGCTATATTTCTTATAATGTTAATCCCGTTGGCGTATAGTTTAATCCTATTAGAAAAGAAATTAATTTGGCAATTCGCTGCTCTCTTGTCCATTTATTGTTTTATTATTGCTATATTTTTATCTTTATCCCGTTCATCTATTGTGTTATTTGTAATATGTTTATTTTTACTCCTTAGGCTTAATTATAGTAATTATCATCATATTTTTAGTAAAATATGGTTTTCTATTTTAGGATTTTTTTTGATTTTAGCCCCATTCGTTTACCAGAATTATTGGCTGCGTTTTAGCAATCTCTTATATGACAAGGGTTCTGGTCGTATATATCTATTTGATGCTGCATATCATATAATAAAAAAACATCCATTAACAGGTATCGGTTATGGTAATTTCACTAAATTATTTTATTTTACGCAAGATTGGGGTTTATTATCTCTTAGAGTCGGTAGTCATAATATGTATCTTGGTATCGCTGCAGAATTAGGGTTGATTGGTCTAATGCTTTACCTAGCTGTATTTATGTCGGCTTTTAAGACATTGTTTAAGATCTGCAAATCAAGTATTGTACTTCACAGAAAACCTGCACTCCTAATGGCTAATGCGATTATTATTAGTCTTGTTGTATACATGATAGGCGGATTATTTTTTCACTATTATGATTTCTATTTATCATATGTTTTATTGGCTTCTGTAGTTGTACTGAAAAATAATATTCTCTGCAATAATTCCATTATTACTTAGCTTAATTTAATAATGATTAAATTTTCGATTTGAACTGCCTTAAATTTATATTAAAAAGTTTTAACGAAATATGATTATATGAAACATTGTTCAGTGCTAAATATTCTTTACATTGAAGGTGGACCTGAGCGTGGGGGTTCTGTGAAAAGTTTATTTAATTTAATAAAAGGATTGAAAAAAGGAGGATATCGGATTTTTGTTGCAATAAATAAGCTGAATTTAGATGCCAGATTGTTTGAGGATATAGGTAGTAATGTAATTTTTTTTAAGTGGAAGAATGTAAAGTGCGAAACTAATAGATTTAGGGAGTTAAAACAAAAAATTAATCGATGTACGATTTTTAAAGAATTAAAAGTTATATATAATTTCTTTAAATTTACAAAAGAACTTTTTACGATGATTATCCCATTATCCCTAAAATTTTATAAGATTATTAAAGCAAAGCAAATAGATTTAGTCCACCTTAATGACAGAATTGGTTATAATAAATATGGCATTATCGCAGCCAAATTAGCTAGAGTACCGTGTATTTGCCACGAAAGAAAAATAGCACAATATACTGGAATTGATTTATTTTTATCTCGTTATGTCGATGTCTTAATTTGCATTTCTAATGCAGTTTATAAAAACTGTATTTCCAGCGGTGTTAGGTCAAAAAAGATTGTTGTGATATATAATGGCGTAGACTTAGAAGTATTTAAGCCAAAGCAGACAAAGTATAAATTAATGACGGAATTACAATTAGCGGACAAACACGTAATTGGAATTATCGGTCGATTAGATGTTTGGAAAGGCCATCGTTTTTTTCTATATGTCGCATCTAAAATAAAAGAATATATACCAAATTGTAAATTTTTAGTCGTTGGTGAAACACCTCCACACCTTCGCAGCTATTTAGATGAATTGCGTGGGCTGTGTCTGAAATTAGGCATTTCGCATGATACAATTTTTCTCGGTTTCCGACAAAATATTGCGGAGTATATAAACATTATGGATGTAGTATTGCATTGTTCGACACGCCCTGAACCATTTGGACGTGTTATAATAGAAGCGATGTCATTAGCTAAACCCGTTGTTGCAGCTAATTATGGTGCGGTCCCAGAACTAATTGAAAATAATGTGAGTGGTATTATTGTGCCGAATATAGACATTAATAGATTTGTCGAAGCTACCATAACTTTGCTTAAAGATAGGCCCAAAGCCCAGGCTATTGGGTATGCAGCTAGAAAACGCGTAGAACAAATTTTTAACTTAGAAAACCATGTTCATAATATCAAAAAAATTTATGAAAGTTTAACTTCTTGTATCTAGTTATCAAGATTTTTATTTAATATTATATGAATTTAAAATTCTATATAGATATAATCAAACACCGGAAATCTCTTAAATCTACAATTAATGCAATACTCAATAAATTATTTTTTCTTTGTAGGTTACCATTTACTGCGAATTATCCAACTAATTTGATAATTGAACCTACTAATTTCTGTAATTTAAAGTGTCCTCTTTGTCCAGTCGGTACTAATTCTCTTAAAAGGAAAAAAGAAACAATGGATTATGAAAAATATAAATCATTAATTAATCAATTAGAACAATATTTAATATCAATTGAACTAACTAATTATGGTGAGCCATTTATACATCCGCACATTTTAGATATGATTAGCTATGCAAAAAAATATAATATCTTTGTAACTATCGAAAGTAATGGGTTTTTGTTTAAACGTGGTAGTACTTTTATAAAGGATTTTATTAAATCCGGAGTTGACCATATTAAACTTGCATTAGATGGTATTGATCAAAAAACTTTAACAAAGTATCGCATTGGCTCGAATTATAATGAATTTATGGACGGTTTAAGATACCTATTAGAAGAGCGTAACCGCATGCGTCAGAAGTTGCCTATTGTGGAGTTACAATTTATTGTGATGAAACACAATCGCCATCAACTTGTTTTAATTACTGATCTTGCTAAAACATTAAAAATTGATAAATTGACAATTAAAAGTTTAGGTATAAATTTTCTGATTGAAGATGATGATGATTATTCCATTATCGAACAATTTTTATCTTTGGATAGTAAAATATCACGCTATTATAAAGATGATAATGGAATTATACATCTAAAGGGGAGAATTAAAAACCAGTGTCGGTGGTTGCATTCCAGTGCTGTTATTTTAGCTAACGGCGATGTCGTCCCCTGTTGCTATGATGCTACAGGTGAATTTGTTATGGGTAATGCTTTTATGGAACCTTTTTTGAAGATTTGGACAGGTGCAAAGTATAGAAAATTCAGGCATATCGTCTATCACAAAAGACATATAATAAAAATGTGTAGGATTTGTTCCGAAGGCAGAGGTAACCTATCATATTGTGAAGAATATCATAAATAGATGCATATAAAGCAAAAGTCAACTGACAGGAAAATTAATATTAGTCATATCTTGCCATCTCTTGGGTATGGAGGTGCTGAGAAACTTGTTAGTTATATTGCTAAATACTTAAATAAATCCAAATTTAGTATAAATATTATATGTATTTTTGAAGGTGGCCCAGTTGTTTCTGAAATTGAGAAATATGGTGTTAAAGTTTATATACTTGATACTAATTTAAAAAAATTTAGTAATATTTTATCATTTATTTATAATAGTTTTAAACTAATCATTAAGTTATCTCTTTTGCTTCGAAAATTGAAAACGGATATTATCCATACACATCTACATGGTGCTAGTGAATTATGCGGATTTATTTCTGGTAAACTTGTGTGCGTAAAGGTGATTATTTCTACTTGCCATAATATTAATGGTTGGTTTACTAAATATTATTACTTAAAAAAAAATTTACTTAAATTTGTTGTTAATCATTCACAGATGCTCATAGCGGTTTCTAGAACTGTTGCAGATGCGTTTAAAAAGCAAATAAAAATTAATCCTAATAAGTTAATTATAATAAAAAATGGTATTGATTTAGAGAGTAAGGTTTCCTGGGAAGGTGCTAAGCGAAATATTCCTGAGCTTAAGATACCGGCAGATCACAAAATAATGACAACAGTTGCGAGTCTTACTCCTCAAAAGGGTCATATTTATATGATCCGTGCGATACCATTTATAATTAAATATTATCCGAAAATAAGATATTTAATAGTAGGTGATGGTATTTTGAAGAACACATTGATAAACGAAGCTAAGAGATTAAAAATAGATAAATATATAATTTTCGCCGGTATTAGAAAAGACATTGATAGAATTTTACAGATAACTGATATATTCGTGATGCCTTCTCTCTGGGAGGGATTACCTTTAGCATTACTGGAAGCAATGGCGAATAGTGTACCTGTAGTTGCGACTAGTATTTCATCTTTTGAATCTATAGTCGTTCACGGTTTTACAGGAATTTTAGTTCCACCCCGGGATTCGTTAAGTTTAGCTAATGCTATCGTTAATTTGATTGAAGATCAAAAAAAGGCAACGAAAATAGCAAAAAAAGCTATGTCAATCATCAAGACCAACTATGATGCTAAACATATGGTTCATCTTTTGGAAAAGTTGTATTGCGAATTATTCTTTAAATGATGGATGTTTAGTTCTGAATTTGATTATGTTTAAGATAAGTTTTTTAATCTGATGAATAAAATTATTTACGCTATTTTTTTTATTGCTATTTTGAATAGTTTAATTACACTGCAACTTATTAACAATAATTCAATATGCGGTGATGAGCCACAATATAACGGGTACGCATTAAATTTAATTAATGGTAATGGTTTTGTGTATCACAATAAATATTCCTGGCGACCTCCTGGTTATCCTATTTTTCTCGCCGCTATTTATTCAATATTTGGACTTAACAGTTTTACGGCGGTAAGAATTATACAGTCCATTTTGCGTGCATTATGTGTTTTTATTATTTACGATCTTGTAGCTTCGAATTATGATAAGAAAACGGGTATAATTGCATCATTACTATGGGCATTTGAGCCATCAAGCTTGCTGATTAGTAATTATCTTCTTACTGAAACACTATTCACGGTTATTCTGCTGTTGACAATTTTATTGATGAATTACGCTGTTAAAAAAATGAAATTAATTTTTATTTTCTGCGGCGGTTTTTGTTATGCTTGTTCCTTGCTAATTTCAGATAGAGCTATTGTTCTACTTCCTTTCATATTGGTATGGTTGTTTATTACAATACCAGAAAGAAAAAAAAAGGTGATTTACTGTACTGCTCTACTATTGACATCTGCTCTCTTTGTTTCTCCTTGGTCTGTCAGAAACAGCTTAATTCATAAACAATTTGTCTTCATTACTACGCATGGTGGTAAAAACTTGTGGTTATACAATAACCCCTATTATCCTTTTATTGAAGGTTCTACAAGTTCCGCATATCAAAAATACAAAAAAGTTACGACAGTTATGATTAAGGGCCTCTCGGAAGCAGAACGTGATAAGATGATGTATTATGCCGGAATAAATTTTATAGTAACTAATCCTATTATATTTTTAAGAAATGGCGTTATTAAATTTGTGCGATTTTTCCGTCCTTATCCAATAATAACATATCATACGCGACTAATTGATATTTTAATCGGATGGGGTTCTTATTTTATTATTTTCCCGGCTTTTTTTGTCGGTTTATATTTATCATTTAAAAATAAAAAATATTCGCTATTATTCATTATGGTCGTTTATTTTGTAATTTTGCATATCGTTGATCAAGCAGATTTACGAAAACGTGTGCCAGCAATGCCCTTCATTATTGCATTATCATCTTATGCTTATAGTTTTGTCCTAAATAAATATTTTGATTGGTATTCGAGGTTAATTAAATAATAATGATTAAGGTAATGTTTGTTTTACCCTCCTTACAATTTGGCGGAGCAGAAAAAAAGATCATTGATTTTATACTTAGGATAAATAAGAGTGAGTTCTACCCAATTGTTTGTTCGCTCTCCGATGATGGCGCCTTTTATAATTTACTTAGAAATAGTGGGATAAAAGTATATTTTATTAAACGCTATTTTAAGTACGATTTTACAGTTATCTTTAGATTGATGCTATTAATGTTAAAAGAAGGAGTTCAAATAGTACAAACTACGCTTATTGTCGCTAATATTTTTGGTAGATTAGCTGCGTTATTAGCGAAACGTCCTATTATTATTGCTACTGAACATTCTATGGGTATATGGCGTGTGAACAAATATACTATTGTTAACAGATTACTTAGTTATTTTACGCACAGAATTATAGTGGTTTCAAAAAGACAAAAGAGATTTCTGCATGATGTTGAAGGCATACCGAATAGTAAAATGATTGTTATATATAATGGTGTTGATATGAAGAAATTCCATCTAAATTATTATCATAAAACGATAATGAGGAAAAAATTAGGCCTTAAACAAAATTATAAAATTGTCGGCACTGTTGGTACACTTCGACCTGTGAAGGGACATGACCACTTAATTAAGGCTGCCGCTGCCATAGTAAGAAAATATCCTAATATATATTTTTTGATTATCGGAGACGGACCTTGCAGAAAGCGATTAGAAACAATCGTAGCGGAATTAGGATTGCAAGAAACTGTTATTTTCTTAGGAAATAGAAATGAAATACCAGAGCTCATTTCTGTCTTTGATGTTTTTGTATTATCTTCCAATGAAGAAACATTTCCAAATGCAATTTTAGAGGCGATGGCCGCCGAAAAACCAGTTGTTGCAATGAATGTTGGTGGTGTTAGTGAAATCGTGGTAGATGGCCAAACGGGTATTTTAGTTCCAAAGGGAAATGTTAGTAAACTAAGCGATGCGATTATTAAACTAATTACAAATCAAGATATTGCTCGAAAGATGGCTCGAGATGGTCGGAATCGCGTTGAAAAATATTTCAGTATGGAAAGAATGGTTAACGAAAGAGAAAATCTATTTAGAACTTTATTAAAAGATAGAGGTTGGTAAATGGAGCAATAAAACGGTGCGTCTCAGCCGAAAAAAAGTACTAATAACTGGCGGTGCCGGCTTTATTGGAAGCCATCTTAGCGAAGCATTGGTAGATCATAATGTTGATGTTACAATAGTCGATGATTTATCGACCGGTTCATTATTTAATTTAAGGAGTATAGTTAGTAAAATTAGACTAGTAAAATCTAACATTTTATCACGTGACTTTCGACGAATGATTAAAACGGAGAAGTATGATGCAATTTTGCATCTTGCGGGGCCTGCTTATGTTCCGCCTTCAGTTCGTAATCCTTCTTCTAATTTTAAAAATACTGCATATGCAACATTGGTTTTACTTGATACACTTAGAAAAGTGAGGTCAAACTGCCGTTTTATTTATGCATCTTCTGCGGCAGTTTACGGAAATCCTAAAAAATTACCCATATGTGAAGACGACCCAACAGTTCCAATATCACCTTATGGTGTTGCTAAATTAACCTCTGAACTTTATACTTATGTTTTTCATAAAATTTATGGTCTTAAAACTGTATCGTTACGTTTCTTTTCAGTGTATGGCCCCCGTCAAAAGAAACAGATAATCTACGATTTTATTACTAAGTTATCGAAAAATCCACATAAATTAACAATAATCGGTGATGGAACACAAAAAAGAGATATGATATATGTGAAAGATGTTGTCCGTGCTATATTAAAGGTTCTACAAAATAGTAATTTTAATGGTAACGTATATAATGTTGCCACGGGTAATAGTTATTCCACAAAGGAAATTGCCACGATAGTAGCGCGAGTTATGGCTAAATATCCTGTTTTATCATATACTAAAAATCTCCGACCTGGCGATGCACAGCAATGGGTTGTTTGCATAAATAATTTAAAGAAAATTGGTTTCTTCCCTAAATATTCACTTGAAGATGGAATAAGAAATACACTTAAATGGTTTAATAGCCAAATAAAATAATTTTCTAAATGAAAAAAGTTTTGTTGGTGGGTCCATGCCAATCCGTTGGAGGAATATCCAAATATATTACGGATTTATTGAATTCCCAATTAAAATATAAAATTATTCATTTCAATACTGCTCGTCCTATTAAACATACAACATCAATTGCTGATGTAGGTTATCGCGCGATTTTTGACGCAGGTTTTGGTCGTTTTTTGTTAGCAATTTTTATAACAATTAAACATCTCCTTTCTTTCCCTTTAATAATGATATTTAGACAGCCGGACATTGTCCATATCACCGGTGTAAGTTTTAGTGGATTTTGGGAAAACGCGTATTATATAGTGATTTCTAAATTTTTCCATAAGCCTGTGCTACTTCATTATTTGGGTGCTTTCGATATATTTTACGATTTAAGTAATAAATTTGAGAAATATTTTATTAAGTATATTTTAAGGAAGGTGGATAAAATTAGTGTTCTTTCTAAAAAAGCTAAATCTATTATGAATCAATTTATGAAAGAAGAGTTAATAACGATTATCCCGACTTGGGTTGATATTTCATTTTTTCGAAAAAAAACAGATGTGCTATTTCCAGATGATAAAATGATTAACCTTCTTTTTGTAGGAGGCGCAGATCCTTTACGTAAAGGATTAAGGGATATCATTAGAACTATTCCTATCGTTACGAATAAAGTTAATAATGTACGATATATATTTACTGGTAGTTTAACTGTAAAAAAAGTTCTGTCAGAATATCGAATTAAAAACATCCATAAACATGTAATTTTTTTAAGCTGGGTTAGTGAGAATGAAAAAGTAAAATTGTATAATTCGGCTGATATTCTTTTACTGCCGTCATATAACGAAGGTCTTCCTTATGTTATTATAGAGGCTATGGCTGCTCGACTACCTGTAATTGCAAGTACTGTTGGAGCTATACCTGAAATAATTGAAGAAGGTGTAAATGGATATCTCATTGCACCTGGTGACTACAACGAATTGGCTCAAAAAATATTACTTTTGATAAAAGATAGGAAGCAACGTGAAAAAATTGGTATTCGTAATTATATGAAAGTTAGGACGCAATATCAACGAGAAATAATTATCAAAAAAATTGAAGATCTCTATGATAATTTAGCATAGCGTAAATAACATTCATGCATACTAATATTATTAGATGGTATTTAAATGGCCCACGATTCTTAAAATCATTTATTTCGTTTGCCGGTCGGCTTGCTCCAATTCGCGTGAAATATGGAAAGGTGTTTTGGAAAACATATAATTTTCTTAAAAAATCAGAGTGGTGGGATAAAAAGAAATTTGAGGATTATCAAATTGCAAAGTTACGTGAATTATTAAACTATGCCTATAAAAATATTCCATATTACCAACGCATTTTTAATGAAAGAAGATTAAAACCAAAATACATACAAAATATTGATGATTTAAAATCTTTGCCGGTTTTAACGAAGGATATATACAAAAAAAAATTTAAAGACCTTGTTGCTGTTAACCTTGACCATAAGTTAGTTCGCCGTCATCATACCAGTGGTACCACCGGCAAACCTTTACAGTTTTATGAACATTTCTGGACTATACAGATGGAGCATGCTTTCATTTACCATCTCTGGTCCCGAGTTGGATTTAAACCAGGAGATTCTTTAATGCGTTTAAGGGGCACATTACTTTCCGATAAACTTATTTTCTATGACGCAATAACAAATACTCTCAATTTCACTCCTAAGTTCGATGGTAAAAGATTAGTGAAATATTATCTACAGAAGATGGCTCAGTTTGGCGGTCAGTTTTTACATGGATATCCCAGTGCCATTGCGTTATTTGCTTTAACTATAAAAAAATATAATTTTATAGTACCTTTTAGACTGAAGGCGGTATTTTTTGCTTCAGAAACAATTTATTCCTGGGAGAAAGAAATTGTTGAAGAAGTTTTTAATTGTAGAATATTCAATCACTACGGCATGGCTGAGAAAGTAGTGTTAGCAGGTGCCTGTGAAAAAATATCCAATTATCATTGTCTGCCGCAATATGGCATAGTTGAAATTGATAAGGATAATAATGAAATTATTGGAACGGGGTTTCTCAATTATGCTAATCCATTTGTTCGTTACCGTACCACAGATATTGTATCATCTCCTGTCACCGATTTCTGTCCTCAATGCGGGCGGGCTCATTTTCCAATATTTCCTTCGGTTGAAGGCAGATTAGAAGATTTTATTATTACAACTGATGGTGTTCCGATATCACCCGCTGTTATTACATTTCCTTTCAAAGATTTAAAAACAATTAAAGATACACAAATTGTCCAAAAATCGCCAAATCACATAACATTAAAAATAATTCCCTGGACTAATATTAAAACATCGGAACTCGAATCCGAGTTAATGAATTTATGTTTTTCACTGCGTGCCATATTGGGGGAAAATACCAAAATTGATATTGAAACGGTAAAGTCAATTTCACGTCTTCCAACTGGTAAATTTCGATGGATAATTAGTAATGTATCGGCTGATTACATTAAAAACTACCTTAAATAATACGTTTAACTTATAACCTATTTTATTGGCAATAGAGAGGTTTTAAAGCGATTATCCTGTAATTCAGATATTGTTTAGAATATCTATGGGTATGGCAAATATAATTTTCCTATTTAATTAGTTGAGGATATCATTTTATTAAAAAAAATATTTTATTCTCGTGTATTTTATATAAAAAACACAACTATAACTGAATTTCTATGTATCTGGAATTATTAAATTTCGATTTAAGCCATTTAGAAGGAATAAAAAGCTTGATAATTAAAAATAATTAATTTTATTAACATTTCTATCATTAACTGCCGTTTTACTGTACTGGATGACATTAAGATAATTTCCTGTAAATCAACGGAAGATTCCTATATATTCTGCACTCATCGTTTTATCTCTATTTAGACTTTTCAAGTATTTAATTTCTGGTACGATTTTCATTTAGATAGGAATAGAAACAGGATACTAACTTGAGAAAATTTTTTGGAAATTTTTCATGTTAATTAAAACTGATTTTAAGAAACATATAATATTTTTTATCGGGGTTATATTATTGATAGATTTTATATATCCACCTGTATTAGCAGTTTTTCGCTATTCCTTAACGATTTATACTTTGTTAAGCATATTGATCGCTGGGAATTTTCTCTTCTGGAGTGAGATTTGAATAATCATATTATTTTCGTTCGCCGGATTTTATTATGAATTTATTTATTTTGAAAAAATGAGAAGATAATAGAATTATCAGGAGCATTCTATGAAACAAATTGTTCAGAATTATAAGACAGGGAAGTTAGAGATTGCTGAGGTGCCGGTGCCGACCATTATGCCGGGAAGGATACTGGTGAAGAATGCTTTTTCATTGATCAGTGCAGGGACTGAGCGGTCCAGTGTTGAACTTGCCAGAAAAAATCTTTTGGCAAAGGCGAAGTCACGGCCTGCAGATATGAAAAAGGTTTTGGCCCTTGCTAAGAAACAGGGATTTTTAAGTGCCTATAAGACTGCGATGGCAAGGCTGGATACTCCAACTCCCTTAGGTTATAGCAGTGCGGGCACTGTGATTCAAATTGGCAAAGATATCAGTTCAATAAAAGCCGGAGATAGGGTTGCCTGTGCTGGTGCAGGCTATGCAAATCATAGTGAAGTTATTTTAGTACCAGAAAATCTCTGCGCAGTAGTGCCTGAAAATGTGCCATTAGAATGGGCTGCATTTACCACGCTCGCTTCTATTGCCCTGCAGGGTGTCAGACAGGCAGATATAAAGTTAGGAGAGAGTGTTGCCGTAATCGGTTTGGGGCTATTGGGTCAACTCACAGTCCAGATTCTAAAGGCATCTGGTTGTCGTGTAATTGGTATCGATTTAGACCAGGATAAGATAGAATTAGCAAAAAAGAGTGGAGTTGATAAGGCGATATTGAGAAGTGGGCATCCAGAAAAGGTTATTTTCCAATTTACCGATGGCAGGGGAGTAGATGCAGTAATAATTACTGCCGCGACTTCATCCAATGATCCGTTTCTTTTGGCGCCAAAAATCGCCCGGGATCGGGCAAAGGTTGTTCTTGTTGGTGTTGCAAAGATAGATTTTTCAAGGGAATCCTATTATCGAAAGGAAATTTCAGTCATATTTTCCCGTTCCTACGGACCAGGTAGATACGATACAATTTATGAAGAAAAAGGAATAGATTACCCAATCGGATATGTGCGTTGGACAGAGAAGAGGAATATGGAGGCAGTTTTGCAACTTATGTCAGAAAAAAAATTGAATATTGAACCACTCATTTCCCATCGTTTCAAGATTGAACAGGCGAAAGAGGCGTATGACTTGATTTTGGGTAAAAAGAAAGAAAAATTTCTTGGTGTCTTATTTGAATATGATACTTCAAAGGAATATGTGACTAAAATAATGGTTTCTGATACTTCGGAGATACGCAAAATTCGCAGTTCGAAATCCGAAATTACTATTGGTTTCATCGGAGTTGGTAGTTTTGCTCAGACTTCGCTATTACCACATTTCAAAAGAACTTCAGCAAAACTTGTTGGCGTTGCCGATGCCCAGGCACATATTGTCCGGCATATCGGAACAAAGTATGGATTTAATTATTGTACATCTGATTACAAAGAAATCTTAAATGACAAATCAATCAATACAATCTTTATTGCTACCCGGCATAACCTCCATTCCCGTTTAATCATTGAGTCGCTTAAGGCGGGCAAGAATGTCTACTGTGAAAAACCTCTGTGTGTGAACAGAAAGGAACTACAGCAAATCATTAAAGTACATAATGACCAGATAACCGGTGGCTCAATGACTCCTCTTGTAATGATTGGTTTCAATCGCCGTTTTTCTCCATTAACCATAATGGCAAAGAAATTTTTGAAAGAAAAAATAGGTCCGTATTATATCAATTACCGGGTAAATGCAGGAGTCTTGCCTTCGGACCACTGGCTATTCGACCCTGAACAGGGAGGAGGTAGAATTATCGGGGAGGTCTGTCATTTTATAGATTTAATAAGGGCATTTATTCAAGCCCCATTGATACAGGTATATGCCCAACCGATAACTGGTCCTAAAGAAAGCACCAAAGATAATGCAGTTATTTCTTTAAAATATCAGGACGGCTCAGCTGGTACAATATCATATTTTGCAGTAGGGGATAAGGACTTTGCCAAAGAGCGAATAGAAATATTCGGTGACCAGGAAGTTTGTATTATTGATGATTTTAAGAAACTATTATTTTCTGAGGATGGAAAAACAAAAGAGATAAAGCAAAATCAGGATAAAGGATATGCTAATGAAATCAGGGCATTTTTTGATGCGATAAGAAATGGCGGCACATCGCCCATTCCATTTTCAGAAATTATTGAAACAACCCTGGCAACCTTTGCGATAAATGAATCCCTGCAGAGAGAAAAACCGGTAAATATACCTAGGATTAGTAGTCAGTAGCCAGTGATCACTAAGCAGTGAAATACCGAGGATATAAAGATATAAAGAGATATAAAAGGAATACAAAGACTTGAAAGTATACCAATTAGCATACGAGAGCCCGCTACATACTTAGTTTAACAATGCCTCGCCGTTTTCTCGAGAAAATGAGAAAACCCGGGGCAGAAAAACCATGATCTACTAAGAATACCGGATATATCTAACAGCCAATAGACTTCATGAATATAAATGAGAAAATAAAGCTGAAAATAAAACAGGAGGCTGAAAAACATGAAATATGAATTATTGTCACGACTTTTCCGCGCAGTGTCGAATAAGAAAAGAATTAGGATAATTAAGGCCCTCCAATTTAAGGATATGACAATTAACGAATTATCGGATTATACTTCATTTCCATACAAAACTGTTGAACGCCATTTGAAGATATTGGCTGCGGTAAACCTGGTTAAACAAAAACGCGACGGCTTAGAGATCAATTTTAGTATTAATGCGAACAAAGATGAGCCTTTTCATCTCACAATCTTAAAACTTATTGAAGCCTCTAAGTAATTATTTGCAACAAGAATAAATCTTGATAATGGAAAAGGATGTATTATTAAAACTGGAACAGACTGTTGAACAAAACCATTGGAAAGGTTATGATCCATACGATGCTTTGAATAGCGGGTTGTTGAATACCCTGACCCTTGGTAGTAAATTACTGAGACTTTTTGCCATACAATTGATGCGTCGGAGTTTAATAAACTTTCGGCCATTGCTCAGGATTTCAAAAGAAAGAAACCCGAAAGGGATGGGGCTTTTTGCCTATGGATATTTAAACTTGTATGAACATACAAAAGATTCAAAATATGCAGAAAAAGCAATTGAAATTCTAAATTGGCTAATTGATAATCATAGCCCAGGTTATGCGGGATATTGCTGGGGATATAATTTTGACTGGCAAAGTCGTGCATTCTTTTTACCAAAATTTACTCCAACCGTTGTTAATACAAGTTTTATTGGTAGAACATTTGTTAAAGCATTTGATATCCTTAAAGAAAAAAAATATCTGGAGATTGCCTGGAGTGCCTGCAATTTTATTTTAAAAGATTTAAACAGGTTATCAGCCCCAAATTCTGCTGATGGAAATTCGCGATCTTCATTCTGTTTTTCTTATACACCAATTGATAAATATTTTGTCCATAATGCAACTGCCCTTGCCTCTTCTTTATTAAGCCTTGTCTATGAGAAAACAGGGGAGAGGGAGTTGTACGACTCGGCAAAAAAATCGTTGCAATATGTAGCCAATCATCAGCAGCCTGATGGAAGCTGGCGCTATGGTGAAGATGAAGTTGCTCAAAAAACTGGTATTGACAATTTCCATACCGGGTTTGTGCTTGAGAGTCTAAAGATTTATGCCTCTGCTACAGGAGACTATAGTTTTGATGAATGTATAAAAAAAGGGCTTAAATTTTATCAGAGTAATTTTTTTCTACAAGATGGTTCACCAAAATATTTTTATAATAAGGTCTATCCCTTAGACATCCATAGCGCCTGCCAGGCGATTATTACTTTAATTCAACTCAGAGAATATGGCGCAGATACGGAATTATGCAATAAGGTGCTTAACTGGATGATTAAAAATATGTGGGATGATAAAAAAGGTTACTTTTATTATCAAATGGGCAGATTTTTTACCAATAAAATTCCTTATATCCGCTGGTCCCAGGCCTGGGCATTTTATGCGTTGACAGTATATGCATTAAATAAAAATTCGTAAATTCTATGCTATTATTCGATAGAAAAAGAGTTTTTGGTGTGCCGGTTAATATTGTTAATCTTGATAAAATATTGGATACGATTACATACCTGATTGAAAAAGATAGCAAGGGCAATAATATAATGGCAGTCAATGCAGAAAAGATAATGTATGCACAAAAAAACCAGTTTCTCTTAAAATGTCTGGAAAATTCCAGTTTTTTGATCCCTGATGGCGCAGGAGCCACAGTAGCTTTAAAAGTAATTCATTCTATAAAGACCGAGCGTATTCCTGGTGCCGATTTAATGCTCAATATTTGTAGATTATCTGCTGAAAAAGGATATAAAATTTTTATTTATGGAGCCAAAGAAGAGGTCAACAAAAAAGCAGTAGAGAAGTTAAAAGAGAGCTTTCCGAATATTAATATTGTAGGGAGATCCAATGGTTATGTTAGTTCTGAGGATATGGATAGCCTTATTAAACAGATTAATGATTCTAAAACCCAGGTGCTTTTTGTTGCTTTAGGAAGTCCAAAGCAGGAGATATGGATTAGTAAATATTTATCCAGATTAAATGTTAATATCTGCCAAGGTATAGGAGGGACTCTGGATACGATTGCTGGTAATGTAAAGAGGGCTCCGGTATTTTTCAGAAAGACCGGGACCGAATGGATTTATCGATTAATCAAACAACCTCAGAGAATCAAACGCCATATCAAAATCTGGCACTTCATCATCAAAGTCATTAAAATCTGGTTAATCAAAAAAATTACCCACATCCCAATTTCCACTTCGTAAGTGGAACTGAAAACATAATGAAATTGCAAGACTTTTCACCTGTGTTTTTCAGACCATCTTTCCACTTCGTAAGTGGAAAGATGGTTGTGGTTAAGGAGTTATGATGAGAAAAGAGCCGTTGGTTGAAGGTTGTTTTTATCATATTTTCACTAAAAGCATAGCCGGCTACAAAGTTTTTCGAACCAAACACGAATTTAATCGATTTGTTGAAATGCTAAAATTTTATCGCCATCTGTCGTTGCCGGTCAAATTTTCTTATTATGCTAAATTGGATGATAAAAATATCTTTTACGAGACAAGAATAAAACCGAAACCATGCAGTGTTGAGATAATCGCCTATTGTATTATGCCCACGCATATTCATTTGATTCTGAAGCAATTGAAGGAGGATGGTATTACAAACTATTTAAAACTTTTGCTCGATAGTTATACAAGATATTTCAATATCAAGAACAAACGGAAGGGTCCGTTGTGGCAGAGTCGATTCAAGAGCGTCCTTGTGGATAATGATGAGTATCTTTTACATCTTACAAGATATATTCATCTTAATCCTGTTTCTGATAATCTGGTCGAGAGGCCGGAAGATTGGTTTTATTCATCATACCGGGAATATATTAATTCTACAATTTATGGTCTATGCAATTTTTCTTCGTATATTACGCTCAAGCCTGGTGAGTACCAGGATTTCGTGGAAAGCCGAAAGGATTACCAGAAGTTCCTTTCCGAGTGTAAACGTCTAATATTAGAGTAATCAAGTTTCCACTTCGTAAGTGGAACTAAAAATCTTATGAAATTACAAAACTTTCTGCCTGTTATTTTTTAGACTATATTTCCACTTCGTAAGTGGAAGGTTAGTGGGCCTCCAGTATTTTCTGGAGAAAGTTGTTTTCCGGTAGGGCGCCCTCGAATTGGACTGTTTCGTTGATGACAATTTTGGGAACGGCAAAGACATTATAGCGCTGGGCAAGCTGGGGGAATTCCTGGGCATTTATCACATCGGCAGTTATATTAGCGTTTTCTAAAGCAAATTTGTGCGCCATTGATGCCGCATTCGGACAGTAGGGGCAGGTAAGGGTGATGAATACCTGAATGTGAATCGGTTTATTAATTTCTTTTAGTTTTTCTTTCGTATCGTTGTTTAATTCAGAATCTTTATTCGATACTATTTTTATCGCATTTAATAAAGTGGCAAATTCGTACCCGGCAGGTAAACCGTATATCCTTATACCATAATCAGTATCACTCTGGATAATCGTGCAGGGGATATTTTTAATACCATATTTATCAATTGTTTCTTTATCTTTTACAAAGTCGTATACTTCAATATTTAGTTTGTCCGAAAGTGCGGCAACCTCTTCGATTAGTTTCCGATTATCCCGACAGGTCTGACACTCCATACCCGGTGCAGTCAATAATGAATCCTGGGTGAAAACGACTAATTTTACTGGATCCTTGAGACCCTTTAAAAATTCTTGCACTTCTTGTTTAACCTTTTCTTCAAGTAGTGGCATATTACCTCCTTATATAAATTAGACAATCTCATCTATTTATAGTTTATTGTCCCGTGCAATTTTTCTAAAAGTTCCGCCGTATTCTTGATTGGAGCAAGACAGGCACCGTTCTTGCATAGGTGAAATTGAATATTTTCCTCCGGAGCGGGTGTATAAGAGAATACCGTGTCAGGTATAAATTCTTTACCAAGATGGTTTAATACTGGAGTTAACTGGTTTTTATCACCCCTGATTTTCACTTCAGATATATTCTTTCTTAGAAAGATGTTGCTGAGCATTGTAAGAAAGGGCAGGGGAGATGATTTTATATTTTTGCTGTTTGCCTTTATTGTCTGATCGGCGAGTTCGCTAAATTCAGTATGATTTTCGAGTGTGCCGAGTTTTATAAGATTTAAAGCCATTATTGCATTTGCCGAGGGTATTGCACCATCATGGAATTCTTTTATGCGCCGGGGGGATTCAGTTGTTGCTGATACCGTATAGAACCCTTTATCATCCGAATCCCAGAACTTATCGATTGTCAGGGCTGCAAGGCTGGTTGCGAAATTGAGGTATTCTTTGTTGAATGTTGCCTCATATAGATTGATTAATCCCCGGATAAAGAAGGCATAGTCGTCCAAGAATCCTTCGATATTCGCTCCGTCAAGATAGTAATGATAGAGGGAGTTGTTAACAAAAAGTTTTTCTCTTATGAAGTTTGCAGTTTTTTCTGCTTCGTCAAGATATTTTGCCTGGGAGATTATTTTGCCGAGTTTTGCAAGTGCTGAAATCATCAGCCCATTCCAGGAGGTCATTATTTTTTTGTCGCGGGCCGGCGGTTCCCTTTTTTGACGATGTTTATAAAGAACCCGGTTTATTCTCTCAATATTTTTTTCTAATTCGGCAGGTTCCATCTTTAAGCTCCGGGCGTAATATTCCATTGAGTTACCTGAATATAGAATATTCATTCCCGGGATGGCACAATTACCTTGTTCATTAATGTTGTAAACTTGAGAAAATATCTTAAAATCTGATTCAGGTATTAGATTCTTTAATTCCCGGGCCGTCCATAGGTAATAACTGCCTTCCCCATCTTTTGTATCTGCATCCAGTGCCGAACAGAAACCGCCATCAGTTGTATACATCTCCCTTAATGCAAAGTCGGCGGTTTTTTGGGCGATTTTGATGAATAAACCATCTTTTGTAATTTGGTAAGTTTGCGCATAGGCGATTATCAAAAGTGCCTGGTCATAAAGCATCTTTTCAAAATGGGGTAAAATCCAGTATTGATCCGTGGAATAGCGGTGAAAACCGGCCCCTAACTGGTCGAATATACCACCCCACGCCATATGCCGCAGCGTCTTTGTCATAATCTTCAGGGCATTTTGGTTTTTTGTATAGTAGTAAAATCGTGCAAGATAAAAGAGATTATTCGGCGCAGGAAATTTCGGGGCAGTTCCAAAACCTCCGAACTTTTCATCAAAACGCTTTTCCAATTCATTAAATGCCGCATTATGTATTGTATAATCTATATTTTCCGCAGTTTGAGTTTGCATCAAATTATCGATTATTTGTATCAATTCATCACTTGCCTGTAGTATCTTTTCTCTATTTTCCTGCCATAATTGGTGTATATATGGTAATAGTTCGATAAGGCCAATTTGGTTATATGTCCTTGTTTTTGGGATGTATGCCGCGGCGAAGAATGGTTTTTTGTCCGGTGTCATTATTATTGTCAGGGGCCAGCCAACATTATTGGTTAAGGCCTGGGCTATTGTCATATAGTAGTTGTCAATGTCGGGGCGCTCTTCTTTATCGACCTTTATTGAGATAAAGTAGTCATTGAGTATTTTTGCTATTTCCGGGTCTTCAAATGATTCTTCCGCCATAACATGACACCAGTGGCAGGTAGAATAACCAATGGATAAGAATATCGGTTTATTTTCCTCTTTTGCCCGTTGAAAAGCCTCGGAGCACCAGGGATACCAATCAACAGGATTATAGGCATGCTGAAGTAGATAAGGGCTCTTTTCTTTAATCAGACGGTTTGGTCTTTTATTTTTTTCCACACCGATTATGAAAGACAAACTTTTTTATCGGGATTCTTTTCGGTCTCTTTTTCTCGGCCTGAATCTGTTTTTCTGATAATGACCTTTCGAGTTTTCTGGTATGTTTTCCAAGAATTATCAAGGCGATTACCTTCATATCCCGGGGGATATTGAGAATTTCTTTTACCTTTTTCTGGCTGAAACCGGCAATAGGATGGGCAACAAGTCCAAGTTCTGTCGCCCGAAGGATTATTGCCGCCGCCGCCATTCCTGTATCAAAGAGATAGTATTCACGGTCTTTTATTACACAATCAAAGTCAGGTTTGCTGAATACTGCGATGATTAAAGAGCCGTTCCTCGCCCATTCGTTGCCGGGGGATAGGGCACTGTGTAGTTTCCTGAGCACTTTTTGTTTATAGACATAGACAAAACGCCAGGGTTGATTATTGAAGCAGGAACAGAATAGTTGAGCACTTTCAGAAAGGTCATTTATCAAATGCCTGGTGATTGCTATTTTCTTTAATGAACGATACGCCCTTCTTTTTTGAATTGCGGTCTTCACTTTCATTATCTTTATCTCCTGGAATTATTCACGCAGCTCAATCAGATTGCCGTCGGGGTCTTTAATAAAGTAGATGGAATGGTTGTTTTTTTTAATCGTGATTAAGTTTTGTCCTTGCTCTTTAAGCCTCTGAACAAATTTTATTTTATTATTCTGTTTGTAACCGAAGTGATTAATTCCGATCTTAGTTTGTACCTGACTCTTCTGTTCAATTGGTGTAAATATTTCGAGCATCAATTCGCCTTTGGATAGTTTTATGAAGCGACACTTTATATTGATCCCGAAGATCGATTTCATAATCGATTTATCAAGTATACTATCGCTTATTTTATCAAATTCCATTATTCGGGTATAGAAGTCAAGCAGCCTCTCTGGGTCATTGGTGAATAGACCGATGTGGTCACAGACAGGAATGTGATTGTGACTCATTTTAAGGCCTTTAGAATTTTTTAAACTTGTCGCTGGTCAAACCGCAGACCGGACAGTGATCGGGTGGTTTTCCGATATGGGTGTAGCCGCATACCGGGCAGATATAAATTTCGGTAATCTCCATATCATTTCCTTTCTCGGCTTCAGCTTTTGCCTTTTTATATATTTCGGCGTGAATCTTCTCAGCCTCAAGTGCATAATGGATGGATTTTTGGGCGCCCTTTTCATCCTGTAACTGGGCAATGGCATTGAATGCTGGATACATCTCTTCCACTTCGTATGTTTCACCTTCAATACAGGACTGGATGTTTTCTTCGGTTTTTTCACTCTGAATTCTCAGGTTCTGGGCATGGTTTTTAGCGTGAACAAATTCTGCATAGGCGATTGCCTGGAAAATACGGGCAATATTTTTTAACCCTGATTTTTCCGCAATTTCGCTGAATATAAGATATTTTAAATGTGCCATTGATTCACCGGCAAATGCATCATAGAGTGCTTTTTCAGTCATTTTTTTCATTTTTTTCTCCTTAAAATGAAATTTTCAGAGAATTATTCCATAATCCGTGGATATTGCAGTATGAGAAGGCAATGATTTCTCCTGGTTTGTCGGTTTTGAATGTAAAACTGACATCGGGCTGGGTGTAAAGGGTACTTGTATTGGGCCCCTGGCTTGATGCACCATGTGCGGAAAGGTCAAATTTTCCCAGGTTTATCGGAAATTTTTCTCCTTCAGGAAGGAAATAGATATCGAGCCAGGCGATGTGATGTTCAGTTGTGTTAGGATGGGGTATTTCTTTCCCGACGCTGACTAATACTTTTAGATTTTCACCTTTTTTAATTGTTCCCGGTAATTCAATTACCGGAACATGCTTCTCTTTTTTCCAATCACCGGATTGGAAAATCTTTGATAGTTCTGGCATCTTTTTCTCCTTTCTTTTATATTAAATTTATTGAACCAATTTCATAGGCTGGCCACAGCAGATAAGTTCACCACCGCCTACTTCTTTTACCTCAACAACATTGCCGCAAATTTCACATTTGTAGATTTCACCGACTTTCTGGACCTTAGACATTTTAATCACCTCCTTTCAATTTTTTTAATTTCATCCCCACTAAGAGTTCTAAGATTGATTCTCTTCATTTGTATGTATATTCCTTAATTAAATTCTGTTTTAAATCTTTTAGTTTATCAGAGATACTCACTTTATATATATGGGGATTAAGCAGGCGCCGGTATGTTGGATCAAGGGCATTGATTTCTTTCTTCGCATATTCCTTAATCTCATTTAATTTCGGCTCGGGTTTGATCCTTTTTCCTTTTTTAATTACCGGTTCAAGTTTGGTTTCAGCCCGGTCATAGTTGTCGAGCACAAAAGATGCATAGTCGATATGGGGATGATTGAATCTTATCGGAGCACGATTTTCAACCAATGTTTTAATCTCTTTTTCGTCCTCAAGATAGATCAGGTCGGCAAGCATCATATTGTTTTTATCATAGAACCTTAAGATATTTTTTATACCCGGGTTTGATATCTTTTCAGGGTTATTTGATATCTTGATACAGGGTTTCATTCTTCCCAGTCGACTCCTGGCAACAATTTTATAGACCCCGGTGAGTGATGGGTCTTTATCAGCGGTGACAATTTTCGTACCAACACCCCAGGCATCGATTGGCGCCTTATTCTTTGTAATCTGATTTATAATCCATTCATCAAGTTCGTTTGAGGCATATATCTTTGCTTCGGTTAAGCCCTGTTCATCAAAGAGTCTTCTTGCTTCTTTACTCAAGTAGTCAAGGTCACCACTGTCTAACCTGATGCCGAATTTTTTTATGCCCTTCTTCTTTAATTTCTTGAATACCCGAATTGCATTGGGGACACCAGATTTCAGTGTATCATAGGTGTCAACGAGCAGAATACAGTTTTCCGGATATATGTCAGCATAGTTTTCAAAGGCGGTAATTTCATCCTCAAAACTCATTATCCAGCTGTGTGCCATAGTGCCGCTGACTGGAATATTATATATCTTCCCAGCCAGGACATTTGATGTGGCTGACGCCCCACCGATAAATGATGCCCGGGTTGCCGAAACAGCACCATCTATCCCATGCGCCCTTCTCAATCCGAATTCCAGGACCTTGCCTCCATTTGAAGCCAGAACAATCCTTGCGGTCTTGGTGGCAATCAGGGATTGATAGTTTATAAAATTGAGGAGCATACTCTCTATTAATTGGGCTTCGATAAGTCGGCCCGAAACGCGGATTAACGGTTCATTGGGAAATACTACACTGCCTTCGGGAAAGGCGAAGATATCGCCCTGGAATTTGAATTTTGAAAGGTAATCAAGAAACTCCTTTTGAAAAATATTCAAGGACTCTAAATACAAAAGTTCATCCTGAGTAAAGCTTATGTCGGTGATTTTATCAATTAAGGGATGGAGTCCGGCAAATATAGTAAATCCGCCATCAAAGGGCTGGCGTCTGAAGAACATATCAAATACGGCATAGGCATCAGGACACCTTAAGTAATATCCCTGTATCATTGTCAACTCATATAAGTCGGTGAGTAGGGCAAGATTTTCTTTCATAATTCGTGAGAATTTATAATCTTTATATTACGCCGCCTCATTGTGGTAAGGGCGTTGTTTATGCTGTTTTCGGGAAAATCAACACCCCGGCAGGCATCAATTAAGAGATAGGTTTCAAAACCCAGTTTTACTGCATCCAGTGCTGAATAAAATACACAGTAGTCGGTTGCGAGTCCGCAAAGATAAACCTTGTTGATATTCAGTTCTCTTAGATAATTTGCCAATCCGGTGTGGGTCTTTTTATCATTCTCCATAAATGCGGAATAGGAATCGATCTGCGGATTAAATCCCTTACGGAGAATAAGATGGACGGAATTGGTGTTAAGTCCGGGATGGAATCGGGCGCCTTCTGTCCCGGCAACGCAGTGGACCGGCCAGAGGGTCTGTTTTATCCCATTTAATTCAATCGTATCATATACTTTTTTACCCGGATGATTTTTGGCGAATGAGAGATGATTTTCTGGATGCCAGTCCTGGGTTGCAATAATGCGGTAGAATCTATTCTGAATCCGGTTGATTATCGGGATGACCTTATCGCCGTCTTTTACCGGAAGTTTTCCTTCGGGGCAGAAATCATTCTGGACATCGATTATCAGCAATGCATTCAGTTCGTGCATCTTTTTTTTAGTCTATCTTTATTTCTCTTGTATCAGACTCTTCATCCTTGAATGGGGCTTCAATTCGGAGCAGCCCATTCTCATATTTCGCAGTTAATGCCTCAGGTTTGATTGGACAGCAGAATGCCAGGGAGGTTGAGTATTCAATATCTTCGCGGGGTGCATTCAGGCTGAGGCTGTCTTCATGCACCCTGACCTTGATATTTTCTTTTTTTACCCCGGGCAGGGCGATTTCTATGGTCAATTTTTTGTGGTCATCGTCTGGATAGGCGCAGACATCCGGCGCGACCTTTATTTTATTTAATGACCCCATCTTTAACTCCTTTCATCTTTCAAATATTTTTCTGGATTTTTATCAAATTCGTGTTTGCAACCAGGGGCACAAAAGTAGTAAATCTTGCCCTGATATTCGCTTTTGAGCGGGGTGGTTTTTTCATCGACTTCCATCTTACATACTGGATCGACAGCCATCTTTATCACCTCCTTTTGGCGTAATTAATATTTTTTGCCGGCGGAGTATATTTTTTTAGTAAGAGGGAAAGCGTTACGACGGTTACTGAACTCATCGCCATCGCCAGGCCGGCAAGTTCAGGACGGAATGTAATCCGGAAAAGCGGATAAAACAGACCGGCAGCGACCGGAATAAGCAGGGTATTATAGGCAAACGCCCAGAAGAGGTTCTGTTTAATCCTCGAAAGCACCTTTCTTCCCAGCTGAATCGCCGCAGCAACATCAATAATACTGTTATTCATCAGAACGATTTCGCCGCTCTCGGCCGCAATGTCGGTGCCGCTTCCCATTGCAATCCCGAGGTCGGCCTGAGCAAGGGCAGGTGCATCATTTATTCCATCGCCGACAAATGCTACTATTTCACCCTTATTCTGTAATTTTTTAATCTCTTGGGCTTTTGTCCCCGGAAGGACTTCAGCAATAATATTTTTGATTCCTATCTCCCGGGCAATGGATTGGGCGGTTTTTCTATTATCACCGGTTATCATTGCGGTTTTGAGGTTCATCTTTGTTATCTCATTCAATCCCAGTTTGGAAGTTTCTCTTAATGTATCAGCTATGGCGATAATCCCGACGATTTTTTTATCAACCGCGGTAAGGACTGTGGTCTTTGCCTGTTCCTTAAGGTGCTGTAATATTTCCATAACCGAGGGTTCTATCTTTATCTTTTTTTTATTGAGAAATTTGGTATTTCCTATTGTTACAACCTTATTATTTAGTTTTGCCGCAACGCCAAGACCTTCATAGGATTCAAAATCGGTGCAGGAATCCAATTTCAGTTTTTGAGACGCCGCCTCATTAACAATCGCCTCGGCAATTGGATGTTCAGAATTCATCTCCACGCTTGCCGTGATTTTAATGAGGTCCTCAGGTTCAAGTCCGAATGGAATGACTTCTGTTACTGCCGGTCTTCCCCGGGTCAGGGTGCCGGTTTTATCAAAGACCACCATCGTCAATTTTTTTGAGATCTCAAGGGCAATGCCATTTTTGATGAGGATGCCCATTTCCGCACCCCGACCAATACCAACCGTAACCGCGGTGGGGGTTGCCAGACCTAAGGCACAGGGACAGGCAATCACCAGAACCGAAATCAATCGGGTAAGGGCGAAGAGGAGTCCATAGTCGGTCAAAAAAAGCCAGATTCCAAAGGATAATAAAGAAATGGAGAGCACAGCAGGAATAAAATAGACAACCACCTGATCAGCAAGACGCTGGATTGGTGGTTTTGAACCCTGGGCTTCTTCAACAAGTTTGATGATACGAGCAAGCAGCGTATCCTTACCAATCCTTTGTGCCTGGAATTTTAAAAACCCATTTTTATTCAATGTGCCGGCGGCAACCGACTTGCCTTTTTTCTTGAGGACGGGAGTCGATTCTCCAGTGAGCATCGATTCATCCACATAGCTGTTTCCTTCAATCACCGTGCCGTCAACCGGTATCCGTTCGCCTGGTTTCACAAGGATGATATCATCTATTTTTACATCGTTTATGGAGATTTTTTCTGGTTCGCCGCGGCGCAGAACAGTTGCGGTGTCCGGTTGCAGTTGAATGAGTTTTTTAATCGCCTCGGATGTTTTAGACTTTGCCCGTGCTTCAAGATACCGACCAAGGGTCAGGAACGAACCGAGTAAAACTGCGGTTTCATAGAACATAAATTCCCGGGTGAAGACAATATTGAATGTGCCGAGTATGCTGGCAAGATATGCTACACCGATACCCATTGTATACATTACATCCATATTGAGGGTGCGGTTTTTTAAGGAACGGAATGCGGCGAGGAATATCGGATAGGCGACATAGATAAAGACCGGGGTGGAGATAATGAGCATAAAAACAGGGAGAGGCAGGGGGAGGGGCGGCGGAAAATACATAAGTATCATTAAGAAGATACCCACTGCAAAGCCGATAGAAAAACGAAGTTTCTTATCCTTAAGGTCTTTTTTAAGGGTAAGTTTTTCTGAGTCTGGAGTTACCTCCTGGTCCAGACCCAGGTATTTGTATCCAACTGATTCAATCGCCTTTTTGATTTCTGTAATAGATGTAATCCGGGGATTGTATTCGATATATGCCTTTTCTCCAGCCAGATTTACATTGACATTAATGGTGCCGGCAGTGTTTTTTAAGGATTTTTCGATTGTGTTTACACAGGAAGCACAGGTCATCCCGCCAATCTTCACAACCGCCTTTCTGTTTAAAACCGTATACCCGACATCCTCGACTGCTCTTTGCAGGTCTTTTATTTTAATTTTTCCCGGATTATAAGTTATGTATGCGGTTTCATTACCGAGATTGACATTTGCCTGCTGGACACCGTTCAATCGCTCGAGTGCCTGTTTTATCGTCTTTGTGCACATCGCACAGGTCATACCAGAAATCTTAAGTTCAATCTTTTTAAGATTTTCAGGCATTAATTATTATTTTCCCAGTGCCTGTTTTAGATCCATTGCATGTTCCTGCTCGGTCGCCAGGATCGCACGTAATTGCTGGGCAAGGGCAAATTCCTTCAGTTCTTCAGCCTGCTCGATCCTGATCTTATATCTTTTTATTGCATCTTCTTCACCGTCAAGGTCCTGCTGGAGCATCTCTACATTGTTGTCTGATGTTTTTATTCCACCGACATTGACACTCGGTTTTCCGCCAAGAAAATCAATCTGGTCGGCAAGAATAAGTGCATGTTGAATCTCTTCATTGGCATGGACCTTAAGTTCTTTGATGATATCGCCGTATTGTGCACCGGTCATCACTGCGGCATGATTGATATACTGGATTGCCGCAGAATATTCAAGTTCAAGGTCATGATTTAATAATTTGATTAGTTCCTCGGTTGTTATTGCCATTATTACCTCCTTTTATAAAATTTTATAAAATTATTGCATCGGCAAAGAGTTCATAGACCTCATCTTCATTCAGGTCATGAACCTTGATTTTTTCTATCTTTTTTCTGCCGAGCAGTTCCAAGATTTCTGTTTCATAGAGTATCTTTACCCTTGCCTTGTGCAGTTTCTGTTTGAATTCTTCATTGAATAAAGATTCTTTATTCGGGGTTATAAAGACAACCCTCGGGCTGAGTTCTCTTAATAAACAGGCACGGGATACGGATTCTTCGCCTTTATCTAAGATAATAATCCTTTTATCCTTTAATTGCTGCGGGTCATTAATCTTTGTGTAGACCCCGGCATCCTGGAAGCGCTCTATTCCGATAATCTTTTGTAAGGTTCTTTTTTCTTTCTCAGACTGATGACCCTTTTCTCGATAATTTTTTATTGCCGCCTTTAATGCATCAGCAGCAAGATTTGAACAGTGCATTTTTATCGGAGGCAGGCCGTCAAGTTCATCTGCAACATCACCCCGGGTAATCTTTTCCGCCTCTTCGATAGATTTTCCCTTTGCCAGTTCAGTAATCATACTTGCAGTAGCAATTGCGGAACCACAACCGAATGTCTTGAATTTTATGTCGGTTATTATGTTATCCTTAACCCTTATATAAATTTCCATCAAATCACCGCAGACAGGATTCCCGACTCTTCCCATTGAAACATCTTCACCCTCAAGGGTCCCGACATTTCGCGGATTTCGGAAATGGTCAAGGACCTTTTCTGAATATGTTGTAGACTTCATTATGACTCCTTATAAAGGGGGGATAAACCCCTCAACTTTTTGACTACGCCGGGTAGAAGATTCAAAAGTGTATCAATGTCTTCGGGTTTATTAAACCTGCCCATAGTCAATTGTAATGAACCGTGTGCCTCTTCATGAACAAGGCCTAAGGCAATCAGGGTATGGGATGGTTCCAATGTCTTTGAAGAACAGGCTGAACCGGTAGAAACAGAAATATCTTTGTCCTTCAGGGCGAGGAGTAATGATTCTCCTTCAATTCCGTCAAACCTGAAATGGACATTATTGGCGAGCCGTTTTTCAGGATGGCCATTCAGATAGGAATCAGGAATATTATCAAGCACACCCTGAATCAATTTTTTCTGGTATACCTTAAGGGTTGCGATCTCGCTATCCATCTCTTTTTCCATAATCTCTGCCGCGGTCTTCATCCCTACTATGCCGGGAATATTCTCGGTACCACTGCGCAGACCAAATTCCTGTCCACCACCTATAATTATTGGATTGAGACGCAGCCCTTTTTTGATATAGAGAACGCCAACACCTTTCGGGCCATAGATATCATTTGAGGAAAGGGTCATCAGGTCAATCTTGTTATCTTCAACATTGATGTGTATCTGTGATTCTGCGGCAACCGCATCGGTGTGGAATGCAATGCCTCTTTCTCGACATAGATTACCAATCTCAGCAATTTCCTGTATTGTCCCGACCTCATTATTTGCATAGTTTATTGATACCAGAATCGTTTTGTCGGTGATGCTGTCTTTTAAGGCATCAAGGTCAATCTGACCATAAAAATCAACCGGAACCCGGGTGATCTCAAAGCCATTTTTCTGAAGATACTTTGCGATATTGTGGAGTGAAATATGTTCAATCTCGGAGATAATAATATGATTACCCTTATGTTTATTTCTGAGGGCAAATCCAATCAGGGCAAGGTTATTCGATTCGGTAGCTCCGGATGTAAATATTATTTCTTCAGGTTTTGCGTTAATAAATTTTGCTACTGCCTGTCGTGAGTGGTCGAGGATTTCAGTCGCCTCATCGCCGATTTTGTGCAGGGAAGATGGGTTGCCAAATTTCTTATCAAAATAAGGCAGCATTGATTCAATGACACGCGGGTCAACAGGTTTTGATGATTGATAATCAAAATAAATCATAGGTTTAGAACCACATCGTTGCTCCGGCATCAAGAACCAGATCGTTCAGGGTTGCCGCCCCGACTATCTTGACTCCGGGAATCAGTTCAATATTTGATTCACCCAACATCTGTTTTGATGCCTCGCAGGCATAGAATTCTACGCCGGAGTCAAGTAGTTGTTTAATCAGGTCATAGATACTGGGAAAATCACCAATCTTGATTTGCTTTGCTTTTTCCGGGTCTAATACCCTGAGCCCGGTTCCTAAATAATAGACTTTTGCATCAATATTCATCGCCTTTGCGGTCTGGGCAAGGACTAATGGTGAATATTGACGCTCGGGTGCATCCGTGGTTTGCACATAAAGGATTGAGTTTTTCATAGTTCCTCCTATGTTTTTTTAATATAAAATTTTAATATATCATCACTTTTTTCGAATTTTAAGAGTTTATGTCCGGTCCTTTTAATGAATCGCTTTATATCTTCCTCTGCTGCCGGATCATCAGCAATTACTTCTAATATTTCACCGCTGTTTAAGGTTTCTATGGTTGAACGGGTAAGATATAGGGGCTGGGGACAGTAGAGCCCGACACAATCGATGGTTTTATCGGGAATCAGTTTTTCAGTCATCTTTTGCCTCGATTCAGAATAGCGGGGCAAAATGCTGCTCCGCCCAGTATTGCTCTTTAACAAGATTGAGTTGAGCGGTTATTGCATCAAGATGTTTCTGCTCCCACTTAATCAGGCGTTCAAAGAGTCGTCGGGCTATTTCGTTTTCCGATTTCTCTTTCATTTTACGATACAGTTCAATTGAATTGGTTTCAAGCAGGGCACCAATACTCAAGGCCGACATCTCAAAATGTTTATCCTTGATTCGGGATTTGAACTCTTCACTGAAGATTGGACTTTCACCTGAATAAAGTTTTTCAATATCCGGTAAATGAAGTGAATCAGCCCATCTGTTTTCTTTAATCAATGCGTTATAATGCTTCCGGATTTCTTTAAAATGTTCTTTTTCATCATCGGCAAGATTTTCAAATACCTTTTTCGCTTTTTTATCCGCTGTCTTTTCTGCAGCAATCCGATAGAATTGATAACCATTCAATTCAGTCTGAAGTGCGGTTCTGAGTCCGTCAATTGCCTCTTTTATGTCCATCTTTCCTCCATTTAATGCCCTCTATAATTTAGACAACATATCCGTAGAAAAATTTACTACAGAAAATATCAGTATCGGGAATCCATTTTGAACTCGGCAAGGTCAAACCAGAAACCACTATTCGTAATCTGGTCATACTGCGCCTGAAGTAGTGCATAATGATACTTTTCTTCTTCGGCGACACTCTGAAAAATCTTTTTTGCGGCGGGGTCTTCGGTCTGCTCTGCATAGCGGGTGAAGATGTCAATAGCTCTTCTTTCAAGTTCCATACCAATCCTGATTGCCTCAACATCACTTGTTGTCTCTTTCTTTGTCAGACCGGCCTTCAATTCCTCAATGAGTGCAGATTTTTTTGTCTCACCTTCCCGCACCATTGTCTGCCATACATCATTATCAATCATTGAACTGAAAAGTTCTTTAAATTTTTTCAGATGTTTAATTTCATCCTGGACAAGTTTGCGGAACATCTTCTTACCAAGTTCATTATCGGTTGTCTGTAATGCCTGCTCGAACAGGTGGCGACCATTAAGTTCCAGTTTGATTGCCTCCTGGGCAACCTTTTTCACATCATCAGCCATTTTTACTCCTTCTTTTTATTTCGCCGGACGCTGGCCAAGTTTTTGGTCAAGCATAAAAAGACCGGCTTTTGTATCCTTAACAAGTTTTAGACGCTGGAGAATTTCGTCAGCATTAGATTCTTCTTCAACCTGTTCAGAAACAAACCATTGAAGGAAGTTGTTTGTTGCATGGTCCTTTTCAGATTGGGCAAGGTCAACGAGAGTATTTATCATCGCGGTTACCCTTTTTTCATGTTGATAAACATCTTCGAATACATTGTATGGAGATTCCCAGTTTAGAGGAGGTGCCTGGATTGTTTCAAGTTTCACCCGACCGCCCCGTTCCTGAAGATAGTTAAAGAACTTCATTGCATGTTCCTGTTCTTCCTGTGCCTGAACATACATCCAGTTGGCAAATCCTTTGAGGTTTATTGATGCAAAATATGCACCCATTGAAAGATAGAGATAAGCTGAATATAATTCAGCGTTTATCTGTTTATTGATTGCATCCTGTATATTTTCTTTTATCATTTTTATTCTCCTTTCTTTTTTAAATCGGTTAATTTCACAAAATGCCTTCTCTCTTCATCGATTATTTTATCAATGACCTGTCTTTTATTTTCGGCAACGAATTTTTTTATTTCCTGATAATAGAGGATTGAATTGAGTTCCGCCCCGATTGCAAATTCCAATGCAGAGATCGGGTCAGAAATTTTTTCGATATTTTCCCTGAGTTTTTCCGAAGAGAAGATCAGGTTATCGGCATAGGCACGTATATAGGCAAAGTATTCTTCAGGATACGATTCAAATGGCTCATATTTTTCGATGTTGGATACCATATCCTCATATAGTCTTTTATGTTTTATCTCTTCATCCGCAAGGTAATTAAATATCTCTTTTAATTTGGGGTCATCAAATTTATCGGCCATTGCACGATAAAAATTCTCCCCGTTTTCTTCGATCTTTATTGCAACCTGGAATATTTCATCGGGTTTAAAAATCGCCATATTATTCTCCTTTCTTTTTCTCTTTTTCCTTTTTATCCTGACCCAGTTGATAACCTTTTTCTAAGGCATTTAAGTTTATGGTAACTTTATCTTCCGGTATAATCTTTCGTATGGCATTTTTTAATGCCTCTTTTGAAACAATATTTGTGATGCTGCATAATGCACCCAGCATAACCGTATTAGTAACAATTTCACTGCCGATGTCCTGGGCGGCAGTCCGGCGCGCAGGGATTTCATAGTATCGGACAGCAGGCCTTGAATTGACAAGGGTTTTTTCCAGGATTACGATTGTCTCTTTACCGATCTGACCTTCATATTTTTTGTATGCCATTTCCGACATTACCACAAAAATATCCGGTATTTCAACATAGGGATATGTTATTTTTCGGTCGGAAATTTTTACATCCGATTTAGAAACCGTGCCCCTGGTTTCCGGTCCATAGGTTTGAAGTTGAATTGCAAATTTTCTGTCTTTCTGGGTTACATATTTATCTTCATAAAGCACTGCAGCCTGAGCAAGAAGAATTCCGCTGAGCACTGCGCCCTGACCTCCAGAACCGGCAAATCTGACACTTGTTATCATTTACACACCCCGATAAGTTTGGTGTAGGCGATACGGTTCCGTTCGATAAATTCACCGATGCTTATCTTGCCCTGCACATTTAAATCTAATGTATCATCAGTTATTTGTTTAATCTTTGCACGCGGGATAGAATTTTCTTTTATCCAGTTAAGTAGTCTTGTGGGGGCGGTCATTTTATTCCTTCGACCAAAGTGCACCGGACACTGGGAAACGACTTCAACAAATGAAAAACCGTCTTTTAAGAGTGCTTTTTTGATTGAGCGGATTAAACTTTTTACATGGTATGTTGTCCAGCGGGCAACATAGTTTGCACCGGCAGCGACTGCAATTTCGGAAAGGTCAAAAGGATATTCTTTGTTGCCGGATGGTGTTGTGCTGGTTTTGAAATGGGCTGGCGTTGTCGTTGATACCTGGCCTCCGGTCATTCCATAATTATAGTTATTTATACAGATTACGGTGAGGTCGATATTGCGCCGGCAGGCATTAATAAAGTGGTTACCACCAATCGCCCCGAGGTCTCCATCACCGCTGAAGACAATAACTTTAAGTGAAGGGTCGGCAAGTTTTATTCCGGAGGCAAAGCTTAGTGGTCTGCCGTGTGTGGTATGCAGAGAATCGCCCCGAATATAACCGGGAATCCTGCCTGAGCAGCCAATCCCGGCGACAAAGACCGCCTTATCCTGCGACAAGCCAGATTCTGCAATGGCATAATAAAAGGCATTCATAATTGTTCCAATACCACAGCCCGGGCAAAACATATGGGGCCAGCGGTCTTTACGATAAAGATCAAAGAATTTCATAATCCAAGCTCTTTGACTATTTCATCGGGTTCATGGACATCACCGCCGAGTTTGGTAAAGAGTTCAGTATTACGGCAACCTGATTTCAGCGCAGTCCTTTCAATATCCCAGAAAAGTTGTCCCATATTCATCTCCAGAACCAGGCATTTTTTTACACCTTTGAGTCGTTTTCGAAATAGTCCTTCCGGAAATGGCCAGACCGTAATGGGACGAAATAAGCCGATATTTTTGTTTTTCTCTGCCAGTTCATATACTGAATTTGATGGTGAGCCGTAGGCAACAACCAGATATTCGGCCCGGGGATTGATGATTTCGACGCGGCAGATATTTTGTTCATTTTTTCTTATCTTATCGACCAGTCTTGTTATCAAAACCTGATGAATTGCCGGAAATGTCGTTTTGGGATATCCTGATATGTCATGGGTTAATCCTGTAATATGCACCCGGTGTCCCTGACCAAATTTCGGAAATCTCGGAACCAGATTTTCATCATATGCATAAGCATTATATTTTACCGGTTTTGTGTGGTATTTTCTTGTTACTATTTTGATATTGTCGGAGACGGTAAATGTTCCGCGCATATGACCAATATCGGCATCCGAAAGAATTATTACCGGCACCCGATAGGTTTCAGCAAGGTTGAATGCCTCAATCGTCAAATCAAACATTTCCTGGACCGAATTCGGGGCGAGTGCGATGATTTCATAATCTCCATGGGAACCCCAACGCGACTGCATAACATCACCCTGTGATGCCCTGGTCGGTTGTCCGGTCGATGGCCCACCGCGCTGGACATCTACGATAACAATCGGGGTTTCGGTCATACAGGCATAGCCGAGATTTTCCTGCATTAGGGAAAAACCCGGACCGCTCGTTGCAGTCATCGATTTGGTGCCGGTCCAGGAGGCACCGATTATCGCACCGATTGAGGCAATCTCATCTTCCATCTGGATTGCGACTCCATCAACCTCTTTCATACGCAATGCGCATCTTTCTGTAATCTCGGTTGCCGGGGTAATCGGATAGCCAGCAAAGAAGCGGCATCCTGCATAGATTGCCCCTTCTACACAGGCCTCGTCACCCTGCATAAAATATGTGCCGGGTTCAATTATCTTCATACGCCCAGTCAATTGCGTGCTCCGGACAGGTAAGGACACAGAGCGCACACTTTTTTTTGTCGGATGGTCCTTTATTGAAATCGATGCACGATTCCGGATGTGCCACTACCGGGACCGGATAGCCGGAATTAGATAGGGACTTATTATGCTCATATACCTTACGCGGACAGATCATAATACAGATGTGACAACCCTTACAATAGTCTGGATTTATCTTCGTTCCCATTAAATCAGACGATTCCAATGTCCTTATGTTTTTTCAGTATTTCATCGGCGAGGATATTTAGTTGTTTCAGGTTCTCTTCCTGTGGATAACCCTTTATCATCACCGGTTCAATTAATTCTACTTTAAGATTGCTTAACATAGAAATCAGCACCTCTTTGGTGCGGCCACCCCAACCGTATGACCCGATAATCGATGCAAATCTTGTTTTTGGTCTTAAGGCGTTAGTAAGGTATGCTGCATAAATGACTGAAGGATGCGGTCCGGTAAGAACCGTAGGCGTTCCAATGACAATCGTCGCGGCATCAACCAGTGATATCGCAAGATTACCGATATCGGTTTTAGTTAAGTTAAAGGGGTGAACGGTAATATCCCTCTGGATAAGGGCATCGATAAAGAACTGAACGAGTTTTTCAACACTGCCGTGCATTGAAACATAGGGCAGGACGACTTCATTCTTTACTGTATCCGATGTCCAATCCCTGTATGCGTCCAGGATGAATTCCGGATGATTGTAAATCGGCCCGTGACTTGGGGCGATGAGTTCGATATCAAACTTCTGAAGTTTCTCCAGGTGATTTTTAATATTATTTCTGAAGGGCATCATTATCTCGGCATAATAGCGTTTTGCCGATTCATAAACCTTAGGATTTCGATCGGCATAAAGTTTGCTTGTTGCCAGATGCGAACCGAATAAGTCGCAGGGAAAGAGGGTTTTGTCTTCAGGTAGATAGGTGAGCATAGTTTCGGGCCAATGGACCCAGGGTGCGATAATAAATTGAAGGTTTTTATCTCCCAGAGAGATGGACTGGCCGTCTTTTATCTCGAGAAATTTATCGTCGGCGACGCCAAGCATATCCATTAACAGGCCCTTACATTTGGTATTAGTGACAACCACTGCGTCCGGGAATTTTTCTAAAATAGCCGGGATTGAACCAGAGTGGTCCTGCTCTGCATGATTGGCAATCAAATAGTCAAGTTTTCTGATGCCCAGCTTATTGAGGATTTCAATAAATTCATCAGTCTTTGCCGGATCAACCGTATCAATCAGACAGGTTTTTTCACTTCCTTTTATGATATAGGTATTGTAGGTCGTTCCATCCGGAAGTGGTATCAGTTCATCAAACAATCTTCGATCCCAGTCCCGGACTCCGCTATAAAGAATACCCGGTTTTATTTCTATCGTTGACATATCATCCCACCTTTTCAAATTGCGATTTATTTGCTCCACAGACCGGGCAGACCCAGTCCTCAGGGATTTTTTCAAATGGAGTTCCTGGTTTTATACCAGAATCAGGATCTCCTTTTTCTGGATCATAGATATATCCACATAATGTGCAGCGATATTTAATCATTTTATCTTCTCCTTTGTTGTTATTTATTGTTTCTTTTATGTAGGTAGGGGCGCTTTTTGGTGAAAGCCCGCCTTTTACTTTATGGTAATATGCATAGGTCATAGGCTCTTTATCCTGAATAATCTCAGCGTCAATCAGTTTACCGATAAATAGGGTGTGGGTTCCTGTATCCATCGAGTCAATCACCTCAAATTCAAAATAACTGACTGCATATTCAAGCACGATGGGGACTCCAGTCTTGCCGAGTTTATATTTTATGTTTTTGAATTTATCGATATCCCGACCACTTTTGAATCCGAATTGTCCGATAAATTTCATTGGTGTATCCTGTTCCAGAACGGAAACCGTAAAGACCTTGCTTGCCTCAATGTAATTATAGGTGAGATTTTTTTTATTGATACATATTGCACAGGTGGGTGGTTCTGATGTTGTTTGGAAAAATGTGTTTGCAATCTGACCATTAAATTTATCATTTTTTATCGAAGAGACAATATAGAGCCCATAACTTATCTTATGCAGTGCACTTGTGTTCATACATCCTCCAGAAGCCTTTTTTCTCCAGTTATCTTTTTGATATCTGTAATATCCTGGGTTACCTCCAAGACACCCAAATATTGATTTTCTTTGTCGCGAACCGCAAAATACTGAATATAGATAAGCCGGTTATTGATTTCCAGCCAGAAACGGGCGGCATCCCTTTTGCCGGATTTGAATTCATCAATTATTTTATTGACGATGTGAACACTTTTGTGGGGATGACAGTTCTGAACCTTTCGACCAATGATTGCCGAGGTTCTGGGAAAGATTCTTGCCGCGGATTGATTAAAGAAACGGACGCTGTCTTCTTTATCCACAAAGGTTATATCGACCGGCAGTGTATTAAAGATATACTTTATTTGTTCGGCGGAAAGTTCACCGATTTCAAGGGAAATTTTTCCATCCGGAGCCGATTTTACCGGAGTCTGTTCCTCAGTCGGAGTCAAAGCCGGAGGTGCAGGGATAAAACAGCAGTAACCAAGTTGATCAAACTGTCTTCTAATCTCCACCCAGTCATTTTCCGGGATAACCTTTAAGCCGGTGGGGAAAAGGATATTATTCTCTTTATAAAAGTGATTAGAGAGCATCTCCGCAAGTGCGATAATCAGGTTATTCAAATCTTTTGTAATATCTTCGGTCTCTTTTGATTTATCAAAAAGCTCGAACAGGTCTTTTTCTTTAGCCCTGATCTGTTCATGCTCGCTCCACATAATCTTGGGCGGCTGGACCACACCGTATTTTTCAAGAAAGGGAAAAAGGACATTTTCTTCTCTAATATAATGGCTGGATGAGTCCTTCAATTTGTCTATGATTTCTTGGAGCCGGGCGCGGTCCTGAGCATTTAGTGCGTGATTTGTCAGGCGCCGGAGATTATCAACCAGATCCAGAATCGCCTTATGTTCATTCATAAGAATGCTGACTGGATGGTCTGGTTTAGTTTCAATCTTCTGTTTTTCAATCGTTTCTCTAAATACTTCAAGGTGAATGTCACAGAGTTTATGAATTTTTTCTTCTGGCATACCCTCGGTGATGAGTTCCTGTTCAATTTGTGATATATCAGCGGCTGTCGTTTCTTTTATTAATTCTTTAAATTCTTTTTTAATCACCGACGGGTCCTCGTCTTTATCCAGACGTCTGATTAGGTCCTTTAATCTTCTTTTTTTCTCAGGATTCATATTCATCCTCAATTTTTTTAAAAAACCTGCTCGACCGATTTAACTTCAGGAATTTTTTCTTTCAGCTTTTTTTCAATCGCAAGTTTGAGGGTAAAGGTGCTCATAGGACAAGTTCCACAGGCACCGGTAAGTTTTACCTTCACGATTCCGTTTTCAGTTACATCGACCAATTCTACATCACCGCCATCCGCCTGCAATGCAGGTCTTATATTGTTAAGGACTTCTTCCACTTTTTCTCTCATTTAAATCCTCCTTCATTTATTAGACATTCTTAGACTTCTTATGTTTAGCCTCTTTTTTGAGGCAGTCCTTACAAATACCTTTGAAGTAGCCGTGCACTTCATCGATTTTATGTCCATCGACCGTTTTCTTTGTGCCGTTGGTAAACGGACAGTTGATATTGATATCAATAATGCTGCCGCACCGCTTACAGAGAAAGTGGTGGTGGGGCAGAGGGTTGTATTCATATCTTATTTCCTTACCGGTGATTGTGATTGCCGAGAGCAGACCTTTTTTAATAAAGGTATTCAAGGTGTTATAGATTGTTGTAATCGATATCGTCGGTATCTTATGGTTCAGTTTATCAAAGATTATTTCTGCAGTTGGATGGTTTTTATTATTTTCCAGATACTCAAGAATTTTAATTCTCTGAAAGGTTGGCTTTAGTCCGTGGGATTTCAACTCGGTTTTTAATTTGTCATAACTTATAATCATTTTCATTATGGAATCATTATAATCAGAATATCGGGTTTGTCAAGAACTTTAGTTCACCGGTGCAGGTTTTTTATCCGTTATACGGCAGCGATGGTTGTTTGGGATATTTTATTTGTTTGGTTTGAATGGTCCGGGAAATCATTTTTTGGCACAACACGGCGGGCGTTTAATGCCGTGAAGCATTTTTATTCTTACTGTCTTTGCACCGTTTCGGAACTTTGTGTAGTTTAAATACCGCAAGGCGTCCCATCGTCGTGATTCATTGTTTTATCCGGGGTTATTTTTTGACTTTCGCTTTATTCTATTTTAGACAAAAGTGCCCGGAGGTCATTATTTAATGATTCGGAAAGTTTGAACTCTTCAGTAACCGTCCGCTTACGCTGGGCGATTATCTTTTCCCCATCGACCTTTCGGATACTGATTGTATAATTTATCTTATTGACGGATTTTTTGATATTACCGATGATGATGTAATCGCACAACAGGGTGCGGCCAATTCTGTATGCCTGGTCATCTTCGATATATCTCCTCAGGTTATGCTTAAGCATTTCAGCCTTCACCATATTTTTGGCGATAATATTATATCGGGTGCGGAAGGTGTTTATTGCTGTATACAATTCATCCTGGGCTCGTTCTCCAAGTTTAGCATTTTGTGCCTCAGAATTCTCTTCACGCAGGGGGAAGATTGCGATCGTCTTTTTGACTTCACCCGCAGGGGTTGCAGCCGGTCCGTATTCGAGATTCAACTGATTTATTACTAAGTCGGTGATGTCAAGTTCACCCGCTGCATAATATATCCCTTCTGACAGGTCAAGGACAATCTTAAATCCTTCCTGTTCAGCAATCTTCGCTACCGCCTCATTTATTTTCTTTATCAAGGGAGCCATCAATTCATCGTTTTTCTGCTCAATCTTACCGCCACTTCCAAAGACATCCTGAAGATAATTATTATAAGCCTTTGTCAGGACATCAATCTCATCTAATTTTTTTAATCGCGCCTCTTCAGAAAGAACCAATTTCTGCGCTTCAAGTTCGGATTGCAATTTTTCAATATTTTGACGCAATACCGCGGCCGAATCCTGGCAGGACTTTACAAATTCATTAAACTGGGCACTTGCTGCTGCGCTTGCTTGATACTCAGAAAAGATTCGTTTAGAATCTACAAAACCAATTTTTGTCTCCTTGGAAAAGGTAAAACTCAAGGTCAATAAAATAAATAATAAATATTTTTTCATATTGTCGCCTCCATATCAGAACATCCCGAAGGGATTAATCTGGAAGTGCGGTTCAAAACCGGGATTTTCCCGATCAAAGCCGTATCCAAGGTCAAACCCCACTACACCCATCATTGGAATTTCCACCCGGATTCCAATCCCCGCCCCACGATACAGTTCGTGGAGATTGACATCTTTGAAAGTTTGATATGCATTACCGGCATCATAAAATGCAAGCAGGGCAAAACGCTGGGAAATTTTGAGTTTCAATTCAATATTATTAATGAGAATCGCCTTGCCGCCGACCTTTCGACCGTCAACCTCGGGTGAGATTGAGCGGTCTGTATAACCACGGATGCCATCAACCCCGACTCCTCCTGCATAGAACCTTTTGTAGAACGGCACTTCATCAATACTTGTTACTATACCGGCCTTCAGTCTGGTCATCAATACGAATTTCCAGAAGACCGGATAGTATGTCCTTATCTCAAAGGTATAGCGATTATAATCAACATTGGCAAACAGAAATTTTTTCGCAAACTCGGTGTTTAGCGAAATATAAGAACCACTTGATGGATTAAATATATAATCCCTTGTGTCACGGGTAAGGCCAAAACTATTGGCAACCGTCCATTTTGGGATGGTGTCTTCAAAAAGGCTGTACCCGCTGCCGGGTGGGGTATAGGAACTGGAAATATTGAGTATCTGGGTTCTCTCGGTTCGAAGACTGTAGCTGAATCGGGTGTAATCTAAGTAAAATGGGAAACTGACCCGATTGGAAAAACCGATATCCCTTTTTGTATAAAAATCCCAGAGTCGATTTGTATAGTATAGGTCGGTACCGAAAGTTGTTCTTGTATCAAATAACCAGGGTTCAACAAATCCAATCTGGAAATTCGTCAGTCTTCCTCCAATCTCAAGTTTGGTGTAGATTCTCTGGCCGCGGCCAAAAAGATTGGGATGGGAAAGTTCCAGATAGCCGGTCAATTTATCCTGGGCAGAATATGCCATACCAGCACCAATTGTTCCTACCCCTTCTTTTTCCTTGACATTGTAAACCAGATCGATATTGCCGCTGCTGTCAGGATTTTCTGTATCAATTCCGATATCTTCAAAATAACCAAGATTGAAAATTTCCCGCTGGCTGCGTATAACTGCGGAGCGACGAAATCTCTCACCGGGAAATGTGACAATTTCCCTGCGGATAACCTTTTCCCGGGTTTTATAGTTTCCTGTTATTATGACCCGATTGATATTCGCCGGCGTCGATTCATTAAATATATATTCAATATTGATAACACTATCCTCAACCGTTTCATCGGGGATTATTGAACAGTAGATATAACCCTCATCCCAGTAGGCGGTATTAAATGCCTGTAAAGTCTTTTCCACTCTGGTCAGATTGTAAACCTCCCCGGGGTGATATGCAAGCATATGCCTCAGGGCGGTGGTGTCAAATACTGTATTACCTTTAAAGGTTATTTTACCAATATAATACTTTCTATTCTCCTGAATATTTATGGTGATTATAAATTTGTTGTCTTTGACTTCAATCTTCGGGTCCTCAATCTTCACATCCAGAAATCCGTTTTCTTCATAATAAGACTTGAGTTTTTCAATATCCTCTTTCAATTTCTTTCTATCCAATTTTCCACTTCGGAGAAATCCTTTTTCCTTCGTTGCCATTTTGCGTTTAAGTTTTGAATCCGAGATCGCCTCATTTCCATTAATTATTATTTTCCCAACCCGGGGCTGGCTGCCTTCATTAATTATGAAATAGAGATATGCCTTATTCGTAGTATCTTTTATGAGGCTGTCGTGCACTACGGTATTGTAAAAGTGTTTTTCTTTATAATATTCTTTTATCTTGGTAGTGGCATCAAAAATTGTCTTCTGGGTTAACACCTGACCAGGACGAAGTCCAATCTTTTTTTCTAAATCCCTTGTCTTTATCTTTTTGTTACCAATAAATTTCGGTTTTCCTTTAAGGAATGGCGCCTCGTCAAGAATGATTTTGATGAAAATACCGTCCGCCATGATTGTGGTATCGATTGCAATGAAGTCAAATAGTTGAAGACGATTTAGATTTTCTATAGCATTTTGAATGGAAGATGGTTGAAATTCTTCACCCACCTTTATACCGGCGGTCTGGATTATTAGCTGGGGATCGGTCCAATGTGCCTGGACCGAAATATCAGCGACGGTCAGACTTAATAGGAAAAATATCATCTCTGTTTGAACTTTATTTTGTCGCCTGACCTTACCAGTTTGATATGTCTACCTTCTTTTATATTCCCCTTAAGAATTTCCTCGGAAAGTGGGTCTTCAATCAATCTGCGGATTGTGCGTTTGATGGGTCGGGCACCGAATTCCGGATCAAAACCCTGTTCAACAAGGAGCTCCTTACTTCCTTCATCAAGTTCTAATGTCATATTTTTCTCGGTAAGGCGCTCTTCCACTTCTTTAATTAAGATACCGACAATTTGCTTCATATCAGTTTTGGTGAGTTTCCTGAAGACGACTATCTCATCAATACGATTGAGGAATTCAGGGGAGAAGAGCTTGCGCACCTGCTCAAGCAGTCGTGTTTTCATCTTCTCATAAGAGACATTTGCAGAAATCTTTGCGAACCCTATGCCGTTACCTTTTTGAATATCCGCAGTGCCGATATTCGATGTCATTATGATGACCGTGTTTTTGAAATCAACCTTTCGTCCGTAAGAATCGGTCAATTGACCATCTTCAAGGATCTGGAGGAGAATATTAAAGACATCGGGATGTGCCTTTTCAATTTCATCAAATAATACGACAGAATAAGGTTTTCTTCGCACCTTTTCGGTTAATTGACCCCCCTCTTCATATCCTACATAACCGGGTGGTGCACCGATCAGTCGTGAGACATTAAATTTTTCCATATATTCAGACATATCAAGTGTAATCAGGGAATTTACATCACCAAATAAAAATTCCGCAAGGCGGCGGGCAAGTTCTGTCTTTCCAACCCCGGTCGGACCAAGAAATATAAAGGAACCAATCGGCCGCCTGGGGTCCTTTACTCCGGCACGGCTGCGTCTAACCGCCTTGGCAATCGCACTGATTGCTTCATTCTGGCCCACAATCTTCTTTTTCAGTTCATCTTCCATCTTTAGAAGCCTTTTTGATTCGCGCTCTTCAATCCTGGATACCGGGATACCGGTCCAGCGGGAAACAACAAAGGCGATGTCTTCAACCCTTACAGTAGGTCTTGGAGATTGTCCGGTGTCGCCTTTTTCTTTAAGCACGGTCATAAGCTTCTGCTGTTCATCCCTTAATCTTGCAGCCTCTTCAAATCTCTGTTCCGCAACCATCTTTTCTTTTTTCAATTTTATCTCATTGAGCTGGGCTTCAAGTTCCAGCACGGTATCATCTTTAACTACCCTTGATAGTTTTACCTTCGCCCCGGCCTCATCAATCACATCAATTGCCTTATCAGGAAGATAACGGTCAGTAATATAGCGGTTGGAAAGTCGTGCTGCCGCCTCAAGTGATTCATCAGTGTAGATTACCTGATGATGATCTTCATATTTCTTTTTGAGACCATGTAAAATATTTATCGTCTCTTCTACAGTTGGAGGATTAACAATAATCGGCTGGAATCGTCTTTCTAATGCACCATTTTTCTCAATATATCTCCGGTAATCCTCAAGCGTTGTTGCCCCAACACACTGAATTTCACCCCGGGCAAGTGCCGGTTTCAACATATTTGATGCATCAATCGCACCTTCGGCTGCTCCGGCGCCAACGATGGTATGGAGTTCATCAATGAATATTATAATATCTTTATTTTTTGTTACTTCATTGATGACTGCCTTTAACCTTTCTTCAAACTGACCCCGATACTTTGTCCCGGCGATGATTGATGCCAAATCCAGGGCGACAACCCTTTTATTCTTTAAGGAATCAGGAACATTACCGGCAATAATATCCTGGGCAAGACCCTCGACAATTGCGGTCTTACCAACCCCGGCTTCACCGACCAGAACCGGATTATTCTTTTTGCGCCTCGAAAGAATCTGAATCACCCGCTCGATCTCCTTTTCCCGTCCAATGATTGGGTCAAGTTTTTCTTCCCGGGCAAGGCGAGTAAGGTCGCGGGAAAAAAGGTCAAGTGCTGAACCCCTGCGCTTTGCCCGCGCCTTAGTGGTAACCACTCCTTCGGGTTTTAGAAGTTGGATAATCTCGTTCTTTATTGTTTCATAATCAATCCCGATTGATTCCAGAATCTGGGCGCCAAGGCTACCTCCGGTTCTTATGATGCCCAATAAAAGATGCTCGGTGCCGACATAAGAATGGCCGAAATTTTTTGCCTCCTCCATTGCATAATTGAGACAGACCCGGGCCTCATTGCTCAGGGGAACATCAATCTTCCCACCCGGACCGACGGAGATTGAATTCTCAATACTTTTGCGCAGTTCATTGAGTTCAATCCCTAAATTAATTAAAACCATCGCACCGACGCCCTCTCCTTCTTTGATCATCGCAAGAAGGAGATGCTCGGTACCGATAAAATTATGTTTAAATTTCAATGCCTCATCATGGGCAATGTGTAAAATTTTTCTTACCCGCTCAGTAAATCGTTCCTGCAAATCATCCTCCTTACTAAACCCATTTTAGCCAGAATTGTTTATCTGTCAAGTATAAACATTTATGGGTTCTAAATATTAGATGCAAAAAATGGAAAATAGTAAATCGTCTATTCTCGATCAATCTGAATTCGAATCATCTTACTTGATGATGCATCCTGGGCGATAATCTTTAATTCATCGTTCTGAGGTATGAATTCCATTATCTCACCGCTTCGGGTTGACCCGTAATATCGGTCATTGATGAACCAGTAGATACGGTCGTCAGCAGAGGATGTGTATGCCTGCAATGAAATTTCGTCGGCGTTCCTGACCCCGCGGGGGAGAAAATAGACTGCACCATCTAAGGGACTGATAATCTTCAAGGTTGCGTTCTGGTCGGCAAGCCGAAAATCAGGAGGAAATTCCGGTTCTTTACCCTGTCCCGACATTATCTTTTGAACCTGGGGAGGATAGATTACAAATATTTTTTCTTCAATTTCATTTTCTTTATATTTTCGGTAGGGGTTTGCCCGACAGCCGGTTTTCTTTTCAATGATAAATTTCTTATGAAATGGACAGGCCTTATAGGGATGGCCGTCCTTTAATACATAAACGGTTTTTCTTTGCAAACAATTCGGACCGGGCCGATAGCCAGAAAATGCGCATACTGAAACCGGTTCGAGCTCTGCCTTTGCCCGGGATTCCCAGGAGAAGTTATCAGAGCCGGTTTGCAGGGATTTTATGATATCGAACATAATCGGTGCTGCAGCAATCGCCCCGACAATACTATCGGCTCCTTCCCCGGAAAAATTTCCTGTCCAGACACCGACCGTATATTCAGGAGTGAAGCCGATACTCCAGGCATCGCGGCGGCCGAATGATGTTCCGGTCTTCCAGAAGACCTTTTTACGCGGCAGGGTAAATGCCGCAAGTTTTGGCGCATCAGGACGGTCCCTTTTTGATAATGCATCCATTGTAAGCCATACCGCACCGGCACGAAAAAGGGAAAATTCATCAAGCTCTTTTTTGTCTGCCCGAAATATCGGCATGCCATGCATACCGCCCCTGGCTAAGGTTGCATAGAGATTTGTAAGTTCCAGCAGGTTCACTTCCATACCACCGGTGATAATCGGAAGCCCATATTCACTGTATTCGAGCGGCCCGGTCAGGTTTGCCTTCTGGAGTCGGTGGATAAATTTTTGATATCCATACCTTTTAAGGATTAAGACAAAGGGAAGATTTAAAGAAAGGGAGAGCGCCTTTTCGGCAGTTACCAGACCCCGCCAGGTTCCTGAATAGTTCTTCGGTTTAAATCTGCCGAATTTATATGGGGCGTCTTCTATTAACATTAAGGGATTTATTAGACCATCTTCTATCGCCATTATATAAAGGAATGGTTTAAGTGCTGAACCTGGTGAACGGTATGCTGAAAATCCCCTCACCTGCCCACTATGTTCAAAATCGAAATAGTCAAGGGAGCCGACACCGGCCCGCACCTTTCGTGAACCATTTTCAATAACAATTACTGCGGCGTTTGACGCCCCGAGGTCATAGATGCGTTTCTTGTATGAATACAGGATATTTTCAACCTTTTTCTGTACCGCGGGATCGATTGTGCTTTTGATATCGTTCAGTTCAGGATATTTTGAGATAAGAAAATCTGCGATATGGGGGGCAAGAAATGGAAATCGCCTTCTTGTCCGGGGTACTGCAGCATTGATTGCCCGATTATATTCAGCACGGCTCAGACAGTGGTTATGGAACATAACCCGAAGCACCTGATTTCTTCCCTGAACGGTTGATACCTTACCGGCGGGTCGCCTCAGGGTTGGCGATTTGGGCAGGGCAACCAGAAATGCAATCTCTTCAGGGGTCATATTTTCAGGCAGCCGGGAAAAATATGCAAGCATTGCTGCGCCTACTCCTTCAACATTTCCACCATAGGGGGCAAGATTGAGATAGAGTTCAAGAATCCTTTTTTTACCAAGGCGCATTTCAAATTGTAAGGCACGGAGTAGTTCAAGAAACTTGGAAAAAATATTTCTTGGTCTGGGCTCACAGATTCTTGCCAGTTGCATTGTTATGGTCGAACCGCCAGAGATAACCCTGCCGGCACGGATGTTTTGATAAAGGGCACGCAGCATTGAAAGGATATTAAAGCCAGGATGAAACCAGAATATTCGGTCTTCATAAAGCAGGGTGGTCTGGATGAACCTTTTGTCAATCTGGCTGAGGGGTAAGAAGATGCGCCACTGCTCATCATCAGATAAATAGATACGCATCACACTATGGTCGCGAAAGCGCACAACCTTTGACCAGGAAGGATTAATCTTTTCGGGCAGGGGAAAGAGATAAAGTCCCGGAACAGAGACAATTATCAGAATATATAATCCGATAATTGCACTTTTTTTATTTCTTAAGAACCTCAAATTTCCCTGCATCGGTGCGGCAATTAATATCCGGGTTATACATAACAAAGCCTGTAGTCGGGGGGAGGAAGAATGTGCCCGGTGTAACCGCTCTTATTAGAGTGTAGTAAAATAGTGTATCATAAGAGGTTGAGCCGAAGATAACCACCCGGTCATCCCTTATATCGACATAATCCGGCTTCCATAACTTATGGTGTCGGTCTATCCAGACAGGAAGATTTTCCTGTCGCAATCTCGGGTTTTCAATCTCTACCCCGGCCGGGACAGGCAGTTCCACGGCAAGATTCTGATAATGACCAGATGGATAGATTATGAGTTTCATAACCATTAATTCACCAGTAGAAATTTTATTGGTCAGATTTCCCTTATAATCGAAGATGCTTCTTGCCAGAGAAAGGTTATTCTTATACGGCTTAAATGTCCTTTCATTTTTATTGAATCCGATGTTTTCAATGTTGAGAAAGAGTGGTTTTGTAGAATTGTTGGCAAGATGTATACTATTATAACGCGCCGCATTCTTTAATTCCCAGGATAAGACCCGCTTTTTTATCCTGCCCTTCATGATTTTGCCGTTAATCTTTAAACTTGCATCCCATTGTCCAGCACCGGCGGTTTCGGCACAGCGGCCAAGTCCCAGCATGGTCCAGGCAAGTTCCTGGGTGGTGTAATAATAACTCCGCCTTCGGCTCAGGAGTCGGGCGATATTGAGGACAAGGTTGTGTTCTTCTGCAGTTCCCGGGTTTATCGATTGAATAAGAAACAGTTCAATCCCTTTTAATTTCAGGGGTGAATAAAAATCACCGTAGTAATGCCTCGATTCCGGGGTCGCCATTCTGAAACTCTTTTCAAATAACATTCTCGCCTCAGCGGTCTTGCCTGCTTCGTATAATGCGCCGGCAATCCAGAGACCATTTAACTTTTTATATCTTTCCCGCTGCGCAAGGGCAACAAGTCGGTCAATCATCTCGGGCCTTTTCTGTAATCTTCCGCCCCGGGCGAGCACATAATAGGTGAATCCATCCTTTTTGCGTCTTGTCTCTAAATAGTTCAGCGCCGCATTTATTACACCCTGAGGCACTATAAATCCTGCATCCTTTGCTTCCAACAGGACAAATGTTGCATAACTGCTTGCCCAGGGATGAGGTCTGCCGCCACCGGGCCAGAATGCAAAGCCTCCGGAGATTGTCTGCATCGTAATAATGCGATTGATACCATAGTTGACCATTTCAAGATACTTCTCTTTCTTGATATCGGGAGCAAGCACCGGCAGAAGCGGTCCGAATTTCAACAGCACCAGGGTGGAGGTTGATGTCTGTTCAATACAGCCATAGGGATAGCGAATTGCATAACGGATATGATTCAACCTTGCAAGACCCGGTATATCTGAAAGCACGAGGTGCGCCTTATGCGCCCTGGGATACCAATCAGCAAAATATGATTTTATGTCTTTATTCTCATTCGGATTGATTGTAATATATTCAGATGCTGTAATATATGGCACATTGGGATAAAGCGGTATGGTAAATTCTTCATAATAACTTTCATTACCGGTCTTACCATTAACCTTCAGACTGATTGCTCCAGGTGTATTGTCGGCCTGACAATTAAACCATAAGGTCTTTTCCGCACCGGGTGAAAGTGTAATCGAGCGGTGATTTGAACCGGTCTTTAATTTTGCCCCGTCAATCCTTAGTGAAATAGCCGTCTTCTTTTTCTGTTTGGTGGTATTTATTAAGGTAACAGGAAAAGAGAAGTCATCTTCAGTATACATAAAGCGGGGAATTGTCGGAGATACGATTACATCACTCTTCACGGTAACATATTTTTGAGCTGAACCAAGAAGTTTTTCATTCATTGCGCAGACCATCACCCTCAGTTTTCCATGATACTGGGGAATGGATACCCTGTATTGTAGATTGCCTTTATTATCACTTTCCAATATCCCACTCCAGAAGGCAACAATTCGGGCAAAGCGTGCCTCAGGGAATTCCTTTTCCCTTTCTGCATAACCGCCACCGGGTTTTTCAAGAAACCGACGCACAATCCAGCCGAACGATTCAGCAGAATTTATTATCAGACTCATATTTCTTAAGATTTCCCGATAAGGGTCCGGGGAGCGGAAATCGGTTATCTGTAGTATACCTTCATCAACTACTGCGATTGTGCCCCTGAATTTCTGATTACCCTTGATTTTGATGACCAGTTTTTCTCCCGGATGTATATTATCCGGAGCATTCAGTTTAAGGGCTAATTTCAACCGTTTCGGCCTGATTTTTACCCGGGTAATACCAAGCCCGCGCTGGACAAGATAATTACCACCGGACCTTATGAGCAGGGCGTTAATATAGACTGTAGAGACACCCTTCGGGGCACGAAAACTCCAGGTTGCAATTTCCCCCCGGGCATCCTTCAGAGCTGTATAATAGACCGAATCCAGTTCCACGGTCCAGAGAATTTTACCTTCAAATGGAAGTTGTGCCTGGACCGTAACCGGTTCATTTTCATTATACTCTTCTTTATCAAGTCTCAGGGTGATTACTTCGGGTGATTCAGACTCCTCTTCACGATACCACCAGCCCCACCCGGCAACCTTTATATGGGATACTGCTCCGGTTTTTTCATCAAAGACCTCAATCAAATAGTCATTATAATTTGTCTTGGGTGTGAATGTAAAGGAAAATTTACCGTTCTTTACACGCACAGCCTTTTTTTCGCTTACGGGAATTCTGAGCCGGTGCGAATCCCAGTAATAATCTTCATAATAACGGTAGCTGTAAGACCAGGTAAGACGATAGATTTTGTAATGGATTTTTGACTTTCGGGTATAGTAGCTGCCGTCTGGTTTCAAAAGGACGCCGCGGAAATGAACAGGAACCCCGGAGACAACACGATGCTGGTCCGATTTTATCCCGATATAGAACGGTCTGGTATAGATAATCTTCTTTGCAACCCGTGAGGTTACCCTGCCGCTGCCGCCTTCAGATACCGTAGCGTAGGCAGTTAAAAGGACCGGTTTTTGAAAGACAATCTCTGAATCTATCTGGAAGGTGATGGCTGCATTACCCTTTGCATCGAGTTTTCCTCTGCGCTGAGCAGAATTCCAGATTGCATTACGCCCTGACCCTGTCCTCATTATACCGAAGTTATAGTCATAATACCCGGGGCATCGAAAATCTGTCTCCCGGGCTGTAGCATTGATTGTATATTCTTCACCCGATGCCGGGGCGCCGAAAAGATATTCAGCATTAATTTTTAAGGAGAATGGTCTTTTAATATCCATCTTTTCCGGGAGTGTAAGTTCAAGCCGCATCCTCTCGGGAACAAATGTTTCAACGAATACCGAAGTAGTATATAGAATCCGCTCACCGGCGAATAACTCAATCATATACTTGCCGGTCGGGGAAGAGGCATTGGTGGGAAATGAAAATTCTGCAAGGCCCGAGGGTCCGGTCTTACCACTCAGTTTAAGATAATTCTTGCCCCGGGGGTCGGTAATCTTTATCCTTACAGGAAGGGAGATTCCCTGAAATGTATGGGGTTTTCTGACGACAATTGCAAAGTTGACCCTTTCCCCGGGTCGATATAGATTCCTTTCCGGATAGATGTAGGCGAGATAGGTTATTGAAGGGTCCTCGCCCGATATATCATAAGCCTCTTTTGATAATCTTAAGGTCGGAAGATGGGCATAGGTCCAATCATCACCCTTGCGCGCAAATACGATGTATGGGATTCGGCCTGGTTTCTGCACCGCGACATTGCAGAAACCGTTCGGGTCGGTTGCACCCTTACCATAGAGAAAGTTTCTGGAATCCCTTATTTCAATCGCAACATTACCTTCCGGCTGCAGGGTTGATGAATTGAATGCCCAGACACAGGCACGATTTTTGTTCCATTTTACAACCAAGGAGATATCGGATATGACCACCGCCATTCGGTCGGTTAGATATCTTTTATCCCGGGTCTTTCCCCGTGCCTGCACAAGGTAGGCGCCGGGTTCAGGTGGAGAAAGAAATTTCTTCAGGTCAAGCCAGATGACCTGTGATTCTTCAGGTCTTTCCAGAGGGATTCTTTGATGTGATATTATCCTATCACCAAGTCGGTAAAAATTTCTTTTTTCCCCCCAATCTTTAAGATGCCAGAAAAGCACATTGGTCTGCGGCATATAAAGGATATCAACCCACAGAGAACAGAGCCTTGATATTCTGAGGGGCAGTTTCCAACTTCCACTGCGGCCAAAATATCTTCCCTGATAGATAAACTTCAGTTTTTCCTTTTTTGCCGGTATCGCGGTTTTGAATGAATAGTCCTGAGCCAGTCGGCTTCCCGCCTTTGTTTTGATTCCGGCGTTGAGTGTAATACTGTATTCTTTATTGGGAATAAAATCACCGAAGATAAAGATAAAATTTTTTGATGCCGACACCCGGAAAGGGATTTCGGGCGAGATTTCAATTTGTGATTTCAGGCCATCCTCTTCGATTGCTAATCTCCTCTCACCGGGGGCGGTGAATCTTACCATTATCATATAGCCGTCTTCAGATTCTTCAATCTTATATTTACTTACTGTTAAAGGTTTGGCAGTAAAGCCGATTGCAACAGTAAATTTAAAATCTTTATAGAGAGCGGCATTAAGGGTGCTGGGTAATCCTTTTTTTAGTTCCACCCGATATTTGGTCGGCGCCTTTTCGAGCGGTGCAGTAATTAATATATTTTCGGGATAATCGGGCATACTTTCATATTTTAATATCTTTACCGGTCTGTTATGGGAATCATAAATCTTCAGGTATTCCTTTACCCGGGAAAAGACCGGCGGGAAATTAAATTTTATGGTCAACTTTACTCTTTTATTTCTCAACGAGCGCAGTGATACATCCTTCACCTTGAAGCGAGGGGTCGTGAAAGAAAACTTTTCAACCGGAATAGATTCAGCCGGGATATTCAGGGGAACGCTTAAAAGCGTGACAATATATTTTGTATCAGGTCGGGGCAGAGTTTTAAAGTTTAGTTCAAATGCCCTTTCGGAAATCCATATACCGTCGGCATCAAGCGGGGGGGAGATGGCGATAAATTTCGGTATTTCATTTTTATTTATAATAATCCCTTCAACACCGGGGTATGTTTTTGAAAAGTAAAAGACCATACTTTTGGGGATGGATTCAAGTTCACCCCGGGGTTGAACCTTGACTTCAAACAATTCTTTACCAGGTGGTTTTTGATGGACGATGTTTGACAAGTGTGCAAAGATAAAGATTGCAAGGGCGGATAAGATAATTACAGTTGTATATATTATTATTCTCTTTTTTTTCATTATTGCCTCCTTCCAGAATTAGTATATTATACTAAATTTTTCAAGCAAATCAAGCATCCGCATCGCTGGTTTATTTTGTTTATCCGGTTTGTCCTGGTTCTCAACTTTTTGGAAAATCTGCAAACTTTATATTACAGCGCACTGCGCATTTTGTGCAGTGAAGCGTTTTTACCCTGACTGCTTCTTGACTTTCACTATTTTATGTATAATATTGGTTATATAAAGGAGAAGCGATGAACCGAAAGATTTTTTTTGGCATTATGGCAGCGGCGGTTTTATGCCTTTTTGCCAGTGATTTAGATGATGTTATCAACACGACACTTAAAAAATATGACAGCATTAAGACATTCTATGCTGAGTTTGATCAATACTACTGCGATGAGGTTTCTGGAACCTGCCGGAACTATACCGGGCGGATCTATTTTGCCAGACCCAATTTCTTCAGAATGGAGATTGATAAACCACACCAGATTTATGTCGGAGATTCTTCCGCGCTGATAATCTATTTACCGGAAAAGAAGCGGGCAATCAAACAATCATTGAGTCAGGTGCCGTTTTCCATTAATCCGGATTTATTTCTAAAGGATTATAAAGAAAAATTTTATGCCCGGTTATCGAAGAAAGACTCCGGATATGAGGTCATTCTAACACCAAAGGACAGCAATGAATTATACCAGAAGATAATCGTGGCGATTGATCCGGAAGATTACTATATTAAAGCAATCTCGATTGAAAATGAAGTGGGTTCTGAGAGTAAGTATGAGTTTCACCATATTAAACTGAATAAAAATATCCCCAAAAAATTATTCAAGATTGAACTTCCTGAAGGAACCAGTATAGATGAGTACTAAATTTTTTATCGACGACTGCTGTTTTGCCTGCGGTAAGGAAAATAAAAACGGCTTGAAACTTAAAATAGTAGAAACGGAAAATGGAGTGGAATCAAAGATTATCCTACCGGGATGGACCCAGGGGTATCGTCGGATTGTCCACGGCGGAATTGTTTCAACCATCCTCGATGAGATGGCGGTCTGGGCTGCGATAACGAAGGGCCATAAATCAGCCACGGTTGAGTTAAAGATTCGTCTAAAAAAGGCGATGTTTGTTGATGAAGAATATATCGCCTCTGGATGGCTTTTGGGGGTAAAAAACAGAATTGTGACTGCCCGGGCGGAGATTCGGGATAAGGACAATGTCCAGATTGCCCGGGCCGAGGTGAAGTTATTTAAGTTGCTTGAGGAGACGGGGTGAAACTTGCACTCGTTTCACTGGGCTGTCCAAAGAATCTTGTTGATTCCGAGAAGATTATTGGTTGCCTTGCCGGTGCCGATATAGAGTTGTGTCCTGACCCCCGGAATAGTGAGTGTGTTATAATCAATACCTGCGGCTTTATTAAACCGGCACTTGATGAAACCGAGAATGTGATAAAGGAGCTGCTCGGTTCTGAGAAAAATTCAATGCTTAGGGTCTATGTTACAGGATGTGCGGTAAATCGATTTGAGGCTGAATTAAAAAAGAAATTTAAAAGGGTAGCAGGTTGGTTCAGACTGGAAGAACAGAAAAGACTTGTTCAGACAATATCAAAAAAAAATTCAGTCTGTGCCCGTCTCTGTTCCACCTATGGATATGCCTATCTGAAAATTGCCGATGGTTGTTCAAACCACTGTTCATACTGCACCATTCCGTCAATCAAGGGTGAATATAAGAGTGCAGATTTTGACCGGATAATAAAAGAGGCGTATGAACTTTCACGATTGGGTATCAAAGAACTGATTCTTATCGGTCAGGATACGACAAATTATGGTGTTGATCGGTATGGTGAAAAGATGTTGGTGCCTTTGCTCAGAGAACTTTCAAAACTGCGCAATATCGCCTGGATCAGGATTCTTTATGCGCATCCGAAATCTATCGACCCGCAAATAATTAACGAAATTGCTGATAATCAAAAGGTCTGTAAGTATCTTGACCTGCCGATTCAGCATATCAACGATAGAATTCTAAAACTTATGAACCGGGGAGTAAATCGAAAGAAGATTGAATCTGTATTACACGAATTACTGAAGATTAAAGGAATTTCTTTAAGAACTACTGTTATAACCGGTTTTCCCACTGAAACTGCTGATGAGTTCAAGGAACTTTACAATTTTTTGAATAATGGTTATTTTGACTGGCTTGGCATCTTTCCCTATTATAATGAACCAGGAACCAGATCATTTATTATGGAGCAGTTACCCGAAGAGATTATAGATTCAAGATATAGAAAACTCTTAAGACTCCAGAAAAGATTAATCCGGACAAAAAACAGGCGATATCTGAACAGAAAGTTGCCCGTGCTTATTCATCATAAGGCAAAGACCCTGATCGGCCATACAAGATTCCAGTCCCCGGATATTGACGGTCAGGTAAGGGTCCGTTCCCGGGAAAAGGCATTGGGAAAGATTTACAAGCTCAGAATAACGAGAATTTCAGGAGCCAACCTTTATGCAATCTAAAAATATATACAAACTTCTAACAATTGTTATCTTCGCATTTTTTGCCTATGCATTAGAAATACCTTTAAGTTTTAATGGCCGGGTATTTCTTGGTAAATATCTGAATAGTGATACATCGCGTTATAATATGGATGCATCGGTTAAACTCTATTGTCAGGTATTGAAATATAAATCATTATCACTCTTTATCAATTACCAGGATGACCTTGATATGGCGCGTCAGACCGGTGGGGTTTCCCTGGACCCGAGATATGCCCATTACTACATTACCGCCGGATTACATTATTTTGATAAAATAATATATATTGCTGGATATTTAATCCATGACTGCATCCATGATATTGATTTTGATGTTGAGGGAACTCCGGTTTTCAACCGCTTTCGACTGAGGATTGCCAGTCCGGATAACTATTTTATAAAGCGATTAAAGAGCAATAAACGATTTATATGGTCCTTAGATCTGGGAGCGTATCCCCACTGGAAATATCACAGCTGGGATATAAATGCCGGAGCGGATTATCATTATGATTTACTGCTTCGGCCGCGCTTTATACTCTTTAAAAATAGACTATTCGGGATAGAACTGGCACCACAATTTCATTTTACCCGTGGTGATACCTGTTTCTATCATCAACATCTTATGCGGCTCCAATTATATTACAAAAGTATGACTCATCGAATTGGTACTGAATTGGCCTATCATCTTTATAATAATGACCCAATTAAAAACCCGGATAAACTATGGATATCATCAATATTTATCGAATTTTAGTAACCGCATTTTTGTTCACCAGTCCCCAGGGTTCTTACGAACTTTATAGTATGGGCTGTCAGATGGAACTTACCGAAAAGTATGAAAGGGCGATAGATTATTATAAGATGGCGCTGGAAAAGGACCCCCTTGCCCGAGAATTATATATATCCCTTGCCAATGCATACTACAGAATTAATCGTTTTGATGATGGAATAGCGGTACTCAAAAAGGGAATACTACTAATACCTGAGGAGATTAAATTTTATACTACGATAGCGGTCGGATATATCGGTAAGAAGGATTTTGAAAAAGCGATCGAGTATTATAAGAAGGCAAAACGGATAAACCCGGAAGATATCGAAATCTATATTGCCCTTTCCATTTTGAATGAAGGAACCGGTCATCCATCCCGGGCGGTTGAGGTATTAAAAGAAATCCCTGATAGTCTCAAGAATGCAGAAATCTTTGTCCGTTTGGGAACCCTTGAGGGTAAAGCGAATCATCATACCGAGGCGATTAAATACTATCGCAAGGGATATATGATGGATACTACAAATATCCGGGCATTGATTGGTATCGGAACCGGTTTTGATATTCTCGGGATAAAGGATTCGGCAATCTACTATTATGAACATGCCCTGTCGGTGGATACGACAATCGCCAATCTGGCAAAGCGATTGATTGAACTCTATATTGATACTGACCGCTATAAGAAAGTTATTCCCGTTGCCGAAATGCTTTTGCAAAAAGACTACTTGGATGGTGATGTAAGAAGAAGTCTTGGTTATGCCCTTTATAAACTGAAGAAGCCCGAGCAGGCACTGAATCAGTTTATCCTTGCGGCAGAATTTGACGCCCGGGATTCCTATTCAAGATTTTATATCGCCCGTATCTATATTGATATGGGTAAATATAAGATGGCGAAACAGGAACTTCTTTCCGCGATCTCATTAGACCCGGATTTTATCGAACTCTGGTTATATCTGGGTCTGATATCGATTAATACCAGGGATTATAAGACTGCGGAATGGGCATTTACCGAAGCGATTCATCGGGGTGGAGATCTCGGTCAGATGTTCTATCTTATGGGTGTAGTTTCAGAAATATCGGAGGATTACCATAAGGCATATTGCTATTACAGAAAATCATTAAGAAAGGAACCCAAAAATATCTCGGCACTTGATGCCCTTGCCAATCTCTGTGCACGACTTAATCGTGAGGAGGAGGCGTTTAATATCTTTAGACGAATTATCAAAATTGACAGCACAAATGCCAATGCCCTGAACTATGTGGGGTATACATTTGCCGAGAAAAATGATAGTTTAGAATATGCCCTTGAATTGATAAATAAGGCACTCGCAATCGATGCAAATAATGGTTATTATATCGATTCGCGTGGCTGGGTATATTATCGGATGGGAAAACTTGACCGGGCGTTGAGTGAGTTGAAAAGGGCGGTTGAGCTGACCCCGGATCCGATCATACTTGAGCATCTTGGTGATGTATATGTGAAATTAGAAAGATTCGAGGATGCGCGTCAGGCATATTTAAGGGCCTTAAAAAAAGACCCCGGCAATAAGAAATTAAAAAAGAAATTGTATTCAATACAGCGATAATGTATTCTGTGAAGTTCATCGTGATATCCAGGGGTGAGACAACAAACCCGGTTTTTGATATTAATGAACTTGTTAATAAAATCGCCTCAGGTTTTAGAAAGTTTGAGATTCGGCTAAACAGATCGATATAAAGGCATCGAGGTCAGTCAGGTTTTGTTCGGACTTGACAAACCAGAAAATCTGAAGAGAATTAGAAATATGAACATTAAGTCATACCGGAGACTGAAGGGGCGGTCGTTTCTCAATACTCCGGATACAAAGTATCGATATGAGTCTGAAGATTTTATTGAGGCGATGGGAAGAACAGTCTTTAACCTGAGAGAGATTAAGGACGGTGATGAATCAATAATAAACAAAGCCTATAAGGAGCTGGTTCAATAATGGCACTCAAGTCCCGACAGTTTTATAAACCGGATGGGCCTTTGAAAAAGGTTAAAAACAAGGCTCAGCAAAAGAGAGAAGAAAAAACGGCAAGAGAAGAGAAAAGCCTTGCAATCTTTGGTGTGGGAAAAGAATGGTTTGCAATTGAACTTGATACAATTCTGGAAATTCTTCACACCTATCAACTTATATCAGTTCCCCATTTACCAGTTTCATTTGTTGGAGTTGTAAATTTGAGGGGAGAATCTATTCCGATTGTTGATTTGAGAAATTTACTTAAAGAAGATGAAATTGAAACCCCGACGCGGCCCTGTCTGATTACCGTGATTGATGATACGAAAATCGGATTGCTTGCCGATACCGAGATTGAAATCATAGACTTCAGTAAGGGAAGATTTTTTCCTTTACCCGATGTTTATACAAAAGACGAGGCGGAATTCCTGGCCGGAATTTTCTGGTTTCAGGACAGATTTATAGGTATATTAAGAGTCGGGGCGTTGATTGGTACCCTTACTGAATGGAGGCAAAACAATGATAAAATATAAATTACCGATTACATTAATTGCGGTGCCTTTGCAAATATTTCCATTTGTCCTTATTATGGGACAACTTGCACCCGGTTCCGTAAATAGAATTCTATTTTATCTTATTGCATTTTCGATAATTAACTTCCTGTATGTCATATTCCTTGAAGCGGTGATGAAATTACAGAAAATCTATTTTATCTATTTCATCGGAACATTTTTGATATCAATTCTGGCTGGAATCTTCACGGGATTATTGGCAGCCCATTTTCAATGGATACTCCTCTATGGATTGATGGTTGCTTTTCTCTGTGGTTCAATTATGTATCATATCACACGGGTGATAATATGTAACATTGAAGATAAAGGTTTTCATCACATTTATGAATTTACATTAACCATCTTTCCGGCGACTGCATATCCGGTTCTTTTCTTTATCCCGAAGGACCCAACCCTTGCATACATCATTTCCGGGATTCTTTTTGTAATCTCATGGTTGGTTGGATTAGTGCTTGTTTTACCAATCAACCGGGTGCAGCAAAAACTAACAAAGGAACTCAGCAACTGGCAGAGTATTGAAAAATTCTCTACCGGCGGCAGCTTTTTCACGGCCCGGATTGCTGCTGAATTAAATAATGTCTTTACAACAATTAAGGAGACGCTTAATAATATTCTCGATCTGGGCAGTGAAATTAAAAAATCATCTGAAGACCTCTCTACTGCGGCAGTTCAGATGAATGCATCATTGCAAGAGGTTTCATCAACAATTCAGCATATCTCCAGCGGCGCCCAGGACCAATCCTCTTCGATTACAGCCATCGCCCATTCAATTGAGGAATTAAATAACCTTACCACTTCCATCTCTTCTCAGGTGAAGATGGTTTCAGTCTCGTCCCGACGCACAACCGATTCAGCAAAACAGGGGATGGAATTTTCTGAGAAAGAGGCGGATATTACAAAAAAGATATTTGAAGAGACAAAGTTTATCGAAGATAAGATGGCTCGTCTCTTAATCCAGTCAAACGAAATTAAGAAGATTCTCGACATCATAACCGGGATTACGGAACAGACCGACCTTTTGGCACTTAATGCCGCAATCGAGGCAGCCCGGGTCGGTGAGCAGGGCAGAGGTTTCGCCGTGGTTGCTGATGAGATTAGAAATCTCGCAAACGAAACCAAGAGTTCTTCAGCCACTGTAGAAAACATTATTATTGAAATCAATAACACAATTCAGGAACTGAGTCAACTTTTGACTTCGGAAAAGGAGCGTATTACAGAATCAAATGAACTTGCCGCACAAACCGAGGAGCAGTTTACCGGTATTGTTAAGGCGGTTGACCTGGTTACCGATATGATTGCAAGGATTAATCAGGCGGCAGTAGAACAGGCAGAACATACTAAGGCGTTGGTTAAACAGATTGAGCAGATTGCCCAGGTGGCTTCTGATACGGCGGCGTCGACCGAAGAGGTTTCGGCTTCAGTACAGGAACAGACGGCTTCAATGGAACAGTTCAGTTCTACCGCCCAGTTGCTTTCTGATGTAGTTATAAAGTTGAACCAGTTGTTAGAAAAATTGTAATGGAAAACTATTATCTGAAATATTCCATTGGTAAAGTAATCTTTGCAACCCCTATCGAGGATGTAAAAGAGATTGCCCGGCCCAAACAGATAACTAAAAAATCGTCGTTGCCGAGGAATCTTATCGGCTATTTTCGTTTGCGTAAACAGCGGGTTTTACTCTATGACCTTGTTTCTTTTCTGAAGCTCAATAACGACAGCCGATTTGAGGTTATCGTCACAGCAATTGGAGGAAAACTGATTGGCTTCAGGGTAAATAGAGTGCTTGGTATAGTAGCATCAAGTGAATTAAGACCGTTTCCTGAATTGGTTAAACCTAAAAATTTTCTGAAAGGTGTAATAAAAGACGGTAAAACATTAATTCAGGTTCTATCCTTTGAAAAATTTTTATCCGGTTCAAGGTTGAAGACAATAAAAAAATATCTGTAAAATTCAAAGGAGGAATTATGAAAATATATATAGTTTTGATGGTCGGTTTTGTTCTATCCGGGTTCGCCCAGAATCTACTGCAAAATCCCGGTTTTGAGGACTGGTATCAGGGTCAGCCTCAACACTGGCAGGGTGATGATTCAATTTTACTGTTTCGGGATAATGTAATTGTTCATACGGGAAATTACAGTCTCAAGGACAGTCTATTCACCTCGACCCAGTTGAGGGCGGACCTTTTCCAGGGATATATCGCTGTTCAACCCAATATTCAGTATGATTTTCACATCTGGGTCTGGGATAATGACTCGGCAGGAAGAATCAGACCCGGGATTGAATGGTATCCATCAGGAAGTTACTGGTCAGGAAATTATTCAGTCGATTCCTCAGGCTGGCAGGAATTAAGTTTTACTACTATTTCACCGACAGATGCGGAATCCGCCCGGGTTATTATCAGAGCCTATGATGTATCCGCATACTGGGATGGCGGGGCGGTATTCTATTTTGATGATGCATATTTTGCGCCGCCCTCAACACAACCACCCTTGATCTTGAGAGTCTGGCATAATCCGATAAATCCAGCCCGGGGAACAACTGAAGAGGTTTATGCCTGGGTGACCGATGACGGCACAATAGTCGGTGATACATTATTTTACGGCGTCAATTCCCTTTCAAATCCCATTAAACATATACACTATTCGGTTCGCAATGACACATTCAGATTTCACATTCCCGGTGCCAGCGATGGTGATACAATTTTCTACTTTCTGAAATTTTTTGATGATGATAGTCTTAAAGCAACATCTGATACCTATGCCTATTATGTTGGCCGAGTTGGTATATTTTTAAATGAGGTCTATTATGATACACCAGGTTCTGATTCGGCAACCTTTGTTGAAATCTATGGAAGTCCAGGGAGCTCGCTTGATGGAATAAGTATTCTTGGTATCAACGGCAATGGTGGTAATGTATATACTGAAATCCCTTTAGATGGTTATACAATTCCCCAGGATGGTTTTTTTGTTATCGGCGATTGCGCCGGGGTTAACAATGTTGATTTAATCAAGCCGGGAATAGATTTACAGAATGGCCCTGATAATGTGCAGTTGTGTATCAATAATATTCCTGTAGATGCCCTGGGTTATGGTAGTCCTGACGGCTGGATATTCAGCGGAGAATGGCTGCCGGCCCAGGATGTTTCGGCAGGACATTGTCTTGGCCGTTATCCAGATGGTGATGATACAGATAATAATGCAGTTGATTTTAAGAATTTTGAGGTAATCAGCCCCGGCGAGCCGAATCCCGCAGTAGGGATTAATCATAGAAATTCTTCCGGGCGGTATTATCAGGTTAAAAATCCTGTAAGGTCTGGTGAGCAATTCGCTAAGATAATTAAAGAACCGGGTGAATATCCGATCTCCATATTCAATGTGCTCGGGCAGAGGGTTAAGAAAATCTTTACGCCGGCCGAATCAGTAGAATTGAGTCCGGGTATATACTTTATAAGGACGAAAAATGATTATCAGATAGGAAAAAATCTGGTTGTGCTTAAGTGATTTTTGGCCTTGACACCCCTTAGATTTTCAATAAAATAGAACACTTAAAAAAGGAGGTTTATGATAGGCCAATGGCAGTGCACCGTATGTGGATATATTTATGAACCTGATTTCGGGGATCCGGATAATGGTATCCCGGCAGGGACATCATTTGAGAATCTCCCTGAAGATTGGGTATGTCCGGAATGCGGTGCGGAAAGGGATCAATTTGAACCCTATGTTGAGGAAGAATATTGAGCCCGGGATCCAGCCTTAATATAGGCCCTCCGGGCCAATATTTTTTGCCGAATAGATTAAACCATTCCCGGTGGAAGAAAATCTCAGGGAAAATCTTGATGATTTATTGGATTGATGCCCCTGCAGCGGAAAAATTATCTGAAAGATATAAAAAGTCAATTCAGACCAGGGGTATCTAAAAGGAGATATAATGAAAAAGATTCTTATTTTTCTGGGCTGTATGATAATTTTTTCAACCGCCCGGCCGTTAAAAGAAGGCGATCCTCGGGAAATCATTGAAAAGGTCAGGATCTACAAATTAACCAGGGAACTCGACCTTACTACAGACCAGGCAACAAAGTTCTTCCCCAGATTAAACGAGTTTCAGAAGACAGAGAAGGAATTTCGTGAAAAGAAGGCAGAAATTGTTGATGAGTTGAAAAATTTGTTGAAAAAGTCCGCGCCGGAAGAAAAAATCATCCCTCTGCTTAGGGAGTATGAAGATGTATTGAAAGAGCATGCCCGGGTCCGGTTAAAAAAGATTAAGGAGATGTGGCAGATTCTTACACCGGTTCAAAGGGCGAAATATTTGATATTTGAGACGGAATTCCGACAGGAGATAAAGCAGATGATAAAGGAAATACGTAGACACCGGTTTAAGGAATCAGGGGGGTAATTTTTACTGATTAAAGAGTTCAATAAGTTTTGAATTATTTAATCAGTTGGACCCCGGAATTGGCAAACTCATCTCGGCCCATCTGCCAAGATTTTCCCTGAAATTTGAAACCCAAATCATCGACAGATAACAATTCTGGTGCCCTTTTCTGTTCGTTCAAATGAAATAATATTTTCCTCGCCGACCAACTCATTGATTTCAAGGTCTTTATATCTATGAAATATTAGCCCCTTCTGTTTACCTTTAAAAAATTCAAGCGTGCCATCTGAAAGCACTTTGGCCTCATCAAGAATATCTTCGTCCGTATCTTCCGGGTCAAAGGTCAAAAGGATTACACCATTCGGTTTGAGCACTCTGCGCATTTCAGACATTGCTAACCGGGCAGTATTATAAAGGGCATGGTCTAATGCCGCAATACAGATGATACCAGAGAAGCAGTGATTACAAAATGGAATTGTATCAAAACTTCCCTGAACAAAGATGCCGTCAAGCCCGAGCCGATTAAATAACTTTTTGCTAAAACTGAGTCCACTATGGGCAATATCTAATCCATAAACCTTATAACCCCTCTGACTGAGGTAATATGCGTTACGACCTGCACCGCAACCGAGGTCAAGGATTGAAGAGCCTGATCCCAAATAATTATCACAGAATTTAACAAGACATATTGCCGGCCCGTACTTAGAAAAATCATAGACCTGTAGTTTGAGGTTTTTGAAACCCTCCTCCCAATAATCGCGGGGATTAATCATATAACTTTATTATATGTGTACTCTAAGTTGTTGTCAATACAAACCTTCCGAGTTTTCTGAAATGGGGAGCATCCTATTGACAGGATTGGCTAATTGGGTAAAATTGCCTATGGAAAAGACTGATTTTATCCGGGAAATCATCAAAGAGGATATTCACACAAATCGTTACGGAGGAAAGGTCCATACAAGATTTCCTCCAGAACCCAATGGCTATCTTCATATTGGACATGCCAAATCAATCTGTCTCAATTTTGGAATTGCCAAGGAATTTGGTGGACTCTGCAATCTCAGATTTGATGATACAAATCCGATAAAGGAACAGGCCGAATATGTTGAGGCGATAAAACGCGATGTGCGCTGGCTCGGCTTTGACTGGGAAGACAGAGAATATTATGCCTCGGATTACTTTGATAAGTTATATGAGTTCGCCGTGCAATTAATAAAAGAGGGTAAGGCGTATGTTGATGACCTCAGTGCTGAAGAGATAAGGAGGTATCGCGGGACATTAACGGAGCCGGGCAAGGAGAGTCCATATCGCAACCGTTCCGTAGAGGAGAATCTCAAACTCTTTGAACAGATGCGTCAGGGTAAATTTCCTGATGGGGCAAGGGTTTTGCGTGCCAAGATTGATATGACATCAGGCAACTTGAATATGCGCGATCCGGTGATGTATCGTATTTTACATGCCCGACATCATCGCACCGGTGATAAATGGTGTATCTATCCGATGTATGATTTCGCCCATGGACAATCTGATTCAATTGAAGGAATAACCCATTCAATCTGCACCTTGGAATTTGAGGACCATCGTCCGCTATATGACTGGTTCCTTGAACAATTGAGGATTCATCATCCCCGACAGATTGAATTCGCCCGGCTTAATCTAACCTATACAGTTTTGAGCAAAAGGATACTGCTCAAACTTGTTGAAGAGGGTTATGTAAGAGGTTGGGATGATCCAAGGATGCCGACAATATCAGGGCTGCGGCGTCGTGGTTATACACCTGAGGCGATTAGAAATTTCTGCGAACGGATTGGAGTGGCAAAGAATAATACGGTTGTCGATATCGCCCTGCTTGAACACTGTCTGCGCGAAGATTTAAATAAAAGGGCACCGAGAAGGATGGCGGTTTTAAGACCGTTAAAATTAATCATTGATAATTATCCAGAAGATAAGATAGAAGAACTTGAGGCCGTGAATAATCCAGAAGAGCCGGGAATGGGAACCCGTAAGGTTCCATTTTCCCGGGTTCTTTATATTGAGAGGGATGATTTTCGCGAGGTCCCTCCAAAAAAGTGGTTTCGTCTTGCTCCGGGTCGAGAGGTAAGATTAAAGCATGCCTATATTGTGAAGTGTGAAAATTTTATCAAGGATGAAAAATCCGGAGAAGTTATTGAAGTGCACTGCAGTTATGACCCTGAGACAAAGAGCGGAGAGAAAAAATCCGGGAAAAAGGTAAAGGGAACCCTGCACTGGGTTTCGGCTGAATTTGCAATTAATGCCGAAGTGAGGCTTTATGAGCATCTCTTTTTAAAACCCGACCCGATGGATACCGAGCCGGGCAAAGATTTTTCGGCAAATCTAAATCCCCATTCTTTAGAAGTATTACAAAACTGCAAACTTGAACCAGGATTAAAAGATGCAAAACCCGGGGAACGATTTCAGTTTCTAAGATTAGGATATTTTTCTGTTGATTCTGATTCGAAACCCGGGGCGCCTGTATTTAATCGTATTGAGACTTTAAAGGATACCTGGGCAAAGATTGAGAAGTCCCGGGTAAACAAGACTTCATAATTCCGGGATTATATACCGGCAGGAGGTAAACAAAATGAAAAAAAAGATACAGGATGTTATATTGGAATGTGTCCAGGGTAATATTGCTGCACAGGAGGATATCGATGCCGTGGTGAATGCGGCAAATGCCTGGTTAAAGCCGGGGGGCGGTGTTGCCGGGGCAATCCACCGCGCAGCCGGTCCGGAACTTTACCAGGAATGTAAAGACCTTGCTCCGATCAAGCCCGGGCAGGCGGTGATAACAAAGGCATATAATCTGCCCAATAAGTATGTAATTCATTGCTTAGGACCGGTTTACGGCCGGGATAAACCGGCTGACAGACTGCTTTCAGACTGTTACCGAAACGCCCTGAAACTTGCCGAAGAGAACGGCATTAATTCAATCGCATTTCCGGCAATTTCCACCGGGGTCTTTGGTTATCCGATTAAGGATGCAGCAAGGGTCGCACTGGAAACCATTATTAAATCCATTCCTGCATTAAAAACAGTCAAAAAGATTCGCCTTGTTCTTTATAGCAGCAGTGACCTTAAGATATATGAGGATATAATGGCAGAACTCTCTCCCTGATGCAACGGCTTAAAGAAATCTTAAGAAGGATAGATCATCGCGGATATTCTGCTTATCAGGAGCTGAGGGGTAAACAGTTTCAATCTTCTCTCTTTGAACTGTTTTTTGATCAGGTTCAGAAAGACCCGTTTGCACCGGCGACAAGGATAAGGGTAAGAATACCGGATGACTTTGCAAAATTTCCTGATTGGACATTCAAAAATAAGATAAGAAGGATTGCTCTGGAAGATTTTCTCTTAAGGCAGCTGAGCCGGGAAGCGCATAAATTTTCAAGAAAGAGGGGAGAGGGAAAATCCGGTGCAATCTTCAGTTATCAGCCATCACAATGTGTAATTGAGAGAAGTGCAATCCGAAAAAAGGAAAATTTCTTAGAGGCATGTTTCTTTATCGGGCTTCCATCCCGGGGAAGGAGGATTCTTGGCCAGCAAGCTGAGGTGATGTTATTAGATGACCTTAAAAGGCTCATAACAATGAGTCTTTTATACGAATCCCTTGTATCTGAAGATTTGGAACTTCATATAAAGACGATTGAGGCAGCAGAATTTTTAAGGAATAGATTGAAAGAACTCGGCCTTACCTGCTTTGTTGGGAATGGAAGTATTCTACCCAGAAGAAGCGGGGTGGATGACCGTCCTATGGACGCGAAAAAGGCGGTCCCTTTTATTGCACCAAAAGAACTGGAATGCACTATTGAACTGCCCAATCTGGGTTCAATTACCGGGATGGGTATTCCTGAAGGCGTCGTATTGATTATCGGCGGTGGATTTCATGGTAAATCCACCCTGCTTCGAGCAATCCAGGATGGTATCTATAATCATATTCCTGGTGATGGTCGTGAGTTTGTCATTACGGTGAAAAATGCGATAAAGATAAGGGCTGAGGATGGAAGAAGTATCGCCGGCGTGGATATATCTCCATTTATCAATAACCTTCCTCAGGATATTGATACCGCAAATTTTACCACAGAAAATGCAAGTGGTTCTACCTCACAGGCGGCGAACATTATTGAGGCGATTGAAGCCGGGGCAGAGCTTTTACTTATTGATGAAGATACATCAGCGACAAATTTTATGATTCGCGATAGTAAGATGCGCAGGCTTGTTCCTGATGCCTTAGAGCCGATAACCCCATTTATTGATAAGGTAAGACCGCTGTTTAATGATTATCATATTTCTACAATTCTTGTTACAGGAGGTTCAGGAGAATACCTCAATGTCGCAGACAGGGTAATTTTTATGCAAAATTATCAAGCGCTCGATTATACCGACCGGGTAAAAAAATTAATAACCGAAAAACCGCATATCCAAAAATTTGGCAAGATTGATTCAAGGATTCCATTGAAATCAGGCCTCAATCCTGAAAAGCGACCGGGCAGAATTCAGGCAAAGGCAAAGGGAGCAGGAAGGCTGATTCTGGGCAGAACCGAGATTGATATCTCACAGGTCGAGCAGATTAAAGAATTAGGCCAGGTCGAGGCGATTGCCCGGACACTTGTTTATATATATCAGTATTTAATAGATAAAAAAATCACTCTGAATCAGATATTTCAGATGATTAAGCAGAAATTGACTGAAGAAGGGCTGGAATCAATCTCTTACCAGTCCCATCCTCCGCATCTTGCTGAATTCAGGATACTTGATTTTGCCTTTGTCCTTAATCGAATAAGGGGACTGAAAATTATTAAACCGATATAGATGAAGGATGTAGGTCTTATTTATTTATAACATTCGCTGCAGTTTAGTGGTCTGATTGGTGTTTATGAAGCCATCGATATTTATGATGCCGCAGGTCGAACCGGACAAGTCCTGAACCGGTCGGTGATCTTAAAATAAAAATCTAATATTTATAGAAAAATACTGTAACTTCAGGTAGAAGACCGATAGTATTAATCTGGTTTAGCCCGGTTTTTTCAATTTCTAATAGATAAAGTTGATAGTTCTGCTTTTTATGTCTCAACGGGTTGAATATATCTTTATAATAGATTGGGGCATCAATGAATTCCATTTCATTGAGTGGTTTTCCTTTTCCAATAACAGATGAAATTTCTTCTTTCAGCGGGTCAAATATCGTGGAGTAAACAAAGAGAACACTATTCTGATTTTCAAAAAGAGACGGCTTTTCCTTTAAAACCTTATGGCCTTTTAGAACCCCGGGAAATCTCCTTCCTATTTTATACCAATCACTTGTTTGAGGAATTACAACCAAACCGGAATAATAGAAATCTATATTGGGCGGGACAAGGGTCATAATATAGTTTGTTCGGTATTGTCGGGCATATTGTTGGGAGACTCTTGCCACCGTTTCCGGGGTGTGTGATTTGTAGGTGATTGTATCTAATGATAAGCCGAGACTGATAATTATTGAGACTATAATAATCGGCGGACGATATCTTCGATTTATGGAAGTGAAGAATCTTGCAGCTGTTATTGAGAGAAATGGTATCAGGGGATAGGCAAGCCGAAAATATGGATAATAGAAGCCGAGGGCTGCAAAGTATACCAATAAGACTGTAAGAATATTTTGATCATCAAGATTAAATTTCTTAAAAGGCGATAGGAGATAGCCAAGGGTAAATAGGGCGGCGAATGGGGCAAAGGCGAATATATAATAAAGAAATTTCAGATGATTGAATCCTAAAAGATGAAGGTGCCTTGAAGAGAGTCCGGGAAGACCAATCAGTTTTATAAAGATATAGAGATAAGGGATATAAAAAATCAGAGGCAGCAGACAGGAGACCGCCAGCCATTTTTTGCTGCTTTTCTTATCGATTATTCCAATGATTAAAATAATAAAAATGAGCGTCACGGCAGAGTATTTTGTATATAGGGCAATCGTAATCCACAGTGAGGTTAATAGATAGTATCTGGCAAGATTCTTTTTCAGTGCAGTGAAGAATGTGAATATTGAGAGCAGAAATAAAACCAAAAAGAATGCTTCACTAAGCCCGGAGCAAGAAAAGAAGAGCATAAATTCACTGACTGCCGTCAGTAAGGCAGCATAGACCGCCTCTTTTTCTGTATATAACCTTCGTGTAACAAAATAAACAAGATAAACGGTGAAAAGTGAAACTATCAGCGAAATAATCCGGGGGATTGTATCATTGGGACCGAACAGCTTAAAGAACAGGGCAATTATTGCCGGAAACAGGGGAGGGGTCTGGAAATTGTATGGTTTACCTAAGACACCACCGGTTGCGAACCATTTTGCCTGGAGGGCAAATACACCTTCATCCCAATCAATGAGGTTTACATTATTTATTTTTACTATACCGAAAACGAGCAGCGCTAATACTACAATATGAACGGGATATTTTATCTTGTTTATCTTTTTCGCCAGTAGAGGATCCTTCCACAATTCGGGCAGGTTATAATTTCTTTTGAATGGGTGAGTAGTTGAGTGGGAAGTTGTTGAAAGCAACCGAGGCAGAAGCCGTTTTCCACCGGGGCGATGGCTTGATGATAGCGTTTTTTCAACCTTTCATAGATTTCAGCAAGTTCTCCGGGTATTTTCTTCAAGAGTTCATTCCGTTTCTTAAGCAGATGGAGACGGGCTTCATCATCTATCTTAAATCCAATCTTCTGATATTTCGGCTCTTCCATATCATCAATTAGATTATCAAGGTCAAAGAGTAATTTTAAGTGAAGTTGTATAAGATCTTCCGCCATTATAACTTCCTTTTTCTAAGTCCCTTTTCAATTTCATTAATCATTGAAATGAATTCTTCGGGTGTCTTGGGCTTTTGTATCATATTCTTTTTAGTTATCTCTTTTGCAATCTGGACGATTTTCCCCAGGGTAATCAGATACTGGTTACCCGGGTCTTGAGGTGGGGCGATAATAAGGAAGATGAGTGAAACAGGTTTTTTGTCGATCGACTTGAAGTTAATCGGTTTCAATGTTCGACCGACTGCAATCTCCAATCTCTCGACCGCGAGTGAACGGCAGTGTGGTATCGCAATACCCTTCCCGATACCGGTCGAGCCCAATTCTTCTCGTTTTAACAGGGTGGAAATAATAAGGTCTGCATCATCCCCTTTTTTTATGGAATAAACCAGTTCTTTAATTACATCGTCTTTCTTACTTGGTTTTAAAGAAAGGTTTATCCGCTCCTTAGATAATAAGCTTGATAAGTTCATCCAACCTCCTTTCATTTTTGAACTCAAGCATAAATTAATTATTCAAGTTATCACATCCTTTCCGGACATGATACACCAATTAAATTTAGCCCGTCGGCTATTATCCGGCTTGCTTTATTTACCAGAAATAGCCGGGCATATGATAATTCTTTATCATCACCAACCACGCGATGTTTTTGGTAGAAATAATGAAAATTGCGCGCAAGGTCAATTAAATAATAGGTAATAGGGTAAGGGTCGAGATTCCTAACAATATCCTCAAGCACCTCAGGGAATCTTACAATCGATTTTAATAGATTGAGTTCTTCTTCTTTATTTATAAGTGAAAGTTCTGGATGGGGCGGGCACTTTAATCCTTTCTCTTCAGCAAAGCGGATAATGCTTCTGATTCTTGCATAGGCATATTGAATATAATAAACCGGATTATCCTCTGATTCCTCCCGGGCAAGGTCAAGGTCAAAATCAAGATGCTGGGAACAGGAACGCATCAAGAAGAAAAATCTGACGACATCCTTAGGTATATCCTTAAGCAGTCTATCCAGAGCCGTGGATGTCCCAGCCCGTTTTGACATCTTTACATATCCACCGCCCTTTTTTAATTTTACCTCCTGGACAATAATAACCGTAATGGCTTCTTCTGGGTAACCAAGCGCCCTGATTCCACCAATCAGCCTCTTTATGTATCCGTGATGGTCGGGTCCCCAGATATTTATCAATCGGTCATAGCCCCTTGATAATTTATCAAGATGATATGCGATATCAGGAAGGAGATAGGTGTGTCGACCCTGTGATGTAATAATGACCCGGTCTTCAGTATCGCCGAACTCCGTAGCACGAAAATAAAGGGCGTTATCCTTTTTATAGGTTAAGCCTTTATCATTCAGGATTTTTAAAACCTTATCAACCAATCCCTGCTGATAAATTTCAGATTCCCTTACCCAGTTATCAAATTCGACACCAAAGTCTTTCAGGGTATTTTTGTGTTCGTTGATAAAATAGTTAACCGCATACTCCCGGATTTTCTCAATATCGCTGATTCCCAGTGCTTTAAGCTCCCGGGCAAGTTCAATAAGATACTCACCGTGATATCCATCTTCAGGAATCCTGGGCTTGATACCCGTCAGTTCATTTATCCTTTCTTTGATGCTTACCGCCAGAAGCTTTGTTTGACGTCCCTGATCATTAATGTAATATTCTGCTTCAGCCTTGAAGCCGGTTTTTTTTAAAACATTAATCAAACTATTACCAATTGCCGCCGCACGCGCATTAACGATATTGATCGGTCCGGTGGGATTGACGCTGACAAATTCAATCAATATTTTTTTATGAGTCCCGAGATTGATTTCTGGCGGTTCGAGCAGACAATTCAATAAAAATTCCTTTGATATAATAAAATTGATAAAGCCCGGTGGGTAGATTATAGTATCAGCGATGAGTGGGTCATTGATTGATTGGACAATATTTTTTGCAACATCGAGCGGATTCTTACCGGTTCGGGAGGCGATTTTAAAGGCAAGATTGGTGGAATAATCACCTTTCTTGTTCTTCGGAACATAGTCGATAATTATCTTTTCTTCGGGGAATTTTTTTGAAAGCAGTTCTCTTAATTTATTACGAATCATAATTAAAATTTCACCCTCGGGGCATCACCCCAGAGCCGTTCTAATCCATAAAATTCTCTTGTATCAGGCTGGAATAGATGGACGATGATATCAAAGAAGTCGATGAGCACCCAGGTTGCCGCTTCCATACCTTCAATATGGTCGGGTTGATATTGTTGCAGTAGTTCTTCAGCAATCGTCTTAATATGGATGTTGGACAGACCACTGGCAATGATAAAGTAATCGGTAATCGGTGAAATTTCCCGAAGATCAAAGATAACAATATCTTCACCCTTTTTTTTGTCAATAAGGCGTGCCAGCGCCTTGGCCAGCTCCCGGGATGAATTCTTCTTAAAATTCTTTTTCGACATCAGGGAATAATTTTTTATAATCGGCACCAAGGATCAGGGTGACATCAATATGGAGTGCCGGGTCAACATCTGAGCCAATGTTTTTAATTTTTGTTCGGCGGGCAAAATATTTGGCATTCTTCAATGAATTATCACTCCTTTCAATTATTACGGATTCTTCGAAATCACTGCGATGGGCATTACCAATCTGAATGACATTGAAGCCATTTTGTCTGAGGATATTGGCGACCTTAATTGCCAGTCGCTTCACACCACATCCATTTAGCACTTCGACCCGGAGATTGGAGTTTCGGCGGTAGATTTCCTGGGGGTCTTCCCGGGTAAAGACAAAAATCATTGAAACTAAAAATGCGCCGAGAAGAAGGATAAGGATATAGAGAATTACTTTACCCGACATCTCCCGGCAACCTTTTGACCTTACCATCCTTAATCCAGACAAATGGACCGACTGTTGCACGGTCTTTTATTTCAGTATCGCCTTCAATAAAGGTATATGGTCTGATATGAACAAATCTGCCAATCTTTACGGAAAGATCAATATTTGTGGTCCGGGGGTCTTCAATGTAGACACCGGTCAGCATTAATTTCTTAAAGAATTGTGCTTTTACAATTTCCCGTGCCCGGGCAAGTTCAAGTTTTGTGTTGATGCCCATTATCTCAACAGGATTATTAATCGTAAAGGCAAAAACCTTTTTTTTCTTCTTGATTAGTTCCTTGACGGCATCGGTTATATAATACTCACCCTGTTTATTGTTCGGACTGATATGCCTGAGTACGGATTGAATAAGCCTTGTCTTTCCATAATAGACACCCGCATTTATCTCTTTTATTTTTTGTTGATTCTTATCGGCATCGGCCTGTTCAACGATTGCCTGGACCGTTCCTTTTTTATTGCGGATAATACGACCGTAACCATAAGGGTCATCTATTTTGGCAGTGAGGACGGTTAAGTCAGCCTGATGAAATTGATGAAAATCAATCATACTTTTTATCGTCTCGGCTTTTAGAAGCGGCACATCGCCTGATAGAATTAAGACATTTGAACATTTCACCCGCGCAAGCCCTTTCTCTGCAGCATCGCCGCTTCCTCGGGGTTCGGGCTGGATTGCATATTTCACCTTTCTTTTTAAAAGATTTTGTATCGGGCTGGAGTTTTTACCCACCACCAGGATAATCTCATCGCTGTTTATCGCCTTTGCATTGTCCACAACAAATGAAAGCATCGGTTTCCCGAGTATTTTGAAAAGAACCTTGGGGGTTTTTGAAACCATCCTTTTACCTTTTCCTGCGGCTAAAATGATTGTGCTGAATTTGGAATGACCTGATTTATATTGTGGCACAGTTAAATATAGCCGAATATAAAATTATGTCAAGGGGAATTTTGTTCACCCCATTATTTCTTCAACGATAGCCTGCGCCCTTGTGTCTGAACCTTCCGGGAGGTCCTCTATGAGCATTCGGCCACCTTTAAATAGTGTAACCTTACAATCAGGCATCTTAAGGACTAAATATTTATCTTTCTTTTCAGCAATTGACAATTTTTGAACATTCTCAGGAAAATCATTTAATTCCTTTTTGGGAATAATATGATAATATTCATGTCCTCCCCGAGAACAGACTCGAAATATTTCAAAGTTGGATTTATTCATCTTTTGCAATCTTTTTTATTATTTCAACAAAATGATCAATTTCGTCTTTGGTATTATAGATATAGAATGATGCACGGGCAGTTCCCTGTTCTTCTTTCAGGATGTCGCGGGTCATTAGAAATGCACAGTGCAGGCCGGAACGGATTGCCACATTACCCACCTCATCAGCAATTATAGCGATTCTGTGTGATGGTATATCCTTGATTCTAAATGAAACAACACCGGTGCGTTTTTCCGGCTCCATCTTTCCATGAATCCTGACCCCGTCTATTTTTCTCAATTGGTCCATAAAATAAGCGGTGAGTTCAATTTCGTGTTTTCTGATTTCAGACATTCCAATGGCATTAAGATAGTCCACGGCAGCACCCAGACCGATACCGCCAGCGATATTGGGCGTTCCACCTTCAAACCTTTCCCAGTTTTTTACAAGTTTGTAGGAATCCGTATAGACATCAGAAACTGTCCCGCCACCGAGGTTTAACGGATTCAATTCATCGAAATACTTTTTCTTAAAGAAGAGAATTCCTGTGCCGGTAGGACCCATCATCTTATGGCCGCTTACGGCATAGAAATCGCAGTCGATTTCATTCAGTTTGATTTCAAGATGGGGTGCGCCCTGTGCACCATCGATCAAAACCATCGCTCCTTTTTTATGGCTGATTTCGGTTATTTCCGCAACCGGCAGGATGGTGCCGATAACATTTGAGGCATGGGTTATTGCCACAAGTCGGGTATGATTATCAATTCTTTGTTTCAATTCATTCAGGTCTATATTACCTTCCGGGTCACATTTTAAAAGCTCAACAACCACCCCGAATTTTTTTAATCTAAACCAGGGTAAAAGGTTTGAATTGTGTTCCAGATAGGTGGCAATTATCTTATCCTGGGGTTTCCAATCAATCCCGTGGGCGACAATATTTATCGCCTCAGTGCAGTTTTTTGTAAAGATGACTTCGCCATCACCCTGGAAGAATTCCAAAACCTTATGATGTGATTTTTCATAGGCGACGGTTGCCTTATGAGAGGTTTTATAAATTCCCCGGCCAATGTTGGTTGAGTATTTATCATAATAATCTCTCACCGCCTGGAGCACCGGAATGGGTTTAAGGGCGGTTGCCCCTGAATCAAAATAGATAAAATTATGTCTTAACTGAGGAAAATCCTCTCTGATTTTTTCAATATCCATAGTTTAATTATATTCATTTTTTTTAAAAATGCAAGAAGAAAATCATCATCATTTAATTAATGAGGGTTTATCATTGATGATTCTTTTAGTATATTCCCCGGGAATAAGTGACAGGCTTAATAATCTGACTCCTCTCCACTTTTTGTCCTGGTTTTTGTAAGCTATGTTACGATATAGCCGAGGGGCGTCTCGCCCCGAGGCGGGGACGCCTGGCGAGCTGCAGGAGATTCTGAAACGAATTAAGAATGACAAATCTCCAGCAGGCGGCGGGGACGCCGCCCGCGCTGAGAAAAATGGAGGCGTCACCAGCCCTGAGAAAAATTGAACCGGGCGAAGATGGTAGAGAAATTTTTCAAATGACCAATAAAATAATATAAAATAATATAAAAAAAGTAAAACGAAGTCGTTGGGTATTTTTCGTCTTGGTTTAATAATCTCAGGGAAGTTTATTCTGTCCGGAATACCGTTGCAATTAATTCAGATAATTCAGAAGGCGCAATGAAAAGAGAGGAGAGGAGTCAGCCTAATAATTACTTGACTTAATAAAAATTATGGTTATTATTGGTTGATGAAAATATGTATTCCTCTTATCATCCTGATTTTTGTAGGCTGCAATGAATTGCCCTTAGGTGAGGACGAATTGAATGCCCGGGGTGATTTTTCCGCCCATTATATTGAACTGACCCGATTCAACAGTTTTACCGAAATGAAGAATATTAATCTTGGTGCTTCGGTTAATCTGATTGCCGGTAGAAACGATGAGTATGAATCCCGTATCTTGATAAAATTCAACTTCCCTGATAGTTCATATCACGGTCTTGATGAAATTAAAATGGTCCTTTATGTCAATAACCGTTTTAACAACGATACCATCTCCTGTGCACTGTATACCTTGAAACAGGAATTCAAGGAGGGCGAGGCGACCTGGAGCAAGCGCTGCGCTGCTGAACTCTGGGAATCACCGGGTGGAGATTATGATGGAGATTCCCTGTGTTATTTTACAATAAAGGGGGATTCCGCGGTTGTATACTTAAATTATATCAAACTTGACCGGATTAAAAATTCCAAAGGTATAATTATCATCCCGCAGCAATCCGGCTTTGTCCATTTCTATTCACGGGAAGGGAATAGAGGCGTCCAGCTGCGCATTATCAAGAATGGAGCAATCACCACGATTGCAGCCTCGGCTGATTGTCATATCCTGACCGGTCCTGAACCGTCCTATATCGATGACTGGATTGGCGCCGGGTATGCATATCGTGACTATATAAAATTTAATTACAGTGATAGTCTGAATGATAAAAAGGCGGTTTATGGAGAACTCAGCTTTTGTGCCCATAAACATTTCTCAATGCGGGATTCATTTGAAATCGCCGTAAAGGAACTTATTCAACCCTATAAAAACTTTGATACTCCTTGCGGTCCAATTATTGCCCTTAAGAAATTTTCAGTTGACGATACCCTTTTCACATTTGACATCGTAAAACATATCCAGAGGATCATTGAGCATCCGGATGCCAATTTCGGTCTTTTTATCCAGACTTCACCGGAAAACTATGATATCTCAAGTTTCAAAATAGTTCGTGGTTCACATCGTCTGGTCGTCGGTTATGTAAATCCACCGGCAGGGAGAAAATGATGACACTGATGCTTCTGTTTTTTGTGAATGCCTCGGTTTTTTCCATTCAGGGGCTGGGTGAAGACCTGGGGGTTTTTCAATTACCATTCGTTGCAAATGATAAACTGGGGCAGGTGCAATTTGTAATTTTACCGGAGTTCAGTATTCTTAATGAAGCTTATGACTTTCGGGGAATCTTCTGGACAAATCCATTTCAACTTAAGGTCGCGGTTCCGGTTTATCGAGGATTCTATTTTTCGGCTGGTAATCGCGAGCGTTTTAATCAAACATTTGATATATATTCAGAAAATGATGGATTGAGAATTCATCTTATGGGAAGGGGGGGGATTGAAGAGGTCTACGGAGGTATCAATAAATTATTTTCCTGGGGTGCTGTTTGCGCCCGGGGTTCTTATCTCTTGGGGAAATCTGCAGAAATCTGGCATTACCATATCAGTAATTATACTCTTGCAGACACATTTACCGCTGATTATGAAGGGATGATATTTTCTGCCGGGGTAAGATTTAAGATAATCGATATCGCCTATGAATTTCTCGGTTCACTTACGCATAATAATAATACAGAGATTGAACTGCCTGAGCGTCTATCAATCGGCTTGAGTCCATCTTTTAAAAAGTTAAAATTCTCCCTGCTCTTTGAACATTCATTCTGGGAGGATTATTCAGGCCCGAACCGTTTTAAGATATCTGTTATAAAGAATAATCTATCAGTCGGTTATGCGTTCAATCCCTGGTATCTCAAGGGTGTTCAGGAGAACCGTTTAGACTTTTCCTTGAATTTTCCCGTAAAAAATGTAGGGTTTGTAAATATCGGTTTTGCCAGCTCACTGCGCATAAAGGATAATATAAGAGAATTTAGATTCGTTCCGGTGATGAGATTCACCATCAGGGAACTTTTCGCCCGTCAGAGGAGATGAAAAAGCCGAGTATTTTATTGCTGGATGATGAAGAGAGTTTGATAAAATGGCTTTCCTACGCCCTGGAAAAGAAGGGCTACTCTGTATTTGGCACTACTGAGCCGGAGACCGCATTAACAAAAATAAAAGAAGTGAAGTTTGATTGTATCATCAGCGACATCAGGATGCCTCATATTGATGGCTTTGAGTTTTTAAGACGGGTCAGGCGGTTCTATCCCAGGCTTCCTGTAATATTTATAACCGCCTATGGTTCGATGGAGTCGGCAATCGATGCGTTAAGGGACCGTGCCAGCGATTATATTTTAAAACCGTTTTCAATTGATGAACTTGTTGCAAGGATAAAGGCGAATCTCAGTAAACCGGAATCTCGTTCTTCAACAATTATCGGGGAAAGCAAGCAGATAAAACAGATTCTAAGTGTCGTCAAACGAATTGCTCCTACCGATACCACAGTTCTCATCCTTGGAGAATCCGGGACCGGCAAAGAACTGATTGCCCGGGAAATTCATAAGTGTTCAAATCGAGCAGAGAGAAACTTTGTAACCATATCCTGTGCGGCAGTGCCGGAAACCCTTCTTGAGAGTGAGCTATTCGGTTATAAAAAAGGGGCATTTACCGGTGCCACCCAGGATAAAGAAGGATTATTTAAGGCTGCGGATAAAGGGACATTTTTCCTGGATGAAATCGGCGATGCACCGCAGTCGATTCAGATGAAACTTTTAAGACTGCTTGAAGAGCAGGTGATTGTGCCCTTAGGTTCGACAAAACCGATTAAGGTGGATGTGCGTTTTATCGCAGCGACGAATAAAGACCTTTCTTATGAGGTAAAAAAGGGGAGGTTCCGCGAAGACCTTTATTACCGGATAAATGTAATCCCGATTGTCCTGCCGCCGCTGCGGAAAAGGCCGGAGGATATCCCGCTGCTTGCCGAATTTTTTTTAAAAAATATCTGCGCCCGGGAAGAGCTGGGGGAGAAGAAGTTTTCTCGAAGCGCCCTTCTTAAATTACAAAATTATCACTGGCCCGGAAATATCCGAGAATTAAAGCATATTGTTGAAAGGGCGGCGATCTTAACCGATTCATACTATATTAAATCTGAACATCTGGGTCTCCCGGTCTTAAAAGGGAGGAAGCTGACCGAGGTTGAAATCCAGGAAATTAAAAGTGTGCTCAGGGAATGCGCGGGTAATATATCAAAGGCGGCAAAGATACTGGGGATCGACCGTAAGACCCTCTATAATAAAATTAAGAGACTGCATATCGAAATCTAAGCTTTATTTTCGTTAGACTTAAGTGTAGAGAAAGTCCACAATATATTTTCATTCCCCAGTTTGTTTGAGAAAAATACCTGAAATTTCAAGCTTTTTCATCCGGACCGCCTGGCACGGATTTTGCATATATAATTTAGCAGTAATGCTCTTTGAAAGATTATCTTGACAGTTCCTTAATTATGGATAAACTTTACAAAACGGGTCTTCTGGATGCGATTTTTTGACGGTCTGATTTCTTGATTGTGCCTCAAGACCCAGAGGATGTAAATCGGGTTAGCCTGTAACCATTCAGTATGCTGGGGTACATTGAACTTTAATATATTTGTAAGATAAAGAAAAACAAGGAGGTAAACAATGAAGAGAGGATTTACGCTTATTGAGCTGATGGTCGTGGTGGTGATTATCGGTATTCTTGCCGCAATCGCCATTCCGAACTTTATCAGTATGCAGAAGAGAGCAAAAGAAGCATCGGTTAAGAACAATATGCATACTGTCCAATTGGCTGCTGAGGATTTTGCAACTCTGTCTGAAGGTTACTACCCAATAAATTTGGCACAAACTGTTAACGCAGCAAGTAATATGGGAACTGATATCCGTTCAATAGCCGGTAATGACCCAGCCACTTCTCCTCTGGCTAATGCCAATATCTTACTGCCTACTACAATGAAAAATCCCATTGTTGCATCTAATCCAATAGCTCGAACTGCTGACAGTTCCACAGGATTTACAAATAATCTGGCTGGTTCTGTAGGAATATTTTTTATGGATGTATCAGGTTCACAGGCCGGCGGTACTCCTAGTAACGCGGTTAAATATGTTGTCTATGGCTTTGGTGTGGATACAAAATTGACTGTCAAGATGAGTTCAGGTCAATAAAACTCAGATAAATTGCAGGGAGAAGGTCATAGATTATGACCTTCTCCCTGCTTAAAATATATAATATAAAAAAATATGATGCGGAATTATCTTAAACTCATTCTTTGTTTATATTGTTTAATAGTTTGTAAAAAGGATGTGCAGAGAGTAAAAATTGAATCTGATTATTTAACCCCGGAAAAAACTATTGAGACTTATTGGAATGCTCTCAGTAAAAGAGATTATATTTCAGCATTAGAATGTTTTACAGGATTTTCTCGTGAAAAATATAATGAAAATGAAGTATTTCCGGTTTCCAGTAATATTGATTCGATTGTTTTAGACTCTATACTTACAGTTGAATATAAAAATAAGAAAAATGCAGAAATAGTTTATAAAATTGTCATTTTTAAAAAAGGAAAAAGTCGGTTTATTTTGACAGGGGATAAATTAGTTTTAACAAGAAAAGGATGGAAAATAGAGGATGTCTTTATTCCCAATAAAAAATACTAAAATTCTACTTTTGCTTCTTATTCTAATCCTCGGTTTTTCAATGAGATTTTTCCCGTATTTTTCGAAAATAAAAGAGTATCCTGTTCCGCTTACAACCACGGATCCTTTTTATCATGCACGCCGGATTATGTCCACAGTTCATAATTATCCGCATCTTTTAACCTATGATTACTATCTTTCTTATCCTACAGGCGCCTATTGTATCTGGCCGCCTCTTTTTGACTTCCTTGCTGCAACAATAATTTGGTTTGGAACATTAGGAGGAAAAATATCCTCAAACCAAATGGTCTGGCTGATTGCCGTCTATCCAATTTTATATGGATTATTAGTTATCTGGCTAACTTTTCTTATTGCCAAAAAAATTTTCACTATTGAGGTTGCTTACTTATCGGCAATATTTGCTGCAATATTACCAGGATTGATAATCTGGTCCAATCTTGGATATTGTGACCACCATATTGCTGAAAGTATGTCACTTATCGGTATTCTCTATTTACTAATTTATAAACAATCTGATAAAATCTCTGATTTTGTGCGGCTCGGTATTTTCTTTGGTATAAGTTTACTCCTCTGGCAAGGTTCAATATTATTTATTGGTGTGGCTTTTTTAGTATTATTCCTGAGAGCTGCGCACAAATCTTTTATTACATTTTTTATTACAGGTTTGATGATTTTTCCCTTTATTCTTAATACAAACTATCCTGATGGCCCCTTTAGCTATCGAGGATTATCATTTCTGCATCTTAGTTTACTTACCATTGCTATGTTGATTATGTTGACTCTCTATTTATACAAAAAATATTCATTTTTAATATCATCGGTCACTCTATTTATTTTAGGCATTTTGGTGATATTATTATTTAAAGAAAAGACATTTATAGGTGGTTTTGGTTTCATTTTTAAAAACAATCCATGGCTTTCTTCAATTATGGAATTTCAGCCCCTTATGATCAGGGATGAATATATATCAACACTCAGTGTAAATTCTTTATACGGCAGGGCGTACTATGTCTGGCCTTTTATGATGGTCTTATTTCTGTTAAAGAAACGGGATAGAATACGAAATACTTTTGCACTGTTTTCTATCTTTACCTGTATTATGTCATTTAACGGATATAGATACACTGTATGGTTTGCACCCCTCTACGTAATTTTACTTTCAGCTACTCTATTCCAGATATATTATTTGTTAAGAAAATTGATTCCACGATGTAGTAGAATATTGAGTTCAGTGGTGGTGACAATCCTGATTATTGTTATCTTCCAACCCGTTTATAAAACTTTTTTTTCAAAGGTTCCTCCAGGTATAAGTAAAGAAGAAGAGATAGCATACAAGTGGCTTGCTAATTCAACACCATCCACAAGTTATTATCTTACTCCTAATAAAAAACCTGAATATGGTATTATGTGTTTCTGGAATTATGGACATAAGCTGCTTTTTTTAGCTAAACGTCCAGTATCCGCATCTAACTTTGGAGATGATGTCCCAAATTTTCAACTTGTGAACAAATTTTTCTTACTCGAAGATGAAAAAGAAGTTTACCATATAATGGACTCGCTTAATTATCGTTATATCTTTTATGAAAAAGGACCTCAAATTTTATATTGGATAGTTAAGTATCTTGGATTGAATGAAAATAATTATTATCAAGACTATTATTACAAAACACAATCATCTATAGCCCTTAGAATATTTGATATTAAAAAGAAGGGACTTTTAACATTAATAATGCGTCTGCGTTTTGATGGTTTACCTGTTTCAATAGGTAAGACATACTATCATCCATACAATAAGTTACGATTAGTATTTTGCTCGAATATCGGGGATATTAAAATTTTCGAGTATGTTAAAGGTGCTGTGATTGCTATAAAAACTTCTCCTAATAGTTCGGTTGGAATAAATAAATATGTACAAGTTGGTTCCCAAAAATTTATATATAGTGATTCTTTATATACAGATGAAGGTGGTAAAATACATATATCTGTTCCCTATTCCGCAGACACAAGTGCCCCATATAATATAATTACTATTAAAGGGATTAAAAAAATACAAGTGCCGGAATCAGCCGTTGTGAATGGAGATACAATACAGATAAGTTTATAAACGATAAAAATAAATTCAATCTATTTATTTTTATCGTTGCCAGGACGAAAATGCCTTACCATTTTTTATGTAATATTTACATCCATGAGGCTCAGATGGAATAGAATCAATTATATTATAGGTTAATAGATGTTTTATAGTCGGTGGGTAAAAGTGATATATATTTTTGAATTCTTCAATTTTTTTATTTAAAAATTCTAAATCCAATTTCATTTTGATATTCTTTATATAGATTTCAGCAATATTTTTTTCTTCAGGATTTTTACAATTATTATACAAATCAATCCATAAAGCCAGTGAGCTTTTAAGGTCGCCTATTTTTTTATATAATGTAAAGGCAGCCCATCGTTTAGGCATATCCGTAGCTTCGGGAAGGGTAGAGGCAATTTTAAAGTAACGATGGGCAGTTTGATATTTATGCAGAAATACATAATGAATAAACCCATATACAAAATATAAACGCCAATTTTTGATGTTAGAATGAATACCTTTTTTTAACAAAATTTTTGATTGTTCAGGATTTTTTGCATCGTGGGTAAGCATCAATGCACCCAGGGTATATGCGTGGATAAAGTATGGGTTCAGGGTTGTCAATATATCTAAGATATGATACATTAGTTCAAATTTGGCATCAGTCATACGATGTTCTCCATAATACTGAATAAACCGAAGCCAGATAAGGTCAGCCAGCGGTGCATAAAAACCCATTGATAATGCCTTTACTGCAACTCCTGAAGGGAAATACATCAATTCACCAATCAACCGATGGGGTGATTTTTTTAAATCAATTCGATATGAGAGGTTGGCAATCAAAAAAAACAAAAGGATTATATAAATATATCTCTTCATCTCTACGCATTATTAAGGTATTGGCCGTTACGGTCAATAAATTTATTTAAATTTTTTGATGATATCGGTTGATATTCCCGGAACATCTCCATTATAATCACATCCCGGTTACTTGAATTCCCGTTTTTCAAAGATAATGGTGGCAACATAAAGCAGAAGGATGGTATAAATGAGTCCATAGCATAAAGAGAAGAGAATCTGGTCGTGATGCACCGGTAGTTTATAAACAAGCTCTATCCGTAAGTTAAAGTTTTCCAGATTCGGCAGGATATAATAGAATACATAGGCGATATACTTTAACAGCACAACCTTTGACTGGTCGGCAAAGAGTTTTAAATCCGGACTGCCGTGACCGATGATAAAAAATATGATGCCCATAATCGAAGCCATTGTGCTTGAAGAAAATGAGGAGAAGAGAAGCAGAATGCCCAGAAGCACCATAACCTCAAGCAGGGAAAAGGGAAGGGCGATAAGAAGGTGCGGGTCAAATGCTCCTTCATAGATAAATATGATAATCTGATGAATTATGGTCATACCGGTTTCGAGTACTGCAATCAAGAAAAATAATCCCAAAAATTTGCCGACTATTATTTCACCCCGTTTTACCGGTTTTGCAATAACCGTATATATCGTCCGTTTTTCTATATCCTTATGAATCAGGCTTGACCCGATAATAATTACTATCAGCACACCAAAAATAGAAGAGACCGCAAGGCCGAAATCACGCAAAATTTTGGGAGATTCGCCGATCGCAAATGGTTCAAGAAATATGGACACAACGATTAATAGAATGGCAAAGATAATCAAAAGGTTGAGAATCCTCTGACGCAAACTTTCTTTAAAGGTATTTTCAACAATCGCCCGGATTCTATGCATCCTTCTCCTTTACCTGTTTAACAAACCAATCTTCCAATGAAATTTCATCGGTTTTTATGCCTTTTTTAAGAAGTTGCTTTAATTCCCCGACCTTTAATATCTTACCATTAATAATAATGCCGATGCGGTCACAGATTACCTCGGCATCAGGCAGAATATGGGAGGAGAAAAATATCGTCTTGCCCTGCTGTTTCTGTTCTAAAATCAGGTCCTTTATCTCTTTTCTGCCTATCGGGTCTAATCCAGTGAGGGGTTCATCGAGGATGATAAGTTCCGGGTCGGTAATCAATGCCTGGGCAATGCCGATACGCTGGAGCATCCCCCGGGAATATTTTCTCAGTTGTAAATTAGCCGCAGATTTCAGGCCTACTTTTTCTAATTGTTCATAGACCTTTTTTTCATAGTCCTTACAATTACCAAGGAGGGCGTGAACTTTTAAAAATTCATATCCGGTAAGATGGTCATAGAAGTAAGGAGATTCGGGAAGATACCCGATAAGCTGTTTTGCCTTTAATGAATCCCGGGGCATTCCAAAGATTGAGATTTTGCCGGAATCCGGTTTTAACAAACCGGTAATGAGTTTGATTGTTGTGGTCTTACCTGCACCATTCGGACCGAGAAAACCGAAAACTTCACCCTGGAATACCTCAAGATTGATATCCTCAAGCACCAATTTTCGTTTCTGCCAGAAATGCGTCTTGAATGACCGATAAATATGTTCCAGTTTAATCGCCGATTCCATTGATTTTATTATATATTAAAATAAAAATTTGTAAAGAGGTTAATTTTTATTTTATGCTCCAGGTATTTCAGACATTTTTCCTTGACTTTTACCCTGTTTTGTTTATAATCCATCAGTGATTATTGACCCGATCGACCTTAATATTATCCGCCAGCTTGAATTACAGGGCAGTATCCTGATTGAAGAAGTAATCAGTAAATTTCATATCTCCCGTGATGAAATTATGCTGCGTATTAGAAATTTTGAGGATTCAGGATTTATTGAGGGCTACGGCCTTAAATTATTCCTTCCCGGTATCCACGGTGGAAAGTGGTACTGGGTGTGCATTGCCGGTGAGACAAATCCCCGGTATAAAGAACAGCATTCAATCCCTTACTTAGAAGAAATTGTTGATAATCAGATATTCCCCTCTGGTGTTTCACCTGAGCGCAGCTATCTTTTTTTCACACGGTCAATAAAAGAGGCACAGCGCCTGGCTTATAAAATACCGGATTTTGATTATGCTGAAGCCTACAAGATCAGCGAATACAATATAACCATACCCCGGCTCTTAATAAAACAAGACTGGGAACTCATTGCAGAGTTTTATAATACAAAAAATTTAGATTATCAAAAAATCCATTCCATTGTCTATACTCAAAACTCAGAGAGTGATGTAAGGTTATCCCAGCTTATCTGGACAAAGAAGAATCGGAAGGGTGTAATTTCGATATTTCCCAATTTTAACTGGAAGGTTATAAAAAATTTCCTGCATATTCATATTGCGGTGGCTACCACCTTAAGAGTCAAGGAATTAAAAAAAATTATCAATCGCATAGGATTTTCCGGTAACATCGCTTCGCGCTACAAAAAACGTTATTTTCAACTGGAATTTAATCTCTGGGGGTTCTCCGAATTCCAGCGTATTATTGAGGCACTTAATCATATTCCCCGGCTTTCTGTAGAAGGATGTTCATTCGCCTATAAAAATCAGATTTGCAATGATTGGCTGAAAGAGTATATTGAAGAAAGAATATAATCCCGGGCACGAAAAAAATGGGTCTTGTATTTAGTTTGATAATTGTTTTATTGTTTGGTGGATGCCGGCAAAAAAAAGAGCTGGCCAGGAAAGAACCGGTCTATTCAAAAAGTTATTATGTCGTGCATCGGGGTGAAAACCTGGAAACTATTCTGAAAAAATTTATTCTCAATAAATTGACCTATGAAATTCTGGACTGTCTGAAAAATGGGGGATTTTCTTTTAGAAGATGCATTCCTGGAGATTCAATAACTATTTTCAAAAAGGATGGTAAGTTTTCTAAATTGGTTTACACCCATTCAATAAAGGATGTCTATTATGTCTTCAAAAACTCCGACGAGATATTTATTGCAATGAAATATCCATATATTGATACGATTCCTGGTTTTATCAGGGGGGAAATTACTGCTACACTCTATGATGCAATGCTGGCGAAAGGGGAGACCCCGAATCTTGTATTCAGATATGCCGATGCATTTGCCTGGGAAATTGATTTTGTTACAGAAACCCGGAAGGGTGATTCGTTTTATCTGTATTTCAACAAGACATTCTGCGACTCTCAATTTCTTGATTATGACAATTTGATTTTTCTGAGATATAAAGGCAAAATTGGTGATTACTATGGGATATATTATAAAGACCCGGAAGGAAGGGAGGATTATTATAACCTGAAAGGACAGTCATTACGAAAATCACTGCTGAAGGCGCCGCTGCGCTATTCTTATATAAGTTCCTATTTTACAGAAAGGCGCTATCACCCGATTCTTAAAATATGGCGTCCCCATCATGGGCTTGATTATGTCGCTCCAAGAGGAGCCCCGGTGTCTTCGATCGGTGATGGTATTATAACATTCGCCGGATGGAAGGGCGGCTATGGCAAATTGGTTGAAATTCGACACAAGAATAGTTTCCGGACGCGATATGGCCATCTCTCCAGATTTGCCAGAGGGATAAGAAAGGGTAAAAGGGTAAAGATGGGACAACTCATAGGGTATGTTGGGTCAACCGGTCTTTCTACCGGACCTCACCTGCATTTTGAATTACGCAAGAACGGACGTCCAATAAATCCCTTAAGGGTGAAGATACCCCGGGCACCTTCAGTTTGTAAGAAATATCGTAAGAACTTTTTTCAATACCGTGATTCACTTCTTACCCTGATAAAAAATCTTTCAGAGGAGGAGTTGGTTTCCACCGGTCGATGATAAAATATTTTATTAAAAGGAGGTAAGATGCCGATACATATAAGGGCAAAAAAAGAAGATTTTGCCCGGACCGTTCTCCTTGTTGGAGACCCGGCAAGGGCAGAGAAGATTAGCAGCATTCTTGAAAATTCCAGATTGGTCAATAAAAATCGCGGGCTGCTGGGATTTACCGGAACTTATAAGGATATGCCGATATCTGTTCAGACTACCGGGATGGGCTGTCCCTCAGCCGGGATTGTGATGGAGGAGTTGATTCAACTTGAGGTTAAGAGATTTATCCGGGTCGGAACCTGCGGCGGTATTGGTGCAGATATACGACCGCTTGATGTTATTGCCGCAGTAGCTGCTGCACCGATTGATGGAACAACCAGGACATATCTTAATGGAAAACCCCACGCACCTTATGCAACATTTGAGATACTCAAAACCGGCTATGATACCGCAAAAAAGATGGAACTGAAAGTCTATTTTGGTGGAGTGGCGAGTGTTGATGTATTTTACAACCCCTTTCCTGACTATGTGCCTGAGTTAAGGTCCAGGGGTATCCTTGCGGTGGAAATGGAGACGAGTCTAATATACTATCTGGCAAACCGAAATAGATTGGATGCAGCGTCATTCCTTATCGTATCCGATGTTGTCGGTGCTGATGAGAACTTCACGAAGTTCGTCACTGATGATGAACTGTCCGCCGGAACCGAGCGATTAATTAACTATGTCTTAGAGACTGCATACAACTATAATAAAGAATTTTCAGACCGAGGGTGATATGGCTATCCGGTGGCGCTGCTCAGTTTGTGGATATATATACGATCCGAAAAAAGGTGATCCCGAATCAGGTCTTGGGCCGGGCATTCGTTTTGAAAAGTTACCCGAATATTGGGGATGTCCAGACTGCGGTGCAGAAAAAGAAATGTTTGAAAAGATTGAAAACTATGAAAATGAATACCCGAATTATTAGTTTTGTTAATAGCTTGATGACAGTAATTTAATGCTGAACAAATATTTAAAAAAGGACAGGATTCTACTGGAATTTCAGGCAAGAAATTTTTCTGATGCATTAAGAAAAATGCTTGAAAAGAGTTCTGCACCGGCTTCTCATAATATTATCGAGCAAATCCTCAAAAGAGAGAAATTAATGTCTTTTATTATGAGAAAAAACTTTGCCTTACCAAGGGTTGTGCTTGAGGATAAGAAACAGACTGAAGTTATTATTGCGATTAATAAAAGAGGGGTTAAACTGTCGCCGGACAAAAATCCGGTAAAGTTAATAATGCTGTTTTTATTTCCTGCTAAATCTGTATCGGCAGTAATTATCGCCCAGACCCTGCGTATACTTAATGACGATAATCTCCGGGATGAACTTATTGAGAGTAAAGACCCTGGACAGGTTATCGCTCTGATTAAAGATTGGGAATCAGAATGACAAAATCAGTCCAGCGATTACTATTGATTCTCTGGATTGGAATAATATTCGTCCTGACCGGTTATCCGAGTTTATCTGTTCCCGAAATTGATGAGTTCCCGGCGGATAAAATCTATCATTTTGTTGTTTTTTTTATTCTCGGTCTGTGTGAAATCAGACTGTTGAGCCGACGCGACTATTTTTTACTGGGCTGTGCGATTGCCCTGATCGCTGAATTCCAGCAGATTTTTATTCCGGGTCGTGATTTTGAACTGCTTGATATCATTGCCGGTATCGGCGGTCTTGTCGTATCTTATTTTACATTCAGAAAATTACGGAGCAAATAAGATGAAATATCAAAGACCTAAGGGAACCCGGGATATCTATGCCCGGGAATTAAAGAGGATAGAAAAAATTAATTCTCTTGCCAGAGAATTCTTTGAAGCCGGGGGATATATCGAAATGAAGACCCCGACCTTTGAATATGCAGAACTTTTTGCCCGTTCTGTCGGAGAGAATACGGATATCGTTGAGAAGGAGATGTATGTATTTGAAGTTAATAAAAGAAAATATGTATTAAGACCTGAAGGGACCGCTTCGGTTTTAAGGGCATTTATTGAAAATAATCTATCAGCCCCGGCACGCATTTTTTATATCGGCTCGATGTTCCGAAAAGAAAGACCACAAAAAGGGAGATATCGGGAATTTTTGCAGATTGGTGTAGAACTATTGGGCGAGGGTGCACCATTTTATGATGCCGAGATGGTTGAACAGGCAAAAAGATTTTTAGACTTGATCAGAGCAAGGGATTTCACAATCGAAATAAATTCTATTGGCTGCCCGGCGTGTCGAAAATTATATCAGAAAAAATTACTAATGTTTCTGAAACCAAAGATGAATCAGGTATGTGAAGATTGTCAGCGTCGTTTTCAAAGAAATTTTCTCAGAATATTCGATTGTAAGAATGAAACCTGTCAGCAGGTATATACAGACGCCCCGAAGATTACTGATAATCTATGTGAGCAGTGTTTTGAGCACTATACTCAGGTAAAAAGATTCCTGGATTCCTTATCAGTTCAATATATCGAGAACAAGAAACTTGTTCGTGGGCTTGATTATTATACAAGAACTGTATTTGAATTTAAAATTCCCGGGCTTGGTGCCCAGAATACAATCCTTGCCGGCGGCAGATATGACCTTTTGATGAAGCAACTGGGTGGTAAGGATATTCCGTGTTTGGGCTGGGCCGTCGGGGTTGAAAGACTTCTCCTGACATTACCTCAGCATCTGCCTGAGATTAAATTGAAAAAGAAATTCTTTGTGATTGGAATGGGGGAGAGGTTTATCAATGAAATGATAAAGATTAGAAATCAGATTCAAAATAAAGATGGAATCTGCATCCTTGGAGACCCGGATACAACCATAAAACGCCAGCTGAAAAGGGCAAATCGCTTCGATACAGATTTTGTAATTATCTACGGCGAAGATGAAGAAAAGAAAGGCTATTATACGGTTCGGAATATGCAATCCGGCGAGCAGAAACCGGTTTTAAAAGATAATTTTCCGGAATATCTTAAAAAATTACTTTAATTTTATTCAATTTTTCATTAAAAATAACAGAATAAATAGAATCTATTAAATTTGAATATCAGAAAGATTGCCCGCATAAAAATTGCAAATAAATAAACTGAAACTGCCGTGGTGGGAAAATTCATTCAGCGCCGAGATAAGACTTCTTTAAATTTTCAATGGAAAGACACTACTGCGAATTACAAAACTTATTTAATGAGCAAGGTCATAATATTTCAGAATTAAAATGATTTCAAAAATCTCCCGGATTATTTTCAAATAATATGTGATATATTAAAAGATTTTGGTTAGAATTGAACCGGCAGGCTGAAAATTATGCGGCAGACCTTTGATTCTGATAACCCTCAATTATTTTGCCTCAGGCTTCTAATGTCCGATAACATATATTATGTAAACTAAAAGAACAGTGATATTTTTATGTTGTCTTTAGATTTGTGACCCTCCTCTTTGTTTTCCTGAATATCATATCTTATTCAGGATTTTCGCCCGGTTTTAAAAAAGGGCATTCTAACTTTCCGTTTTCAAGTTGTTCAAAGTAGATGAATCAAGCAGGTCCTGGTTCATCACACCCATTATTAAATTTACATAAACTTCTTCTAACTGTATTGCATCCAGACCACTGCACGGCCTCAGCCCCTGCAGGCGTTCCTGAATATCAGTGAGGAGTAAATCGATTCTATCATCAGGGAGAAAAACCCTTTCATCCATTATACTTAAAATTATCTCTTCCGCCTCTTTTAATTTTTCGTATAAGAGGTGTTTATTCTTATTTCTTAATATTCCATTCTCTTCACCCATTATTGTATTATACCCGGATGAAACCGGACGGTCAAGATAAAATTTTAAATACCCTCTCCCCTGTTTATTTCTGTATTGATATCCTTTAGAAAAAAATCAGGTTAAAAATCCGATTTATTTATTGATTGAACAGGTAGAGCAGGAACTGGCGTTGCAGGTTGCACAACTTGAACCCCCTTTGCCTCCTTTTATCTGAACCGTCGTAAATCTACGGGAGAGCTTTGAACCCTTACATTTCGGACATCTTACTTTATCCTTATTGGAAATGGTCGTAAAGACCTCAAATTTATGCTGGCAATTATCGCAGATAAATTCATATGTCGGCATATCGGATTATAACAAATTTTCATGGTCTGTCAAGGCGGATTAATACTGACTCCTCTCCTCTCTTTTCATTGTGCCTTCTGGATGAATTGCAACGGTATTCCGGACAGAATAAACTTCCCTGAGATTATTAAACTAAGACGAAAAATACCCAACGACTTCGTTTTACTTTTTTTATATTATTTATTGGTCATTTGAAAAATTTCTCTACCATCTTCGCCCGGTTCAATTTTTCTCAGCGCGGGCGGCGTCCCCGCCGCCTGCTGGAGGTTTGTCATTCTTAACTCGTTTCAGAAACCCCTGCAGCTCGCCAGACGCCCTGTCTCGGGGCGAGACGCCCCTCGGCTATATTATAACCTACATAGCTTACAAAAAACCGAGACAAAAAGTGGAGAGGAATCAGTGGTTAATAAACACTGCGCGGTATACCCTCCGTGTTTTTTGCACCTTTTGTGTTTCTCTTTTGCGATAATTAAATTAAACCAAATTTCTATTTATTATCTCTTGCAATCCGGTAAAAATCAAATAAAATAGTTTCTGAGGAGAATTTCTCAGGATTTAAAATAAGAAGGAGGCACTAATGAAAGAGATAAAGACCCTTAAGGATATGCTCATAAGGATGAGGGATCTGTCTGATTTGATGATTGAACTTGGTTATGCCGCGGTTTTGCAGGATGATATAATGCTGGCACAGGATGTTACGAAAATAAAGAAAGAGATTGCCGATTTAACATTCCAGATGAGAATTTCTACAATCTATGCAGCGAAAGGAATTGATAAAGATGAAATAGTCCAGCTTGCCTCAATTCTTCAACTTGGTGTTGCAGTGAAGGAGATATCTGATGGTATGGATGATATGGTTGAAATTGTGGCGCGTGGTATCCATCCGATCATTGCCGCTGCTTATCGAAAGGACTTAATAATCAAAAGAATAACCGTAGAAAAAGGTTCAGAGATTGATGGTCAACCTCTGGAAAAGGCAAAGCTGCCTGAAAAAACCGGATTTGTAATTCGCGCTATATTACGCAAAGGTGACTGGATATTTGAACCAACCTCAAAGACCGTCCTTAAATCGGATGATATTATCTATGCAAAGGGTAAGGATGTTGCAATCAGAAAGATGCTTGATTATGCGAAGAAAAAAGAGAAAGAAGAAAAGAAAACAAAAAGTTCTAAATAAGATCATAAGGGAAGCCTCACCCCTGTTATTACTCACTGTTTTCGGTAGTGCATTTGCCGGTTCAGTGCTGGGAAAGATGGAAGGGATACTGTTTGTTATCCCGGGAGTTATGGTGCTGGTGCCGGCGATCCTCGACCTGCGTGGAGATGTTGGTATATCATTCGGTTCTCGATTGAGCACAATGTTGCATCTTGGTCTAATAAAACCTTCATTCAAACTTACACCACTCCTTCTGAATAATATTCTGGGGGCATTTTCCCTCAGTTTTTCCTTTTCAGCATTTTTCGGTGTCCTTGCCCATCTACTCTGTCTTCTGCTCCATCTTCCATCGGCCGGTATTTTCAAACTTACGGCAATCGGTTTTATCAGCGGCGCAGTCTCCAGTCTGATATTGATTCCCTTTACCTTTTTCTTATCCGTTTTTTCATTCAAAAAATCTGTTGACCCGGACGATATAATTTCCCCGGCCATTGCTGTTTTTGGAGATGGTGTGGCGATGCTCTCAATCTTTTTTGCCGCGACATTAATTCAAAAGATTAACCTGCCGGATTTGAGCTTCTTGATTGTCGCCCTGCTGGTTATTAAAGAATCATTTCCCTCCCGATATAAATTCACAAAAATATTTTTTCAAAGCAGTCCGGTAATAATTATATGCGGTGTCCTCGGTATCTTTGCCGGACTTTTTCTTCATTCCCATGAATCAACCTTCGGTGCTGCGCCATATCTGCTGGTGCTCCTTCCCCAGCTTATATCAAAGGGCGGAAGCATCGGCTGCATTTCAGGTATGCGCCTCACCTCAGCAATATATATCGGTTATACACGACCATTTCGCTGGAACGGTTATGTCTGGAAGACGCTTTTTGCCGCATTGATACTTTCGTTTATTCTTATCATACCCATCGCCCTGATTTCACACCTCTCGGCTCTGCTCCTGCACATCGGCAAGTCAAATTTCCTGTTTTTACTTATCCTGACTGCACTTAATCTTATTCCTTTAAGTTTTGGAACCAGCTTGGTATCTTTTTTGATTGCATCTTTCTCAAAAAAGATACACCTTGACCCCAGCAATGTCGTTGCTCCATTAATTACCAGTCTCGGAGACATAGCGGGGATATTTCTGTTTTTATTTATTCTTAAATTATGGAGATAAAATATGCCTGAATTACCTGAAGTTGAAACCATCCGCCGGGAATTAATGCCCGGGCTGATTAATCAAAAAATTGTAAAATGTGTTGTGCTGCGCAGGGATATTGTTGCCTATCCCGAGCCGAAAAAGTTTTGCAGAATGCTGTCCAGAGAAATCATACTTGATGTCCAGCGCCAGGGTAAATATTTAATCCTGAAACTAACCGGTGATAAGCGGTTGATCTTCCATCTTCGTCTTTCCGGTTCAATAATCCTGGCTAAACCAGAAATGCCGCCAGAGAAATTCACCCGTATCCTGTTAAAAACTTCGGACCGGCAGGTCCTCTTTAATGAACCAAGGGCACTGGGAAGGGTGTATCTGATAAAGGGTAATGAACAGCCACATTGTCTTAAAGGGTTTTTTAATCTCGGTTACGAACCGATTTCTCCGGAATTTGATTTTCAATATTTTAAGGGGATATTAAAAAACCGAAAGGCAAGGATTAAGGCAATCCTTTTAGACCAGCACTTCTGTGCCGGTGTCGGGAATATATATTCAGATGAGGCACTTTTCCAGGCCGGGATCCGGCCGTTGAGAAGGGCCTATACATTAAGCACCGATGAGGTATTCAAACTCCTCCTTTCTTTAAAAAAGGTGTTAAATAAAGCCATTAAATACGCCGGAACCACGGTTTCTGATTATAAGAGGATTGATGGTAAAAAAGGAGATTTTCAGAAATTTTTGTATGTCTACGACCGGGAAGGCGAACCCTGCAGGGTTTGCGGAACAAAAATAAAAATTACCAAACTCGGAAATCGCGGCACAAGATACTGTCCAAAATGTCAGAGATAGTTGTTCTATTAATGTGCGGTTTTCCAGTGGGTATTATATAGAAAGTATCAACAAATTTTTCAATCTTTAAAGCAAATACCACGGTGGAAATCCCGGGGTGAGAAAATTTATCCCTGAAACATCTTTACTTTTCTTTAATAAAACTTATACCTTCCAGCACATTACGAACCGCTGCATAGGCGCCAATCTTACGGGCATATTCACTGCTCACATTTGGTCCGCCAATAATAACCTTTACATTGAGACCCTGCCTCCTTAATCTTTTTATAACATATTCCATCCGGGGCATTGTTGTAGTCAGAAGGGCACTCAGACCAACTGCATCTGGTTTATAGCGCTTTACTGCCTTGATAATTTTCTCTGCGGGAACATTGCTTCCCAGGTCAATTACCTCATATCCGGCGGCTTCAAACATCATTCCGGCAATATTCTTACCGATATCGTGAATATCACCCTTGAGTGTAGCCAGAATAATCTTTCCTTTCTTTTTTCCCCGGGGAAGATGCCTTTTTAAAATCTGTAATATTGCCCGGGCAACAGAAGCAGATTTCAGCAGGTCCGGGATAAAATATTTTCCATTTTCATAGAGGTCTCCGACAATCTTTAAGGCGCGGGTAATATGATCATCAATCAGTTTTTGAGGACAGATACCTGATTTGAGCATCTTTTCTGCCCTATCAACCCCGGCTTTTTGATTACCTTCAACAATTGCGGAAATCAGACCGGGCGGTATCGAAGCCGTTTCCTTTAATTTTACTTTCTTAAAAATCCCGGTTTTTGTCTGAGAAAATGATATCCAGTCAGCGACCTTTCCCTTAAATAAGGCGCGGGCGGCTGCAACCGCCTTCATAATATCATCATTCAGAGGATTCAATATAAGAAAGTTCGCCCCTGACTTTATTGCTGCGCCGGCGAGATATGCATTAAGATGGGTGCGTCCGGGCAGCCCGAATGATACATTGGAAATCCCGAGGATTGTCTTCAAACCGAGTCGGCTTATTTCCTCAACCGCCTTGAGGGTATGTAATATCTGTTCTGGTTCGTCTGCCGCAGAAAATACCAGAGGGTCGAATATTAAGTCATCTTCTGGAAAATGGATTTTTCGGGCAATCTTCAGGGTAAGTTTAAGATTTTTAATCCGCTCTTCATAGGTTTTGGGTATCTTTTTACCAATCAGTGAAATCACCGCCTTGAATCCATATCTTCCAACCATTGGCAGCCAGCGCAGAAGGTCATTTTTGCGTGCCGGAATCGAATTGTAGACTCCCACTCCGGGATAGAATGAGAGAATTTTGTTTGCAACCTTAAAGTTCTGCGTATCAATGAAAAGAGGAAGCCGGCAGTTTTGCATTACTTCATAGACCGCATTTGTCATTGTGGTGCTTTCTTCTTTTTCAATGACAAATGCATTTACATCAAGGCACCGGGCACCCGCCTCTTCCTGTGCCTTTGCTTCATCACCAAAGATTGTATAATTGTCATTTAACAACTGTTCTTTAATCTTTTTTCGACCGGATGGATTAAGACGTTCACCGACAATTATGATATCCCGGTTGTTAACCTCGAGCACCTTCTGAGGAGAAGTGAGATAAAACCGCGGCGTGAATTTACGGGGTTTATGTCTGACCTTATTTTTTGAAATTCTACGAATATATTCCGGTCCGGTTCCGCAACAGCCGCCGATAATATCCGCACCGGCTCGAATAAATCTTTTAAAGAACCGCGCCATCTGAAGGTCGGAATAGGTATAATGGATTTTATCACCATCAAGTCTTATCTTACCGGCATCAGGTTTTATCAAAAGCGGTAATCGAGTGACCTTTCGCATCCGCTTGATTACCTCAATCGCCGTTTCCGGTGTGGTGCAGTTTACGCCGATCGCCCGGGCACCGAGTGCGTCAAATGTTACGGCAACAGATTCCGGAATCTCTCCGATTATTGTCCGACAATTTTCCTGAAACGATAGGCTTACAAAAATTTGGTCGGAAAATTTTCGGGCGGCAAGGAATGCAGCCTTCGCCTCAATAATTGAAGTAAAGGTTTCAATCAAAAAAACCTTAATACCTGCAGAACTTAAAATTTTAAATATTCTTTCAAAAGTCTTTAAAACCCGGTCAAAATCCGCCTTGCCATAAGGTTTTATTAATTCACCAAGCGGCCCTACATCACCGAAAACAAGGGCACGATTTTTTGCCGACTCCATTGCTAATTTTACACCCGTTTTCAAAACTTTATTCAAAACTTTTCCAGGGATGTTTATAGGATTGGCGCTGAATGTATTGGTCAAAATGGCATCTGAACCCGCTTTAATATATTGTTGATGCAGATGCGATACTACAGAGGGATTTTTGAGATTTAAAATACCTGGTGATTCTCCCGGTTCTAACCCTTTATTCAGAAGATTGGTTCCGATTGCCCCATCAAGAAATAGCACCCTCTTTTTTAGAATCTTATCAAGTTTTCGCATTGCCTATTCTACATATATAAATTTTTTAGTCAACATACCGTTTTATATGATTTTTCAGTGCTTACACTTAGAGCGAAGCGGTGAGCGACAATGTCGTTCTTGACATATAAATAAAACTGAATAAAATAGATTAAGTATGCCTTTAATGATATCTATCCAGGTTAAGCACCCTATATCAGACATAAATTTTTATAGAAAGACCTTTATAAACCACAACATATTTATAAAAAACAGGAGGTGCGGATGATTAAAAAATTCTTCCAGCTTGAAGAACTCGGAACGAATGTAAAGACCGAAGTCCTTGCCGGAATAACAACATTTATGACGATGGCATATATCATTGTAGTAAATCCGGCAATCCTGCAGGTAGCAGGAATACCAAAAGGTCCGTCTATGGTCGCAACAATTTTATCGGCATTTTTTGGAACGATTATTATGGGTCTTTATGCAAAACGCCCATTTGCCATTGCCCCATATATGGGTGAGAATGCATTTATCGCCTATACTGTTGTCAAAGTTCTGGGTTATTCGTGGCAGACTGCACTCGGCGCAATATTTATCGGCGGGGTGATATTCACCCTTATCACAATATTCAAACTGCGGTCCTGGCTTGCCAATGCAATACCACCAGGACTGAAATATTCATTTGCAGTAGGTATCGGACTATTTCTGACCTTTATCGGTTTGAACGATACGGGATTGGTGAGGCTCGGTGTGCCCGGTGCCCCGGTCCGGATCGGTAATATCAGGGCACCCGAGGTTCTGCTGGCAATCTTTGCAATCCTTCTTATTTCAATCCTTTTAATAAAAAGATTCAAAGGTGCAATCCTGACCGGCATTCTTGCCACAACATTTTTAAGTTTTATATTCAAGATTGCCCCGGCACCGACCAAATGGTTGAGTCTTCCTCCATCCCTCTCCCCCATCTTTCTGAAACTTGATATAATCGGTGCCCTTTCCTGGGGATTTTTTGCGGTGATTCTGACCGTCTTTGTGATGGATTTTGTCGATACAATGGGAACATTGATTGGTGTGTCGGCCCGAGCCGGGTTTCTTGATAAAGACGGTAATCTTCCCGAGATTGAAAAACCGATGCTTGCCGATGCTCTGGCAACGGTTTTCGGCGCCCTGGTCGGCACGACCACTACCGGAACATTTATCGAATCGGCAACCGGAATTGAAGAAGGAGGACGCAGTGGACTTACTGCAGTGATAACCGCCCTGCTTTTTCTTGTCTGTCTATTTTTCGCCCCACTCTTTACTTCAATACCGGCTCAGGCATATGGACCGGCCCTGATTATCGTGGGGATGATGATGGTATCGTCTATTACAAAAATTAATTTTTCTGATTATACCGAGTTAATACCGGGATTTTTTGTGATTACCCTGATGAGTTTTACATATAATCTGGGTATTGGAATCACCGCGGGTTTTATCCTTTATCCGATCTTTAAACTGGTATCGGGAAGAACTGAAGAGATAGCACCGGGACTCTGGGTTCTGTTTGCCCTGTCCGTGCTCTTCTACATTTTCTTCCCCTACTAATAAAAAGGGGGATTTATGTTTTTTATTATAATTATGCTTCTTCATATAAATCCATTTTATGAAGGAGAATTTTCTTCCCTGAATGCACGTTCAATCAGTATATTCTCCAACCCGGCAGGATTGGGAATTCAGCCGGGCGCAGAACTCTTCTTCACCTATAACCCCGAACCGAAGACCTGGACCGGAGGTACAGAACTCAGTAATATCGGGTTGGGAATAAAAAAAATTGACAGCTTAACCTATTATGAAATAGGAGCCGGCTATAAACTTCCCGGTGCCTTCGCATTCGGTTATTGCTATCAATTCGGCGATACATCAAGTCATAAATTCGGTCTGCTCTGTCGGCCGTCAAGGTCTCTCTCCATAGGATTCAATACAACCTTAGGTTCAAAAAAGGCGATGCATTGGGGAATTGGTATCAGACCATTCAAAGAATATTTCACCCTCTGTTTTGACCTTAAATATGAAGGTATTGAAGATACACTACGCTATTTTTATGGTGGTATTTTAGAACCGATTCCCGGTCTGAAACTTCAGTTTCTTGCTGATAAAGATTTCCACTGGCATGCCGGTATAGAATTGTCATTTGGGAAGACAAAGGCTGCCGGTTCATACGAACACGAAAACAAAAAATTGAGCGGCGGAATGATCTTTTCAGCCCAGAGATATCCAACCGCAATACCCGGCAATGAAAAGATAATTGAGGTATCTTTAAAGGGTTCTTATCCTGAAATTGCCAGAAAATCTTTCCTGGGCATACCGCTAAGCGTGGAACCAAAGTTTACAAAATTTATGAGTGACCTTGCTTCCCTGGATAACCGGGACGACATTAAGGTAATCCTGATTCGCCTGCAGAAGGTGAAAATCGGTCCGGCTCAACTTGAAGAATTGAGAGGTCTGTTGAATCGGCTTAAAAAGAAGAAAAAAATTGTATTCTTCTCGGATCGGTATAATTCTACACTGCTTTACGAATTAGCCAGTTGTGCCGATGAAGTAATCCTTTCTCCTTTAGGAAGTGTCACCATACCCGGACTGGCAATGAGAAAATTATATCTTAAAGGGACTCTTGAAAAACTCGGGATTGAGACCGATATTGTCCATATTGGTAAATATAAGTCGGCGATAGAAATATTCACACGGGAAAATATGTCGGAAGCGGATCGAGCACAGATAGAAAGATATCTTGATGATATATACCCTGATATCCTCCAGAACATCGCGCGGGCAAGAAATAAAAAAACAGAGCAGGTTCAAAAGATTATTGACAGTCTCGCCTATTTAAATAGTGATGCGGCAAAATCATTAAACATCATTGATACAACCATTTATGATTTCGAACTTGATGATTATATAAAAAAGCGCTACGGCGCAATGGCAAAGGTCAACTTTGAAGATTTCCTTGAACAGAAAGATATCGAGCCAGCCTGGCTTAAAAACCTTTCCCGGATCGCTTTGGTAATTGCCGAGGGTGCAATCGTTACCGGTAAAGGAAACCCGGGAATATTACAATCGAATCTTATCGGTGGCGAAACCTATGCTGAAATATTTGATAAACTAAGCCGTGATAAAAAAATCAAGGGTGTGCTGTTGCGAATAAATTCCGGCGGGGGCGATGCATTTGCATCGGATAAGATTGCTTACGCATTAAAAAAATGTGCCGGAGAAAAACCGGTTGTCGTATCGATGGGTGATGTTGCCGGTTCCGGCGGTTATTATATTGCCTGTCTGGCTGATAAAATCTATGCAGATGGCCGCACAATTACCGGTTCAATCGGGGTTTTAAATTTAAGATTGATCAATAAAGGATTCTATGATAAAATCGGTATAAAATGGGATTATATTAAAAGAGGTGAACATGCAGATATTTTCTGGGACCTGCGTCACCTTACCGACGCGGAAATAAAAAGAGAAGAAGATGAGGTGAGGTGGTGGTATAATAAATTTCTGGACAGGGTTTCTGAAGGAAGGGGAATTAATAAGGCGAAGGCAGATTCCCTGGGTCAGGGTCGAATCTATTCTGGAAAATATGCCAGGCGACTGGGATTGGTAGATAAAAATGGGGGTTTTCTTGATGCCCTTAATACACTTAAAAAACTTGCCGGAATAAAAGGTGATGTTGAAGTAATTACATATCCTCAGAGCACAAGATTTACCATACTAAATAATAGAAACACAAAAGGTAATTATCTATTCTTGATGCCTGAATATGAATTGCATTAAGAATATCAGATTATAATTTTTTTATAAACCCCGCAATAAGCCTCGCGGCCCTTTCAATATCCTTCAATGAAACCACTTCAACCGGTGAATGCATATATCTTAATGGTATCCCGACAATACAGGTAGGAATACCTTCACGATTAAAGGCGATTGCGTCGGCGTCGGTTCCGGTAAATCCGGATATCGGTTCGACCTGATATGGTATTTCCAGTTCCTTTGCCGAATCAATCAATAGATTGGATAACTTTGCGGGAATTGTTGCGCCTTTAGCGATTGTCGGACCTTTATTAAGAGAAAATATTTCACTCTCTTTCTGCCCGGGATATTCACCGAATGTAACATCGATCACCAGCCCATAATCAACCGGTAGTCGATAAGAATGAACCTCGGCGCCCAATCCTGAAAACTCTTCCTGATTTGTTGCAACAAAATAGATGTTCACCTGATGGGTGCTGTTTATCAACTCTTTTAAAACAAGTATACCACAGGCAACCCCGGCCCGATTATCGAGTGATTTTGCGCTCCTCAAATTATTATTGAATTTGTAGTAATTGTCAGCAAAGGAAATTATATCTCCGATTTTTACATTCTCCTTCACATATTTTGCCGAAAGACCCGTATCAACAAATAGTTTATGAAGGGGTTGAACCTTTTTTCTTTCGGCACGACTCAAAAGATGCGGCGGACGAACCCCAATATAACCAGAAATTTCGGTCTTACCGGAAATTAAAACTTCCTGTCCGGGCAGAATTCGAACATCAACCCCTCCTATTTCACTGAAGTAGATTCTGCCATCTTCATCAATGGAACTTACGATATATCCGATCTCATCAAGATGGCAGGCAATTAAGATACTCGACTTTTCCCTGCCTTTTATTGATGCCGTAACGCTGCCGTCCGGATTGATCTCGGCTTTGATATTGAGGGCGCTTAATTCATCACTGATTATCTGACGAATATTGCCATCGTAGCCGACACCAATACCCCGGGTAAGTTTTTCTAACAGTCTATCAAGATACTCCATTTTTTCGACTCCTTGATTTTCGTGCGGATTTATGTTTATCAACCCTTGAGGGCAAAGAAAGATTTTCTTCTAAAGTGCAAAAAACAAGATTACCTGAGTCAAATGAAAGCATAGTCTTAACCCGTGCCTTAACGATTTGATTGATACAGTGTGCGCCATTTTGAACAATAATCTTCACCCCTTCGATATAACCCACTCCTTCTGTAGGATTTAATCCCTTCTTAAGCACCCTGACCATTATGACCTTATCCGGAGGAAAAATCGGAGTAAGGGTTCGGTAAATATCCCGGATATCAATAATCTTAACCTCAGGAAAAAATTTTGCCTGTCTGCAGACTTCGTCTGATGTTGTTATAACCTTTGCCTTACGTCGTGATGCGAGCTGCAGGACACAGACTTCCTCAACCAGGCCGTTCCCCCTCTCGACAACAAACTCAACCGCAGCGTTCCTTTTTAAGACCTGAATCGCCCGGTCACAAATATTCCGACTTATCCGTCGGACAATCGATTTGACTAACTGAGGAATTAGTATCCTGCCCTCGAGAAATTTTTTTTCAAAAAGATGTATGGCCCTTCCATCAAGGATACTGGAAGAGTCAAGAACATAATGCGCCTCTTTTCTGAATAATAGCATAATTTCCTCCTATAATCCCAGTGCTATTCTGACCGCATCCTTAACCGTATTAACCGGCACAACTTCCATCTTTTGTTTACCGCGGATTGGATTCTTTTCAGGAATTATCGCAAGACGGAAACCTAAATTCCCGGCGGCTTTAATGCGGGATTCAATGTTGAAGACCGGCCGCACCTCACCACCCAGTCCAACCTCGCCGATAATTACTGTATGTTCATCGATGGGGATATTTTTTATAGAAGATGCAATCGCAAGGATAATCCCCAGGTCGCAGCCCGGTTCGAAAACACGAATTCCCCCCACGGCATTGACAAAACAGTCAAATCGAGCGACTCCAATACCCAATCTCCTTTCCAAAACCGCAATCAGCATTGCCAGTCTTTTATAATCCACTCCTGATGTTACACGCTGGGGATAATTGAAAATGCTGGGGCTGGTGAGTGCCTGGACTTCCACGAGCAGGGGTCGAGACCCTTCAATAACAGTAATGATTGCAGAACCCGAGGTGTGGGCGCCTGATATGAAAAGGCGTGAAGGATTATCGACCTCCCTTAGTCCGGATTCTGACATCTCAAAGACACCGATTTCATTGGTTGAACCAAAACGATTCTTTATTGCCCTTAATATCCGGTATTGCTGGGTTTTATCACCTTCAAAATAGAGGACCGTATCAACAATATGTTCCAATGTTTTGGGACCGGCAATCATCCCGAATTTTGTGACATGTCCGATAATTACTGTGGTAATCTCCCTTTGCTTGGCAAATCTCATTATGCGCGCACCACATTCCCTGACCTGACCAACACTACCCGGGGCCGATGACAGGTCTGGACTGTAGACGGTCTGAATTGAATCGATAACCATAAGATCCGGATTTATATCTTCGGCACAGTCAAGGATTGCATCAAGATTGGTCTCGGCAAGGAATTTTATGTTATTACTATTTACGCCCAGACGCCGGGCACGGAGTTTCACCTGATATGGAGATTCCTCACCGCTTACATAAAAAATCTCTGCATTATTTTTTGCCAGGGGGGATGATACCTGAAGCATCAAGGTGGATTTTCCGATACCGGGATCACCACCCAGAAGAATAAGTGAACCCTTTACGAATCCTCCCCCAAGGACCCGGTCAAACTCCTGCAGCCCGGTGTGGATACGGTCTTTCTGCTCAATCGGGACTTCAGTCAGGGAGATTACACGGGCTGGTTCATATTGATTCTTTGATACCTGCTCTTTCATCTTCTCTTCAACCATTGTATTGAATACACCACAATTCGGACACCGCCCCATCCATTTCGGCGAAGATGCACCGCAATTCTGACAGACAAATCTTGTCTTCATAATCTCAGAAAACCTTTATCTGGATATACTTTTTGGGATTTGCCTTAATATCTTCAATTAAGTCCTGCAGTGCCGTATTGGTCTTCTTTATATCATTATATAGTTCATCCGACTTCAACAGCTTGGCTACTGTGCCTTCACCCTTTAGAAGCGCCGTTACTGAATCAAGTCTTGCCAGGAGGTTGTCAATCTTCTCGGTCGGTGTTTTCATCGACTCTGATAGAATTTTAATGTTTCTATTCACCTCGGAGAATAGTCGATTTATCGTCTTATCCAGATCCGGTGGTTTAAATGATTTAAAGACCCGGGCAAGGCTGTCAAATTGCAGCACCAATGCCTCAAGGTCTAAGGTTTCATTAACCCCATAGAAAACCTTTGCATCCTTATTACTTTTGCCCATTGTGATTTTTATATAACGGTCCGCACCCATATAACTTACCGAACGGATTACAATTCTGGAATCTTCAGGTAAGAGAATTTTTCGGTCAACCCCGAGTATCACAAGAACCTTATCATTTTCAATCTTAAATGACTTTACCTTTCCTTTTTCTAAACCGAAGACAAGAACCGGGTCTCCAATTTTCAAACCTGACACATCATCAAAATAGACCTTGACATCATAGGTGTTGCGCATACTGATTCGACCGGTTAACCAGATATAAAGTATGACAAATATCACAACCCCGGCAATGACAAATATTCCGACGAGGAAATCCCTGAACCTATTTTTCATAAAACTCCTTATCAATCTTTTTCAATTTTTTAATCTTAGCGTTTTTCAACATATAGACTTCATCACCGACTTCCCGGGCAATCTCTAAATCATGGGTGACGACAATTCCGCTCTTTTTATAATCTTTTTTTAATGTGTTAATCAACGCCTTGATTCGGTCGCAGGCGATGGGGTCAAGCCCGGTTGTTGGTTCATCATAAAAGAGATATTTCGGATTCAATGCCAATGCCCGGCCAATTGCAACAAGACGGCGCATACCCCCGGAAAGTTCTTTGGGGAATAACCGTTCTTTTCCTTCCATTCCAATAATTTTAAGAATTCGCTTAATCTCTTTATTAAGATTAATTTTCGAGATCGAAGTATGTTCGATAATCGGCAAAGAAATATTTTCAAATACATTTATTGAATCGAATAATGCAGTGCCTTGAAAGACATAGCCGATATTCTTACGAATTCTATAGATTTCTTTTTTTGTTACCTTCTGCAGAGAAACGCCGTCAAAAAAAACCTCTCCCCCATCCACCGCCAATAGACCTACTATCGATTTTAACAGCACGGTCTTTCCGGTGCCTGACGGACCAAGAATGACTACTAATTTCTCATCATCGACTTTAAAATTTATTGTATCCAGTATAACAGAACCATTAAAGTGTTTTGAAAGGTTTACTACTTCAATCATCCGAATACCACCAGGGCAATGAGAAAATCTAATATCAGAATCAGAATCGATGAAACAACCACCGCGTATGTTGCTGAACGACCGACCTCTCTTGCCCCACCGGTTACCTGAAACCCGAAATAACAGCCAGCGGTTGATATCACCAGACCGAAGAAGAATGTTTTGACCAGACCACCAAAAAGGTCACGAATAAAAAAGTAATGGGTCAACCCATAGTTAAAAACACTGAATGGGACATTAAGAAAATAGTGGGCATAGAGTCCACCAAATAGAAGGGCATCAAATTCCGCTATTATACAGAGTAAGGGCATTGAGATTACGGTTCCAATGATTCTGGGCAGGCTGAGAAATCTATAGGGGTCAATCGCCATTACCTCAAGCGCATCAATCTGTTCGGTAACACGCATCGTTCCAATCTCCGCCGCCATTGAAGAGGCGCATCGTCCGCTGACCATCAGGGCGGTAAGCACCGGACCAAGTTCGATCACCACCATCCTGCCTACGGTTGAGCCGAGTAGATATCGTGGAACCGAGCCGATGAGCTGATATGAAGTCTGGACCGTGGTTACCAGTCCGACGAAAGCAGCAATTATAATTATTATTGGTAAAGAACCGATTCCTACATTATGGACCTGTTCATAAATCCGCTCCTTGGTTGTTCTTATATGCCAGGGTATAAATATCGAGCGGCCCAGAAAGATTGCAAAATTCCCAATTTTACTAAACAGGTTCATTTTCCTCCTCAATCACCTCTTCATGATAGGTAAGATTCTCAAAAAGGGTATATTCATTAAAGAAACGTAGTTCTACTGTTCCCGGCGGCCCATTACGCTGTTTGGCGATAATTATCTCTGCTATCCCCTTTTTTTCTGTCTCTTTATTATAGATTTCATCACGGTAGATAAAGATTACCAAATCCGCATCCTGTTCAATCGCACCGCTTTCCCTGAGGTCGGAAAGTAAAGGTCTTTTATTCTTTTCCCGACGTTCCGGCATCCTTGAAAGTTGAGATAGAACAACAAGGGGCAGGTCAAGTTCTTTTGCCAGGGCTTTAAGCGCCCGGGATATGTCGGAAATTTCCTGCTGGCGGGACGCTGTTTTATATGTCTTTGGTCCTTCCAGCAGTTGTAGATAATCAATAAATAAAATACCGAGGTTGTAATCTGCTTTTAATCGGCGTGCCTTTGCCTTTAATTCAAAGATCGATAATGTAGCAGAATCATCAATATAAATCGGTGCCCGATAAAAATTCCCCGCGGCGGTAGTAAGATTTACCCAATCCTCAGAGTTAAGTATGCCTCGATGCAGATTTCTTAAATTTATTTTTGACTCACTGCAAAGCATTCTCTGAACCAGTGCCTCACCAGCCATCTCCAAAGAAAAGAAACCGACCGGAACATTATTTCGAATTGCTGCATAGGCGGCGATATTCAAGGCAAATGCGGTTTTACCCATTGACGGCCGACCAGCGACAACAATAAACTCTCCTTTTTGAAAACCGGCGGTCATCTCATCTAATTTATAGTAGCCGGTTTCCACCCCGGTAATCATCCTTGAACCCTGTCTTGTTTCCGCCGTTTCAATTATCTTTGTAACATATGATCTCACATGAACGGCCTCTTTCTTTAATCCCCTTTCTCTTATTGTAAAAACTTCATTCTGGGCATAATCAACAAGTTCTGATGCGGGTCGGGAATCTTCAAAACCACTCTTCAGTAATTCCATTGCAGTATTTATGACCGCACGTTTGATCGCCTTATCCAGCACAACCCGGGCATGGTGTTCAACATTGGCGGTGGTAAGGACGTTAGCTACAAGATTTGATAGATATTCCGGGCCGCCCACCTCATTAAGCATCTTATTCTGTTTTAGCCAGTTTGTAACTGTTACCAGGTCTGCAGTAATATTGCTGCTGAAGAGATCAAGAATTGCATGATAGATTTTCTGATTTGCCGGCTGGTAAAAATGTTCTTCTTTTAAAATTTCCATCACCTTGGGCAATGCCCGGGGATCAAGCAGGATTGAACCGAGCACAGATTCTTCTGCTTCCAGGGAATGGGGCGGCACTCGTTTTGTTTCTATCATCTTTGGCCCTTTATTTCGACGAGACATTCATTATATATTCTGTTTGCCAGGTGCCATTTTGTAGTATTGCGGATATGAATCGGTTTCTTTCCGGGGCGAATAATCGTTGCCTCAGTCCTTTCTTTATCAATTACGCTCAAGGGATTATGGACAATGAATGAAAGTCCCTTTTTAATAAGTTTTTCGCGGGACCTTTCAAATCCTCTGTCCGATTCCAGGGAAAATCCTATCAATATCTTATTTTTGTTCAATTTTTTTAATTCTTTGAGTAAATCAATATTCTTTTTAAATTTTATATTCAGTTTTTGATTGTGAAATTTATTTTTTGAAATCCTTTCAGCCCGATAATCGCCCACTGCCGCGGCCATAATCAGGCAATCACACCATTCAAAATTTTGTTGAAGGTGTTTTAACATCTCATCGGCTTTTCTCACCCGGATTATATCAATATCCCCGGGTAAATTGATATCAACCCGGCCAAATATTGCCCTTACCCGGGCGCCGCGCGAGATACCGGCATATAATAATTCCCGTCCCATCCGGCCTGAGGAACGATTGGTTATTACCCTTACCGGGTCCAGGTCCTCCTCAGTTCTTCCGCCGGTAATCAAGATATTCATTCCGTTAAGATCTGGATAGGAATCAGCAATTGCAAGAATCTTTTTATAGATAAGTGAAATTTCAGGAAATCTGCCCTTACCAATCCTGCCCGAGGCAAGGGCTCCGGAAACTGGTTCGAGAAAATGATAGCCGAGATTTTTCAGTTTTTCCACATTTGATTGGACAATACGATTCTCCCACATCCTGGTATCCATTGCCGGAACAAAGAGAGTCGGTTTATTTGAGGAAACTAAGGCGGTCGATAAAAGATCATCGGCTATCCCCTGGGCCGCCTTGGCAATAATATTTGCACTCGCCGGGGCGATTACAAAGATATCACCCCAATCTGCCAGTGATAGATGTTTAATCCCCTTATCAAGCACGAATTGGTCAATATATACAGGATTATTTGAAAGCGTCTGACAGCTTAATGGTGTAACAAAGTTGAGTGCCGCCTTTGTAAGCACGACCCGGACTTCAGCGTCCTGCCTGCGCAATAGCCTGATTAATTCCAACGCCTTATACCCGGCAATCGAACCGGTTATCCCAAGAACAATTTTCATTTTTCCTGATATTTAATCTTACCCTTGATCAGCCTCTTTATCGCTTCATATATGGGATTTATCTTTTCGTCAATCAAACCCTTATTCTGCTCGTCCTTTATTCTTCGGGCTTCAAGCGCCGCGATATTAATCGCCTTGTATTTATTCTCAAATTTTTGCCAGATTTTCTCAATCGGGACAATCATAATTACCTCCTTTCATAAATTTTATGCAATTATCCATAAATGTCAACTGAGTAAACCCTTAAATTTCAGTAATCAAATCCCTTGCGTGCCGGGGTTCCGGTCTGAAAATAGTGTTTTACCTCCTTGATTTCACTTACCAGATCAGCAATCCCGGCAAATTCAACCGGCATATACCTGCCGGTAAGGACAACTTCCATATCTTCGGGCACACTCTTTAATAATTTAAGCACCGCGGATTTTGGAATAAGGTTGAATGAGACTGCAACATTGATTTCATCAAGGATAATCAAATCATATTTGTGACTTGTTATCACCTGTCGGGCTCGAAGGAATGCCTTTTCAGCAAGTTCAATGTCTTCTTTATCCGGGTTCTCAGGATTAACAAAATCAGGACGACCATACTGTTCAATTCTAAAATCTGGAAGGTCCTTTACTGCAGATAGTTCACCATAGTTTATCCTGCCCTTCATAAATTGAATAACAATTACCTTCAGGCCGTGGCCGATAGCCCGCAGTCCCAAACCTAATGCAGCGGTGGTCTTTCCTTTACCATTTCCTGTATAAATCTGTATCATTTTATGATCCGGCAATTACCAGCAACGGCACGCTCAATCTTGCCGCCCGGCAGCATTAAGATAAGTGCTCCATCCTGGTCAATATCAATAACCCGTCCCTGCATACTTTTATCAGGCAGTTCAATCACAACATTCTTTCCCAGCATTATAGTATAATGGTACCACATTAAGAGTAATTCTGTGATTCTTGCGGACTCAAGTAGATTGTAAAATCTGTTAAGTTCAGAGCAAAGTCCCTGAAAGACCGTTATTTGGTCAAGATGTTTTTTGGTTTCTAACAATACCGAACTTGCCTGTTCCTTTAACTCTTCGGGAAAATCAACAATATTAAGATTCAATCCGATCCCCAGGATGATTTTGTCATCAATAATCTCAGTCAATACCCCGGCAATCTTTTTATTATTCAGCATAATATCATTGGGCCACTTAATTCCGGTAAGGATATCATATCTGTTCAGGGTTTCACATATTCCTATTCCAGCCATTATCGGAATCAATTCAGGTTTTTTGGTCTTCAAGATAACCGATATGTATAAACCACCCCTTGGTGAATACCAGACCTTACCAAATCTTCCTTTACCCGCACTTTGCGATTCAGCATAGACTACAGTTCCGTTAACTGCATCCGATAAAATCGACTTTGCATACTCATTGGTGGATTCAATCTCTTCTAATCTGTAGACCTGTTCACCAATCATCTTTTTGAATCAGCAAATCGGCCGTCATCTTTTGTTTTTTCCAATCGTTTTATGCGTGATTTTAGCCAGCCGACCTTTATTATTTCTGGTTTGTCAAATTCCTGGACATACGGTTTTATATCAAGAAGCGGCGTATTGTCGATAATATCTAAGTCCTTAATATGGAGTTCATTCTTAATGACCTTTTCTAACCTGACCACAGAAATACCGATGGGGTTTGGACGAGCCGGGGCCCGGGTTGCAAACAGACCTCTGACAGTATCGTCCATAAAGGGTGTAACCATTAATCTATAGTCCCCGGCCAGGTGCAGATGATAGATTAATATGATATGCGAGAATCCATCAATGTCCTTGAGTCCTTCAACATATTCAGGATAAACCTCAACAATGCCTTTTATTCCCTTTCCTGCCCGCGGCTGAATCGGAGTCCCTTTCGGTTCTTTGAATGGTGTATGGATAACACCGATCGGCTTAAACCCTATCGCTTTTTTCATCAGGTTTAATTTCAAGTATGTTCAACCGGAGTATCGATTAATGCCCTGAACTCTTTTAATATCATCTGTTAATCAGGTTTCTTAAAGACCATTGTCACCACAGTCTTGTCATTGCCCCCCATACTTGAGAGCATTCCGAAGGGTCGATTTGAATCTATCCTTACCTGACAATCACCGGCTTTACCTGAGAGTTGAGCAACCACATCAACTGCCTGACGCACACCGGTTGCCCCGGTTGGATGTCCATAACCGATAAGTCCGCCTGTAGTATTCGTTGGAATTACACCATCCGCTTTAGTCTTTCCATCCTTAACAAAATCCGCACCTTCACCATAATCTGCAAAGCCTGCTGCTTCAATTGCCAATAGCCCGGCGATCGTAAAGCAATCATGGACTTCGAGTACAGAAAGGTCATTCGGTTTAATGCCTGCCCTTTCATAAACCTTTTTTGCCGCCACCTCACAGGTAGACAATTTAGTCATATCCGGTGGCGGAGTGGTTAGATTATCCTGAACCTGGGCAAATGCAATAACCTCGGCAGCATTTTTCTTTTCTACTCCAAGTTTTTCAAGACCATTTTCTGAGGCAAATATTATTGCCGAACCACCATCAGACACCTTGGAACAGTCAAACACATTTATATGTTCACAAAATACCTCAGGGTTTGGTGGAGTCATTGCAGTGGCAAAGAGTTCTGGATTTCTATTGTGATATTCCTGGGCATTGGGATTCTTTCTTGCGTTCTCTATAGCGTTTACATACCACTGTGCCATTCCCTGTCTTACCTTCTTTTTACCAAACTTTTTAAAACAGGCACCGGCTCGCCGGGAAAATTGATCCGGAAAGAAGTAGGCATGACCCTTTTTACGCTCACCAGAAAACCATCCAGCCGCAGCAAGATAATCAGCACCATAGACCGCCTTGACGGAATTCTGGACCTCTACACCAATTACAAGCACGACATCGGCGACATCTGAAAGAATTGTCTTGACTGCGGTAACCAGTGCAAGTCCCCCGGAATCACAGGCTCCTTCAACCCGAATACAGGGTTTGTACTGGAATGTCGGATGAACCATCGGAAAGAAACCGCCGAGATTTCCCTGTTTGCAGAACCTCTCGGCAATAAAATTACCGATAACACCTTCATCAATTGCATCAGGATTCTTTACCTGGGTGATTGCACCAAGGCCCGCTTCTTTGATATAATGTTCAATTCCCGGCCTGGGCTTTTTGGGATGAAATTCTTTTCTTCCCGTGCCCAGAGAGATTGTATTAAAACCAGCAAGGGCATAAATCTTTTTTCTAAGGAAGGCCATAATAACTCCTTTCCGGTAAAACCGGATTAAACATAGTCATTAACCGGTCCATATAACCAGTAGAAACCATTGGTCAGCACTGCATTTACATCATCATAAGAATTCGCCACTCCATCCTTAACAAGTTTTTCAGCAATTGCTTTTGTCTTTTTGAGATATTTAAGGGCGAGTTCCGCACCGGGGGTATTCATATTTTTCAGTTTACTGAAGTGTATCGCAAGTTTTTTCTTATTTTCAGGATCCCTGAGTAATGCCTTCCAGGGCACAAACCCATCAGGAAGTGGACCAATCTTTTTATCAATTTTCTGAGTCCATTTATCATCAAAGATGAAATATTCCTTTTTTCTGATATCATAGATGCCGACCGGTTTTCCCTTTTCATATTTCAAAAATCCATCGCGCTGAGAACCGTCAGGATATTGTCCGCCCTGAATTCCGAGTTTGATTAATTTATCAACCAGTTTGCTGCGCAGACCTGTATCACCAAGATGGGTTCTCATCACCTTGAGAATACACTGGAATACATTAATACCGACATAATCAATCAACTGGAAGATACCCATCGGTCTGAGCAGAAAATCCTGGGATATACGATTCATCACATATACCGCACCGGGAAATCTGAACTGACGCTTAAGGGAATCAAGCTGAGATAATGCATACAAACCATCCCGCATAAAATGACCATTCCCGATAAAACCGGATATATCATTTGAAGGAACAAGTTTTTTACGAAGTCTTCTGCCCAATTCCTGGGCGATATTTTTCAATTCGTCGGTGGTATCCTTCGCCTGAATCACCTCAACCAGACGCTGGACCACCGGTGGATTATAAAAATGGTAGCCGATGATACGGCCTTCAAGCCCGGCTTTTTCATCAAGGTATGAAATCGGGATACTTGATGTATTCGTGAGAAACAGTGTATCTGCGGGACAAATCCTTTTCAGTTGTTTGAGAATCTTAATCTTCAATTTTTCATTCTCATATATCGCCTCAAAGACAAGATGAGAATTTTTTGCTATGCTCAACTCTGTGGAGTAATTTGTTAAGGCGAGTGTATCCTGAACAAAGGTATTAATAATATCCGCATTCTCAATTAAATCAGTGCGGTCCTCGTATATCTTTCTGAGCATAACTGCAGATTTTTCAGCCACCTTAAGAATCTGGGTGTGAAGATAGGAACGCAGACCATCAAGTGCCTTTTCGCTGATGTCAACCAGATTAATTCTAAAAACCTTATCGCGATTTTCCGGCATTAACTTTATCCGTGCCATCTCCTGAGCAATCAAAACCGCAATTCCACTGCCCATCTTTCCTGCCGCCCCGATAACTGTAACATTCTGGAGTCTTTCATTCAGAGTCATTATACCTCCTTTCTTGTCTTATGAGCGGTGCGTTCAAAGGCTCATTTATTCCAATTCGGTTTTCTCTTTTCCAGAAAAGCATTCATACCTTCCCGGGCTTCTTCAGTAGAAAACAGGATACCGAAGACCTCGGTTTCATATGAATTCGCCGTGGTGATATTTGCATCGATACCGCGATTTATAACTGTCTTGGCAAGCCGGACCGCGGTTGTGCCCTGCTCGATAATCTTTCGGGCGAGATTCATCGCCTCGTCCATCAGTGCATCCAGGGCGACAACCTTATTCACAAGTCCGATCTGCTCTGCCTCCTGTGCCGATATGATATCGCCGGTAAAGATTAATTCCTTTGCCTTACCAACGCCAACCAGTCGGGCAAGACGCTGGGTTCCCGCATGACCCGGGATCAACCCCAACTTCACCTCAGGTTGACCAAATTTTGCCTTTTCTGAGGCAATCCTTATATCACAGGCCATACAAAGTTCACAGCCTGAGCCCAAGGCATAGCCATTTACTGCAGCGATAACCGGTTTTTCCATATTTTCAATAAATGAAAGCACCCGCTGACCGATCTGACTATATTCCCGGGCCTTAAGGGAATCCATCTGGACAAGTTTTGAAATATCAGAGCCAGAAACAAATGACTTACCCTCACCGGTAATGATAATCACCAGTATCTCTTTTTCCTGATTAAATTTTTGCATCGCCGATTCAATCTCAAGGATCGTTTCAATATCGACCGCATTGAGTTTCTCGGGTCGATTTACCTTTAATACACCGATCCGGTCTTTCTTTTCAATGATGATATTTTTGTACATCACATAATCCTCCTTATTTACCAATTTAACAAATTTTTGTTCTGGTAATAGACATATCCCAGAATCCGCATCTCAACCACAAGAAAGTAGATGGAGATTATCCAGAAAACAAACGGACCGATGAACGGGGTGGTAAATGGAACCAGGAATACAATTAATAACCAATCAATAAAGACGGCAAAGAGGAGTACGATTACGGTAATAAAATAACTGCGCCATATCCTCTTGATTGAATTGATTAATAATGGATAGTTAAATGGTGAAAAGAAATTTTCGTTTACTGCAACGGCAATAAGGGCGATTGGAAAATAGCCGCCAGCAAGCAGAATACCGATCAGCAGGAGGATAACACTCAGGACACCAGGAAAGATAAAGAATATCACCAGGAAAATAATTAAAGGCAGCACTGCAGCCAGGATTGCAGTATCATAAAGGAAAAACGGCCGATAGATTGATTCCCACCAGTCAGTAAATTCTGGCCATTCAGGCAGGGTCTCCCTGCCGGCTTCTGTATATTGTAAAATCTTGAACATATAGGCAAGCAGATATGGATAACCTGCTAAGTATAACAGGAGAAATCCAATCAGTGGAATCATACTGATAAAGCCGAATATCAATGCGCCAACAAATATCGTAAGATAACCCTTTCTAACAAAGGGATATTTCAATGCCTCTTCAATAATTTCATTAAATGGTTTTTTTTGAGCTTTAACTATTTCTTTTAAATCAATATTTTTAAAGTGCTTTTTTATTTTATCAATAGCGGTATCTGCCCCAAGTTCTGCAGCCTTTTTGTATCTTAACAACGCCTCATCCCAGTAACCTAATTCTAAACATAAATCACCGAATCGCTCTTGAAGACGAGCAGAATGCGGAGCCTGGGCTGCCTGCTCCGACATAATCTTATATTTCCGGAGCATTTTTTCGTTTATTTTCTGTTTTTGAAAATCTTTCTTTTCGGAAACGAATATTTCTGCGATCACAGAAGCTATCTGTTCGAGAAGCCTCTGTTCAGATGCAGAAAAGGCATTAAGCTGGTGCGAATCTATATCGAGTATTCCCATAAGCTGATTATTTCTGATTAACGGTACAGCGATTTCAGAGTGCACCCGGGCACTGCCGGGAAGATAATTGAATTCTTTAGAAACATCCGGAATCAGAAAGGTTTTTTCTGCCTGGGCGGCCTGACCGCATATCCCTTCACCATATTTGATTATTTTATATTCAGTTGGTTCACCGACAAAAGGACCCAGATGCAGTTCTTTTTTTACAGGATCAGCAAGATAAAACCCCACCCAATTAAATTGCTTGAAATTTGCTTTAAGGATATTGCATATTTCTTGTAATTTTGTGGTATTTTCCCTTTTGTCTTGAACAACTTTTTTAATTTCATTAAAAAGATTCTCCGTTGTATTCATAACTCAAACTCTCTTTTCTTTTCGATAATTTTTTTTAAGTTAGAGAAAAATCTTGGTTTTGTCTGGAGAATCCAATCAATAAAATGTTTTTTGATATTCTCTCTGGTCCAGCGGTGTGAGTTAAGGTCTACGGCATCAAAATAGAAACCGTCTTTATGTGGCTGAGCCGGGCTAAGACAGACAGGACATCTATAGTGGTTGTCATCGATTCTTTCAAAAAGTGTACAGAAATCGACCGGACAGTGCTTAGAAATCTGGGATTTTAATGGTTCTGGTTCAGATTGAATTAAATTCTTTACTGCCTTTTGCACCCTTTCAATCCCGGGGTGGATTAAAACCTCACCTGGTCCGGCTCCATAGAGGATAAAACTATCAACCACAATACGGCCCAGACCAAGCAGACCGATATTCATTAATGGCAATTGAAACTGATGCCAATCTGGAAGTGCGGCAATACCAATACTTACTGCTGGAAGTTCCTTTCTTTCCTTGATATAATTTGTGATTGCAAGATATCGGTCAATAAACATCTTCAATTTACCGGGTATTGATAGAACATAAACCGGAGCGATTAACAGGAGTTTATCTGCATCCATAATGATATCCAGTAATCTATAAAGGTCGTCCTCAATCCTACATTTTGTCTGATTAAATGTGCAGCTCATACATCCTAAGCATTGTTCTAATTGAAAATCTTTAAGATAGATGATTTCTGCAGAATCTGCCCCGGACCTGAGTGCATACCTGGTTGTAAGCCGGGCTAAAAGGTCAGAATTTCCTTTTTTCCTTTCTGAAGCAACCAGGGCGACAAAGTGAGTCATATAGAAATTCCTGATTTATTAACCGGTTTCAGCAATTTCAGGCGGTTTGACCGTAATAAAAAACCCGGTATTTTTAAAAAATAGACGACTTTAAGCACCAATTTCATAAGGAATTATAACATTTTTTGAAGAAAAGTCAACCAGGAAAAAATGAACGTGCGGCACATACCAGGGCAGATTCGGGCTTAATATTTGAAATTTCTTCCAGGTCAGAGACCGTGAAATACAACCTCTATCCCGGTTGGGTGATCAATCGTTCAATTCTAAGCATAGATTTGTTAATTATATATACTTAGTAACCTTTGTCAGGGATTGAAATTATTAGTCAAAAACAATAACACAATATATAGAGATTAACTAAAGTTTCACGATATGTTTTTCAAAATCCAGGACCACATATCTTTTTCCTTTTTTAATAACCTGATGTCCTTCTTTTTCTAAAAGTTTGCGCTGGTCAGGTATACCACCTGGATATTTTTCATTTATCACTCCGCCCTCTTTTAATATGCGCCAATATGGTGTTATATTCTTCTTCCCTTCTGCCCTATCCTCTGCTGCAACCTCAGCTGCTATACGGGCAAAAATCCCTGTTGTGATCGGGCAGCCTATGGTCGCTTTATGTTTTCGGGCAAGTGCCTTACGAATTTCATTTATTGTAGTGAGTTTACCCTTCGGCACCTTACGCATAAACTCATCCACCTCAATGGGTGCCGGGATTACCAGCGTATCACCAGGTTTTGTCCCCCATCTTCCTGCCATCCTGTCTGAAATCTTTACCACCTTTGGTAAATCCTTTTTATCCATCAACTTCTCACGCCAGGATTTTTTCTTTTTCGAACCCATTACCGACCTCCTTTCTGATTTAAATCTTACATAATAATACCGGATAATCCCATTATTATCAAGTTTTTTTATCAGACTACCATAATTTGGATAATTTTCTTTTGACAATTCTTTTTATAACCAATTTCCGGGTTCAAATAAGTTGCCGGGTGGTGTGTTAAACACACCACCCTTTTGAATTTACAATCATTGGATAGAAAGCTAAAAGTCAGATCAGTACTATAAAGTTCCTTTGTTTACACCATTTCCAGGAAGCCCAGAGGTTCAGGTTTTACCGCCGTTTTCACTACAAGTCATTTTCATTAAATCACCTTTTTGTATCACTGCTGTGTTTGACCTGCACAACTGCATATAAGAATGTCCACAGGATTATGAAGAATGAAACCATCATAAAACTGCTGAAATAGCCGGTCCGGGTCAAAAGAATCCCGATGATTATCGGCCCCAGTGCCTGTCCGGTATCTGCAATGGTTCCAAACACACCAAGACTGGCTCCAAGCTGATGCACCTTTGCTATTTCTGCCACATAGGAAACAGTAGATGTTGTTACAATCGCCTCAGCCAACCCAAACGATACCGAAATTATCATCAGCAAATAAAAATCAGAAGTCAATGTAAAGGCAACAAATGAGATACCACAAAGAAACATTCCCAGACAAATTAGTTTCCATCGTTTCATCCGGTCTGAAAGATATCCCATCACAGGTTTCAGAAGAACCGATGTTCCCATCACCAGGGACCATAAAAATCCTGCCTTCACTACAGAGTGATGATATTCCTTGACTACAAGAATAGGTAAGAATGCCATTGCCGCGCCCATTGTCATATTTTGGATCGATTCCATTGATGAGGTCATCAATATCTTCAGGTTGCTGCCTGTCTCTTTTAAACCGTCAAATACTTTGCGAAAGGAGTTCTTTATTGCCCTGTGCTGGGTGGATGGTTCTACCTTAGGAAGCACGAACACCGCAATAATGAATGCAAATACACCCAAGATTCCACAAATTAGATATGCGTGGTGAAAGTCGTTAATGTTCAATGACCTGCCTTTTGCCAGATAATATAATAACCATCCACCGATCAATCCACCGAGGGCATTTGTCCCAATCTTAATCAAAGCGAATAACGACAGAAATTTGCCCTTTTCTTTACCGGCAATATTTGCCACAACTGCATTTGCCACAGGTCCGTATATTGATGTTGCCATTCCATGTATAAATCTTATTATAATAAGCATCCAGACTGCAGTAGCGATGATATAGCTGAACGGCATAATTGCAAAGATAAGGGCACCAAATAGCAGCATCCTTTTTCTGCCGAGCTGGTCAGAAAGGGCACCTGAAGGAGCCTTTAAAAAGATACCGGTTATTGTAGAAGCACCGACGATCAACCCTATCTCTGAAGGAGATGCTTTAAGAAAAGCCGCAAACAGCGGCAATAGAGGTGTCCTTGCAATATTATAACTTAATCGTGCAGAAAAATCGACCAGAGAGATATTGATGAGGGAACGCCATCTATCCATTTTTTATTTTGATTTGTCTTCTATCTCTTGCTTAAAGTATGCATATAATGCATCATAAAGATAGAATTCCTTTTTTAATGTTTCGTGATCGTCCTTGCATATTAGTCTATAACCTCTTGCTAATATACTGAGTGCGACAGCAAGTGGTGAAGGATTTTCAGGATGTGTATCTGCTTCTCGGACTATCATCTGAATTTTCTTCACTGCACCATCCTGGATATCATACTTTTCCATTAATGCATCAAAAGTGCATTTATCACCGTGATGTCCGAGTTCCACTCCCTTCATATCAAAGGGAATACCTTCTTTTATGGTTGCTGGATCAGTGTCCCGGGGAACGAAAACAAACTCTGCATCCGGGTCAATGAACCTTTTGATAAGCCAGGGGCATGCAACCCTATCCACATGCACCTTTTCTCTTGTAACCCATTTCATAATAACCTCCTTTAAGTTATTTTATAGGTTTATATATCAGCCACCCTTGCTGGCCGATTTCCCGCTCTCCAAGTATATTGCCATTAAGTGCTATAATAAGCGCACCGCCAAAACTTCCATCAGTTCTTAATTTCCGGGTATTTATCAAAAGAATGCAATCTCAGGTTTTTAAAATTTCTTTTCACCATCACTCTATTATTTCTTAAATAGCAAAATTAAAATATCAGGTGAGCCGTAAGTTCTTGAGTATTCTTTTTTTAAACTTACGGCACCTCTCTCTTTATTATTTTTTTTTACAAACTTCTCATAAAATTCCACAATTGCCTATCCCCTATCTGGATTTAAGAAATATATGATCAACTGGTTATTACTCCCGAATTCAGGATTCATCGTGAAATCTTTAAAAATCTTGCATTTATTGCTACAATTACTGTACTTAAAGACATAAAAACTGCACCAACAGCCGGACTGAGCAGGATTCCAAAATTGTATAAAACACCGGCAGCTAAGGGAATCGCGAATGCATTGTACCCGGTTGCCCAGAGTAAATTCTGAATCATCTTGCGGTATGTAGCACGGGCAAGACCAACAATTGCCACCACATCCAGTGGATTACTGTGGACAAGGACAATATCAGCAGTTTCAACTGCAACATCGGTTCCAGCACCGATTGCAATTCCGATATCTGCCTGGGCAAGGGCCGGGGCATCATTCACCCCATCACCGGTCATAGCAACAACCAGTCCACGTGATTGAATATCCTTTATCCTTGATGCCTTTTCCTGAGGCAGAACTTCGGCAAAATATTCATCCAGTCCAATCTCTTCAGCAACCCATCTGGCGACCATTTGATTATCACCGGTAAGCATCATACAGCGAATACCCATTCCTTTCAGTGCTTTAATCGCCTTCCTGGATTCAGGTCTGATTATATCGGCAAGACCAACCGCGCCGATTATTTTTTCCTCAACCAGCACATAAACAATCGTTTTACCCTGAGTAGTAATCGTCTTTATCTGACTGTCTTTAACTTTGATATTATTCTCTTTGAGATATCCAGGACTGACAATCTTTACTACTTTACCATCAATTTCAGCCTCAGCACCTTTTCCAGGAATCGCCCTGAATTTATTGACCGGCACCGTTTCCGCAGCCGAAGCAACAATGCCCTTGGCAATGGGATGCTCAGAATGAATTTCTACAGATGCTGCATAGGTTAATATCTTATCCCCGGGAAATTTATCTGAGAAACTGACAACATCGGTCACCCCGAATTTACCCATTGTCAGGGTGCCGGTTTTATCAAAAACGATCGCCTGAATATTTCTTGCCCGTTCAAATGCCCCACGATCCCGAATCAAAAGCCCATTCCTTGCCGAGAGTGCAGTTGAAACCGCAATGACCAGCGGAACCGCCAGACCCAGGGCATGAGGACAGGTAATTACCATCACAGTAACGGTTCTTTCCAGGGCAAAGGCAAAATCCATTTTCATAAACAGCAACCAGACAAATAAGGTTACGGTTCCTGCAGTTAAAGCAATAATTGTGAGCCACAGCGCAGCACGGTTGGCAAGGTCCTGGGTTCGTGATTTACTCATCTGTGCCTGGTTAACGAGTTCAATGACCTGAGAAAGGAAGGAATCCTTTCCTACACTTTTTACCTCGACCGCAATTGAACCCTCACCATTAATCGCTCCGCCAATCACCTTAGCACCCGGACCTTTTGAAACCGGCATGGATTCACCGGTGAGCATCGATTCATCCACTGATGTTTCACCATCAACCACCACCCCATCGGCAGGTATCTTTTCACCGGGTCGAATCAAGATTTGATCGCCCGGTTTGAGTTCACTAATCGGAACATCCTTGATATCGCCTGAGTCCAGAATCTTATGGGCAGCCGAGGGCATTAGTTTGGCAAGTTCTTCTAATGCCCTTGATGCCCCCATAATTGAACGCATCTCAATCCAGTGTCCAAGAAGCATGATATCAACAAGGGTTACGAGTTCCCAGAAGAAAAACTTTCCTTGAAGACCAAAAACCACTGCACTACTATAAATATATGCAGTAGTAATCGCAATCCCAATCAGGGTCATCATACCGGGTTTTCGATTCTTTAATTCATTGCTTAAACCTTTAAGAAAAGGAAAACCGCCGAACAGAAAGACAAAAGTAGCCAACCCAAAAAGTAGATAAACATCGCCCGGAATTCTCAGTTTATCAGCAATCTTTAAGAGATTCTGAATCATCGGCGAAAGTAGGAGGATTGGAGGGGTCAGAGCAAGGGATATCCAGAATCTTTTCTGATAATCTGCAACCATATGCTTGTGGTGATTATGCCTCATTTTATCTCCCCGGTTATAATCCCAGTTTCTTTTTCAATTGTTCATATTCCTGTTGTGATATTTCGCCCCGGGCAAGTCTCTTTTTTAAAATTTCCAGCGGTGATTCTCTTTCTTCAATTTTATTTTCAGCCCTGCTGCGATAGATGGAATAGATAACCGCGACAACTATTACGAGCCAGATAACCCACATAATACCGCCTCCAAACCCGCAAAAATGTTCCCCGCCCATATGTCCGTATTCCTCATCTGAGAAAAGGAGTAATACAGACAAAAAATAGGCGATTATTATTTTTATCATCATAACTCCTATATGGATTCAAAAACCCTTTTTAGTTTTTCTTCAACCTCAGATGCTATCTTCTGCAGGGTTTCATTCTTCACTTCAGCCATTGCCCGGGTTGGCCGGATGATTCCCACAAATACATCACCCTCTTTTTCATAAATAATAACATTACAGGGCAAAAGCAGGCCGATTTCCCATTCGGCAGATATCGCCTTATATGCCATCTCAGGATTACAGGCACCGAGGATTTTGTATCTGGGAAATTCAATATCCAGTTTCTCCTTAAATTTCTCTTCAACATCAATTTTTGTGAGTATACCAAAGCCTTCGTTTTTTAGAACTTCTTGCACACGCTTCAATGTCGTATCGATGTCAAATGCTACTTTTTTCAAAAAACCGTAATTCATAGAACCTCCTATAATTTAGACCGTCTGAATCGATATATGTTTACTCAGACCTCGACTCCGAATAATTTCCTGATAAGATATCCAATCCCAAATGATACACCAGCAACACTCAGACTGATTATTGCCATTTCAAAAAATCTATTCTTAAATGATGTATCCCGGGCGACGGAAATATAGTATGTAAAGATTAATATTACGACAAGTGCGTTAAATAGTGTAAATGCCAAGCAGAAAAGATAATTTTTAAATATCAGATATGGAAAGATAAGAAAAAGGACAGTCAGGACATAAGCCGAACCTGTATACAGGGCTGCCTTTGCCGGATTCCTTTCGCTGGTTTCAGTCTTTGTCGAAAGATATTCAGATGCCGCCATCGACAACGATGCAGCAATGCCTGTAATAAGCCCGGCGAGGGCAATAAGATGTGTGTTCTGCAGGGCAAGGGTAAGCCCGGCAAGGGCACCGGTAAGCTCGACCAGAGCATCATTAAGTCCCAGCACCATTGAACCGACATATTTCAACCGTTCCTCATCGATAATACCGATGAGTTCCTCCTCATGCCTCTCCTCATCCCGGACAATCTTCATCAGTTCCGGTATTTTTGTGCAAAGTGTCTTATAAATATACTGGGCATTGCCTTCCCTCTTCTCCATCTGTTTGACACCAAAGGTGAGGCCAAATATTCTGCAGATGATGAAATAGAATATGACTTTTACTCGATTGGAGCTTACCACCTTTTTTGTATAATCCTTCCAGAAGTTATAATGATTCAATTCATCCTCGGCGATATGTTCAAGTGTTTCACTGTTTTTCTTTTTCTTCTCAAATCGTGATAAATTTTTGTAAATCTCATACTCGGTAATCTCAGCCTGCTGGGCCTGAAGCACAGTCCGCTGAACCTTTTTATCCAGATTTTTAAAGGGAATATTCATCTTATCTCCTTTCACTCATTTAAATTTTTGGGTTTTGACCAAATGAAAATTTATGTATAGCTGAAAATTTTCTTTCGAGATAAGACCTTGCTTCACCGACTGACAAAGCACTGAACCGTTCATATCGTTTATGCACCGATAAGATTTCATTTATAATATTTTCTACTAAATTATGATTATGCCATCGCCTTAATTCTAAGGCAACTTTTTTAAGACACCCCTTCTTATAACTGATTTGACCCGATATATGAATCAACATCTTCCTCACCTTTTTCCGTGAATCATCCTGCAGTTCCCGTAACAAAGGCAGGATATCCTCAGGATGGGTCCGTCCCCAGAGTTTTGCACCATGTATTACACTACAGACAACTTCAGGGTCAGGATGGTCGAGAAATTCCCGGGCAAGTTTCAAGACCGGCCCGGGATTCTTCTCCCCCATTCTTTTTAAGGCACCGACCAGGCCGCGGCGCACTACCGGTGATTTATCCCGGAGCGCCTTTTTCAGGTATTCCATAACCCTTCCTGAATGCATCTGTCCGATCTCTCCAAAGAGATATACTGCGGTCTGACAGATATATTTGTCCTTCTCTGAAAATAGCGATTTTGAGAGAGATAGAATCCATTGTCTCAGATTCTTATTACATTTATATATTCGACCTATGATTACATAAACATTTTTTCTGATATAGGTGTCTTTATTACCTGCATACTTCAGTACAGACCGTTTCTCTTTTTTAATGAGGTCAGACAGAATTTCTCTTTGCATCCGGTTAAACAATTCTTTTCGTTTTTTCTTTGAAAGGTCATAGTAACTTCTCATAATTAGCGTATCCCTGATGAGTCAGGATTATTATTCCTCACCACTTCTGAAACCCAATCCGTATTATGTCCGTAATATAAAGTTCTAATTTTGATATCATTAAAAAAATCCTTGATTCAGTGGGAAGATAGAATCTCGGCAAGTATCCATATCAGGACCAAAAAACCGATTAAGGCAGCCAGAAAAACAGAAAGCGAGAATTCTTTATTCTTAATAATACTTACAACCCCGATAAAAAATGAACCGACACCAGAGATACCGGCGATAAGTATGGGAATTGCGAGTTTCAGGTTGCTGAAAAATGTATTACCACCCCTCTCTCCCAAATTTACAAAGAGAAAGAATATTCCAAGGAACACAAAAAAACAAAGAATTAGCCTGATCGCCCATTTACCGGGATTACTCTTTGGGGAAAAATAGATTTTCATAGTATAAAGTTCTCCATATTCTGTAATTCGGTCTTTGTAGTGAATAGCCAGAATTTTATAATAAGTTCATCCGATGTAAGAAAGATCTTTATATCATGGAATGTCAGATACATAAATATCAAAGAGACAAACGGTGGCATAATGGATAATGCAGCAACCGGCAGATTTTTATAAATGAATATCGAACTCGATGCTATCAATAAAATCATAACCTCACACATTACCAGGTTATATCCATTCCCATTTGAATCAATTATCCTGTTTATCGACAAATTCTTGAAATTTTTCCTTCAGCCATTTTAATGCACCTGGAGTTTTCTCCCACGCCGGGATTGCATCATATGCATAATCAACTGCTTCACTATCATCCCCAAAACCAATCGCGACGGGGAATTCCCTTGGAAATCTCTTTTTCTTAAGTAAATATTCAGGAACAAAAGGGTTAAATTCTATTGCCTTTTTTAATAAAGAATTCGCTTTTTTACTCGCGCCCTGGCGCCGAAATTCTAAAAGTGCCGTAGAATATAACCAGGTAGCAGTTGGGTCTTTTTTATATTTGTTAAGAAGTTTTTGGGCATCATCATTACGTCTTGCTACAAGCAAAGCATTAAGTAATAGATAGCGTATTCCTTGATTATCATTGGGATTAAGTCGGAGTAGTTCATAATAATGCTCAATTGCTTCACGCCGTTTTCCCAGAAGCCAGTAACACTGAGCCAATCCGGCTAATGCCCGCATATATGGTCTTGTGCTGATTAATCCCCAGAAATGACCTGAGTCTTCTTTGAAAATTTCAGGTCCAAGTGCCCTCTTCCCGGCTTCAACTGCCTGTTGATAATATCTCAACATTTCCTTTCGATTTCGGGCAACTTCCTCAGCAAGTATTATATAGGCATCGGCGCAATCTTTTGATATCTCAAGCGCCCTGTAGGCAAGTCTTACCTTCTCTTCTCTATCAGACTCCCAGGTTTGATAGATGAGTTCCTGAGCCTGGTTCAGGGGTTTTTCTGGAGCAGATATCTTTCTTTCTTTTGATACAAGAAATTCTTCCATAAATTGTTCTGCTTCCTTATCAGAATTAAAATCTTTATCCTCAAGTGCCCTGTTCATTTCCGACAATAATTTTTCCATCGCCCGGGGATCAAACTCTGAAAAATCATCAATCTTTTCTTGTTTTTTCTTCGATTTTTTCTTTGCCATTATTACCTCACAATCAATTGTTTTTTTAAAACTAAAACCTTTTCTTATAAATATGACAGGACGGTTTCTCTTTTTTCTTCTCGTAGTAGTCCTGATGATAGTCTTCGGCCTTATAAAACTTTGTTACAGGCAGGACCTTTGTGACAATATTATATCCCTTATCTTTTAAAATTTCAATCAGCCTCTCTGCAGTTTTCTTCTCCTCAGCATTACTATAGAATATCACTGATTTATACTGTTCACCAATATCTGGTCCCTGTCCATTGGCCTGGGTTGGGTCATGGATTTCGAAGAATAATTTTGCAAGTTCTTCATAAGAAACTTTTTTCGGATTATAGGTTACCTCAACAACCTCATAATACCCGTATTTTCCTGAGCAGACATCTTCATAGGTTGGATTTTCCTTTATCCCGCCCATATAACCTGAGACCGCGCTGAGCACACCGTCTTTATGTTCAAAATAGTATTCCACACCCCAGAAACAACCTCCTGCAAAGTATGCCTTTGCCGTATCGGTCCACTCTTTATCCGGTATAAAAATAAGGGAGATTGAATTGACACAGTATCGCCTGTTCTTGTCAGTAAAACCGTCACCTTCAAAGATATGACCCAGATGCGCGCCGCAGTTTGCACACTGGATTTCAATCCGTTTACCATCCGGATCAGCTGCCCGCTTTATTGCACCTTTAATCTCGTCATCAAAATTGGGCCAGCCGCAAGAAGATTTAAATTTATCTTCAGACCTGAATAGAGGAGCATTACATCGCTTGCAGATATAGGTTCCCTTCTTAAAAAAGTTGTCATATATTCCACTGCCGGGTGGTTCAGTGCCCTTATTATTAATAATACGCTCCTCTTCAGAGGTGAGTTTTCGGTATCTGCCGCTATTTTTTGCCACAATATTTTCCTCCCTGCAGCTTATAAAATCAGGATGTTAGTATTATTTATCTCCGCTCTAATTTGAAGACAACAGGATTTTTGGGATCCGGACAGGCAAGATATGCCTCTCCCTCTTTTTCCCAGGGGAAATTACCACCAAACTGCAAGACCCTTATATATGGGTAAAGCACATCCCAGGCTGCTGAACAGATATCGGGCAGCTTTCCCTCATAACTGAATTCCTGCCCTTTTTTATGTCCGGCATCACAGATTCCGGTTTGTTCAACAACCGTAATAATGATTTCATTTACAGGCATAAAGCCTCCTTTCTGAAAATTTATTTGTTTGACATCAGTCTGTATGCTTCCCGGATTCTTTGCTCATTATGAAAAGTGATAATGCTGCCATTTTTAAAGCCGATATTTAAGATTCATAATCAAACCGCAAATATGCCATCTTCACTGCAGCTTTTCTTATTTTTCTTGATGTTCCTGCATCATCTGCCGGATGCCGCTTTTCACTTTAACCCTGTCAGGGTCAAATAGCTCGTCAGAAAGTCCTTTATTTATCTCAATCGATTTGATTTCTATGGTAGAAGTGGGTTCACCATCAAGAAAAATTTTCATCTTGTGAGGATATGGATAGCGGTTATCAACTATTTTATAATCTGAGAAGATAATCTCGCCCTTATGCTTTTTTCCTTCTGCATACTCGGCCTTAAGAACACTATACTTATTCTTACTCACCCACAACTTTGAATAAGGTGCATCCTCAATATCCAATTGAACTATATAGCAATCTGTGCCATCAATTTTATCCGAACCGATAATCTTCCCCTTTTCAGAAAGCCAATTCCACCAATCCGCCTGTCTCTTACTGTAGCCAGATTTATCCACCGGAAGTTTACTCTTTTTGCCACCCATAAAGGGTGAAATCATCCAGATATCCTTTCCATCATTGATAACGATTATCTTCATTTCTTCCATTCCCTCTGGCATATCTGGCATACCCATTGCAGTCTCGATTCGAGACTTCTCACCCTTTTTATATGTCGTCATCTCAGCTGTCACCTCACCTTTTGGTGTAACTGTCTTACTCGACATTATCATTGTAATATCTTTAATATTTTCCTTATAACCTTTATATTGAGCCTGAATCTTTCTCAAGATTGTCTGCCATTCTTCAGCCCGGACGATTGAAAAGATTGCCATCAAGGCAAGCGTTATGACCAGCATTTTGCTTTTTGACATTATTGCTCCTTTCATTTTAAGATTAACAATTTAACTATATTATAATATAATGCTATGTCAAGCCGAAAAATTAAACCAGAAAAGGATTGTTCTTCCTTTCCCTGCCGATTGTTGTTGCATCGCCGTGCCCGGGATAAACAACCGTATTATCCGGTAATTCCATTAGTTTATTCTTGAGGGAATTCATAATCTCTTCATAGGAAGAGTTAAATATATCTGTTCTGCCAATTGAACCGGCGAATAGTGTATCACCGCTGAAAAGCACCTGTTCTTCGGCGCTATATAAAGAGATACTACCCCGGCTGTGTCCCGGGGTATGGATGACTTCCAATTTACAATCTCCGAATTCGATTATTTCTCCATCTTTTATTCTTTTATCAGCAGAAGGAGAAGAGAAGAATTCTATATGCATTCCGCAGTCTTCACACAGCACCCGTGCTTTTTTATTATCTTCAGCAATTTTAAGATGCAGGGATAATGAGCCGCATGCCAGACAGGGAATCTGTTTGTCCTTATTTATAAGTTCTTTAATGCCCTTCCAGGGTTCAGGCAGAAATTCAGCATCTTTTTCGTGAACCAAGACCTTTGCCCCGGTTATATTTTTCAATATTCTAATGCCGCCGGTGTGGTCAAAATGGCCGTGCGTAATCACAATATATTTTACCCTTATGTTTTTTTCCTTTATCGCTTTTAGAACCGGCTGCCCATCTTCCATATTGGTAAATCCCGGGTCAATAACAATTGCCTGCCTGGTCTTTTCACACCAAACAAGATAACAATTTGTAAAAATTGGGCCGACAACAAAAGTCTTTATCTTCATAATTATAATCTGATTTGCATTATAACCGAAAATTTCAGCAGATGCCTGAAATCCAGATTAACTTCCGGATTACCCTTGAAATGATTTCTCAACATTCACCACATTCGATAAGTCGTCTCTCCAACCTGAACGATTTTTAACAGGTCTGGTTCTTTTATCCCCGATTATCCGCCGACAAAAGGTAAGTAAAGTAAAAGATAATTCCATATCTTTTATAATAACCAACTATTCGACTTCAGTCAAGTTTCTTTTGACTTTTATTATATAAAAGAAAAATATTGGGAAAGGAGTATTCCTCATTTATTCTTTTATATCGAAGTTCTGGATACTTCGCTTTAACTGTTTTCTTAAAATAATCAGTGAAGGCCGTTATTACATATACCCTTTTATTAGTTTGAAACACCGAGTCTAACTTTTCACAACCGTAGGTTGCATTGGTCTGGAATTTTTTAAGATATTCACATAAATAACCTAAGGCAGATTTACATACAACCACAGGGATCGAATCTTTTATCCTGCCAAAAATCAAGCTTTATATATCTATGCAACTAATAAAAGAAAGGAAGGAGAATGGCGATTATTATTACTTACTATTACTTTTCCTTTTTTATAGTAAATTTCTTTCATCACATATTTTTATTATTTAACCATTTATTCATAAATTATGGCATTCCAATAGCATTTGAATAAACCAATTGTTCCTTTTAAGAATCATCAAAGATGGATAAAGATATCTATTGAACCATATTCTGTCATTAAACCAATGCGAAAACTCGAATAAATATCCATGATATATTTTGCAAGACTAATCTTTAACATATAAAATTTCTGAAAAATCATTCATTCAGTTTCTATCATCTTCTGAAAAACATCATACCCGAATTTTATATCTTATCGACCGGGGGTATATTTCCGAAATGCTGTTTTTAGAAAAGTGTAACCTATTCAATCGCTAATTTTCATTATCAAAAATAAGCGGAAATTAGCATATAAGGATGAATATCAAATTCTATTCCTGGACGTAATTTTCTGTTCGAAGGTATACCCTGATTTTATGGCAAATTTTTACATCAGGTATTAAAAATCTCAGGAGGCAGCAATCCTTCGGGTGCAGTGGATAATAAAAACTGTTCGAATAGTTTTTTATCATCAACTCGCCATTCAATTCGATTATTAATCATTCTTCTCACATATCTTCCGTAAGCAAAAAATTCTCCATAATCAGGGCATATCATTGATACACCACGGTATCCCAATTTTGACTCGATATGTACCTGAGCATTTGCTGGATCAAATCCTTCCCAAAGCATAATGAGTTTATTCTTTTGTTGTTCATTAAGAAACCAGATTGGATCAGAACGACCTGAAAATATAAATGCACGCGCCTTACATTTTGTCATTTTTCAAAATATCGTTTTATCTAATTTTTATATGACCATGTTTAACAATCATAAATGTACAGAAATCAGTATAAGGACCTCGGTCAGCCGTTCTGGGATCATAGATTAAATTGCCACTATTATCTTTATTGGTTACCGGAGTACGTCCTGGTTTATGAGACCAGCGTCCGTATCTATCTTTTCTATACCAATGAAAATCAAAACCTGGCCAGATAACCAGTGCCACAAGATGTCCTGTTGTCGGATATTTATTATTGGCATATGGTGCATCAATTAATGCATCGGCAATCGCTCCTGCTTTAACATCATTACAGTTTATAACACTATAGATAGAGCCTGATGCTTTACCTGGCTGGGCGAATGTATCTGTTCGGTAGTTTGTAGCATAATTGTAGCAATTATTATAAGGCTGTATATTTGGTACATTCCACCAGGATGGTTCGTAAATTGGCGCACAAAAATATTTACACCTGTGCCACCAGCTAAAAGGTGGCCAAGGCCAATAACGGGGGACCCGATCTATTGGTTCTTTAAAGTATTTAACTTCTCTCAACAGCTCGTCATCATCAATCATTAAATCCTCTGAAACCTTGTCTTCACTCGAAGAATGATGCCAATACTGCTTATTACGAAATTCAATCAATTCTTTGAAACGCTTAAACTCTTTCTTAAAACTTTTCAATGGTAAGCTTTTAGGAAGATTCGCTAAAATGAAATCTTCAAAATTTTTGTCGGCTGTACTAAAAGAAATCTCACGGCCAATAATTGTGCCGGAAGCAAAACGAAATATTGCTGGCAGTCCTTTTAAAGGCCGTCCAACCTGTTCTACGATAAGTCCTCTATAACCCAGAGTTGGTTCTAAGGGAATACCTAACTGCCTTGTTTCAATTTTACTGACCGGTGATAACCTTTCAGAGAGGTCCTTAAGTTTCTTACCGGTAAATTCTATAACCGGATTTTCTCTACCACTGAATATATCAATGGTAATACGCAATTTTGTATTTCTCATTTTAACCTCCTTTCTTGCAAAAAATCTATTCACTTATATCGCATTCAAGGGTAATCATAATCGATGTCTTTTCAAGAAATTTTACCACCCAAAATAATATGAGTACTAATACTTAATTTAAGGGAGTATAATTGTTACTCCGTATACACTTTAAAATTTAATCATCGATAAACTATAGTCGGTTAATCCTCCAGTATTTTATTGAATAATTACCAGTAAAAGTCACCGTAATTTAAATCATTGACTATCCGGATTACCAACCCGACCGAAAAACAGAATGGTGCCACTTGGTTTATGCTGAATCAGAAAGAGAAATGGATGGTCAGCCCGAAAGATTGGAATTTTTTTCTTCATTGCCAATTCCATTACTATACCGGTTGCTCCGGCGGCCTCGGTTCCCTCTTCATTAACTTCAACAAATCCTTGATGAATCACCTTACTTATTGAAAGATTTTTGGTGCCGTCCATCCCGGAAAAATCAGTAGGTTTTACGCCGAATACCGATGGCATTCCCATCTCAATCAAAATCTTTGCCAGAAAATACTTTGTCTTTAGTTTGAATCTCGGCAGGTAGACATCAACCTGCTGTTTTCTGAGTAAACCCTGCCATCTGGTAAGTTTATCAAAACTCAATGATTCTTCCAAAGCCGCGACCTTGCCGGGTTCAGGCAATAAAATCAACATTGATAGGTCATCACCCTCATAAGGTAGTTCCAGAATCTGTATCCCTTCAATCTCGGCATAATTAAACTTTGCCTTATCTCCGGTAAAACTCATCATTGGAACCTTAACCGTATCCCGACTGAGGGTTTGAAATTCTTCGCTATGGGTTAATTGCTTATCAAACTGCTGTGCCCAGTTCCCCTTAAAATAAATTGCATTTGTGAGCACCAATCTGGTAAGTGGTTTAAGGGTTCCTTCCGGAATCAGATTTTTAATCTTACCCTTAGTCTTTTCTTCAACCCAGTTGTTTATCTTCTTTCGTGTTTCCTCAGTCTCTTTAACGAAATCAACATTGATTGCCCTGCCCTGATAGTATTTTTCAATAACCTGAAAGTATTTCTTTAAAAACCTATAATCCTTCTGTGCCCAGAGTGCATTGGCTATTCCAAGTGTATATTTTTTATCTTTTCGGTTCAGTTCATTAATCAGATGGGCGAAATTCTGCCTTCTCGATTCTGGTTCGGATGGAATATGAAGAACCTGTTCCAACTCTTTAGCAGTCTGTCCCCTTGCCCCTTCATAAACCATAGTCAGGGCGGTAACAATACTGAGTGGTGAGAAAAAGATATTCTCATCTTTATGGTGCTTTTTGATTTGTGTAAAAATCTCCAGGGCGAATCGGTTATTTGCCCTGGCAATAATACCGGTTCCTTTCATATCCGGACCGGTATTATCAATCCGGGCACTGGTTGTGCAACCAATACCCAATATGACCAGAAGCCAGAAACCACGAAATAGCATATAAACCTCCTTTCAAACTTAGGGTCAAATCTCGACATTGGACAAAGTTTCCATAAAAAACAATCCTAAATTCTGGAATTAACAGAATGATAGGACATATTATATTATCTTAGCAAATCTGTCAAGTTTGTTTGTTTCAAACTTAGGGTCAAATCTCGACATTGGACAAAGTTTCCATAAAAAACAATCCTAAATTCTGGAATTAACAGAATGATAGGACATATTATATTATCTTAGCAAATCTGTCAAGTTTGTTTGTACTCTACTATTTTTATGTACAAGGTAAAGCTTTGTCCAGGTTTCAGAGTATTAATGGCTTGCTTTTTCTTATTTCTTTCAATCTTTCTTTAGCTGTTTTTGTAAGTTTCTCAGTTGCAGCAGAAAATGCTATTGCTGAAATTCTTTTAGCGTTTTTCTCAATATATTTTAATGTCTTATTTGGATAAACACGGTATAATTCTTTCAATGTCCAACCGATGCCTTTTTGAACATAATATTCTTTGTCATCAATCAATCTGCTCACAAAGGGAACTATTGTTTCATAAGGTAATATGGTTTTCTTTGTTCGACTGAAATATAAAAGACTTACAAGAGATTGCCTCCTGTCCCATAAATTCTTTGATTTATTCCATTTCTTTAGTTGTTCCAATACCTTATCAGGAATTATCTCAAGAATTTTTGTATAGATTTTTGATAATGCATCACATCTCCCCCAATTATCCACTTTATTTTGCCAATTTTTTATTGTCTCCCACGATTCGACCAAAAAATATTTGTCCTTCATATTCTTTTCAAGAAATAAAAAGGACTGCATAGATACCCAAAAATCAGATGAATTATTCCAGATATAATCCCAGACAATCAGTTGCTCAGATTTAGATAGACTGGAAAATGAAAATCTCTGTTTGAAAAGTGTTCTCTGAGAAGTAGCATTTTTATTTGTTATTGCTACTTTATTTTTGACCTCAACTAAACAATTGTATAAAAATTCTTTTTTCATAATTCGCCACTAAATCACTATCGTGTTTTGCCTTATTATAATGTATTTTTTATATGCCGTTGGCTTATTGATTTTCTTCACAAAATATTTTCTTGGTCCAATCCTCAATCCCATCTCTTACACCCTTAAAAACTGTCACTTTAAACTCCGGCTTAAATCTCGACATATGAAATTATCTGGGCACCATCATAATGCATTTTTCTATTGGACAAACATCTAAACAGAGCCCGCAACCGTAGCATCTATCCCGGTCAACAGTCAACCCGCCATTCACGATTTTTCTGGCTTCAAAATGACAGACTTCTACACATAAACCACAGGATGTACATTCCGTAAGATCAGTTTTCTCAATCAGTAAGCCTTTATTGCATTTCTCACTATCACCGATAAAAAACTTACAACAGTCATCACAGCAAAAGCATATTCCTGTAACACTGTTCAAATCTTCTGAATTATGAAATGGTCTTGTTACCAGATGTTTTTCTTTCGCTTCTTGAAAAATTTCTCGTAGATATTCCTTTGAAACTTCTTTAAGATTCATTCCCTTATCTTTTTTATTTTTCCACCAGTTTTCAACAAAAGCAAGACATAAATCAATCCGGGAACGGGCACATCCATGTTTAGCCAGCCGACATCCACAATCAGAAATCCAAAAGCGGTTATGTTGCTCAATTAAATCCCACGCTTCTTTCCGCGTACAAACATAGTGAAGAGTTGAATTTTTCTCGTCCATTAACTTTTCCTTATTATGCTGTTTCTATACTTTATAGCAATTTTGATTTTTCACTGGGGCGAGGAATCTTGATAACAAGAAACCGCAAGATTTTATCACCTTCATTATACCAACAATGTGGTATTTTTCTCGGACTATCAATCAATGTCCCCTGCTCAACCTCTCTCTTTTCATCACCGATTTCAACTATCCCTTGTCCTTCAAGAACATAAAAGATAACATCAACCGGAGTAATATGTCTTTTAAGTTTTTCTCCGGGATTTAATGTAATATGCATAACCTGGGCATGCACGGCATCATAAATCTTTCTTACATCCACCCCATGTGGGTTAGGATGTTTGTCAATCTGTTGCCATTTTGTTATCTTCATCGATTAACCTCCTTTTAAATAATCAATCTGTTTAACTTCTTTAATATCAAAAATCTGGTGTGCCCTCCTGTTGGTAAGGTGTGTCTTTCTCCTGTAAACCATCCAGGGTATTTATGGTGCGTATGATTGTGCGTAAACAGTTATTTAACTTCGTGCGAATCTCATTACCAATAAATCGAAGAACATACCATCCATAACTTGTAAGCTCATTGTTACGAAGACGATCCCGGGTAAGAGACTCAGGTAGAATATGATAACGCTCTCCATCACACTCTAAATCGATATTCGCCTTTTTACAGAAAATACAAAAATCGAGACAGTAGTATTGATTATTGACGCGAACATAAAATTGCCTCTCGGGATTTATATTTCTGCGGCGTAGAGCACGATACATCTTCTCTTCTATCGGAGAAGTTTCATACAAATCATTAATCTCTTCTGCAGTATATAGTCGTCTTAGTGTCGTTGGAATATGAACGATACGACGCCATCGCCGGCTGGGAATAGGACGAGGAAGTTCCTCTATCCGGTCAAGATGTATTTGATAATAGTCGAGGCCCTGGCGCGGATGTTGTGTTTCATCCGGAAATAATTCAATCCGTTTCTTCTTCTCCATCCCTATCACCCGTCCATAATAAATAACCTTATAACATAATTCTTCACCAAAAACCTTAGGAAAGTAAAAGGCGATATATCTTACCTGTGGTAGATTACGGGGTGCAGACTGAACCGGGATATGATACCATCTCTCCTTTTTTATTATTTCCCATAAATTTTTACGGGGTACAATGCCAACCAGTGCTGATTCCATCATAAAGGGTCAAATCTCGACATTGGACAAATCCTCAATACTTTTTTTAACCTTCTTGAATATCTTCTGGATATTTTCATTATCATCCATTCTTTTTTTCAGCCGGGTTCGAAGTTTGTTTACCGCAGAATAATCAATTCCGTCCAACAACTTACCGATCTCCCGCTGAGTTAAATCCGAGTAGCAATAAAGCATTTCACTTAAGATACCTCGCACTATACCACTCATCGAACGTTGAATAATTTTATCCGGGCCTACATTAAATAGTTCGGAAACTTTATTAATAACAACTTCAGGCTCAATTTTTGAAGATAGTAAATGACGGTAAGATGGTTGATCGCGTTCTGACCCATCCTTTATATATTTAGTCTTTATTTCTTCTATAAAATCATCATCACCTATAAACAGTCCGAATTTAACTTTTTTAAATGGATCGCTAATATCCCGTTTCAGACCATCGACAATAAATCTTCGATATTGACGGCGTCCGCCCGCCATAAGTAGTATCTTTTTATAATCAATGTAATATTTAGCAAATTTTTTGTCAAAATAGCCCGCTAAACTGCTCCATTGATATTTATGTAAATACGATAAAAGCTGCTTGTAATTCAATGAATGATGAGATGAAACACGCACAATATTTAAATGGATATATCGTGAGAGTTCCAAGAAATAGCTGTCAGCATCTACCAGATGTGCCTTATATCTTCCCTGATAAAGATTTCCCACACGCTTATGGTAATGATTAAACCAGACAGTATATCGAACATTAAATTGGCGCATAAATTCAGAACAGTTTGCCTTTTTTGTTTGTATCAATAAATGAAAATGATTGGGCATTAGAATAAAGGCGTAAAGTACAACCTGGTAAATTTCTAATGACTCCTTAAGAAAAGACAAAAACATTTCACGATCTTTATCATCATAATAGATGTTCCGTCTTTCAATACCGCGGCAGGTGATATGATAATATGCTCCGGGGAATTGAATTCTTAATGGCCGGGCCATATCATCCTCCTTTTGTCCAATGTCGAGATTTGACCCTCAAGAGAGTTCTACGATGGGTTCGAATGCGTCAATCTGTTCCCCTTCTTTGAAATTAATTTTCTTTATCATACCATCACGCGGTGCGCGCAGTTCATTCTGCATTTTCATCGCTTCGACTATAGCCAGGGTTGTCCCGGCAGTCACTTTTTCACCGACCTTTACCGCAATCTTCACCACAAGACCGGGCATCGGAGATGCTACAGAATCACCACCAGTTGATGTATCCCGCTTCTGTCTTTTCTCATCAGCCAATTCAAGTGTATAATACTCTCCATCAATAGATATATAACTTACTCTATCTTTTAACACTCCATATACACAATATCTCTTATTATTTAATTGAAATGAAACCTGATTACTTTTTATCTTAATATTTTTTACGACAAAATTCTGTCGATCAATTAAAATATATAATGCTGAATCCTCTTTTTTTACTTCTATTTTATGTATATTATTAAGATATTTCAAAGCATACCGCACCCGACACTCCTATCTTTTACATATCTTCCAGGCACCGAGTTCCTGCCAGGGTGTTGTCTGTTCACTATCCTGATGTAAAATTTCCGGTCCGGTAACCTTTTTTGTCTGGCTCTGCATCAATGCCCCGGCGATCAGGGCGGCATGCAGATTTTTCTTCTTTTTCAATAGTTCATCTTTACATTCATCGATAAAATGTGTATGATAATTGCCTTCAAGAAAATTTTTGGTCAGAAGAATTTCTTTCAAAAAACCGATGTTTGTTTTAATTCCAAGAATGATATAATCCTTAAGGTTATTGACAAGTCGGGCGATTGCAATTTCACGGTCTTCCGCCCAGACAATCAATTTTGATAATATCGGGTCATAATGGGGTGGAACATTCCAGCCCTGATAGACACCAGAATCCACTCTGACCCCGGGTCCCTGAGGTTCATTAAGGTAGAGAATCTCTCCGGGAGAAGGAAGAAAATTATTCTCCGGGTCCTCGGCATAAATTCTTGCTTCGATTGCATGTCCTCGTTGATAAATCTCTTCCTGGTTTAACTTTATCTTTTGACCCGAGGCAATCAAAATTTGCTGGTGCACAAGGTCTACCCCGGTTACAAGTTCAGTAATCGGATGTTCAACCTGGACTCGGGCATTAACCTCAAGAAAATAGAAGTTGTTATTTTCATCAAGTAAAAATTCGACAGTCCCGGCATTTGTATATCCGGCTGCCGAGATAACCTGTTTTGCCGCCTCAGCCATCCTCCTACGCAGATTATTATCCAGTGCTACTGACGGAGTCTCTTCAATTATCTTCTGATGTCGCCTCTGGATTGAACATTCCCTTTCAAATAGATGAATGGTATTCCCATAATTATCCCTGAGCACCTGAAATTCAATATGCCGGGGTTTTTCTATATATTTTTCTAAATAGACTGTGTCATCACCGAACGCACTTTTTGCCTCTCTCTGCCCCGCGGATATGCTCGGCTCAAGTTCCTTTTCAGTATGGACCACCCTCATTCCTTTACCACCGCCACCGAGTGATGCCTTGATAATAACTGGATAGCCTACCTGATTCGCCGTTTTTTTGAATGTCTCTAAATCGCTTGATTTCAATTCCATACCGGGAATTACAGGAACATCAACACGACGGGCAGTATTACGCGATGCCAATTTATCTCCGACCAAGGCAAGCGCCTTATAATCCGGTCCAATAAATATAATATTATTATCCGCGCAGGTCTTTGCAAATTCAGCATTTTCTGCTAAAAATCCATAGCCGGGATGAATCGCCTCACAACCCGATTTCTTTGCTGCATCAACAATCTTTTGTATATCTAAGTAACTCTTCTTGGGCGCAGGTTCTCCAATACAGTATGCATCATCCATAAACCGTAGATGCAGAGAATCTTTATCCACCTCTGAATAAACACCCACCACCTCAATTCCCAATTCCCGGCAGGCACGCGCCACCCGTATTGCAATCTCACCCCGATTGGCAATAAGAATCTTTTTTATCATAGAAAAACAATTTGTTGAATTTCTGCTAATATCAATTCTTCCGAACTCAGTTTATTTTTCGAACGATAATAATTAACCAGCTTGACCTTTACCCCATTTTGGTCTTCTTTTTTCTAAGAATGCATTCATTCCTTCCTGACCTTCATCAGATATTCTCATCCGGGAGATGATTTCAGCAGTATAGCGTTTGACATCTTCCCATGCCATACCCGGGACATTTTTCAAAAGATCCTTACACTGTCTTATTGCTACAGGACCGCTTGAAATAAGTTGATTCACAAGATTAAAAACCGCACTATCCAATTCTTCCAAGGGAACCACCATATTTAGTAATCCTGCATTCAATGCCTTTTGTGCGGTCAACCTCTCCCCGGTCAGGAAAAACTCGCGGCACCGTCCTTCACCACATTTTCTTATCACATAGGGTGAAATACAGGCGGGTATCAAACCAAGTTTTACTTCACTGAAACTGAATCTTGCTCCTTCCGCACCAATTGCAATATCACAGACTGCAACAAGACCTGTGCCGCCGCCGATTGCCGTCCCGTTTACCCGGGCTATCGTTGGTCGGGAGCAGGTATAAATCTTATAGAGCATTTCAGATAGGGCTAATGATTCCTTAAAATTTTCTTCATAGGAAAAATCCCTTACCCGCCTCATCCAGTTCAGGTCTGCTCCAGCACAGAATGATTTTCCCTTACCGGTAAGAACAACCACCCTTATATCTCTATTCTTTTCGATATCATCAAAGGCCGCAATCAATTCATTAATCATCGTATCATTAAATGCATTATGGATTTGCGGTCGATTAAAAACAATATTTGCAACCGGCCCTTTTATATCGAATAATATTGTTTCAAATACCTTTTCGCCCATAAATTTTTCTTTATTCACCCCTTGTCTTGGTCTTGATTGGTTCAATCAGAAGTATCCAGGCTGGGCCTTCAGAACGTGACCTGTGCCTTATCCCTTTTTTAATAAGACATCCTTCATTTTCAGCCAGGTCAATTGAACCCTCTTCAGTATCAATTGATATTTTACCCTTAAGAACAAAAAAGAATTCATCCTCAAGCTCGTGGGTATGCCAGTGGAATTCACCATCAATCTTTGCGATACGCATTGCGGTATCATTAATATATGCAATATCCTTTAATTGCCAGGGTTCTTTTAAATCTTTAATTAATTCCTTAAAACATATCTTTTTCATTAAACCTCCTTTCTTACTCCTAAGATATTCGGAATTTCCAGATTAGCTATATTTTCGCCACTTTGTATCGAACCCATTTTAATTGCTCCCCTCTTATTCCCCCTGATGCCGGGGATTATAAAAAATGTTTCTAAAAATCATATTCCCAATGCCGCTATTTCAATTACATTCTAAAGACGCCGAATTTATGTTCCGGAATCGGTGCATTCAATGACATTGAAATTGCCAGCCCAAGTATCTCACGGCTATCAACCGGATCAATTATACCGTCATCCCATAAACGGGCGGTAGAATAGTAGGCACTCGATTCATATTCATACTTGGCAAGTATCGGCTTTCTGATCTCTTCAATCTCTTCTTTAGTCAATTTCTTCCCTTGCCTGGTCAATGCCTTAACCTTTATATCGGTCAATACACCTGCAGCCTGTTCACCACCCATCACACAGATCTTGGCAGTCGGCCACATCCATAACAGCCTTGGGCCATATGCCCGACCGCACATCCCATAATTACCTGCGCCATAAGAATTCCCAACGATAATTGTAAATTTTGGAACCTGGGCATTTGCTACCGCATGAATTAATTTTGCTCCATCCTTGGCAATACCGCCGTGCTCATATCGTTTTCCAACAATGAATCCGGTAATATTCTGGAAAAATATTATCGGAATCCTGCGCACTGCACACATCGAAACAAAATGGGCACCCTTTTGAGAAGATTCGGAAAACAGCACACCATTATTTGCCAGAATACCAACTGGATAGCCCATTATTCGGGCAAAGCCGCAAACCAGGGTTGTGCCGTAAAGTGCCTTAAATTCCTGGAATTCACTGTTATCAACAATCCGAGCAATCACCTCTTTCATATCAAACGGCTTTTTCAAATCGCCCGGGATAATCCCATAGAGTTCAGCCGGGTCATAGGCAGGAGGTTCTGGTTCATATCTCCCCAATGGATATTTCCTTGAAGCCGGAAGGTTCTCAATTATGTTTCTGGTAATAGCCAGTGCCTGTTCATCATCTTCGGCATAATGGTCGGCAACACCAGAAATCCGACAGTGGACATCGGCACCGCCCAGCTCCTCTTCAGTAACCACCTCACCGGTTGCTGCCTTAACCAGAGGTGGACCACCAATATAGATTGTGCCTGCACCCTTAACAATCACAACTTCATCACTCATTGCCGGCTGGTACGCACCACCCGCGGTGCAGAAACCCAATACTACAGAAATCTGCGGTATATTATCTGCAGACATCCGCGCCTGATTATAAAAGATTCTTCCGAAGTGAAATTTATCCGGGAATGTTCCGACCTGGAGGGGCAAAAATATTCCGCCTGAATCGACAAGGTAGATACAGGGCAGGCGGTTCTCCATTGCTATTTCCTGGGCACGAATATGTTTTTTTATCGTCTCGGGAATATAAGTTCCGCCTTTAACTGTAGCATCATGGGCAACCACCATCACCTCTTTATTATGCACAACACCTATGCCGGTAATGATTGCGGCAGATGGATGGGTGTTATCATACATATCCCAGGCAGCCAAAGGACTCAGTTCAAGGAACGGTGTATCCGGATCAAATAACCGTTTCAATCGTTCACGCACAAAAAGTTTGTTTCTCTTTTTATGTTTCTCATGCATATGCGGAGGCCCGCCCTTGTGCACCTGTGCAAGCCTTTCCTTGAGAACCCTTACCGCCTGTTCCATCACTCTTTTGTTCTCTTTAAACTCCGATGAATCAGTTCTTATCTGCGATTCTATTCTTTCCATTATTTACAACTCTTAAATCAAAACTGCCTTATACCCATAGCAGATTATTCCGGTCTTCCCTTCAGGATACATCTTTCTAAAAATAATCCTCACCGCTTTACCAATCTCAAGGTCCTCAGGTTTGCAATCAACTACCTGCGTAGTAATTTTAACCCCATCATTCAATTCAATTATGGCGATACTATAAGGGACATAGGCAGCATAGCGGCCCGGGGCAACCCGGATAGTGGTAAAAGTAACAATCTTTCCGGTATCAGAAAGTTTTGTCGGTTCAAAATTCCGCGCCCCGCAATATGGACAGACTAACCTTGGTGGAAATGAAATCTTTCCACAATTTTTACATTTATTTGCTTCAAGTCGATACCTCTGAGGTATCTCACGTGTATACCCTGGTGTCGGCATATATATCCCCCTTATTCTACCAATTTCAGTATATGCACAACCGATGACGCACCGGAACCACCCATATTATGGGTCAGCCCGATATGGATATTCTTAAGTTGTCTCTTACCAGCAGTCCCCTTTAGTTGTTCGACCACCTCAACCACCTGGGCAATACCTGTCGCACCGACCGGATGTCCTTTTGCCTTCAGGCCGCCTGAGGTATTCACTGGAATCTTACCCTCAAGCATAGTATTACCAGATTCAATAAACGGTCCTGACTTGCCCTTCTCAACAAAACCGAGTTCTTCGATAATGCAGAGTTCGGCGATTGAAAAACAGTCATGGACCTCAGCAAAATCTATATTTTCCGGACCAATCCCTGCCATCCTGTATGCCCTTTCGGCTGAAACCTTAACCGCCCTGAGCTCTGTAATGTCATCCCGTTGATGCAGGGCAATCCTATCAGTTGCTGCACCCGAACCGATAATTTTTACGGCGGGTTTCTTTAAATACTTCTCCGAAACCAGTATTGCACAGGCTGCACCGTCGGATACTGGTGAACTATCAAGTATCGTCAAGGGGTCTGCAATAAGTGTAGCATTAATAACCTGTTCTTTTGTTACCTCATTTTGAAACTGTGCCCTGGGGTTCAATGAACCATTATGGTGATTTTTGACAGAAACTGAGGCAAGTTGTTCCCTGGTTGTCCCATAACGTGCCATATGCGCCCGGGCAATCAGGGCATATAATCCGGGGAATGTTATTCCATGATACACCTCATATTCCTGGTCGGCAGCAGTCGCCAGGGCAGCAGTTACATCAGCACTATCGGTCATTTTTTCCACACCACCGACCAAAACAATATCACTGTTTCCTGATGCAATCTCAAAAAATCCTAATCTTAATGCCATTCCGCCAGAACAGCAGGCTGATTCCACTCTTACTGCAGGAACCGGTGCGGCACCAAGATAATCTGCCATAAGCGCCCCAATATGTTCCTGACCGACAAATAGACCCGGAGTCATTGAACCTACAAACATCGATTCAATATGATCAACCCCGGCATCATCCATTGCCGAAAGTGCCGATTCAACAAATATATCCCTGAGGGATTTATCCCACAGTTCACCAAATTTTGTCATTCCCACACCGATTATATAGACATCACGCATCTTGTCCTCTATTCATTCATAATAATTTTACCACGAAATTTTGCATACCGGCCATAATCCAGGTAGATTGGAGATCGGGTCAGCATATCCTTAACCTTTTCTGCCTTTTCCCGCACTTCATTAATCCGCTCGGTCACCTTAAAGATAAATGCATCACTTCCTGCACCCGAACCGAATGAGACAAGGAGAATCAAATCACCGGGCTTTGCAATATCCAAAGTGGCAGAAAAAGCGGTTGGTGAAGAAGCCGAATAGGTATTTCCCATTAAGGGGACAATCCAGCCCGGTTCCATCTGTTCCCTTTTAAAACCGAGTCTCTTGCCAGCACTCATAGGGAATTTTCCATTGGGCATATGAAAGACGGCATAGGTAAAATCTTCCGGTTTCAAATTATTTTTCTTCAATATCGCCCTTCCTGCACCAAGAATATGTTTGAAATAGGCCGGGGCACCCGTAAATCTTCCACCATGGAGTGGATAAAAGGCGCCTTCCCTGCGCCAGAAATCTGCTGTATCTGTAGTATATGAATATGTATCAATCACCGCAGCAATCACCTTTTCTTTTCCAAATATGAATGCCGAACCTCCTGCCGAGGCAGAAAATTCTAAGGCATCACCCGGCGCCCCCTGTGATGTATCGGCTCCAATACCCATCGCATACTTCACCAATTCTGCCCTGACCTGGGCATAGGCGACATACATCGCCTCGGTTCCTGCCTTACAGGCAAATTCAAAATCAGCGATATGAACCTCAGGCGTAATTCCCAGAGCCTCAGCGACCACGGTTCCTGAAGGTTTCACCGCATAGGGATGGGATTCAGAACCGATATAAAGGGCACCAATTTCCCCGGGCTCAATCTCAGCACGCCTTAAGGCATTCTTTGCTGCAGCAACTGAAATTGTAATTGTATCTTCATCCAACCCGGGAACGGTCTTTTCCTTAAGTAGTAAACCCCGCTTTACGGTCTCTGGGTCTCTTCCCCATTGTCGGGCAATATCATCCGCCCTGATGCGATAGCGCGGGATATAAGACCCATAGCCCACAATTCCAATCATATAACTTCCCCATTGTTCAAACTTTTGATAAAGCCTGGTTTAAATCCTCGATCAAATCTTCAGGATTCTCAATACCAACCGATAATCTCACATATCCAGGATTAATACCACACTTTTTTAATTCTTCATCACTATATGTAGAATGGGTCATTGAGGCGGGATGCTCAATCAGGGTATCAACATCACCCAGGCTCACAGCCAGGATACAGAGTTTAACCGCATTCATAACAACCTTACCGGCCTCTTTACCACCTTTGAGATCAAATCCTACCATACCCCCAAATTGACTCATCTGGCGTCGGGCAAGTTCATAACCGGGATGGCTCTTCAATCCCGGATAATAGACCTTTTCTATTTTATTATGTGTCGATAAAAATTCTGCAATCTTCATTGCATTGGAGCAGTGTTTATCCATACGCACTGCAAGCGTCTTAATTCCCCTTAAAATAAGCCAGGCATTCATTGGTGTATTACAGGCACCAATCTCCTTAGCATCATCCCACAACTTCTCGATAAAATCCTTTTTTCCCACAACAATACCGCCGATAATATCGCCATGTCCACCAAGATACTTTGTTGCCGAGTGGACAACGATATCTGCACCAAGTTCAATCGGCCTTTGAAGATATGGCGTAGCAAATGTATTATCAACGCATAACGGGATATTATTTTTATGAGCAAAATCAGCGCAGGCTGCGATATCAACAATCTTAAGTGTCGGATTGGCAGGAGTTTCAATGAAAAGTAATCTGGTCTTTTCATTGACCGCCGAATTCAATGCGTTTGCATCATTGGCATTGATTAATTTTACACCGATACCTAAGCGGGGCAGAATATTCTTTAAAAGGGCGAATGTTCCTCCATAAATTGTATTATCTGAAACAACCTCTTCTCCGGATTTAACAAGGGTAACAATAGTATTGAAGATTGCCGCGAGCCCAGAAGAAAAAATAATTCCTGCCTCAGCTGATTCTAAGCGGGCAACCTTTTGAGCGAGAAGGTCAATCGTCGGGTTGCTCAGCCGGGTGTAGATATATCCTTCTTCTTCTTTTTTAAAGAGACGCGCGCCCTGGTCTGCATCCTTAAATGCATATGTTGAGGTCTGATAGATTGGGGGGGAAATTGCCCCGTGCAGCTTGTCAGGATGTTGACCGCCATGGACAACCTCGGTGTCAAAATGCATTATTCCTCCTTATCTGATATTAAACATAGATTTAATATTTTATGAGGGGAGGGGCCATTTTAATGTTCGCTCAACTCAACCAGGACACCACCCATAGATTTCGGATGGATAAAGGCTATTTTTTTTGCCCATGCCCCGGTCCTCGGTTTTTCATCAACCAGACGAACACCCCGATCTTTTAAAAGCGCAAGTGCGGTATCAATATTATCAACCTCAAAACAGAGGTGATGAAGGCCCTCTCCCCTCTTTTTAATAAAATTGTGAACCGAACTTGTTGCAGTTAGAGGCTCAATCAGTTCAATATGGAGATTGCCGAGATTAAAAATCGCAACCTTTATCTTCTGATCCGGAATTTCTTTGGTTTCGATCATTTTTAGACCCGGCAAATTCTGCCATACCCTTAATTGCTCCTCGATTGAACCAACTGCGATACCGATATGGTCAAGTTTCAAAACTTTAAAATCTTTTTCCATTTATATTAACTTTCTCTTCTTTGCCTCCTGCTCAAGCATCGGCCGAAAATTCGGATGGGCAATCTTGATCAACGCTTTTGCCCTTTCCCGCAAATTCTTGCCATGAAGGTATGCCACACCAAATTCAGTAACTACATAATGAACATCAGCCCGGGTAGTAACCACACCGGCCCCGGCTTTCAGGGTAGGAACAATCTTTGAAACCTGATTCTTTTTTGCTGTAGAGGGCAGTGCAATAATCGGTTTACCCCCCTTGGATTGTGCTGCTCCCCGAATAAAATCCACCTGACCGCCAAATCCTGAATAGATTCTCGTGCCGATAGAATCGGAACAGACCTGGCCGGTAAGATCAACCTCAATTGCCGAATTAATCGCCACCATCTTTTCATTCTGACCAATAATAAATGGATGATTTGTATAATCGGTTGGATGGGTCTCAAAGGTTGGATTATTATCAATTGCATCGTAGAGTTTATTCGTGCCTAAGTAAAATGTAGCAATCACTTTACCCGGATGCAATGTCTTTTTTGCCCCGGTTATCACCCCGGCTTCAATCGCCTCAATAACCGAGTCTGATACCATTTCGGTATGAATCCCTAAGTCTTTTTTATTGAACATTGCCTTCAGTGCCGCATTGGGAATTCCCCCGATACCCAGCTGCAGGGTTGAACCATCCTCAACAAGGTCGGCAATATATCCACCAATCTTTTTTTCCACCTCAGTAAAAGGCGGGATTTTAAGTTGAGGTAATTCCTCTGATACCTCAACCAATTTCGCCACCTTTGAGATATGAATGAATGAATCACCAAGGGTTCTGGGCATCCGGTCGTTAACCTGGGCAACAACAATCTTTGCGGTTTCTACTGCAGCCTTAGAACCCAGACACTCAACCCCGAAACTCATAAATCCATGTTCATCCGGCGGCGAAACATGAAGCAAGGCAACATCAAGCGGCAGTAATTTAGAATAAAAAAGGCTCGGAATTTCATAGAGAAAAACCGGAATATAGTCTGCCCTGCCTTCATTCACTGCGGCGCGATCTGCCGGTCCGACAAAGAGTGAGTTATGCCGAAAATGTTCCGCCATTTCCGGTTTTGATAAAGGGTCCTCACCAAGTAAAAGCACATGGGTAATCTCAACATTTTTCAGTTCATCCTTACGCTCGGCAAGTGCCTCCATCAATTTAAAAGGTGTTGCAGCATTGCCACTGATATAGACACGGTCATTACTTTTCACAACTGCGACAGCCTCTTCTAATGAGCACAACTTCTTTTTATAATTATCAATACAGCTCATATCCGATACTCCTCTTTTATCTTACCATTTTTTGCATACAAACCACGCTGCAGGTCTTTATTCTCCTCTAATGCCTGCTCAAAACTCAATCTTACAATCTGCTCCAGATAGGGATAGGCAGCGGATGTCAATGTATGGCTGGCGGTCCTGGCAACCAATGTTGTGGCATTGGGCATACAGAAATGTATCACATTATTTACTTTATAGATAAATTTGCCACTGGGTGAAATCTTTGAAGTTGCGATACAACCACCCTGGTCGATAGAAAAATCGATAATCACGGCACCGCGGCGCATTGTATGAACCATATCCTCAGTGACAAGAATTGGTGCCCTCTTACCAGGAACCAGCACCGCACCGATCAAAACATCAGCAAACTTTACAAGCTTCTCAATATTATGCCGGGTTGCAAACATAGTAATAACCTTCATCCCGAATGTATGGGTGGCGATCTCCTCAAGTTTATCACGATTTACATCGAGCACATAGACATTGGCACCAAGTCCGGCAAAACTCTTTGCTGCATTACAACCCAGGGTTCCTCCGCCGAGGATTACAACTTCAGCCGGTGGAATGCCAGGAATACCACCAAGCAGAATTCCCCTTCCGCCGCCCGGTGATTCTAATAATCGGGCAGCAAGTTGAACCGCAAGTTTTCCTGCCATTTCACTCATTGGAATGACAATCGGTAACTTACCATCATCTTTCTGAATAATCTCATAGCCGATCAGGGTAACTTTTTTCTCTTCAATCACCTTAAGAAATTCCTTGCGTGCGGTAACCATATGGATAAATCCCATTATAACCTGTCCCTCTTTAATACAGTCATATTCATCCTGCTGAGGTCTGCGTACCTTTAAAACAACATCAGCCCGTTTATATGCCTCATCCTTTGAATAGACGATTGTCGCCCCTGCCTTTTCATAATCCTGATCACTGAATCCAGCGTCTTCACCCGCCTTGGTCTCAATGAAGACATTTGCACCCTGAAGTACCAATTCCCTGGCACCCATAGGAGAAAGTCCAACGCGGTATTCAGGTGTCTGCTTGAACGGTGGCAGTTCCCTTGGAACACCAAAGTTCATTTTTTGCCTCCTTTCAAAGGTTCTTAGGCTCTATTATAACATCAAATCAAATAAATGCAAGTATTAAATTACTTTAACAAAACGGAAAAAAGCATTGAATTATCAAGGAATCTATAAAATTATTTGACTTTCACGAAACTAAAACAATGGTTTTTCTTCATATTCTCCAAAAATTTCTTTGAGTGCCTTTGAAATTTCACCCAGGGTTGCATATGCCCTGACGCATTCAATAATCGGTTCCATCAGATTTTGACCACTTACTGCAAGATTTTTTAATCTCTCAAGGCTTTGTTCGACCTTCTTTTTATCGCGCATCGCCTTTATTTTTTTCAGACGACTTTTTTGTCTTGCAACCGCCTTATCTTTAACCTTTAAGATTTTGTATTGTTCTGACTTTTGACTATCAGAAAATTTATTTACGCCGACAACACCAATCTTATTCTCTTCAACCGCCTTCTGATATTTATAGGCACTGAGATGAATCTCACGCTGGAAATAACCCTTTTCAATCGCCTTTATCGCCCCACCAAGTGCTTCAATCTTTTTCAGATACTCAACTGCCTTATCCTCAAGTGACCGGGTAAGGGATTCTAAATAGTATGAACCACCCATCGGATCCACCACCTCAGGAACACCGGTCTCATGGGCGATTATCTGCTGGGTGCGCAGGGCAAGTCTTACTGATTCGGTGGTCGGTAAAGAAAGCGCCTCATCAAATGAATTGGTATGCAGAGACTGGGTGCCGCCCAGAACCGCAGCTAATGCCTGATATGCAACCCGGATTGCATTATTCCGGGGTTCCTGGGCAGTAAGGGTTGAACCTGCTGTCTGGGTATGAAATCTCAATCTCCAGGACAAAGGATTCTTCGCCTTAAATTGATTACGCATAATCTTTGCCCATAACCTTCTTGCGGCGCGGAATTTTGCTATCTCCTCGAAAAGGTTATTATGGGCGTTAAAAAAGAATGAAAGTCTTGGTGCAAATGTATCAATATCCAGTCCCCTATCAATCACAGCCTGGACATAGGCGATACCGTCAGCAAGGGTAAAAGCGAGTTCCTGAACTGCAGTTGCTCCAGCCTCCCGGATATGATATCCGGAAACGGAAATGGTATTCCACTTAGGCAGGTTTTCACTGCAGAATTCAATAATATCAACGGTCAATCTCATTGACGGTTCTGGAGGATATATATAGGTTCCCCGGGCAATATATTCTTTTAAGATATCATTCTGCACGGTTCCGCGCAGTTTCTCCGGTCCAATCCCCTGTTTTTCAGCCAGGACTATATACATCGCAAGTAAAACTGCTGCGGTGGCATTAATCGTCATTGAGGTGCTTACTTTATCAAGGGGTATCTTATTAAAGAGAATTTCCATATCCTTCAAGGTATCAATTGCCACCCCACACTTTCCCACTTCACCTTCAGCGATCGGGTCATCTGAATCATAGCCCATCTGGGTCGGTAAATCAAAGGCAACAGAAAGACCGGTCTGACCCTGCTCTAAGAGATATCTATAGCGTTTATTTGATTCTTCAGCCGTGCCAAAACCTGCATACTGACGCATTGTCCAGAGCCGGCCGGCATACATTGTAGGATATATTCCCCGGGTAAATGGAAATTCACCCGGTTTACCTAGGTCCCTTTCATAATCAAAATTTTTCAAATCATCCGGAGTAAAAATCATAATCTTTAATTAAAGAATTTAACAGCATTATGATAACCAAAAACATTAAAAAATCAATAATTTAACTTTTGACGTTCTGGTTTGTTTAGTGTTTGAATCTTGAATTTCATTATCCTTGCTTGGATCATAAATCGATTTTTCTACGGATAACGATGCCGTAAGACGAGACGGGCCGCGATGCCCAACAACTTGCAACGATGTGCATTCTGATTTGTTTGGTGCTATTAATTTGAAATTCCATTTGCAACTGCGTATAACTTTCATATTGAAAATCTAATTTGGGGTCAAATTTCAACTTAAGCTTTTTCTTTTCCACAAAACTCAAACACATAAGGGTCTTTTATTATATACTCTTTATTATCTGCCCCTTTTTGGCAAATTTTAAAACTCCTTTTTTGTCTTTACTTAAAGCAATTCTTTCAAAAAGTATAGAATTTATTTACCTTCTCAGTTCCCTTACTGACCAGTTCTCTTTTATACATTGTTTTTCATAAAAGGAGCGTGCTGAATCATCAGAAATACTTAATAGTTCAACATAATGGCTCCAGGATAATTTACCAGACAGTGTCTGGCATTTTGGATATTTTATATATAACAACCTCATATATTGTAAGTTGCTTCTACTAAATCTCATGCTATATCTAAAACTCAAATCCTTTGATAATCTCTTTAAAAGTTCCTCTCCATAATCTGCTCTTTTTTCTCCCTTCTGTTCATACTTCACAATTCTTTTGCCAATTTCCCAGTATGTCTTTACAAGAATACTATTTATAGTCCCTGCAACCTGTTTGCGTGCAGATTCTAATAATTCACCTGTAGAATTTATTAACTGAGTATATTCTTTTCTCCTTACCGCGATATTAAGATACTTCTTTTTTCATATCAACAACGCCTTTAATTTCTCAAGATTAATCTCTCCATCCTCAACAACTTGAGAGTAAATATTCTTTAATTCTTTCTTAATATCAGTTTTTACTATTTTTTTATTTATTCTTTTAATCCTCATTTCATTACCTCCATAACAGGATTTGCCATTTCATATAACGACTAACAGGCACCTGAAACCCTGAGCAACAGCAAAGTATTTAGCTGAATCGCATAAGGCACGAACCTTTTATACTGTGTTAAATGAAGTGAATGGATCTCTTTATCTTGTAACCGCTTAACTTTCCATATTTTATAAGAAGATTTCAAATAGTAATGGATTACTTTTAAGAACCTAAAAAGTTTCTTCATTTTTTCACCTCGAATACAAGTAGATATTGATGGATTATTTTTAAATAGCCTTTTGAATTCTGGTTAATTGAATTAGCTCCATCATGAGTAACAACCACAATTTCCTTAAGCCATAACTTATCATGCACCAACATATCTACTATTCTTTTAGCAAGAGGCTCTATGTATCCGTCAATCCTGGCATCTTTTGTCTGAATTACCACAAATCCGCCTTTGTTTAAGTTAGACAGTTCTTGAACCAATATTCTTTTTATTCCTTTTAAATAATTTTCAATACTTGTACGAGAAGAAGAATTATTTAAAAATGGAGATTTAATAAAAAGTAATTGTTTAGCACTTTTCGCATTTATTTCTGAATAATCTATATCATTCTTGGAATAAGAAACAAACGATATAGTATAATATCCCTTACCTTTTGAATATCTATCGATTACATTTTTATTTAAATTCTTTTCAAAGTTCTTTTGAGGTAAAATCCATACCGTTGTGGTCTCGAGTTCATCTAATTTCTTTCTTAGTGTAGTTTTTTCTAAAGCAGGAACAATTAAGCCGTAATCTGCTTCTTTTTCTCTTATACTCAAAGAAACAGTTGATGAAGGTTTTTCAAAAATCGGCAAGTACTCATGAGCCAAGAGAAGAAAATTATATTTTATGCTATTAGCATACCAGAAACCTGTGGTTTTGCAGTTATGCTGCCGTTTGATAACAAGCTCTCTTAATTTAAAGCCCACATCCAAAAAAATATTTATAAGTTTAAAGCCCAAAGGAATCACATGCTTCTTCCTGCGTGTATCTCCTATCAAGATAGCACATCGTCTGCCTGGCTTTAATACCCTAAAACTTTCTCTTGCAACCCTGGACATCTCTTTTAAAAAATCATCAATATCTAAGAATGATAGGTCTCCTTCTTTAGAATCTGTATAATGAATAATATTTGCATAAGGAGGATGAGCACAGATTAAATCTATAGAATTATCTCGCAGGAAAGATAAATTTCTTGCATCGCCAAGCGATAATTCAGGTTCATAAATCTTTAACTGCCTTTTATCATCAAGCAAAGTTAATTGTGGAGATTCTACGACGAAGTTAATATTCTTCTTTGCCAGTTCAATAGCTTTATCATTAATGTCTAAGGCAATACACCTCCTTCCTAAAAGTTTACATTCTACAGCAGTTGTTCCCGCGCCGCAGAAATAATCCAACACCAACTCACCTGGCTTTGAATACTTAAGAATTACATTTCTCGGAATATAAGGAGACCAATTACCTCTATACTCACCACTATGTGTTGCCCAATTGCCTCTTTGTTTAAAACTCCACACTGTAGTTTTTTCTTCTTTAAAATCTTTCGGATGAAGCCGCTTTATTTTTTTAGTAACTTTTAAAGCGCTAACATTGAGACCTTGTGTCTTAGTAATAAGTTGTTCGATATACCTAAATGTAACTCCATATTTCTGCCCAATCTCCAAATCAGAGGTTCCTTTTATCTTTTCCTTTAGGATTGCTTCCTGGAGTTCTTTTTCAGTTTTGAAACTTACTTTTTTATCAAACATCCTATATCACCGCTTATTAAACCGGCCATTTTATATAAAGTCCGTCGGGTATCTGGAGTCCTGCTGTAAGCTGGATTTGGGCGAAGGCACGAAGTGCTGAAGCCAGATACCCGCTTGTTAATCGCACCCCGTATGGGTCGGAGCGACCGAAGGAAGCGGAGAGTTCGGAAACCTGCCCCGTACTTATTGTTTTCACCCATCATGTTAATCCCAACTTTTCTTTAAATACTTTAATAAATTGGCTTTTTCTCACTTCATTGTAGAATGGAAAACCAATTAGTTTGTATTTTTTGTTTTCTCCGAATAATCTTGGTTCAATCTGGTATTTTTTCTCAATTTCTTTTAAGAAATCCCCTTTCCATTGATCTGTTTTAATTAGATGTTCCCCCTTTGGTTCTATGAAAAGCTGGTATTGTTCAATCTCATCTGAATTTTCTTTCTTTAAAAACAACACAAAATCCGGTTCCATAGCTTTTCCATCCGAAAATCTATAAATCTTAAATAATTTTGCATTTCTTAATAGATACACTTCTCTGTACTCTTCTCTTAAATCTTCTATAACTCCATCAATAAATTTAACAAAAGATTTTTCTTCATAAGTACCATAGTTTTCATCATAAACATACCAATCTTTATCTACTAAATTCAATTGTAAATCTGGATGTTTTGGGTTACTCATTGGTACACCATATTCTTGATCACCATAATCTCCAACATTAATTTTCAGTTGTTTGTCCCTAACTATTATCTCAATTTCTATTGGTTTGAAAATTTCTGTCCCTTTATACTCAACATACTCATTCAAAATTTCATCTTCCAGTTGCGTAAACACATTTATACACACTTTCAATTTATCTTCCGGTGTTAGTTTATCCAATTTTTCTCTTGAACTTGTGATATCAACGGTTATATTTTTCAAAGAGCTAATAAATTCATTGGAAGAAGTCAGGGACGGAAAGTATTTGTTAAGGTTGTTAAACCTATAGAAATCAAGTTTTGCCATTGCCTTTCTTAAGATTGCATGTCCAAAATCACCCAATTGAAATATTTTGGTTGTTGTTTCAAGAGATTTACTATTAGTTTCACCTTCCTTTAAAATCACATCTTCTTTTATAAAACCTGTTGGTAGTTTGTATTTGTAAGTTTTTTCTATCCCGATATCATCTACTGTTTTTATCCCACTTCTATCCGCTTCAACCCTCTTATTTACAAAAAGAAACCCTTTTTTCCAGAATTCTGTTTCTTTAATTGTCGGCTTTACTTTCAACACAATCTCCTTTTCTTCATAGGGCATAATTCCATATTCTTTTAGTGCTGTTGTTAGTTCCTGTATATATCTTGGATTGTGTTTACTGTGGTAATAGAGTTCTTCAATGATTTTTAAATCATGATCAAGCCAGTTATCAAATTTCCTTTTGAAGAAATCATCGTCTTCATTGAGTTTGAATGGATAATACCTTGCCCCCCTTCCGATCAATTGCCTTTCTGCAATCGTGGTATTTCCAGGTATATATCTACCATCCCTCGTCCATCTTCCATCTCTCGTATCATAGAGTCTGACTATATCAAAAAGGTTAAGAACATCCCATCCTTCATCAAGCATCTTTACCGCAAATATAGCTCTAATCTCGTTATTTTCATCCTCAAGAGTATTGAGTTTAATTTGTTTATCTTTGGATATATTATCAGAATCAAGCAAAATACATTTTTCCTCTGAAAAATCCTCTTTCAATTCAATTATGAAGTTATCTATTGTTATTCTTTCTTTTTCAAAATAATCAAATACTTTATCCAATACAGCCCCTTTTACACTTGACTTGATTTTCTCTATATCAGCTTCAGTTAAATTGTCTATTTTTTCTCTGAACAGTTCAAAGTTTTCCATTGACCCCCAATCTTTTTGTGGATAATCGTATTTATCAAAGAGTTTATTTTTTACCTTATCCCGCCATTCACCTCCCTTCTTTTCTCGGTTACTATGTTTTATTTTTTTTGACTTGAAAAGTATTACGGGCTTTAGCCTTATTCCATATTTTTCTGCAATTTTTCTTCTATGTTGGCTTAAAATAACTGCTTGTAACATTCTTTCCCAGTTTTCTAAATCTGCCTGCAAAACCTTAACCTCTTTTGAATAACCATCAATTCTAAACTGCTTTAAATCATACTCAAAAATTATCTTGTCTTTATATTTCTCATAAATTGCCGGGTTATCAATATCAATGGTGGCAGTATATTCAAGCATTATATTTCCGGGGTTGGAATTGAGAATCTGCATAATCGTATATTCCCAAGTATTTTTTGCTTTTTCTTCTTTTCTTTTTAGTTTTTTATTTTTTGTCCATGCATTTATGTGGTGTGCCTCATCGGATATTAAAACAATCTTCTTATCCTTAAAATCCTCAAATGTGATTGAATTTTCCCTGAAAATATTTAACTGGCTGTGTAGTCCATGAATTGTTGTAAAGATGATATTTATATCTTCTTCATTCGCCTCATCAAAATTAGAAACCTCTCTTATTGCAACTTCTTTATCCTCAAATTTTATTCTCTCATTGAATAGATATTTTGGGAACAGAGGGTTCAGGAAGTTATCCCTTGTTTTTTCTATTATGTTATCTAAATGTACAAAAAACAGGAAGTTCCTATATCCTTTATTGTAAAGGTAAAGTATATTCGCAGCCATCAAAAGGGTTTTACCAGAACCTGTTGCCATGTTAAACAGTAATTGAGTAGGTTTCTTTCGGTTGGGATCTTCTTCCATGTAGTAAATAAATCTTGCTATTGCTTCAATCTGATATGATCTTAATTTAAAACGTGGATTGAGGTTGTCTTCTATATATTTGGGAATCTCCTTTTTAATAACCCCCCGTTTATAGAGAACATCATATTCCTGACTTAATCTTTGATATGTAAATAGGTTAGACATTTTTATTCCCGACTTTTTCTTTTAGATGTTGATAATGTTTGGGGTCGGTTATTTCCAATAACTTAATTACAGCTCGGCATACTTCTTGTATTTCACCTAATAATCTGGTGTCAAAATCTGTTGGGCTATCTTGATAAAGAGGATGAGATTGGTCCTGACAATAACTTTCAATATAAGTTTTAGTCCCCTGTTCAATCTCTAGATAATCCTCACATAACTTTTTAAACTTTTCATGGATATTTACGCCACCGATGGGAACTTTGAAAGAAATGTAGTTCTCTAAAAACTTTCTTATTACATTTGGAAAAATATAATCTTGTTCTAAACTGCCATCCTGACTCTTTGCCCGCTGATAAATAAATTTGAATAAAAAAGTATATTCTGAATTATATTTCTCTAACAATTTATCTATCCTTTTTATAACAGAATGACGCTCGTTTCCTCTTATTTTTGATTTGATCATATAAAAAGAATGATTTTCATAACTCACCCAGTTTCTAATCAATCTAAAAAACGGAAAATTGTGTGTAAAAATAAAAACCTGTTTAGGGTTTGAGTCTTTGATTTTTTCCTTTATAAATCCAAAAGCCCTATAAAGATTTTGCGAATCAAAGCTGGAAACGGGATCATCTATAACTACTATTCCATTGTTAGCATCAAAATTTTCTTCTTCTAATTTAATTAAAAAATAAATAAGTGCTATTGCATTCCTTTCACTTTCACTTAAATTTTTTGCAGGTTCATCACTATTTTTTCTTTTAATTATATAACCCTCATCCTTTGTTTCTAAAATTATTTCATCCCTCCCCATAAAAGATGTTAATAATCCATTAAACCTTCCCGCAGCAATATGGTGTTCTTTGAGTTTTTGTTCCAGCTCATTTTTTCTATTTTCTAATTCTTTTTTCTCCTTTGTTAATGAATCAATATCACTTTGCAGAGTTTTTAATTCTTTTACTTTCTCATTATAATCAGATTTATATTTACTAATGATGCCCACTTCTAACTTGTGAGCAAGTTCCTTTAGTTTATCTTCAAATAATTCAGTGTTTTTATTGTTTTTACTGATTAAATCATTTAATTGCTTAATTGTATTCTTTATATTCTCCACTTCCTCTTTGAGAACACTAAAATCAAACACAAATTTTTGTGAAGGTTTTTTCCTTTTCTCTTTTAATGCTTCCTTTATTTTATTCAGTTCTGACTTAATCCTACTTTTTTGCTGAGTAAAATTATTACTTAATTCTAAGAAATTACTTTGAAACTCACTATAAAATTGTTCTTTCTGTAAATTTATTGCAGGTATATCGTTTTGCTCAATTTTTATAATAGTCTCATTAATATTATTTATTAAATTTATGAGAATATCATTAAAATAATCCGCTAATTCCTTTAATCGTTCTTCAGAAATTTCATTCTTGCAAAATTCACATACCACAGGCTTTTCTTTGTCTCTGTGAATCTCATGACCAATCCTTAACCATTCTTTTAGTTTTTCATCCTTTTCATTTAATAACTTTAATCCTGCCTCTGGAATTATAGTATCAAATATTTTTTGTGAATTACTTATAACATCATCAATCCAAGTAAAATCTGCTTCCATTTCAAAGATAATATCTTTTACTTCTCTTTCTTTTAAAGAATTTTTGAGTTGAAAAATCTCATCATCATTAAGCTTCAATTCCTCTTCACCTTTTAAAACATTCTCAACATCTACAACAGTATAATTTATGTAATCGTTTGCACGAGCACTTTTGGGTTTAACACCAACAACTCCTCTTAAACTTTCCTTAATTTTATTTCTTGCTCTCTCTAAAATTTTTCTCTTTTCTTTTTCTTTTTTCTCTCTTTCATTTTCTTTCTGTCTCAATTCATTTTTCTTCTTTTCTAAACTATCTTTTATTTCATCCAATTTATTTTTCCGTTCTTTTTGTAATTTGCCAATTATTAAAATTGGAGAAGCTTTTCCTTCCTTCCAATTAAGGTTATCATTTATAAAATCTTCATTAAAAACTCTTATATTGTTTTTTAGAGCATCCGGGATCGAAAATTTTGATAACTCTAAAACACCGCTGTCTGTTTCAATTATACACTTAGAATCATCTTCAAGTTTAAGAGAGCCTATTTCACCTTTTTCAAAGACGGACAATATTCTAGTTATGGTAGTTTTCCCTGTCCCATTCCAACCATAAAAAGCATTATAATTTTTAAATTCAGAAATACTTGAATTCCAACTAAAATCTTTGAAAATACCTATATTTTTAATTTGTTTAATCTTTTTAATCATAGTTCATCTCCCATAAAATTTCTTATTCAACTTCTTATCCTCTTTGCTCACATTGTATATAACATCATCAATTTCGCTGTAATTCACATAAAGGTCGTTGTATTCAAGCATCTCAAGGAGAAGTTTCTTTTGCTCATCCACACTAAGAGCCTTAAACTCTTCAATATTTTCATCAAATAATCTTGGATCAATCCTATAACTCAAAAATCCGTTATGCTTCATATCTTTCCAGATGCTTAAAAGTTCCTCTGTTGTTTTGGCATCTTGTATTTTTTCAACGAAAGCCTCGTTGAGTTTCATTAGTTCCATATAGACGAAATCACCGCCACCTTGCCAGTTAACTTCTTTGGAGATTCCTGTTTGATCACCATTAATTACATTCTTAAGCCTGACAACAGCGCTATTTTCTCCGTAATCAAGTTGCTCAACACCAATGTATTGCCTTCCCATTTTGTGGGCTACAGCACAGGTGGTGCCAGTACCCATGAAAAAGTCTAATACAATGTCTCCTTCATTAGTTGCTATCTCTATAATCTTCTTTAATAACACTTCCGGTTTCTTACCGCTTCTTAACTCAACCCCCCCTTCATGTCTACAATTCCCAAAGCTGTCTGCAAAATTATAAAAATTCTCAATAACTTTAAATTTATAAGACTTACCTCTTTCAATCTCTGTTCGCCTATTTAGAGGCACACCTGAATAAAATTTACCTTTAGTAGCACCCTCCCTTTTCGGTCCTGTAAAATATCTATACCCTAATCCATCCTCACCTATACCGAATACCTTATATAATACTCCATATCCATCTATGTTAACCCTTGGTGCAATATAATCATTAAAAAACTTTCCAGAAGCGTTAGATTTTAAAACTGTACCACTGGCCCATGTTTCTTTTAGTTTGTCTATGCCAGGATTACTTTTTTTAATAACATATTCTCCGGGTTTAAATATAATTGCATCTCTGTTTCCTATTTTTACTTTTGTCCCTTTAGACAATTCTATAATTTCCCATACAAATTTATCAAGAGTGTATTCCTCTCTTTCCCTATTTGGTATAAAATTCCCTTTACTATAAACATGAATTTGCTCTATTAACTTCTGATAATAGTTTTTCTCAGAAAGTGTTTTTTGACTATACCTTACTTGAATATACATTGTAACCTCATTATTTTCTTTGCCAAAAATCTCATCCATCAAAACTTTCAAATACGCTTGTTCATTATCATCACATTGCACAAAAATAACCCCATCCTCTTTTAACAACTCTTTAGCCACTTCTAATCTATTTTTCATAAATGTGAGCCAACTTAAATGTTTGAAGTTGTCATTATATTGAAACTCATCGTTTCCTGTGTTATACGGTGGATCAATGTAAATCATTTTGATTTTCCCTCTAAACTCTTTCAGCAAAGAATGTAATACCAGAAGATTATTTCCCTTTATAATCAGGTTATCTGTTATAGTATCTTCCGGCAATCCTCTTTTCCTGTTTATCTCCAGATCTCTCCTGAAACCATCAAGCGGATGCTCTCCATCTTTATCTATTCTTTTAAAGTTAGTAGCTACTTTCGGTTCTAATAATCTATCAATCTCATCCAGAGCAAGAATTAGATTGTGGAAAATTTCTTTTCTTTTTTCATCAAGTTTTTCCTGCCCGCCTTCAAGTACACAATCCTTATATGGCCAAACCAAAACTACTTCTTTACTCTTTGCTAAGTATTTACCATCTTCATTAGCAAGTCCAATCTTATTTTTAAAAGCTGTGTAAGAATCAGGAAGAAATTCTTTATTGTCTATGAATTTTATGAATTTTTCTTTATCAAAAACTAAAATACCATCTACATCCTTAAAGAAATGCTCTTTTATTCGTCCGTTTTTTAATAGAAGTTTAATCAATTCCTCATCAAGTTTTAAAGCATGTTCCACGATTTTGTTTTTCAAAAGTTTCCCTTCATTATCTACAAATCGTGAATCTTCCTTTAAGAGTTCTTTCAGTTCTTCCAACAAGATCATTTTATTTTCCTCCATATTTTTCTTTTAAATGGGCAGATTTCCGAATTGCAACTAACTCATTCATATCCGCATTACAGATATCCTGCTGATCTGGCAGTATATACGAAGTATTACGGGTATATCTCACTCTCAAGGTCATCATTTCTCCTGAATTTTCCATCATCGATTTATTTTCTCTTTATCTGACAGATCTCACCTTTATTTCTTCTCTTACAATAACACATTATATAGTGAAAAACCAAGAAAGTCAAGGTTTTTTTGGGAATGGGCTAAAGTTTATTTGTCTTACTATTAGCCGCATAATTCTTCCTCTATTCCGTTAAGATTTTTCTTAATGGCTATGGTAAATAAAGAAGTTGCTAAGCATAATAACCCAAAGAGCAATTGCCTAAGATCATTGTGTATATGGTGTATCAGGTAAAAGTCTTGCTCGACGAACATATAACATAATTTTAACTTAATCCTGAGAGTAGTGCATCATTACGCTGTTTAGAGCTGAAGTGATAAGTAATTCCATATCTTTTTCTTCCTGAACCAGATATTCTAAAAAATGCCAATTATCCAAAATTTCATTTTCACTCTGCATATCCATAAAATTTACTGCTAAACTCATCTTTTCCAAACACACCTCATTACTTTTACGGATCAAATCCTGGATAATTTCGGTATAAAGTTGAGAGTCATATTTATGGGAAAAAAATTTATTTAAAACCACAGAATCAAGCTTAGCGTGTCTCAACCGTTCGACTAAACCATTATTATCAAAATTTCTAAAATGGAACGCCTGGGTGAAAAACAATTGTAGTAGTTCTAACCTGGGGTCTTTGTAAGTATAATCAGGTGAAGCAAGCGTTCCTTTAAGTCTTCTTTCTTTTTTAAGCCTATATGCTATTGTTGTCCCGGCATAGGGAACCATCTTTGTAAAATGGACTATAGCCTGCCCGCTTTTACCTATTTCTTTCAGAAAAACGATATCTTCTTTTAAAGTAGCAAAAGTAGTGTATGGATTCAATATCATAAAACCAAACTCAAAGGGTATTTTTAAATCCTGCAGGGTAGCAATTCCATTGTAGATATCGTCAACCGTATAATGTTTATTATAAATCTTCAATCCCTGATTATTGCCAGATTCAATCCCGATATAGACACTCATTAACCCCGCTTCCATCATTTTCTTGATAAGTTCGCCATCCACATCATCTATACGGCAGGAAATGCGCCACAGGATTTTATCGGATATTTTCTTCTTCTTTAACCCCATCACAAAATCGCTGATCCATTGTCGGCATACAGAGGAATTCATAAGAAAATCATCGTCTTCAAAAATGAAGATACGAATATTACGTTCGTAAAATAGCTGCTCCATCTCTCGCACGACATTAGCAGGAGAACGCGCCCGGCGATTCGGTCCTGGAGAACTGCTGTAAAATTCATGGATACTACAAAAACTACAATTATAATAACAGCCTCGGCTGGCTAAAATTGAACAAATTCCCAATCCCCTATGTGTCACAACTCGCTCACTACGAACTGGATATGGTAAATTATCAAGGTCTTTTATTAATGGACGAGGTGGAGTTACCTTAATTTTTCCATCACACCGATATGCAAGCCCCTTAATTTGCTTCCAGTGATCAGGTTTGTTGAGATATCTGAATAGTTCCAGAAGAGTTACTTCACCCTCACCCCGAATTACTGAATTAAGTCCCGGGATATTTTTTAAAGTACCCCTGTATTCTATACTTGGGAAATGACCTCCCATAGTAAAATGAGCCGTAATACCGTTTTGACGAAGATAAGCAATTAAATCAGCAAATTCATAGAGCATTCGCTGAAAAATTAAAGAAAAACCAACAATTCTTGGTCTCTCTTTTTGAATAACTGCAAGAATATCCTCTTTAGATGTTTTATCACACGATAATATCTTTACTTTTACACTATGTTTATTCAAAAAGGCAGCGATTGAACGAAGTCCAAGATTTTCCCACTCTTCATAGCCAATTAATATAATATCAGACTTATTTTTTTTACTGTATCTTCTTTTCATTTTCCTTATACCTCTGGATATTTAACCGTACGGAGTCTCCAAGCAAATAAGTTAAACTCCTAACGACTCGGAGACTCCGTCTTGATACTATATTTTAGTTGAGTCTTTTATTTTCTTATTTTGTATTCTTTTTTCAATAGGTCGCGTTCTAATTTCAGAAGTTCTATTTGTTTTTCCAATTCAGTAATTGCAACATCAATTTTACGAATTTTAAGTTGTGCCAGCTTTGCTTTATCCAGTAAATACGATGGACCAGGATCAGCTACAGGCCCAGGCAGAGGTCTGCCCCATCCAGGAAAAGGAACTACAGGACCAGGCAGGTATGGGCCCCATCCAGGACCTGGATCTGCTACCGGCCCCCTCAACCCCATTCCGCTCATTGAACCCATACCCAGTCTTTCTTTTATAGCTTCTAATTTTGAAATGATATCCTTTAAATTTCTTTCCTTCATTTTACTTCCTCCTTTCACTACTAAATTTAGCTGGTATTTTTAAGGTTTTTTATAAAGTTCTTTACCAGCTCTAAAGAACTTTACTTTTTAATCAATTTATTGATAGTATCACCTCCTTTGCTGTCAACTAAAATGAGCAACCAGTATATCAAACAGAAGGTCGTTTGATTTTGTTCTAACTTTAAAAGGGTCATGAGAGGGGTCAATAAAAACAAGTATATCTACATCAGGGTCTTTTGTATATTCACATTTTACATAAGAACCGCGTAAAATACCATCTCTAACTTTCTCCTCGTATATCTTTGTCAGATGGCCTTTAATTCGCTCTATCAGCTTTGCTGTATTTTTATTCATTATTTATTTCTCCAAAATTTTCCATCTCGTACCTGGCAAAGTTTATCATAATTTAACCGCCTATAATAAAATATACACCAAAAAACCAAAAAGTCAAGGTTTTTTTGGAAAATATCTAAAGGCTATCTCATTGTCATCCGCTTCCGGCACCGTGCCGTATCACAAATGAGCCAGGGCTTTATTCGATAATGATTAAGGTATCGCCGCTGTTTACGGTCTGACCCTTTTTCACATTAATCTGTTTTACAACACCATCCTTTGGTGTCTTCATCTCATTCTGCATCTTCATCGCCTCAACAATGATAAGACCCTGACCAGGCTTTACTTTATCTCCGGGATTTACCTCAACCTCAACAATCAATCCGGGCATCGGCGCCTTTATCACAACCTCTTTTTTATGGTCAAAACCTTTTCCAGATTTAATAAGGTCTTTAATCTTTTCATCAATAATCTCTATATTATATTCTTCTCCACCCACAGAAATTTTTTCGTCTTCCAAAAATACTGTGTAGCTTTTATTATTAATTATCAGGTTCAATAACCCTGCTTTATTTTCCATAATTTCAACCAAAAACTCTTTATCATCCAATTTTACTTTAAATTCCTTTCCCTGCTTTTCAACTGCAACCTTAAATTTCTTATCATCAACTGTTACTATATATGCCATATCATCATCCTTAAAATCCTGTGCGACTTCTTAACTGGTCCTTTAGACCGGCAAATTTCCAGGGACTCATCCCTGCCCTCTTCCTTTTCGAAACCACACTTACCTTTTTCTCTTCAAGAAGTTTTGCAACAACTCCGGCAATGGCTGCTATATTATGATGTGCTTTTTTATATTCAACCTTTCCCAGGACGCGGTCAATAAAAGTTGTATCATAATCTCCCGAAACAAATTTTGGGTTCCGCATTACCAGACGGTGAAATGGAATTGAGGTCTTTATTCCACGAATCAGATACTCATCAAGAACGCGCTTCATCCTTTCAATCGCTTCCTGACGGGTTGGAGCCCAGACCAGAAGTTTTGCAATCAATGGGTCATAGTATATCGGCACGGTAAATCCTTCATAGACACCGGATTCAACCCGTACCCCGGGACCGCCCGGCTCAATCAATGCAGTAATTGTGCCGGTTGACGGAACAAAATTATTCTCCGGGTCTTCAGCAGAAATACGGCTCTCGATTGCCGAACCGATAAGTTTGATATCTTCCTGCCGGAGCGACAATTTTCCACCTGCAGCAACCTTAAATTGTTCTTTTACAATATCTATTCCGGTCACAAGTTCAGTAACCGGATGTTCAACCTGAAGTCTGGTATTCATTTCAAGAAAGTAGAAGTTTCTATCTTTGTCCACCATAAATTCTACGGTTCCCGCATTATTATAATTTGATACCTTTACCGCCTTCACCGCAGCATCACCCATCTTTTTTCTCAATTCCGAGGTCATTATTGCTGAAGGAGCCTCCTCTATCAATTTTTGATGTCGACGCTGGATTGAACACTCCCTCTCTCCAAGATGCACAACATTACCGTAATTATCGGCAAGGATTTGAAACTCAATATGCCGTGGTGATTCAAGAAATTTCTCAATAAAGATCACCGGATTTCCAAATGCTGATTGCGCCTCATTTGCTGCCTGTTTCATTGCCGGTTCAAGTTCCTCTTTTTTGTGAACAACCCGCATCCCTTTGCCACCACCACCACCTGCAGCCTTGATTAAGATGGGATAGCCGATCTCTTGTGCAATCTTTTCCGCCCGGGCTAAGTTTTCTACCGGACCGTCACTGCCCGGTATAACTGGAATCCCTGCCCTGCGCATCGTTATCTTGGAGGCAATCTTATCACCAAGCAGTTCAATCGCCTTTGAATTCGGACCGATAAATATGATATTGTTTTCCTCACAGGCACGGGCAAACTCTTTATTCTCAGCCAGAAACCCATATCCAGGATGAATCGCCTCACAACCCGCTCGTTTTGCGACATCAATAATCTTATCTATTCTGAGATAACTTTCAGTTGACGGAGCCGGCCCAATGAAGTAAACTTCATCGGCATAACGGGTATGGAGTGCGGTGCGGTCCGGTTCAGAATAGACCGCAGCACCGATAATACCATTCTCTTTGCAGGCGCGCAGCACACGCACTGCAATCTCACCCCGGTTTGCGACTAAGATTTTGTTAAACACAACTAAAAGATCGTTGTTCGTTGTACGGTGTCGCAGCCCGTCTCGTTATAAGGTGTCGTCGTACGTCTAAAAGATTTAACCATAATCTCAAATATTCAAACATAGTGACACTGTGCAACCACTCTCGTTGTAGGTTATGCGGTATCACTACCTTTCTCGTTAAAGGTCTCTTTATATTAAATATCATCGCTACTTGTCTCAATCTTTGGCATAGTCTTACGTCGCCTGCTTTTAAATGAATCCCAGACTTCAGCTAATTTGTATAATTGACGAGCGGATTTATCATAAACCTCAAGTAATTGATTACACAATTCAACCTCAATTTTGTATATATCCTTAGTCTGTTCAAGACTGACTATTGTCTCATTACATTCAGCCATTGCATCATCAAGGTATTTTCTGAAACCTGATTTCTGGTGTTTTTTTGCAAAACCCTCTGCTATTAAACGCGGTATCGCCTTTGAAGACCGACCAAGCTGACTGACCAAATCATACCTTTCCTTCTCCGGTAGTCTTGGTAAAATTTTAGTAGCAATTATAACAGACGCCTTATAGGTATTTTGATAAACATCCAGGTCTCGAAAACTGCGTATATATTTTTTCATATTTTTATAGGTTGCATAAAAAAGATCGTTGTTCGTTGTACGGTGTCGCAGCCTGTCTTGTTAATTCAAAATATCTATACCGTCTTTTCATTTCCAATATCCCTTTCAATTCTGAAGTGGTGTATAAATCTTCATAATGGTATGTTCCCATGCTTTCTTGGTGGATTGGAATCCCTTTTATTTTCGATAAACTCCAACGCCTCGATGATTCTTGGTCTTGTCTCAGAAGGTCGAATCACCGCATCCACATATCCCTTGCTTGCAGTAATAAATGGATTGGCGAATTTATCAGTATATTCATCAACCAATGTCTTCTCTAATGCCTTTGGGTCCTTTGCCTCTTTTAACTTCTTACGATATAGAATCTTCACTGCTCCATCCGGACCCATTACTGCAATCTCGGCACTGGGCCAGGCAAAGTTTATATCAGCCCTTGTATGTTTTGAACTCATCACACAATAGGCACCACCATAAGCCTTTCTCGTAATCACCGTAACCCTGGGAACGGTTGATTCACAATATGCGTATAAAAGTTTCGCACCATTCTTGATTACTCCGCCCCACTCCTGTTTAGTACCGGGCAAGAATCCCGGAACATCGACAAAGGTAATGATGGGAATATTAAAGCAGTCGCAGAATCGGACAAAACGCGCACCTTTTTGTGATGAGTTTATATCAAGAACTCCAGCAAGCACTCCGGGCTGATTGGCAACAATACCGACACTCCGACCATTTAACCTTGCAAAACCGACAATAAGGTTGGTGGCAAAATATTTGTGCACCTCAAGAAACTCACCATTATCCACAACCCTCTTAATAACCTCAAACATATCATAGGGTTTTATCGGGCTGTCGGGAATTATGGTATCCAGTTCCCGGTCACAGCGGTTCGGATCATCGCTGCAGTCAGTTATTGCTGGCTCCTCTAAATTATTCTGGGGAATATAAGAAAGTAATTTTTTTATCAAGTCAAAACATTCAGGCTCGGTCTCCACGGCAAAATGGGCAACACCCGATTTTTCATTATGAACCATAAAACCACCGAGTTCCTCAAATGTAACATCCTCATGGGTGGCAGCCTTTACCACATCCGGTCCGGTAAGAAACATTAATGAACCATGAACCATTATAACAAAATCGGTCATTGCCGGAGAATAAACCGCACCACCGGCACAGGGTCCCATAATTGCAGAAATCTGGGGAACAACTCCCGAAGATAGGACATTCCGCAAAAATACATCGGTATAGCCGGCAAGGCTGTCCACCCCTTCCTGAATTCTTGCCCCGCCGGAATCCTTTAGTCCGATTATTGGGCAACCCATCTTCAGGGCAAGGTCCTGGAGTTTGCAAATCTTCTCAGCATAAGCAAGGGATAGAGAACCACCAAACACCGTAAAATCCTCCGAGAACACACACACCGGGCGACCCGAAATCCTGCCATAACCGGTAACCACGCCATCACCAGGAATCTTCTTCTTATCCATTCCAAAATCTGTGCATCGGTGGGTGACAAACTTATCGGTCTCCCGAAATGTTCCGCTATCCAGGAGTAGGTCAATTCTTTCCCGGGCTGTAAGTTTACCTTTTTCGTGCTGTGCCTTAATCTTCTCTTCACCACCCCCGAGTTCAGCCTGCTTCTCAAGTTCCTCAAGATGTTTCAATCTGTCCTTAATCTTCATTGACACCTCCATATCGTATTAAAATAATCAATGCAGAAACCGGAATATTCATCAAGTATTCAAACATACCGGTTTTTAGAGCGGTTTAAAAACCGGCTTGCCATCCCTTTCTTCCAGATAACCAAACGGATACTTCGGGTCATGTTCAAATATCAACAGCCATCTTTCTTTCAATGCCCGACCCAGAATCTCTTTTTTCTTTTTAATAATATCAAGGGGGAAAAGGTCATAGCCCATTATATAGGGAATCTTTAAATGACTGGTTGTCGGCACAAGATCACCAAGATAGATTGCGGTTCTGTTTTCTGACTGAATTGATACTGATTGATGTCCTTTTGTATGACCATTGGTCAGAATCACCCTTATCCCGGGTAAAATTTCTGCATCACCATCAATTAAAACCAACTGACCGTTCTCTTCTATCGGAATAAAATTCTCAACTAAATAACTCGCCTTTGTCCGCTCATTAGGATGTGTGGCATCATACCATTCCCTTTTTTGTATTATATATTTAGCCCGGGGAAATGTTGTCGTCAACTTATTCTCTATTATTCTTGTATTACCACCGCAATGGTCAAAATGGAGATGGGTATTTATTACAAAATCTATATCCTCGGGTTCAATCCCATTTTTTCTCAATGAATCCAGAAGGCAGAGTTCCCGCTCAATCCGGTATATCCCCTTAAATTTTTCGCTCAACTTTTCCCCTACGCCGGTATCAATAAGAACCTTTTTGCCCCTGGTATCAATCACAAGGCAATTTAATGCCAGCCGTATACGGTTCTGGTCATCCGCCGGGTTTAATTTATTCCATAAAACCTTGGGCACCACACCAAACATTGCACCACCATCAAGCCAGAAATTACCATCGGAAATTATTGTAAAATTAAATTTTCCAAAATCCATCATAATCCTTTATTATTTTTTTTCCTGGTCTGAGCCCTTTTCTTCTTTCCAGGTTTTACATTTTCCTTAAGCCAGGTGATTATTTCGGTAGTCGGAGCGCCCGGACCAAAAAGTTTCTTAACCCCCTTCTTTTTAAGTTTCTTCATATCATCAGCAGGAATGATGCCTCCACCAATAACGATAATCTTCTGTGCATTTTTCTTCTTGAGCAAACTGAGCACCTTGGGAAAGATCGTCATATGGGCACCGGAAAGGATGGATAAGCCAATCACATCCACATCTTCCTGAATTGCCGCCTCAACAATCGATTCCGGACTCTGATGAAGACCTGTATAGATAACCTCCATCCCGGCATCACGCAGTGCCGCCGCCACAACCTTTGCACCACGGTCATGGCCATCAAGACCGGGTTTGGCGACCAAAACTCGAATCTTTTTATCCATCTCTGCTCCTTCTTGCCAACAATTTTTTAAAATATGATTGGTTCCTGATATTCACCAAACTCCTCCTTTAAGGTATTACAGATTTCACCGATTGTTGCATAGACACGCACACAATCGAGAATTCTGGGCATCAAATTGTCTCCATCCCGTGCCGCCTTGAGTAAAAGACGCAGTGTCTCTTTCACCTTTCTATTATTCCTCTCACTTTTAACCTCTTTCAGCTTTTTTATCTGATTGCGTTCAACCTCAGGCGGTATCTTAAGGATTTCGATATCTGCCGGTTTGTCTTCTTCAAAAATATTTATACCGACCTGGAACCTCTCTTTCTTTTCTAAGGCACGCTGGTATTTATATGCACTGCGGGAAATCTCCTGCTGGAAAAACCCCTTTTCAATTGCAGGTAATACACCACCGAATTTTTCAATCTTTTTGAAATATTCATAGGCACCCTTTTCCAGTTCATTGGTCAATGTCTCAATGTAGTATGAACCACCTAAGGGATCGATGGTGTTGGGAACACCGGTCTCATAAGCAATCAACTGCTGGGTGCGCAGGGCGATCTTTACCGCCTTTTCGGTCGGCAGGGCATAGGTTTCATCCATTGAATTCGTGTGCAGGGATTGGGTTCCTCCAAGCACTGCAGCCAGGGCCTGAAATGCGGTGCGCACAATATTATTCTCGGGCTGCTGCGCGGTAAGGGTGCATCCGGCGGTCTGGGTATGGAACCTCATCAAAAATGAACGGGGATTCTGGGCATTATATTTATCACGCATCATGCGTGCCCAGATTCTTCGTGCGGCCCGGTATTTTGCAATCTCCTCAAAGAAATCGAGATGAGAATTGAAAAAGAAGGAAAGTCTGGGGGCAAATTTATCAACCTCAAGGCCCCGCTTTATGCCGTATTCAACATAGGTGAAACCGTTGGCGAGGGTAAAGGCAAGTTCCTGCAGGGCGGTTGAACCGGCCTCACGGATATGATAACCTGAGATAGAAATAGTGTTCCATTTTGGAACATTTTCTGAACAGTATTCAAGGATATCGGTAATAATACGCATTGACGGTTCAGGCGGATAAATCCAGGTCTTCTGTGCCTGATACTCCTTGAGCATATCATTCTGAATCGTTCCGGTGAGGATATGTGCAGGCACCCCCTGTTTTTCACCCACCGCAATATACATTGCAAGAAGAATTGCCGCCGGTGGGTTTATGGTCATCGAGGTGGATATGCGATCCAGTGGGATACCATCAAATATAATCTCCATATCCCTTAAGGTATCAACTGCAACCCCGCATTTACCTACCTCACCCCGGGAAAACGGGTCATCAGAATCCCTTCCATAGAGGGTGGGAAAATCGAATGCTACGGATAGCCCGGTCTGACCATGCTTTAATAAATATTTGTAGCGTCTGTTCGTATCCTTTGGTGTGGCAAATCCAGAAAACTGCCGCATCGTCCAGAGCCGACCCCGGTACATATTTGTGTAGACACCCCGGGTAAAGGGAAACTCTCCAGGATAACCAAGATCCCGCTCATAGTCGAAGAATTCACAGTCATCCGGTGTATAGAGCGGCTTTACGGAGATCCCGGAGACGGTCTTAAACTTAAAATCCCGCTCCTTACAGTTCTTTAATTTCTTTTCCCATATCTCCCGACTCATATTTCCTCCATTATTTTCTGTTATTAAATTTTATAAAACCAAAGGATAAATCAACTATCACCATCATAACTTCTTACGGCACAATACCCGAGTCTTTTAATAAATTTTCCGCAACATCAAATGGATTACGGCGTCGACTATAGATATCATCAATAATCTTTTTCAATTCGGGCTGGGACTTCAATCTTCGGCGAAGTTTATTCTTTATCTTTTCTTCAATTAATTCGTTTATCCTTGAAAAGAGATGTTCTTTTCTTAATACCTCAAATTTACCGGTTTTATTCAGATAAGCCTGATGCGCTTCAATTCGGGAAACCACCTGTTCAATGCCATACCCTTCGGTTGCAATCGTTTTGACAATAGGATATGACCAGCCCGGGAGCTGATTTCTCAGGTCAAATGCAAACTTTAATTCCATTATTAAACGCTCGCATCCCTCACGATCGCCCTTATTCACCACAATGATATCACCAATCTCTAAAAGTCCCGCCTTCATCGCCTGGATTGAATCACCTGATTCCGGGACAAGCACAACAAGTGTGGTATCACAGACCTGGGCGATATCAAGTTCTACCTGCCCCACGCCAATCGTCTCAATCAAAATATAATCCATACCTGCGGCATCAAGGACTAAAGCCGCATCCTTTGTCTTTTTTGCAAGTCCACCCAGGCTTCCCCGTGATGCCATAGAACGGATAAAAACATTTTTATTCAGGGCAAGGTCTGCCATCCGCACCCGGTCTCCTAAGAGTGCACCACCAGAAAATGGCGATGTCGGGTCAACCGCAATTATACCAATCCGTTTCTTCCTCTTCAAAAAGAGTTTTGCAATTGCATTCACCAGGGTGGATTTTCCAGCCCCGGGTGGACCGGTGATGCCGATATAATATGCCCGGCCGCTGAAAGGAAAAAGTTTTTTCAGCAGCGTATAATCAGAATCGTTCTCAACTATGGTTATCGCCCGGGCGACTGCTGATTTATCTCCCTTTAATATATCCTTAAAAAACTTCGCCGCAGGCTTCATAAAGTATCTCCGACACCGAGAGCACCGGTGTCGTCTTTCCCATAGATTTTATGGTTTCTTCAAACATCTGCAGGCAATAAGGACAGGCAACGGCAATTACCTCGGCACCGGTTGCAAGAAGTTGATTCACCCTGACCTCGGCAATCCGTTCATCCCTTTGCCAATCCTGCCAGAGGCCGCCACTCCCAGCACCGCAGCAGACACTGAGATTGTGATTAAAATTTTCAACCTCAACCAATTCAAGTTCCGGGATACTGCGCAGGACAATGCGTGGTTCCTCATAGATGCTGTTCTGTCTTCCCAAGGTGCAGGGGTCATGATAAACCACCTTCTTCTTAAATGCCTTTTGAGGCACAATTTTTTTCTCGACGATGAGACGGGCAAGAATCTGGGTAATATGGAAGACCTCAAAAACCCCGCCGAAATCCGGATATTCCTTTTTGAATGTAGTATAACAATGGGGCGATGTAGTAATAATCTTTTTTACGCCGACTGCATTAAAGACTTCAATATTTCTTTTTGTCAACTCCTGATATACTTTTTCTGCACCAATCCTTCTTACCGCCTCACCACAGCAATTCTCCTTTTCCCCGAGGATTCCGAATGTCACACCGGCTAACTGGAGAAGTCGGACCGTTGCATTGGCAACCTTTTTTAATCGCACATCATAAGCCGGCAGACAACCCGAAAAATAGAGGTACTCGAGTCGGGAATCATAATTTGGAACATTGAGTTCTGAAGACCAGTCTCCACGCCTTTCAGGTGATTCACCCAATGGATTGGCGACATTTCTAAGTTTCTGGACAACCGATTTCAGGGTTTCAGGATAGGAACCAAAATCAACCAGGATTCTTCTTGCGGCACGCAGAATTTTCGGAATATTTACACCCAGCGGGCATTGGTCAATACAGGCCTCACATCCTACACACCGATAGATTTTATCCACTTCCCGGGCAAGCTCATCTTTCTCTTCACTGCTTGCTAAAAGACCCAGTAGTGTCTCTTCACCCAGACGATGCACCGGGAATTCATATGTCCCAACCTGAAACCAGGGACAGATACTACTGCACTTTCCACATTGATAGCATTTATATGCATCCCGGGCACCCTCTTCAATCAAGGCATCCCTGATTTCTGAATTTATTTCTATTGTTACACTCTTCTTAGCAGCCAATGATTACCTCCACCATCCTTGATAATTGTTGATCATTTAAATTCTTCTGCTGAGTTGCACCACTCGGACACGCGGCAATACAGGCTCCACAGCCCAAACATAATGACTCCTGCACACGCACAACGCCCTTCTCTTTATCATAAACCCTTGCATCATAAGGGCAGCTAACAACACAGAGACGACAACCCGCACACAATTCTTCATCAACCGATGCAATAAATGGTTCAACCTGCAATTCACCCCGGGAAAACATCTCCAGCACCTTACTCGCGGCAGCCGATGCCTGGGCAACTGTATCAGGGATATCCTTCGGTGCCTGGGCACAGCCGGCAAGGAAGAATCCCGGAACCAAGGATTCCACCGGCCTCAATTTGGGGTGTGCCTCACTGAAAAATCCCGCGGTATCAGTATGGATATTTAAACGCCGGGCGAGTTCAGTCACCTCTGCTGAAGGAGTTATTGCAGTCGCCAGGACAGCCATATCACAATGCACCTTTATCGGCTTCTGGGTAATCATATCCTCTGCCCAGATTACAAGACCGTCACCGTCTTTTATGATACGGCCGGGCTTTCCTCTGATATATGTAATATGTTCATTCTCCTTTGCCCGAATGAAAAACTCCTCATAACCTTTGCCGGCAGTTCGGATATCAATAGTGAATATAATGGGTTCGCCATCAGGTACCCGTTCCTTATACAAAAGTGCATGTTTCAGAAGATACATACAACAAATCTTGGAGCAGTAAGGAAGATGATGCTCAGGGTCACGGGAACCTACACAGGATATGAATGCCACCCGTTTGGGTATTTTATTGTCCGAAGGTCTTCTTACTTCACCCTGGGTCGGACCTGACGCAGATAGTAATCTTTCAAATTGCAATCCGTTAACCACATCCTTATATTTCCCACCGCCGTATTCAGAAAATTTTTCAGTTGGATAGAGTTCATAGCCCGTTGCAATAATTATCGCACCCACCTCTGTTTCAATTATTTCATCCCTCAATTCATAATCTATTGCACCCTGCTCACATACTTTGATACACAATCCACACTGCACACAACTGCGCCGGTCAATAGTAAATTTATTGGGAATCGCCTGCGGGAAGGGCCGGTAAATTGCCTTGCGTGCTGAAAGGCCGAGGTCAAATTCATTCTCCAAGGTTATCGGACATACTTCAACACAATCTGCACAGCCATTACACTTGTCATAATGAATACTGGGCGATTTTTTTCTTATCTTCACCTTAAAGTTTCCCACGGTGCCGGAAACCTCTTCAATTTCCGAATATGTATACAACCTTATCTTTTTGTGATGACCGGCCTCAACCATCTTCGGCGTGAGGATACACTGGGAACAATCAAGGGTCGGGAAGGTCTCAGAGAGTTGTGCCATATGTCCTCCAATGGATGGACTCTTTTCAACCAGCACCACTTCATATCCGGAATTGGCGATATCAAGGCTCGCCTGGATTCCTGCAATACCCGCCCCGATTACCATCGCCCTTTTTGTAACCGGAAATTTGGACGGCATCAATGATTCATTCAGACGCACCTTTTCGATTCCGGCCCGGATAATCGCACCAGCCTTTTTTGTCCCGTCAGTGATATCCTTATGAATCCAGCTGCACTGCTCCCGGATATTTGCAATCTCAAGAAGAAACGGGTTCAACCCTACATGACCGATTGCGCGACGAAATGTTGTACTATGAAGTGAAGGAGTGCAGGCCGCAATCACAACCGCCTCGATATTCTTCTCTTTAATCTTCTCTTTAATCAGGTTCTGACCGGGATCCGAACACATATACTTATAGTCTTCACAATGGATAACCCCGGGATACTTAGAAATTTCTTGAACCAGAGATTTTACATCAACGGTTGCGGCAATATTTCTTCCACAGTGGCAGATAAAGACTCCAATTCGGTTCATCATCACCCCTTAAGCTCCATTATCTTATTCTTGAGTGCCGGGATAACCTTAAAAAGGTCATCAACAATTCCATAATGTGCTTCATTAAAGATCGGGGCATTCGGGTCTTTATTCACCGCAACGATACAGGCAGAATTTTTCATTCCGGCAATATGCTGGGATGCACCGGAAATCCCAAGGGCGATATATAGTTTCGGTTTCACGGTTTTACCTGAAGAGCCGACCTGGCGTTCCTTAGGAAGCCAGCCGGCATCAACAATCGGTCTGGAACAGGCAACCACACCTCCGATTGAACGAACAAATTCTTCAATGAGCGGAATATTTGCCGGTTCTTTGATACCCCGACCAACGGCAACAATAATATCAGCTTTTGTGATATCAACCTCACCTGCTGCCGCTTCAATATATTCAAGAAATCTCCGAAGCTCAGGTTCTTTGGTAATCGGTGATTCAATGACCTGGACCTCGGCATTTAATTGTGCCGGCGTTGCCGGAAAAGTTCCACTGCGCAGGGTTAAAAGGTATGATGGATTATCCTCAAGGAGCACCTGGGCGTTCAATTTTCCATCAAACATCTGGCGTATCACCCGAACCTTATTATCCTCAATTTTGATATCCAGACAATCGGTGGTAAAGGGAAGGGCGAGCTGGGTTCCCAATGCCGGACCGAGGTCCATACCAAATGCGGTGTGCCCAAGCAGGGTAATAAATGGTTGTTCTTTCTTTATTATTTCGGTAAGAACCGGCTGATATGTATCAACATTAAAATTTTCAAAGAGCTTATTGTCAACTACAATTATACGCGGAATCTGATTTTTGAGTGAATCCACCATCTTTTCGGTATTATGTCCTAAAAGAACCGCGCTCGCATTAACACCCTTTTTCTCTGCAAGGCTTCGGGCACAGGCAAGAAGTTCATAGCTGATATCCCTTATCACACCCTGCCGATGTTCAATTAGTGCAAATATATCAGGCATCGTTCCTCCTTATAAAAGACCCTTTTCTTTAATAATCTGAACAAGTTTTTCTGAAATCTCATCCATACTACCCGAAAGAATTTCTGCACGCCTTTCAACTGGTGGCACATAGAGTTTTTCAAGCACCGACAATGATTTCACCTCTCCTTGTATATCGGCGCCACCGAGGGTCTTTATCTCCTTCTTTGCAGCCCGACGAATCGCCAGAAGTGATGCATAGCGCGGCTCATTGATACCGGTTTGAACTGCAAAAAGCGCCGGAAGATTTATCTCCAACCTTTCCAGTAATCCACCCTCAAGTTCCCGCACAACCTCTGCCTTCTCATCTTTTATTTCAAGTTCGGTTACCAATGTAGCGTGTGGTATACCCAAAAGTTCGGCAATAATCGGCCCCACCTGGGAATATCCATCATCAGTAGCAATACATCCGGTGAGAATAACATTATACTTTAAGTCCTTAATTATATTGTAAAGTATCAATGCCGTCTTATAACCGTCAAGCGGTGTAAAATCCTCTTCCTTTATGCGCAGCGCATTATCCGCACCTTTTGCCAGGGCTATGCGCAGGGTATCTTCCGCCTCGGCAGGACCCAGACTGATTGCGGTGACACTTCCTCCATACTTCTCTTTCAGCAAAATCGCCTGTTCCAAGGCGTAGGAATCTGCCTCATTAATATCAAATGTCAGTCGGTCCTTGACTATATCCCTACCTGATGGATCCACCTTTACCTCAGCTTCTGCAGTCTGGGGGACCCTTTTTATGCAGACAACAATCTCCAAGTTCACCTCCTACTAAAAATATTCTTTCTGATTATCATCTGGTAAGTTCTCTTGCGATTACAAGCTTCTGAATCTCGCTTGTTCCTTCATAGAGTTCCAAGATCTTGGCATCACGATAGAGTCGCTCGATTGTATAATCCTTTGTATAACCATAACCACCATGAATCTGAAGTGCTTTTCTTGCAACATCAACCGTAATTGAAGAGGCATAATACTTTGCCATTGCCGCCTCTTTGGAAAACCTCTTCATCCCCTTATCCTTACAATATCCGGCATAATAGACCATAAGCCGCGCCGCATGAATCTGGGTTGCCATCTCAGCAAGCATCGATTGTATCATCTCAAAATTGCATATCGGCTGGCCGAATGCCTTACGCTCCTTTGAATACTTAATCGCCTCATCCAATGCACCCTGGGCAATACCCACTGCCTGGGCACCAATATCAATCCGTGAAACATCAAGGGTATTCATACAGATCTTAAAACCCTGTCCCTCTTCACCCAGAAGGTTCTCCTTAGGAATCTTGCAATCCTCAAAAATCAATTCACAATTGGCCGTCGCCCTTATCCCCATCAGGTCCTCATGCTTTCCCAGGGTAAATCCCGGGGTATCTCTTTCCACAATGAATGCACTGATCCCCTTATGCTTCATCTCTTTATTTGTATAGGCAAATACTACATATATCCCTGCTTCACCACCATTGGTAATGAATCGTTTAGTGCCATTAAGTATATAATAATCGCCCTCAAGTCGAGCAGTCGATTCCATACCGGCAACATCAGACCCGGCATTCGGCTCAGTAATTCCCATCGCACCAATCTTTTCACCGCTGCAAAGGGGGGGAAGATATTTCTTTTTTTGCTCTTCGGTTCCAAACTGTAGTATTGGATATGCACAGAGTGAATTGTTTACTGCAACAATAACACCGGTTGTTGCACAAACCCTTGATATCTCTTCAACGGCGATAGCAAGGGAGATAAAGTCGAATCCTGAACCGCCGTACTCCTCCGGAATAATTATTCCTAAAAGGCCTAACTTCGCCATCTTCTTCAAATTCTCCCAGGGAAATTCTCCAGACTTATCAATCTCTGGTGCGACCGGTGCCAGTTCAGTCCGGGCAAATTTCCGCACCTGATCCTGGAGCATCTTCTGGTCACTGGTTAAATCAAAATTCATCATACCTCCTCATATTAGAATTTTGGTTTAAAATAGTAATTTTTATCAGCCATAAATTCAGACCAAAAAAATATCGGTTTTTCATTTCACTTTCCCAGAATCTGTCGGGCAATGACAATCTTCTGGATTTCAGAGGTTCCCTCACCGATTTCCATAAGTTTTTCATCCCGCATAAATCTCTCTACTGGATATTCATCGGTTAAACCATCGGCTCCAAAAATCTCAAGGGCAATTGAAGTTGCCTTCATCCCGACCTTTGATGCATAATACTTTGCCATTGCAGATTCCTTGATAAAAGGGATACCGACATCCTTTAATTGAGCAGCCTGATAAACCAGGAGCCTGGCTGACTCCAGTTCGGTCGCTATCTCAGCCACCATTGATTGAATCCATTGATTCTTTTTTAAAGGTTGACCCGATTCTTGTGCCTGCTGGACAAAATTGATTATTGCATCCAGTGCCCCCTCACCGATGCCCAGGGCAAGGGCACCAATTGAAATCCTCCCACCATCAAGGGTATCCATAAAGACTTTAAAACCCTCTCCCTCTTTTCCCAAAAGGTTCTCCTTAGGAATCCGGCAGTCTTCGAATATCAATTCTGATGTAATCGAACCGCGCAGACCAAGTTTATCTTCGTTCCTTCCATATGAAAATCCCCTGGTTCCCTTTTCCACAACAAATGCAGAAATCCCACGATGCCCCTTTGAAGGATCCTGGGTTGCAGTGAATACAATAATATCTGCGATACTACCTGATGTAATGAATCGTTTTATCCCATTGATAACATAAAAATCACCTTCAAGCCGTGCCGTGGTCCGGGTTGCCGCAGCATCGGAACCGGCATTCGGTTCGGTAAGACCGAATGAGCCGATCTTTTCACCCTTTACCAGAGGAATAAGCCAGCGACTTTTCTGCTTTTCATCACCTGCATGATAAATAGGAAAGACACCAAGTGAGGAATGGGCAGCAAGGAATATCCCGGTTGAGCCGCAGACCCGACCCACCTCTTCCACTGCAATCGCATAGCATAATGTATCAAGTCCTGCACCGCCATACTCCTCAGGAATGAATATACCAAGCATCTTTAACTCAGCCATTCGCTTTACTAAATCCCGGGGAAACTCTTCTTTCTTATCCAGTTCCTTTGCCCTTGGCGCAACCTCTTTCCGGGCAAACTGCCGCACCCAATCCTGAAATTCCTGATACCTTTTTGAAAGTATCACAAAAGAATCTCCTTGGCAATCAGAGACTTTGCTAAGTAAGGTTGTCCTAAAAGGACCTGAAGTGTCTTGGCATCGCGTAGATACCGTTCCACCGGATAATCCTTTGTATAACCATATCCACCATAGACCTGAATCGCATTCAACCCGCATAGGACGGCAGTCTCAGTAACATATACCCGGGTAATATTGGCGATCAAAGAGGAATCTTCGTTATTATCAAAACACTTTGCAGATTCATAGACCAGAAGCCGTGATGTCTCAACCGCGATCTTCATCTTTGTGATAAGTTCCTGGACCATTGGAAACTCACATATCGGTCGACCAAATTGTTTTCTCTCTTTAGCATATTTTATTGCCGAATCCAATGCCGCCCGGGCAATCCCCAGGCCTACTGCAGAAAATCCGATATAGGCAAGGTCAAATACCTTATTATCAAAACTAAAAGAAGAAGTCTCAGGGACCTCAATTTGATTGAATTCAAACCTGACAATTCCGGCACTACGCATACCAAGTATATATTGATTTTTCAACTTAAGCCCGGCTTGCTTTGGAAACAACAAAAATTTCTTCTCCTGAAAATTTGAAAAGAGAATAAATTCAGCCACTGCTCCATTCAGGATAAACCCATTCCCCCGGGAAAGCACAAAATTTCCGCCTTTTTTTTCACTTTTCAAAAGCCTTTCTGGATTATTAATCTCCGGGCAGAAACCATACCCCCCAATTACACCATCTGATAAGGAGTTTAAATATTGGGTCTTCTGAAATTGAGTGCCGTATCGGGATAACGCATACCCGACCAAACAGTTATTAACGACCATAACAAGGCCTATAGAGGCACACTCCTTTGACAACTCCTCTGCAGCAATACAGAGGCTTGTGCAGTCAAGTCCTGCACCTTTATAATCTTCCGGAACCATAATAGTCATCAGACCTAATTCAGTAAGGGTCGTAATTATCTCTTCAGGAAATTTTTCTTTCTTATCAATCTCATCAGCAATTGGTGACAATTTATCCTTGACGAATTTTTTCACTTCATTTTGAATCAATGTTTGTTCATCATTGAAAATTATTAATCCCATGCACCTCCTCATCATTGAATGCGGTAAAAACCTCTCTTTTTCACCCGGCAGGAAAATTGAACCGCAAAATCAATAACTAAATGTTTTCAATTATACACAAAATATATTAAAAGTCAACAATCTGCCGGGATTTATTATAGTCAAAACTACTGTTTAATCTTAACAATAATCTCCCGAAATTACAGGATATTTCTTATATTAATTCAAGTATTTTATAATAATGAAACCACGCCTGGTTGTCTATTTACTGACCCGGGTTGATACCGGTCTATAAATTAAAATTATTCGAATAAACAGAATGTATTTTACCATTTTGACTTAGCCGGGTTATATCACTATAAAGTTCCAGCGATAAGAAATTTTCTTTTCCGGGTGTTATCCATTTCAGTCTTGTTGGTTCCTGGAGATATGGAGAGCCGGGTATTCAATCCCAAAACGATGATGATAATACAACCGCAGAAAGATAAAGATTATAATTGTAATAACTAAAAAATAGGGGAAAATAATTCCGATGATAAGAATCAGCAGGGGGCCTCCGACACCGACCGAAAAAAGAACCGACTGCCTATCCTGCCTTATGGCACTATATAGAAATAGAGGTATGGAAACAACCGCAGGGATAAAGCATATCCAATCTTTTAAAATCAGAGAAAGAATTGCGCAAATCGTTATAAATACAAGACTTAACCTTAATGCCCATCTCCCCCCCAGGTAGATACCTGTAGTTAAGCTGCCGCTGAGCTCATCCCCTTTTATGTCGAGTATTGTAGTATTAATAAAGATCGCCGCAACACCGAAAATATAAGGTAAAGAAAAAATAATGGTCTGTAAAGAAAACTCTTTAATGCTCAGCCAGCCCACCGAAAAGTTAAAAAAACCATAGCCAATACCATTTACCAGAAAATCAATGATCGGACGCTCTTTAAATTTAAAGGGTGGTGCTGAATACATAATTCCCAGTATTAAAGAAATTATTATAAAGATAGTGAAAAAACCATGCTGGAATACAGATAATATAAAGGCAGCGCAAAGCAGCAACCCGATTTCTATATATCCCTCGCGCCGGGATAAAATCCCTTCAGCAAGAAGAAGATGTTTATCGTTAATTTTGTCCGACTTGATATCGGTGATCTGATTAAGTATATAGACTGCTGCCATCAGCATCGTATAGATGATAAAGATTAAAATGAATTTTGGCTCAAGGGCAAACCTCTCACCCCCGGCGCGATAATAACCGAGGAAGAGAAATGCCCAACCAGGGATTAATAAAATTGGACGGGTAAGGAAGATATAATCAAAGATGGTTTTCTGTTTACCCATATTGAAGGATGTGTGTGGTTTCTAAATACCGGGTATATTCAGGAGGTCAATCTGGAATTTTACCGAGACGGACTTTTTACTATTATTATCAATATGTTCGAAATTTCTTATATATAAATAACCAAGAAAAAACTCAACGCAGGCATGATGTTGTAAAAAAATTCTACATCCTGCACCGGCTAAATAAGAATACTGAATACATCCCGAAAGAAAATTATCTTCAGGAAATTTAGTTCCGGGAACGCGCGGTTGCTCGGGGATAGGCCATATGGCATCAATGGTTGATTCACCCTTTCTCAAATAAGAAAATGTTGTATACCAATCGGATTTACGATTGTAATGATAGATATATTTGATAAAAATATTATCGTAGTCATTACCATAAATTGCCCCAATCGGTGTATTACGGAACTTATATCGTTGATAGGGAATAAAATGACAATATGTCCATCTTGTGATTGCCGTATACTCTAAAATAACAAAACTTTTTCTGATGTTTAAAAAGTCGGCGATTTCTCCCCCCAGTTTTACAGCTAAATGGTTTGGTTCATTATTGGGATCTTTTTCAAGTTGATAATCATCAACCAGAAGGGCTCCATAAAGTGATAAATTCTTAAAGAACAGTCTGCCGTCAAGATGAAAGAATAGATTTACATCCTGGTTCCAATTATATTGATAGGTATGTAAAAGAATGATGGGATTAAAATGATAAATATTTAAGGCAAAATTCTCGCCCCCAAAGGTCGTCCCCTCGCTAAAACTGAAATTCAACCAATCGGCGGGGGAATAATCTAATCTCCGGATGGAAAGAAATCTTCGCGCCTTGATATACTGTGTGATGGTATCACCCACAAATTCCAGAGGTTTTGTGAAAAGGTCTTCAAGGCGACTCAGATAAAAAGAAAATTTTAAATGGTTACTCTCAAGAGAAAGATTCAACCAATCCATAGGGGATGAATACCCTGAGACCAAAATATTATATACTGGTGAAGGGCCGATACTCAATCTTTCCCGACCCAGAAAGAATAATAGATTTTTATTCTGAAATTTTACATAGGCACGTTCATAGTCAGATGCAACAAGACCCATAAAAAAATTATTCGGAGGCAGACTGTCTTTACCGAATTTAAGAACCGGCTCCATAAAAAACGTAAAGTCTGAAAATTTATAAAAAAGACAGGGTTTTAATCTAACAACCTTTATCGTATCAATTTCAAGATTTCCGGAAAGATTGAAGAGCCCTATTCGCCTCGAGAGGGGGTCGGCAACTTTGATATCTTTCTTAAAATCATAGGGCCTGACTGATGGGAAACGACTCAAATGATGCCCTCTAACCTGAATTTCGTCAAGATATTCATTCTGCCAGGAATCAATCGGTAGAAAAATCTTAAAAATAAAAAAACTCAATATCAACACCGGCATATTTTTACACTCCCTTAATACGCTCCTCTTCCCAAAAGCACCATCGGAATGGTCTTTAGCATTATCTTCAAATCAAGGCTGAGAGAACGATTGATTATATATACAAGATCAAGGAATATCGAGGAATCGCAGGGCATAGTTCCCCGTGCATAGACCTGCCATAAGCCAGTTAAACCGGGCTTTACAAGAAAACGATCCCGATGCCATTCGTGGTAATGTTTTACCTCATAGGGTATTGGTGGTCTGGGACCAATTAAACTCATATCACCTTTTAGAACATTAATAAGTTGAGGAAGTTCATCAAGAGATGTTCTTCTGAGTATTGAACCCACAAAAGTTATAGCTCTTTTATCTATCAATTTTTCTTTATCTGCTTTCTGTCGTAGATATTTTTTACTTATTAGTTCCATATTCTCCTTTTCGTTATTAGAATATATCATCGAACGGAATTTATAAAGAATAAATTCCTTAGCCCCAGCACCGCATCTCTTCTGTTTGTAAATTACAGGACCTCTGGAATCAAATTTTATTGCTATTGCAATTATCAAAAATAAAGGACCTAAAATTATTATAAGTAAAATTGCGACAACTATATCTACAGCCCTGCGTAGAATTCTGTATAATGGAGATTCTTTTTTTAGTCTAAAAGTATAGATCGCCATCCTATTTAAACAACCCCATTCCCATTTGAGATTTAATTCATTAAAAAGAAAAGAAGCAACATGAACAGGATATCCTTTTTTTAGATATTTTCTTATTAAATCATAGAGTTCACCAAAATCATTAGTTTCACTCACAATGAAAAATTCCTTTGGCTCTCTGCCTTCGGTTTTCCTATATCGAGTTAAGCCAAGCAGAGAATTTTTCGCGAAGAATTTATCAATATCTTCCAAACAATTTTCAGAGCCAATGAACACACAAGGAATCTTCCTGCGAAGATATTTAATCCTAAAAATATAGGGGATAACAGCCAACTTGGATACTAACAATAATATTAAAAGAATTGTATGATAAAAAACAATAAAGATTCTACTATCGATTAAAAATGTATGCTTTGTAATAAAAGCAATCGTAATATATAAAACTAAAACCCCGCCCCACAGGCGAACTACCTTAAAAAATAACTTTAATCTTGAAACATATACATAACGAACATAGAGATCAGTTAAATATATAAAAAAAAGAACAGATAACAGTGCAAATATTATCGTCGTATTCTGATTAAGCGTGCCATCAAAAACTGTTCCAAATCTTATCTTAATTGCCAATAAAACTGAAACTAATACAGCGATAGCGTCAATGAAAAAAACAATCATTTACGCCAACTCCTGAGTTTTTCACAAACATATTCTATTTCCTCTAACGATAATTCAGGAAATATAGGTAAAGATAAAACACCGGAAGCACATAATTCGCTTACTGGAAGATCACCCTTCTTATATCCAAGATAGCTATAGGCCGGTTGCATATGCACCGGAACCGCATAGTAAATTGATGTTCCGATACCAGCATCCTTAAGATAATCCTTTAACTCATCACGCATATTCGTATGGATAATGAAAAGATGATAAACATGGTAATTATTACTATGTGTTCCAGGTAGACGGATATTTTCTAAATTACTTAAATACTTTTTATACAATAGTGCATTCCGATTCCGCAAACTATTCCAACCATCAAGATGTTTCAATTTGACATCAAGGATTGCAGCCTGGAAACCATCCATTCGAAAATTCCAGCCCTCAATTGCATGGTCATATCGTTCCCGCTGGCCATGGTCAATAAACATCCGCATCTTCTTTGCCAACTTATCATCATTAGTAAGGACTGCACCTGCCTGACCATATGCCCCGAGATTTTTACTGGGATAAAAACTGAATGCAGCAAGATGACCGATCGAACCGGCTTTTCTACCTTTATATGTAGCCCCGTGAGCCTGAGCAGCATCTTCAATAACCTTGAGATTGTATTTCTTTGCAAGTTCTACAATCGGGTCCATATCAACCATCTGTCCATATAGATGAACCGGCATTATCGCCCTTATCCTGACCCGGAATTTTTTATCAACGAGTGTCTTGTTTGACTCCTGCCATTCACAATTATTCTCAATATATTCAATCAACTTGACAGGTGAAATATTATAGGATTTTTCATCGATATCAACAAATATCGGCCTTGCCCCGGTCATACTGATCGCCTCAACCGTTGCAATGAATGTAAAAGAGACAGTAATCACACCATCTCCAGGACCGACATCAAGCGCCTTTAATGCCGTATATAATGCACTTGTGCCATTTGAAACACCAATTGCATGCTTCACACCACAGTAGCGCGCAAAATTATCTTCAAATCTCTTAACCATCTTTCCAGAAACAAATGCACAGGCGTCGATTGTTTCCTGAATTGCCTTATCAACCTCATCTTTGATATTTAAATACTGCCTCTTCAGATCCATAAATGGAATTTCCATATTATTAGAATTGATTTTCTGATAGTCAATCATTCAGTTCAACTATTTTTCCGTTTTCTTTAATCGACTGTTCTGCTGCTTCAAGGATTCTAACAATATTTAAACCGGCCTCACCATTAGTTAACGGTTCTCTATTATCCTTTATTGCCCGAATAAAGTCATCCACTGCCAATTTCAACGGCTTAGTTATATCATACTTAGGTAAAAGCATATCTCCAATTTGATATTGAAATTGTGTTTGATAAATATCCTGCCCAGTTATTAATTTTACTTGCTTTTCATATATTTTTATCTTTTCGGAAGGTTCAATATCATCAAAAAGAATCATTTTTTTTGTTCCACCGATTAAAATTCTGCGAATCTTTAACGGCGCGAGCCAACTTACATGAATATGTCCAATACAGTGGTTATCAAAATATAATATTAAATAGGCAATATCCTCAAGCGTACTATAATGCCTCTCCCCCACTGCCCGAACTGCACGAGGTTTATCCTTTAGAAAATAGTCTATGATTGAAATATCATGAATCGCCAGATCCCATAATACATTGACATCTTGCTGAAAAAAACCGAAATTTATCCGCACGGCATCGAAATACATAATATCACCTATCTCACCAGAATCCACAATTTCTTTTATCTTCCGTATCGCGCCATTATAAAGAGAAACATGATCAACCATAAGAATAAGATTTTTTTCCCTGGCAATATTTATAAGAACCTGGGCATCGCTGCTATTCAATGATAATGGCTTTTCTACCAGAACATTTTTGTTATGTTCTAAAGCCTGCTTTGCCAGTGAAAAGTGAGTAAATACGGGGGTCGAGATAGCCACGGCTTCGATATGCTCAGATTTTAGTATTTCATCAAAACTACTGACAACCTCCACATAGGGATATGTCTTATGAATATCTTTTAGACGATTAGAATCGATATCATAGCAATGGACTTTCTCCACCTCAGGATGGTTTAAAAAATTGCAAACTAAATTAGGACCCCAACGCCCTACACCAATGACTGCAATATTCATAATCTTACGACTTAAAAATCTAAAAGAAAATCTTAATAAATGTTAACACTTTATTCTCGCAACAAATTTTTATAAATAGCCTCAGTCTCATCCGCAATCCGATCCCAATTATATTCATATCTAACTCGCTCTTGAGCCTTTAAACCCAACTTTTGACATAACGAAGGATTCTGAACGGCAAAATTAATTTTATCTGCCAGATCATTGATATCCTTATTACGAAAAGGTATCCCAACATCACTGGCTGCCTCAACGTTCTCAGGAATATCTGAATAAATCACACATCTTCTGTAAGACATAGCCTCAAGAAGTGTAATTGCCAATCCTTCAACTTCAGAAGGAATAATAAAACAGTAAGCATTAGCATATAGCTGTGCTAATTCTTTTCCATAACGATACCCCAGAAAGAATACCCTATCATCTGCCTTTTTTCTCAACTTCTCAACATAATTATCGGTGTATGAACTTCCTCCTGCGAATACTAGTTTTTTATCTGTTTTAACCTTTTTAAAAGCCTCAACCAAAGTATCACATCCCTTTGTAGGTACGATTCTGCCGACAAAAAGAAAATAATTTCCCCTTGTAAGTCCAAACTTTGCAAGTTCCTTACAACCTTCTTCCTCAGGGATATCAACACCATTAGGGATGTATTTGATTTCACAATTATATTTCTCCTCATAATATTTCTGTAAGGTTTTAGAAACTGCAATTCTTTTGTGTGGGAAAACTATGAATGCCCGTTCAGCCAGCCTGGAGAAACTCTTTGCCACTGGGCCCCATTTTTCCCGACGATACGCTCTATCATGAGAAGTAACAACAACCTTTGTTTTTAATCTGGGAATAAATGAAATCAACGCAGGATCAACACCATGAATGTGGATTATATCCATATTTTTATCTAAAAGATCAAATAACGACAAAAATGTATGAGAAATCATCTCCGTATGTTTCTCTCTAATAGCAGGAAGAGAAATAATCCTCATATTTCTATAGATTCCACTAAAATAGTTATAATGATGCCGGCTGTACACAATTATACTATGCCCCTTTTTGGCGAGCCGCCATCCTAATTCTTCCCCATGTCTTTCAATCCCACCAAATTTTGCTGGGACTCCTTTTAATCCGACGAAAGCAATTTTCATCACTCGATAATGATATCTTTTTTCAACAAAAGCCTAAATCGGTTTTTCGACACCCAAAAAAATGGAATCCAAATCTGCTTACGCATAGCTGGAACTGAGGTTCCAATCATCCAACAATTCTTTTTGCAGTCTGCAACTCGTCTTCGCATTTGTTCTGCCTGCTCAGAATTCCAGATCTCTTCAAAATCCTGAGTCGTTAAATCACCCATCACCCAGGGTTCATCAGAACCATTGCAGGCAAGCATCCTTCCCCAGGGATCAACAAAAAAGCTGTCGGTTCCTGCACCACAGGGGATGGGACGGGATTTTCCCTCTATGTATCTGAGCAACCCCATATTAATATAGGCACGAAACCAATCCTTAACCCGCATTTTCAGATTTTTCCTTTTTGAATTAAGCAATCTCTTAATGAATTCCTGCATTATGTTTCTAACGCTTTCAATGTCTTCAATCCGATTATCAAATTTGTGAAAATAGAATGAGTTATGCATCGTTGACTGCGAAAACTCAACATCCAGTCCGGCAGTAAGCTCATAAATATGAATAAGGTCTGAAATATTATTATGTGATATAACAATGGCAAAACCGATATCTTTAATACCCATTTTTTTTAACTCAAGGAGCGTTCTCAAGGCATGGTCGAATCCATTCTTTATTCCCCGCAACCGGTCATTTTTTTCCGGAAGGCCTTCAACACTGATTCTAATTGTAATATCGGGAAAGTTTCTGGCAACTTCAACAATCTTCTCTGTAAAAAAACCGTTGGTACTGATTTCAAGCCTTTCGGTCTTTTTATCCAGAATTTCGACGATGTCCATTATATCCTTTCTTAACATAGGCTCGCCACCGGTAATATTGAGTCGCTTCATACCTTCTGGTATTTTTTTCAGAATCTCCGGATTAAACTCTTCCGACGGCTTTGTTGGATGGTGCCAGGAGTTACACATCCAGCATCTCGCATTACAACGATAAGTAGTAATTACTGCACATTCCATTTTACCTCCTAAAGTTTGCCACACCTTTTGAGAGCTGACCTATAAACTCTCATTATCCGTTCATAGTGTAATTCGGCATTATATTCATTCCTGACCAAGCCCTTCGCTCTTTTGCCCATTTCATTTCGTTTCTCAGGATGATTAAGTAACCACCTAATCTTATCCGCAAGGTCGTGCGCATTACCCGATTCGAAAAGAATACCGGTTTCACCATCCCTAACCACTTCCTTAATCGCACCGATTTTACTTCCAATAACCGGTTTTCCCAGCACATAACTTTCAACCACAGAAAGACCAAATGTCTCATAACATTCGGAAGGAAAAACTAAAAAAAGTGCCTTGCGGATAATCTCTTTCAACCTATCTACGTCACCAATATAACCAAGTAAGAGAATCTTATTCGATAAATTATTCCTTCGCACATATTGCTCGATTGCATCCCTCATTGGACCATCACCAACTAAATATAACTTAACTGAGTTAACTATTGAAATAGCTTTTAGCAATGTCAACAATCCTTTCTCATAAGAAAGTCTCCCTATATATACAATATAATCCTCCTCACAATCATTCTCTGTAGCTGTATCAGAAAATGTGTTGTCAATAAAATGTGGTATATTTATAACCTTTGATGCTTCAAAACCATACTCGATCAATTTATACTTAAAAAATATACTGGGTGTAATAAAATAGTCCACGAATTTCAAAAATCCCATTAATCTATGAATATACTCTTCCAGCATTACAACAATACTGGCACCAAGGGAATTTTTTCGACAGCGGTTTAAAACTACATTATAAAATCGATTACCTTTACAGGCTTCACAAACCTTATTTTTTGCATAAAATGTGCTGTTTGGACAGAGCAAAAAATAATCATGCAGGGTCCAGATAATCGGGATATGCTTTTTTTTAAGTATATGAAAAATTGAAGGTGTAATATGACCATGAATATTTTGAATATGGGCAATGTCCACAGTATAATTATTTAGTAGAGAACTTAGTTTCTTTTTCGAAATGTTTGAATATATAGCACGCTTTAAAACCTTTAAACCACTCACCGTACCACCTTTTTTTAACTCACCAGCAAGGTCAATTTCAGGAACAAAATACTTTGAATATTCACTTTCGAAATTAAGAGGATGGTTCATTGCAAAATGAACAACCCTATGGCCTTTATTCCTCAGTAGCGCAGAAAGAGTGAATGTATATTTACAATCACCTCCTCTGAGGTAATGAAAACTGTTAACAATTAATATTCTATAATAGTGTCGATTCAGAAACGCTTTTGTCATCTTCGATAATCTCTTTAACCTGACGGAATCTTGCATCCCAGGAGTTTTTTTCGCCAAAAGCAATAGCAACATTGGGGTCAATCCTTTCCTTGGCCAGAGATTGAACTGCATCATAAAATTCACTATAGGAATCTACAATTAACGCTGGAGAATGTATACTTCGAGTTTCCTTAAGGTCGGTTGAAACAACGCTCAATCCTGCAGCACAATATTCGTATAGCTTTATCGGGTGGATAAAATCGGTCATTAAATTTTTTTTGAAGGGAATTATTCCTATTTGTGCACTGTGCATATATCGAGGCAATGTATTATGAGGCCTTGGTCCAAGGATGGATACATTTTCCAAATCCGCTATTTTCCGTAAATCTATCTCAACAGGACCGATAAAAATAAAGTGGAGATTGGACGATTTTTTGCAAATATAATAAACAAGATCAACATCAAACCATTCCGAGATCATACCGATATAAATTACAATCGGCTTTTTAATATTTTTCAACTCTATAGGTTTAGTCTGCCCTTTTTGATATCTAAAAGTCTCAAAATCTACCCCGTTGGGTAAATAAATAATTCTTTTTCTGTATTTATTACTTAAAATTGATGTAAGGTTCTGAGAAGCGCAGAAGACAATATCAGCTTTATTAATCAGATATTTTGTAACTTCTTTTGAAGAATTTGGCGCGCCCGGGAATGCGATAATATTATCAGCAATTCGGAAAATCAGCTTTTTATATTTAACAAAGTTTAAAAGTCCTAAAAGATGAATGTTAGTCATCCAGATTAAATCAACTTCAGAAAATTGATTTTTTATTAGTCTATTTTTGAAATTGGGAATTGTATATTTGAGTGTATTCCTGCAAATGCTATAGCTGTCCAGAATGTTAATATGCGTATATGGTAATACTGTAAAGGGTCTCATCAATCTAAGATTATTGTTTGTTAAATGATGCAAATTTGTATCTTTAATAAATTCATTTAAAAAAATATTAATATACTTCTTTTTAAAAAAATGAAGAGGTGAAATTGGATGAGACACCCAGCAAAGCTGATAGCCGTCTGATAAAAATCTTGAGGCATACTTATGACTACCTACCTTACAGGAATTAAACCAACTCAAGATTTCTGCGAAAATCATCTTTTTCATAAAATTATAATGAGTTTTTCACCCTTTTACGGCATAAAAAATGCGCAACCATCATAACAACGCCGTTAAATACAACCATATCACTTACTGCATAAAGTTGAAGGATCGGCGTAAGCACAAAAATGATACACAAAAAACAGAAGATAACGATCCGGCTGTCTTTCCGATTAAGATTAATAAGTTTCAGGTCTATCCAGGAAATTATGAGGCCTAAAATAAAACTACCCGTGATAAGTGCGAGCCATCCGCCAAATAGATATAACTCACCGAAGGAACCTACCCGCAACCGACACGCCCAGCCACTGATTAAATCCCACATCAAATAGGCGTGTTCAGAGAGCAACATTTTCTTATCAATATCCAGTATCGACCAGAATTGCTTTGGCAGAACCGGTGCAATCAAACTATGGAAGATTGTCACCGCCTTTTCCGGACCACTTTCTTCAATTCTCTGGATTATACGACAAAAGTCAATAAATTCAACATTTGGCGAAGATTGAAGATAAAATAACATCCCCGGTAAACGCGTCCCCGCAGTAATAGGAACTCGCACTGATAATACTAAACCAAACCCATAAATAATTACACTAAGGGCAACCAATAATATAATAATATTTCTGACATTAACCTTTTTTGCCATTTTGAAATAAACCAGCACCAATACCATTAAGGGCATAACGAAGTAAAATCTAACTGTTGATATAAACGCCAGAATCGAAGATACCACTAAAATGGCCAACATTGACAACTCATTTTTCTTCAAGAAGAAATAGGTACCACTCAGCATAATCACCGTAGGTGTAATCTTAATAAATTTTTCCCAGATACCCATCTCTTCGCTAAAATAAAATCTTACATTACCGACAGCCTTATGTAAAAACGCAACCGCCCCAATCTTTCGATATGCAATTATATTACCTATAATCATAATTATAAATAGCACAATAATCAAAACCTTCAATTTACTTAGATCCCATTCTTTAGTCTGCTGTTCGTAAGTATTTCGGGACTCAAATAATTTATAGGGTAATAACCTAATGTGATATCCTGCCATTATACTGAGTGATATAACACAAAGGTAGAATAGGCCCTTGGGGATATTAGCAACCCTTGTTTGAGGAAAAAACATTGTGACAAAATAATAATTTAACGAACCCAGGATTACAATTACAATAAAGAAAATAAATATTAATGTTATAGGGCGATATATAAATAATGGCGCCGCTGATGTCTTTTTTACAATCAGTAAAAGACAGATTAAATAGGCAGTAAATATTATGTCTAAAATCACGATATTAACCCAGGTACTACCCAGGTTAGAAAAAAATGCACCTACACCAGTTATCACATTTGTTGTAATTAATCCCAAAAATACTGATAATAATATTAAAATCATGAAAACAATCGAGGGTATCTGGGACCTCATATTATAAATTTTATTCATAAGATAACTTCCTTTCATTCACAGTAAATATTATCCTTAGGGCAACAATTATGTTGATTAGTCCATGTGAAATAATCGTAATAAATGCAGCACCCAGACCACCCCATATTGGAATAAATAAATAATTGCCAATGAAATTAAGAATAAAGGCGGAAAAACTTAATGATGTAAGAAATTTAAAAGATTTTCTACTTTTTAATATATTCACAAGCGGACTAAACATAAAACTAATCCATATACCCAGCGAGAAACACACGAATATTGTAAAAGACCTTTCATATTGCTGACCGTTCAACCAAAGAAATAGAGGTTTACCAAAGATATCAATAAACAAAATGGGTATTATAATCCAACTGGTCACCTTTATCCATTTAATAGTGAATTCTCTCTGCCTATTAATATCCTGCATATCTATCTTAGAGAATTTAGGTAATAAAACAGTATGGATTGAACCCAACAATAGAAGAATTGCAGAATAGTAACGAAAGGCAATTCCATAATTGGCCAGTTCTTCGGTATTTGAGAAGTGTGATAACATAAACACATCTAATCTCTGAAAGGCCATAAGAAAAACAAAATAGATTATAAGCCATTTAGAAGAAGAAATAAATTCTTTAATGAGATCAAATTGGTTCCTTATTGCTTCTATAATGCTCAAAATATTATATTTTCTAAAGATATGAACAATTATAATAAAACCAATTAGAAGATTTGTATAAATGATAATTTGTGCACCAATATAAAAATTTAAACTCCTCTTTATGAAAAAGAATGCGATAAATAAAAATATTATAATTTGTTTTAGCCATAATGTTTTGATATAAGAACCATAATTTTCTTCTGCCTGGAATATACTCCTTCCGGATTGAACAAGAAGTATACCCAGACCACCAATTAACCCGTACCGGAAGGAAGAAATAAAGGATTTCTGGCCGAACAAAAATTTTACAACTATATTCCCCATAAAATAAACAATAATAAATATTAAAAGATAAAATGCAATCTGAAAAATAAAATTAAGGAAATAAAGACCATAAGGCTGTTTTTTTTTAACCGATAAATACTCACTCGCAAATCTAACCAGCGATGTATTAATTCCCGCACCAATGAGTCCAGGCATCATCGAAAGGATGGCATAAAATACTGTATAGGCAGCATAATCCCGAACACTTAGACCTCTAATCATCAAGAGAAAAATTCCTACAGAGATTAGCTGAGAAAACAAATCACCGCCATAGACCCCCAGGATATTTTTAACCAGCAATGATTTTTTTCCACTGCTAAAATTTAAAAAGAATTTATCGAATAAGCCTTTTTTCAACAAAATTTCAATTCCCGATAAATCTATTCCACCAGAGGATGAAATTTAAAATACTCCAGATTCTTTGATAATTGCCCCGATTAAATAAGTTATTAAGCTGTTTATAATCAAAGTGATTAGTTTGTTTACAAAATTTTCTTATTTCTCTGAAGGCAATAGTGCTGATTTTTTCATAAAACCATTCCTGTAAAGGTATACCGAATCCCTGTTTTTTTCGTTTTATAAAAGATTCAGGAAGCATACCATTAACCGCCTTCTTTAGAATGTATTTCAATACTCCATTCTTTAATTTAATTTCCGAAGGAATTCCCATCACAGTTTCAATAAGATTATGATCAAGAAATGGAACCCGGGCTTCAAGGCTGACCGCCATACTCATTTTGTCAACCCTCATCAGCAGTAATTCAGGTAATCTAAAATTCAAATCTAAATATGTCATCCATTGTAAAGAAGATTTCTCCCAGGACTTCTCACAAAAATTATTCCATATCGGTTTTATAATATCCCATGAATCTAAATCAGCTAATTCCTTCTTCATGTTCTCTGACAATAATTTCCTTTTAGGAATTTCTGGAAAACCAATTGCGCCGCCCCAAAAAATAGGTAAATTATGTTTTGCTCTGCGCAGAAATTCAAATTTGACGGTATCTTCGGCTCCGATTAATCGACTCGTCAGATAAAAGAAATTTACAAAATTCTTAAGAAATGAATGATTACTATAAGATTGTAGCTGCATCTGTTCTTTCCAAAAAGGATAACCACAGAATAGTTCATCGGCTCCCTCACCAACCTGACAAACAATAACCCCGGATTGCCGTGTAAGTTCTGAAACATAGTAAAGAGGAATACATACCGTATCAGCAATTGGTTCATCCTGCTGATAGACCATATCCGGGAGAAAATTTAATAAATCATCAACTTTCAGTAGCCTCTCATGATGATTGGCATTAACTCTTTCTGCTATCAATCGGGCGTAACTCATCTCATTTTTATAAGATTTATACTCACCAGTATACCCGATTGTAAAAGTATTAATCTGTGATTTATCATTTTCAGAAAAAAGTGTAGCATTAATGCTTGAATCAATTCCGCCGGAAAGGAAAACCCCTACTGGAACATCACTTACTTTTCTAAACTGAACTGCAACCCTGAGTTCTTCCAGGATTCTTGAGGCGATTTCATCTTCATCAAGGTTTGTCAACGGCTCCACATAATCTAAAACATCCCAATATTTATATTCATAGAGGTTAATATCAGGTGTAACTCTAATATATGTTCCTCCAGATAGCTTTTTAATACCCGCAAATAGTGTCTGATGAGGTGAAGAAGTAAGAAATGTAAGGTAGTGGTAGAAGGATTCATTATCTAATTCCCGTTTCTGCTGTGGGTCAAGCAAAAGGGATTTAATCTCAGAGGCAAAGACAAGCCTGCCGTTGTGAATACTGTAGTAAAGCGGCTTTATCCCTACACGATCCCTGACGAGCCATAATTCATTTTTTCTTCCGTCCCACAATGCGAAAGCAAACATACCACGAAATCTATGGATACAATCAATCCCCCATTCTTCATAGGCATGAATGATTACCTCAGTATCTGAGTGATCTGTGCGCCAACAGTGCCTCCCGGTCTTTTCTATCTCCGAACGCAGGGAAGTATGATTATAGATCTCACCATTATAGATTAACCAGATATCCTTATTCTCATTGCACATTGGTTGATTGGCATTTGATGATTTATCGATAATCGATAACCGTCTATGTCCAAATCCTATCTTCCTATCTTCGGAAATCCATAAACCTTTACCATCGGGACCACGATGTATCATCGTATCACGCATTTTAGTAATATATGACTCGCTAACTTCAAAGTTACTTTTTTGTGAAACAATAACACCGACGATACCACACATAATATTGGGTAATTTTCAGATAGCCTGAATCCTCTGAAACTCTTTTTCTACTACAAAGCTAATTTTAGTTGCAATTAACATCTCATCCAGAGTAATCGGAGGGCCTGTTTTACCTTTTAGATAATCAGCAAATTTTATCAGTTCTTCACGATGGCCTTTATTTTGTGGAAATTTCCATTTCTTTACTTTATGACTGTAATAAAAAATTTCTCTGAAATCATTAATTATAAGGGTCTCCCCGGTAAAATGTATTTCTATATACTCCTTTGGTAAATTATATCCACCAATAGACGTATAAAGAAGGTTACAAATAGAATTATTACGAAAACGCAGGCCAACCGATACATTCTCAGAGTAATTCCGATTCTCAGGATGGGGGTTCATTTTTATATAAGAAATTTCGACAACATCGGATGATCCAACCAAATATGTGAATAAATCAAACATATGACAGGCCTCTCCGACAATCCGCCCACCGCCCTCTTTACTAAGAAGCCAACTATCAGCAGGTAAATATCCGGCATTAACTCGGTAGGTAATTACCCGAGGGGTTTTCATTTGGTCCAAAATAGCGCGTGCCTTTTCTGCAATCGGAGAAAATCTTCTATTAAATCCAATCATATAAGGAACCTTTGTTTTATTAATTACCGTAACAAGATTTTTTAATTCTTCACTATTTAAGGCCATCGGTTTCTCACAAAAAACCGCCTTCCCATGTTCAGCCGCTGCCCTTGCAATTGAGGCATGCAGATTATGTCTTGTGGCGATTAAAATCATATCAATATTTTTATCAACCAGAACATCTTCCAAATTTGTTGAACAATATTCAGCTGAAAATTGTTCCGCCACCTCATGCGCCCTTACACCAACTTTGTCAACCACTGCCCTAAGATGGAATAAATGCGATATGGCCATTAAATTCGGAAGGTGCACCGACCTTGCAAAATTACCAGCTCCAATGACCGCTACTCCTATTCTGTCTCTAATAACCTTATTACTTCCCAGTTTTACTCTACTATTAAACTTATCTTCTTTCTGGTCTGTATTATACGATAAAATTATACATATAGGCTTTTTGCCTCCGGATTTTAATGCTTCATAGGCCTCAACCGCTTGTGATATATTATATTCTCTTTCGACAATCGCCGAAAAATTTACTTTTTTATCCGCAATAGACTTAAGATACTCAAGCATATTGCTCCGTTCAGTCCAGCGCACATAGGGATAGGGATAGTCTATCCCTCTTTCTTCAAAATTTACATCATACCTTCCAGGGCCATAAGAACAAGAAATAAGTAAATCGATCTCCTTTTCATAAAACGGCGACCTCTCTATTTGTAAATTAACATTTCCGACGATTATTACACGTCCTTTTTTACGAGTCATCTCCATTGCCTGCTGAATCACGGTGGAATCATGAGATGCAGCAGTTAAAATTGTTGCATCTACCCCATGACCATCAGTGATATATTTGATTTTATCTAAAAAATTTACCTTATGAATATTAAAACTGTAATCAGCACCCAGAAGTTTTGCCTTCTCAACCCTTTCTTCATCAACATCAAATCCAATAACCCTGCATCCAGCGGCCTTGAGTAACTGAACCGTCAAAAGGCCTATTAAACCAAGACCTATTACAGCAACAACTTCTCCAAAATCCGGTGCGCATCTTCTTATTCCCTGTAATGCTACTGCACCTACCGCAACAGATGATGCATCCCTTAATTCACAGCCTTCAGGAACTTTGACGACAAGATTTTGTGGTACAACAACCACCTCTGAATGATTTGCTTTACCCGCCCCGGCACAGGCAACATAATCACCAATTTGAAAGTCAGTTACTCCTTCACCTAATGCAATGACCCTTCCAGAACAGGAATAGCCAAGTGGAATATTAGTACCTAACTTTTCCTTTACCGTCGCAAGCGTCTTCCTAATTCCATATTCATTAAGATGCCTTATCAACTTAGAAATCTTTTCGGGTTGTTTCAGAAGTTTTTTAAATAAAGATTTTTCTTCCTGTTTAATTACAAATATTTCTGTTCCTGTGCTAATAAGAGAATAATAAACTTCAACAAGCACCATTCCCTCATCAACTACCGGAGCAGGTATTTCTTCAATATTTAGTTCGCCGTGTTTAATTAAAATTTGTTTCATAATATTTAAAGTAAAACTCCAGCTCCACTGGCAACTTTACGGTCTGATAATAACACAAGTAAGGAGCTTCTTCTTTTATCCCATAAGAAGGGGAATAAAGACCCATCTTTAATTCGGAATGGAAATTCCTGCTTAGAGTAGTAATTAACAATTCTTTCTTCTTATCAAGATTAATTTTATAGCTGCGTCCGTCGGATTCAGGTTTTATCAACAGTCGGGGTGGAAAATGAAAAAAAACCTCAATCTTATGGGTTTCTTTACCATCAATAGCATCGGTAATTTTCAATATGTTATCCCGCTTATCTAATATGAAGGACCGCCTATGTATGACAGAATCGCTTAATTTTAAATAACCAAAGTGTTCAGCCGCAAGATAATCATATTCGTCCTTTGTTTTCCAATCAATAATGCGAACGCGTGCATCATCAAACATCCGAAATATTTCAAGTGGCTTAAAACTGCATATCTCAGCGTCATCTACAATAACTGTATTATGAAACTTACTGCTGCGGAATAGATTACGCATTCGATAGTCACCGGTATATGAAAACGTTCCCGTATCGACTATAATATCTACACCGTCGATGTTTAACTCGAAACTTAACTTATCAGAATGTGAATGACCACCCAGACCGCCCTGGCCTACCGGTCCACAATTTGCGATGATATAAAACTTCTTATTACGCATAATATAAAAACCGCTGTCCGGAAAGGCGGATGAGTAAATATCACTATTACTATCCAGGGTTTTATATGTCTGATATGCCTCAGGTCCAAAAAACCAGAGTCCTTCCTCAGAAAATTCAGAATCTGACAATTTATATTTTGAATCATTGAAAAGAATAGTAGCCAATGTCAGAAGATAACTGTGGTCAAGAGCATCTCGTTTCTTAAAAACAATCAATCTCCCGTTATCATTATCACCAACTTGAGGCGCATAGCCATTCGATTTCAGATAAAAAAGCACAAAGTCGAACATTTTCTTTAGTTTATTCCAATATACCTGAGGCAACTGAATACCATTCAATCGACAAAGTAAAAAGGATGAAAAAAATAATTCAAGAACGAACCGATGATAACAGACTGAAGCTTCAAAATCAACACCATCATCATATACCTGTTTATCCATCTCAATCAGCAATTCTTGAAATGCAAATTTGCGCCATTTTTCAGCAGTTCTAAATTCAGGGAACATCATCCCCAGAAAAAATATGCCTACTATGTCGGAAATATAATGATTTGATTTCGGAAATCGTTCTAAATTATTGAATATGTGTTGACCCTGTAAGAATATTGATTTCAAAAATTCAACAATAAAACTTCTGGAAACCGAAGGGGCTTTTCTGAAAAAATAGAGCGCGCAAATCCAGTTGATAATTCGTATCGCGATCTCCATAGGACATATCCAATTAATACCCAGGCCAACAGGATTATCTTCAATCCAACTTGAAATCTGGTCCGTAAATTCCTCGGCATATTTTTCATTCCGGGTCAGCCAGTACGCCTGTCCCAATGTAACAAGATGTTGAAACCGTGAAACCTCCCAGGGGACCTTTATATCCGAATGAGAATCCAGATTATTAACATCATAGGCTTTATAATATTTCAAATCCCATTTGTACCCCGTCTTAAAATCTACATTCCAATCAATCCGGTTGCCCAAATTTATTTTACCTGAACCGAGCAGGTCAAAATTATGGTTACAGATATCATCTGCCGCCTCAATTATTTTGGTCATCGCATCAGGAAATTTATTCTTCAAAATATTACCCACCTCTGGTTTATAGTGTTCTGATATGAAAAATTTTGGTTCTTCCCTTGACTTAATATGATTAACAAAATCGGATAGGTCATTGAACCCGTTAACGGCTTCAAGAAATTGAGAATCTGTTAATGTTTTAGGTTTTACCTTATATAGTACATTTCCATATAAGGCATAATACCTTCTGAATAAATTTTTGAATTTGGGTCTGATTTTACGGGGAACCAAAAATTTGTATTTCATTCTGTAAAGACCATAACCTTTCTACATCTTCTATCTTTGTTTAAACTCTTTTAAAATAGCAAACAAAGGTAATTTGCACTTTAGCCACTCCAATACCCGCAATAACTCTCTTGATTCAATGGCATATTTTGCAATCATATCCGCCTCAATTCATTTAATTTTTCGCTGTTCATCAAGTCGGTCTTGCGTCCTACCACTCGCTTCATTCTGATTTGTAAAATATTTTCAATTTCAACGGAATACTGCTCCTTTTTAATCAGATTTTAATGAATCTTCCAGGATAATAAAGGTTTCCAGAAACCGCTGACTCCCAATCTCTACCGGATTGGCAAACATATAGACAGCAATCTCTTTATCCCCGTCCGTCAGAATTTTTGTCTTTATAACACCGCTGTTCCCCTCTGCCTCTTTAATCATCCAGGACATCACCGATTCACGCTCTTTTTGAGGAAAAAGTTCTTCTAAATCTCGGTCTGATATATTTTCCGGGTTATAACCAAACAATTCAATCGCCCGCTGGTTTGCATCCACCACCTTGTAATTTTCTAAATCAATAAGGAGGATCGGTAATGCCGCATCAAGAAAGAGCCTTTCATATTTAGTCATCATCTCAGCCTGGAATTCAGGTTTGACATCAGGCTCATGTAGATAATGGACAAGCCCGCCGCCTTCAGCAAATACCTGAGGATAAACACTGCAATTTAACCTCTTTTTTAAGCCTTTAAATGATATGACATCATGCACCGGTTCACCTCTATCCATTGCCCGTTTACCAGGACAATCATCAAGCGGATAGTCCGCACAATGGAAAACCTTATAGCATTTGTGTCCCACAACATCCTTCACACCCTTACCCAGTGTCTGAAAGGTTGTCAGATTTGCCCTGAGAATATTATAATCGAAATCGGTCACAAATATCGGACTATCTATTGCATCAACCGTTGCCTCCCATTCCTTTTTTGCAGCAGTAATATTTAATAGAAGCCTTTTATTTTCTCTAATCAACTCACCCTGCTTTAGTGCCCGGGTAATAACCTTTTTTACCTTATCCCGGCTAAAAGGTTTTATTAAATAGCCGGCGATGTCTGATATATCATCTTTAGCCATACTTTCAGGAAATGCATAAGAGGTCATAACAACAACCTCAGTTTCCGGCGAGGCGTTCTTAATTTCCGGAATCAATTTTTCATACGGGACTTTACGAAGATGCACATCGAGTAAGACAAGGTCAAAATTTTCTTTTTTACATTGTTCAGAAACCATCTCGGGTGATGCAGTGGTATGGACCTCAAAACCTTCGTTTTTAAGGATGGGCACTATTTCATCAACCAGTTTTAAATCCTGAGTTACAAGAAAAACTTTGTTTTTCATAATCACATCCCTTCGTTTTGAAAAAAGATAAGCTACCGCCCTTGTCAGTTACATACTGACCTTCCAAATTTATATTTATGGTTATATTATATTTAGAAATCAATCAATGTCAAGACCTTCCACCGAGGATTCAACAATGGCTCGGACAAACGAATTCGCCATTTCTCTATTGAATCTCCCTCTGATATCAAACATCCCTTCTCTTAATAAATCATTAAAATCCGTCCGGACAGTCAATGAGAAACCAGAACCCGGGTTTTCAGAGGCTGTTCATTCAATAAAGCAGACAAAAAGAGAAATGTCTCTACCAAAAGCACCGCTGCAGAACCAGCCCGCCAATCCCGATTATTCCAGGACGGCGCCGTTAAATAACTCAGGCTTGATTTTCAATGCAGTTTGGATAAAATTGGGTATGATAACCCTGGGTATTGAAACATCCTGTGATGAAACCGCAGTCGGTATTATTAAGGACCAAAATGTCCTGGCGAATATCGTCTCATCCCAGATTGCACATACAAAATTTGGTGGTGTGGTGCCGGAAATTGCCGCAAGAAACCATATCAAGGTAATAATGCCCCTGACAAAACTCGCCCTTGAGATTGCAAACATAAAATTATCAGATATCGACCTTGTCTCGGCTACTTATGGACCAGGCCTGGTTGGCTCACTTCTGGTTGGACTCTCCTTTGCAAAATCTATTGCCATAAGTCTTAATAAACCTTTCATAGGAATAAACCATCTTGAAGGACATATCTATTCTCTGCAACTTGATGGAAGTAAACCCGCCTATCCATATCTTGTGCTCATTGTATCAGGAGGCCATACTGAAATCGTGCTTGTACAAAAGGAATTTAGCTATAAAACTATGGGCCGAACCCTTGACGATGCCTGTGGTGAGGCATTTGATAAGGTAGCAAAATTAACCGGGCTTCCTTATCCGGGTGGACCATATATTGAGAAAGAGGCTGCTAAAGGCAGGCTGGGTAAGATAAAGTTTCCTGTTCCAAGACCATCAAAATTCAACTTCAGTTATTCAGGCTTAAAGACCGCGGTTTTGTATTATGTAAAAAATAATCCCTATTATAATCGGCCGGATGTCGTCGCAAATTTTCAGGAATCAGCAATCAAACATCTTATTGAAGTTACTGAAAGGTGTTTAAAACAGACAAAGGTCAAGGGCCTGGGAATTGTTGGCGGTGTCTCAGCCAATCAACGGCTGCGCGAATACTTTAAAAATCTCGCCAAAAAAGAAAAAATAAAATTATATCTAACCAGTCTTCAGTTCTGCACTGACAACGGAGTAATGATTGGACTGGCGGGCTCAAAAAGATTTAAAAAATTTGGGCCTTCAAGCCTATCGGTCGATGCCCGGAGTTCAGGGTTCACCCTTTAAATAACCTATTTTCTATAAAATTTTTTCCAGGGTAAGTTAGAATCTTGAAGATACTTATCAATCGCCCTCTGCAGGGTATTGGCAGCAAGCAGTGCACAATGTGTATTCTCGTCGGGGAATCCTCCGCAATAGTCAAGCACCTTTTGCTGGTCTATCTGCCTTGCCGCGAAAATAGATTTACCTGTCGCCAGCTCGGTTACAATACTACCACAGGCGACTGTAGCACCACAGCCATCGGTATCGAATGTGCATTTTATAATCCTGTTATCCTCAACCAGAATAGAAATCTCCATTGTATCACCACAGGGACCGGTAATTTTAGCATAACCATCCGCCTTATTCATAATCCCCCAATTTTTTGGATTATGCCAGTGTTCAATCGCCTTCCTGCCGTATCCCCTGTTCAACTCCTCATCAATCAGCTTCTGGATATTACAAGCAATTCGATAAAAGTCAGACATATGAAATATGTATCACTTTATCAAAAGTTTCTGGAGGAGATTCAGATAATCAGTTAATAACCTTGTGATTAAAAATTTCTTCTTCACCACTTCTCTTCCAGCTTCGCCGAGTTTAGCAGCAAGTTTAGGATTTTTTAATAACCGTAAAATCCGGTCGGCAAATCCCTCATAATCCTCAGGGTCAAGCAGAAAACCATTTTCACCATCCTTTATCTGCAGCGGTATTCCACCAATATCTGATGCAATAACCGGCTTACTCTTCCATAATGCCTCGGTCACAGTCAGAGCGAAGCCCTCTCGCAATGACTTTTGAATCACAACCGATGAACGGCGCTGGAGGGCGTTTACCAGAATATTATTCTCACTGGTAATCAAAATGATATCTTTGCTTTTTATCAGATTATTCGCCTTTCTCTTGATGCGTTCATAATATTGCTGGGATTCCGGATCATCAGTAGCCATACTACCGCATAGAACCAGACGGCAATCAATCTTTTTCCGAACCAGATGATAAATCTCAATCAGCCCTTCCTGATCCTTCCACTTATCAAACCTTGACACCTGACTGATAATCGGTTTATCGGTGGGAATATCAAATTTTTTCAGAGTTTTACTGATCGTTTTATCACTAACATCCATATTCTTCGTCGACAGCGGATCAATTGCCGGATGAATAATAACCTGTTCCACTGGAATATCAGGCCGCCGATAATCTTCATGGGAAAGTATTATTACATCAAATTTCAAAATAAATTTTTTAAGATAATTCCAGAGTTTTGTATCGGGATGTGAAAGGTCAATATGAATACGCCAGATCCAGGGCTGCCGTTTTTTATAAAAATTTATCAGGGGTAGTGGCTGTGGATCGTGGATTATAATACAATCATGATCAATATGACTATAGGTGGAAAAATCCTCATTTGCCTGCATATATAACTGCTTCTTTATTTTAGTAAGATGTATCGTATCTCCCTGCAAAGCATTATGAAATTTTTTGGTAATATTAAAAAAATCTGGCGTCCCGCGCAGGATTCTCCACCCGGCAGATAAACCCACATCATTCATCAAAGGCACAAGGGCACTCAATATCTCAGCCACACCTCCACCATAATATGTTGAATTAATATGAACAAGCGACTTCCCGCACAGTCCCCTTGATAAATGGTATATTTTATAAATGACATCATCACCAACAATATTGCGATAATCCTCCAGGGTGCGTCTCATCGGACAAACCTCCTTTTCATAGGCTTAAGATTCATAATTTTTTGATTATAGATATTTTTGAAAATTTTTCAAGACTTTTGATGAATTATTTTACCGCACCCCGGGTCAATCCTTGAATAATCTGGCGCTGAAACAAAAGGGCAATAATGATTACCGGCAGGCAGGAAATTGTTGAAGCTGACATAATATATCCCCAGGGTAACTCGCCGTGGAGACCCTGAAAAAGTGCAATCCCCACCGGCACGGTCTGTGAATGAAAATCGGTCGTCAGCATAAGGGCAAAGAGAAACTCATTGAATGAAAATATAAATAATAATAATATTGTAGAAAGAAAACCAGGCAGGGCAACCGGAAGAATCACCCGGATGAGGATTTGAAAGCGGTTTGCACCATCCACCATTGCGGCTTCATCAAGTTCCCGGGGAATTTGAGAAAAATAACTTAACATAATCCAAAGACCCAGGGGCAGACTCCAGGCAATATATGGCAATATAAGTCCTGGATAGGAATTAATCCAGCCCAGCCTGCTCATAAATTTATAGAGATAGCCGATAATACATATCTGAGGAAACATTGAAAGGGTAAGCACAAGAATCATAAAAACCATTCTACCCCTGAATCTGATTCGGGAAACTGCATAACCGGCAAGTGCGGCAATCAATGTGCTAAATAGTGAACTGATACCGGCAACAATTATGCTGTTTTTTAAAAAGTCCAAAAAATGTAAATTGTGCCGGGCAATGATATCGAAGTAATTCTTCAAAGTTAATACCATTTCGCCGTTTACAAGAAAATCAGGGCTCTGGCTTAATGATATTATAAGCATCCAGAAGACCGGAATCAGCGAGAAGAACAATACAAAAATCACCCCTGATTTTTTTAAGACCGCCTCTTCCCTCTCTACCATCATACCGACAGCCTTCCGAATTTTCCTGCCTTAATAAAGATCAATGCAAAGATTAATGCGAAGATAAAGAGCATTACGGAAATTGCTGAACCATAGCCGAAATCGCCCAGAAGATAAAATCGGTATCCATAGATTGAAAGTGAAGTAGTTGCCCCACCCGGACCTCCCCCGGTCAGGACATAAATTATGTCAAATACCCTTAAGGCATCGATCGTCCTGAAGATAAGGGCAACGATAATAATCGGACTGAGCAAAGGTAAGGTGATGTAAAGAAATCTCTTAATCGGACCGGCACCATCCACCTTTGCCTGCTCATACAATTCGGTGGGAATAACTTGAAGCCCCGCCAGGAGTATTATTGCCACAAATGGTGTAGTACGCCAGACATCTGCCATAACCAGACACAAGAATGCACCACTTGAACTACCCAACCAGTTAACCGGTCCAATCCCGACAAATTTTAATAGATAATTTGCAAGTCCATAATCATAACGATATATCATCTGCCAGATACGGGCACTAATCACCCCGGGTATTGCCCAGGGTATGAGTGCAATACCCCGCAAAAGACCACGCAGTTTCAAAGTCTGATTCAGGGTAATGGCGATGACCATTCCAAAGACCATCTCCAGAAAAACCGAGATTGCAGGAAAGACAAGGGTAAAGAGAACCGACTGCCAGAACTTCTGGTCAGCAGATAATCTTACAAAATTTGTAAAACCAATAAACCTTTTGGGCATAAAAGAAACATCCTGCCGCAGACTGTTTAAGAGAGTCCCGATAACGGGAATAAGGATGAAGAGAATTACAAAGCATATCAGAGGCAGGATAAAGAGCAGGGCATCTCTACCCTTATTATTCATTTTCAACCTTTATTTATAAATCTTCTATTCACTATAATTCTTAACAACCAATTCAACCTCAGCCTGGGCATCGTGTAGCGCCTGTTCTGGTTTTTCCCGACCCGCAATCACCCCGTTAAGATGCCGCTGAAGAATCTCGGAAATACCTGTATAATACGGCAATGTAGGACGGGCCACGGAATTTTCAAATGCCCGTTTTAATACTGTAATATGGGCGATCCCTTTTTTCAATTCTTCATCATCATATAAATCGCTTCTCCCGGGATTCCAGCCTAAGTCAAGTGCCAATGCCTTCTCGGTATTATAAGAAATAATAAATTTTACAAGCTCCCAGGCCTTATCCGGACAGTCAGAATATTTAGAAATTGCGATATGCCAGCCGCCCAGGGCTGATGCCCTTCTCTTACCAGGATACTTGGGTAACTGACTGACCCCCACTTTATCTTTAACCGGAGAGCTCAGACGGTTGTGCATTCCCCAGGCATAGGGCCAGTTTCTTTCGAAAAGTGCATTACCACTTTCAAAAAATTGTCGCACCTCCTCCTCCTTCATTTCGGTGTATGTATTGGGTGGAGAAATCTTATAAGTATGAATAAGGTCATACATAAATTTCAGGGCATTGATATTCTCATTTCTGTCGATTGTGATATTCCCGACTGAATCTAAAAGTCCACCGCCGAATGAAGTCGCAAATTCTAAAAATGTGCAGACCAATCCCTCATACTGGGCACCTTGCCAGACAAACGCATAAAATTTTGGGTTCTCCTTGCGCAATTCGGTTTGAACCCGAAGACCGTTTGTCACCAGTTCGCTCCAGGTCCCGGGAACCGATAATCCATATTTGTCGAGCAAATCTTTACGATAATACAAAAGACCACAATCATTATAAACCGGCAGGGCGACAAGACCCTGCTCTGTCCTATCAACCTGATTGATAATACTCGAGAAGAAATTCCCGAGATTGATTTTATCCTTTTTAATAAATGCATCAAGGGGCAAGAGCCAGCCAGAACCTGCAAATTGAGCAACCCATACCACATCCATCAGAAAGACATCCGGAGCCGATTTATGCGCCCGCAGAGGAATAATCAGACCCTGACGTCTCTGATCTGTATCAGTTGGTTGTCTAATCAGTTCCACCTTGATATGGGTCTTTCTATAAAATTCTTTAATCAACTTCTCCCAGTAATCAACCTCATTTGGGGCACCACCCACCATAAATGTAAGGTGTTTCTTTTCCTGAAAACAGCTACTGAAAAATAAAATCAGAAAAATAAAAAATATTTTTTTAATATTTGACGACCAGTTCATGCAACAAATTCCTGACCTCCTGTGGGGATGGAATACTATATTTTGCCTTTGATATCCCCAGCCCGACCTTGATGGAATAGGCAATTTCGGGTAAGATTGCGAATGTATCCTCATCGGTCCAGTCATCACCGATCGCAAGGATAAAATCCCAGTCTATCTCGGTTAACCACTGCAATACCGCCCTTCCTTTATTTATCCCCATATTTTTTATTTCAATAATCTTACTTCCTTCAAGCACCCCAAGATCAAAGTTTGCAGTCAGATGCATAAGGGCATCCTTCAATTCACCCAATCTGATTGCCGCAAGCTTTGGGTCCGCCTTCCGATAGTGCCAGACCAGGGAAAATTCCTTTTCTTCGATAAGTGAACCCGGGGTGCGGTCAACATATAATTCCAGGATTGGCCTTATCTGTTCCTTCCAATCATTCCGCAGGGGTTCAATCAATTGCCAGTTACTATTCTTCTTTTTTATCCAGACCCCGTGCTCGGCAATAAAATTTAGATGTAATCCATGAAACCACTCATCTAAGATATCTTTTTGCCGACCACTGGTAATGACAACTTCATTCTTCTTCTTTTCAGTAAGAAGCCTGAGTAAACCGAGAACATCATTGTCGGGTCTTGCCTGCCCCGGCTGTTCTACAAACTCAATCAATGTTCCATCATAATCAAGCAGGATAAGATTTTTTTTACTATGCTGATAATCTTCCAATAATTTCGCCTTTATATTTGGTGTAAATCTTTTGGCACTGAGGTCCTGTTGAATCTTCTTAATATGATAGAGCCTATCCATAAAATCATTTGCCCAGCGTTCAACATTGTAGCGTTTCAATCGCTGCTGCATCACTTCATTATTTTTTATCTGAATCGACGCCGGCATCTCAAGGGCGGTTTTTATTGCCCGGGCGATCTCTTCTTTGTTATTGGGGTTTACAATAATCGCCTCCCCAAGCTCCATTGCTGCTCCCGCCATCTCACTCAATATTAAAACACCTTTTTTATCAGTTTTGGTCGCAATAAATTCCTTGGCAATAAGGTTCATCCCATCCCTTAAGGGTGTAATAAGAGCAACATCTGCGATACGATATAAAGGAATCAGGTTGTGAAATGGAAGAAATCTGTAAAGATACCAGATGGGCATCCAGCTCAGGGTTCCATATTCGCCATTTATGCGACTTATTAATTCATCAACACTCCTTTTTAACTGGGCATACTGCTCGACCCCGGTGCGGGAGGGTACTGCAACAAGTATCATAGTTACCTTTTCACGATACTCAGGATATTTATCAAGAAAATATTCGAATGCCTCAAGACGCTGAGGAATGCCCTTTGTATAATCGAGGCGGTCCACAGAAATAATAATCTTCCTATCCCCCACCTTTTTTCTTATCTTCTTAATCTCATTCTGGACCGATTGGCTATCAGCGGCCCGGGCATACTTTTCATAGTCAATTCCTAAGGGGAATGCATCAACCCTTATGATACGATTCAGGGCGGCAATCTGGCCAAGACTGAATTCATAACCCAATAATCTTCTTATCGATTCAATAAAGTGGTGCACATAGTCATAGGTATGAAAGCCGACAAGGTCGGCACCGAGAATACCTTCAATAATCTCCTTTCTACAGGGAAGAAGTCTGAAGACCTCAGAAGATGGAAAAGGAATGTGAAGAAAAAAACCGATTGTCGCCTCGGGTAATTTTTCCCTTAACATCTTCGGCAATAGCATCAATTGATAGTCGTGAACCCATATCTTGTCTTCAGCACGGGCGACTTTCAAGACCTCTTTGCAAAAAATATCATTTACCCGTTTATATGCCTGCCAGGATTTTTTATTGTAGCTTGTATGCTGGGTGAAATAGTGAAAAAGGGGCCAGATTGTTTTATTACAGAAACTGTGGTAATATAAATCAATATCATGTTGTTTCAAAAACACCGGATAGGAATTATCTTTCGTCAATCTCTCGTATATCTGTTCTTTCTCATTTTTTATTCTTTCCGCCGCCGTCCCCGGCCAGCCTACCCAGATACTGTTATACGATTTATAAAAAGATTCAAGTCCGGTTGCCAGTCCACCAACACTGGGATTAAATTTTAATCTTCCTTCCCGTTTTACAACGGTAATCGGCAAGCGATTGGAAACAATTATCAATTTGACCATAATAACTACTATTATAATAACCAATTTCCAATGAATGTCAACATAAAAGGAAAATTCAGGTGTTAAAAATAGGGGGGGGGCATTCGGTATATCGGAGTGGAGTTTTACGAATCCGAATGAGAAAAAAGTAACCGGGGGCAAACCCAGAATGCCCGAATGATTGATTTTTTTTTCACAACCACCCAACCTTTTAACTTCATTTTTTTCTAATGCAATGATTAGATTACATAAAGATATATCCTATCATCAGGCAGGGCGTCTCTTTCTTCCCAGTCATCAAACCTCCAGACATAAGATACTATCCTTGTCCCGGGCTTGAGTTCCTTTAAAAATTTTTCTTTCAATCGATTATTTGTTGGTCCATATAAGAAAACTACAACAACCGTAGCATCTCTTATATCTTTTTTGAAAAAATTACCAAACCTGATACTTATTCGATTGAGACAACCGGAAATAAATACAAGAAACCAGGCGAAAAAAAATCGAAAAGGGTCGATCTCAATGCCGCAGCCGCGAGCACCAAACTTCTTTGCGGCGGTAATAAGAACACGCGCATCACCACAGCCCAGATCATAGACTATATCATCCGGTTCTACCTGTGCCAGTTTCAACATCTTGTGAACCTTATCCATTGGGGTTGGGTCGTATCCAGCACCAACACACAACGCCCAGTATTTCCAGATGATATAAATTACAAACACCAGACCCAGGATTGCCAGAATCTGCATACTACACTATTTTTTTAAATATCGGTCAACAAATTTCAGGATGAATTCAAGCCTCTTTTCCCGGCGCCGGGGTGAACCATGTCGGGACAATCCATGGGATTCTGAAGGGAAACGCAGCATCTCAACTTCCCGCTTTAACAATTTTAAGGCGACAAAAAGTTCTTCCCCCTGACTTATTGGACAGCGGTGGTCCTGTTCAGAATGAACAATGAGCAATGGAGTCCTTATCTTAGCAACATATTTTATCGGCGACATATTCCAGTAAAATTTAAAATTCTTTGGATGCCACCATAAACCCTTAAATTCCCTTGCTAAGGAAAACCCGAAATCTGAGCTGAAGAACGAAAGCATATTAACAACACTGCGCATCGTGACCGCCGCCCTGAAGATATCGGTATGTCCGATAAGCCAGTTGGTCATAAAACCTCCATAACTTCCCCCCATAACCCCGAGTCTTTTCTGATCAATGTATCGCCGCCTTTTAAGTATTGCAATACCCTTCAATATATCCTGTGAATCAGGTATCCCCCATCTATTGTGCAATTCCTCAGCAAATCCTTCACCGTAACCGATACTGCCATGGGGATTACAGTAAAATACGATATAACCATTTGCCGCAAGCACCTGAAATTCATGGAAGAATGAATTGCCGTAGCTAAAATGTGGTCCACCATGAATTTGAACCAATAAAGGATATCGCCTGTTTTTATTAAAATCAGGGGGCTTTAATATCCAGCCCTGTATCTCCCTTCCCTTGAAACCGGTGAATCGAATCTCCTCAGGACTTGCAATGCGATGGCTCTGATGATAATCTCTGTTGATGTCGGTCAATTTTTGTGACCTACCATTTTTCAACAGATAGATATTACCGGGGTCGGTTGGCGTAGAACGGGCAATAACAAAAGTTTCTTTTCCATCATAATCAAAAGCATACACCCTTCCCGGTTCATCATAATATTTAAATACCTTTCTCTTTTTGACAGAGACACCATAGAGTATTGTATTTCCATAATCAGTTGCGGCAAAGAATATTTTTTTGCCATCCCGGGACGGCTTTGGTTCATCTCCCTCAGGATGACCCAGATCATCAATCACCCGGTCCGAAACAGTGCGGTCCAGAGAAGCAGTAAGATTCACCACCTTCCCCTTTTTCATCCCCACTGCCCAGATATAGTCATTACGCCATCCGGCATAGTCATTCGGATATTTTCTTCCCACATAGACAATCGTTTCATTATCGGGCAGGAAAAATGGCGCCGCCTTGGGCCCGGGCAGGGTCTTTATCTTCATTTCTTTTTTACCTTCAATATCAACAACAAAGATATCAGTATAGAGCAGTTTCTCTTCAAATGATTCCCGGCGATTGGATACGAAGACAATCTTTTTACCGTCGGGAGAAATATTAGGAGAGGTATCTCCATTCTTACCGGATGTAAGTTGTTTCATTACGCCGGTTTTTGTATGCACCCGCCAGATATGTGGTTTCTCTTCCGGGAGTATACCCCTGCCATCGAGTTTATACCAGGGTCTTTTTATATAGTAGTATAGTGGTGGTTTACCCTTTTCAGGGATTCTCTCTTTATCCTCCTTATGTTTGGTGAATTCACAGATTATATATCTGCTGTTCGGTGTCCAGACATATTTTCCAAATGAGCCCGGGACACTGGTAAGGGAGAATGGTTCACCACCATCAACCGGTATCAACCAGATATGCTGACTCTCTTTTTCCGACATAATGAATGAAATAAATTTACCATCCGGTGACCAGCGCAGGCTTCTTATCTTCTTATTACCCCTGATATAATGGCGCACCCCTGCCTTGAGGTCAACAACATAGAGGTTTGAGTAGTAAGTATTTTTTTTGTAGTCAAGCCATTCTACTGTATAGGCAATCCTGTCCCCGGATGGGGCGAGAGTGATTTCCCTTAAAAACTTTATCTTATATAAATCGTTAATTGCAACCAATTTTTTCCTCACCGTTTTCTCCTTTATAAAAAAACCAAACCCAACTTTTCTTTAAATTTGACAATCGGGCTGGATAAAATCTGCAGAAGTTCAATTGCTGAATCAAGATGTAGGTTGAATGCTATAGACTTCTTAACATAAAATCGTGCATAGCGATAATTTTTTTTACGACGATAGTATTCTGCAAGATGATACAGCGTGAGTGGATTCTGGGGGGCGGCGATGAGGGCAAGACGGAGATGCTCAAACGCTCTCATAAGATAATTTTGCCTTAAATAGGCAATCCCGATGCGCTGGTTTATTAAACCATCCTTGGGGTCTGGCTCAAGCGCCTTCAGAAATGAGAAGAAGGCACCGAGTGGACCGATATTATGGCGCCGGGGAAATAAGAAACTATGCCTTTTAAACTTTATCAATGTCTCGCCCCTTATCAGCCAGACCATTGCAGAATCTGATTCCTTTACCGGACGGTTGATGATCTCCTCAGCCTTTTTATCATTACCTGTAAAGCTGAGGCAGAGCGCAGTCAGACATTCCAAGAGGGTATTATCTCTACATAGATTTAAAGACCTTTCCGCCCAGTATAATGCTGAAGCATAAAGGCCCAGATCGAGCAGGCATCTTATCTGACCAGCCCAGGCCTGTATTGTGCCGGGTTCTTTCTTAAGGGCAAGGGCGTAGCATTTAAGGGCATCTTTATAATACGAAAAAAAGTATTTTTCATCACCCTGCTCTATATAATAATCAACAGATCTGTCTCTTGCCGGTGATAAGGGTTTACCGGTCTCAAAATCGATTGCCCTGAGTAAAAAATCTTCAAAGTCTTTACTTTTATGTTCTGGTAAACCAATATTCATCAATCCCTTCATCACCAGTTGGTTAAAATCGTAGTCACCAATCTTTCCGCAACCTTCTTCATCGCCTTTTTTATCCCTGCATCCTCCTCGGTTGAGTAGAGTGCCCAATCAGACACCGTCCCTTCCCAGAAGACACTATTTTTAACCCGGTCCACACAGCGCACGGTAAATCCGATTGTTATTTTATATTCAATGACATCCTGATTTGCGGTATAGGTGTAAGGTTCTTTGTTAAATTTCGAAACCCTTCCTTCCAGGAGAAGATCAGCCCTTGCTTCATCAGTGATTTTCAGATTAGAGCCATTCTGGAAGGCGTTAATAACCTGTTCTGTAGCCAGTTCATCCAATCCTGGTTTTATTGTGTTGTTCTCAAAGAGGCGGATATGGATTTTATTAATATATCCAGGTAATAAGGAACGGGTTGAATAACCACAGCAATGAAGGAATAAAAGTATTATAAAAATAAAAAATGGACAATATCTTTTCATACTACTTCTCCTTCAAAATTCGCAGACGCTTTTTCGCTTCCTTTGACCAGGTATCGTCCGCTCCCCTTTTTCTTATGAGCATCTTATAGATTCTACGCGCTTCGGCATACCGCCCCATAAATTCGAGCATAAGTCCGGTCTTATACCGGGCAGTGGGCAACCACATACCAGCCCGGGGGAAATCTTTGACGATACGCTGATATTGATAAAGGGCACCAGCAAAATCAGCCTGTGCCAGATATGCCTCAGCCAGCCAGTAGATATATTCCGGGGTCGGTTTTTTCTGTATCGCACAGCCGAGATATTTCTCAGCCGAATCAGGCCTGCCAGCCTGAAGCAGGGTATAGCCTGTATTAAAATATATCTCTGCCTCATCTTCAGGTCGGGCAATTTCGAGTAATCTCTTTGCCGTTTTATATGCCCTTTTCCAGGCACCAGATTTTTTATAGCAGAGAAACTCATTTTTCAAGGCGTCATAACGCAGGGTTGTATCCTGACTCGCCATATCATAATAGTATCCTGCAGAATCGAAATTCTGCTTGAGATAATTTATGGTAGCAATCTTATACAGGGCATTGTAAAAATATTTTTTACCGGCGAATTTATCAACAAAATATTTGAATCGTTCCTGCGCGGTATCAAGCCTGCCCTGCATAAATGCAATCCGGGCATAATTATAATAAATCTCCGGTTGTAAAGAATCCATAGATTCAATAATAGAATCATAGAATGCCTCTGCCCTATCGAGCATTTTATTATCAATCAAAAATTCACCATAGTAATTTGCCAGTCGATAATCCAGTCTGATAAAATCAAACTCATTAAGCAGGGAATCAGCAAGATTGTAGCTGCCCATCCGCAAAAGACTGCTTATATAAATCCTCACCAGTAGGGTATCACTGAGAAACTCCTGGCGGTCGAATTTCAAAATTTCTTTGAATTCATTCTCTTTAAATAGGGCATTGACCAGTCCCTTAAAGGCAAGCCTTCTGAGACTATCATCCTCTGCATTGTCGTATGCCTGACGATAAAATTTTACGGGATTAAGAGAAAGATTTTCTAAGGATTTAGCAAGTAAACAAACCCAATAAGGATTTCGGGTATTGCTTAAAATAATATCCCGGGCGCTATGCTTATAATTATGATTATGATAATAAAAGAGTGCCCTTATCAACCGGGCATATTTTTTTGTATTATGATATGTAAGATAGGGCTTGATATTATTGTAGGCGGTCGAGTATATTTTTTTCTTAATAAGAACCTCACAATACAGCGAATCAATCTTGAAATTAGCTTTATACTCTTTCTTCAATTTTCTTAAATTCCTGATAAGATTTGAACTGTCAGCCAGAAGCGTGTCTATATCCACTCCATCCGGAATTTTTTTTACAACACTGTCGCCGGGAAAGAGTAAAAACAGCAGATCTAATATTTCTTTATTAAATCTGGATACAGGATATAATCTTCCCACCAGTAAACCGCTGATAAAGTTGGCGTCTTCTTTATAGCCTTTTTGCCCGGCCAATTTGTTAATATATTTGTTGATACTATCACTTTCAAAGATTGCGGCAAGCCGACAAAAACGGTATAAAAGTCCATCATCCAATCTTTTATGCATAATCTTATTATATCTTAGATATGCCTCAATTGTATCACCCATCTGCAGCAAATTCTCAATCTGATAGACAAGCCCCCTGTTTCCAGAAACCGACTCAAGGAATTTAGCCCTCTCTTCTGGCGGGCGGAGCATTGCCCGGAGAATCTTAATCGTATCGGTCTGGATACATCGGGTAAGAACACTGTCCGCCATTTCTGGATTTTGATTATATAAACCCATCCCTATCTTATTAATGACGGAATCATCTATTGTGAATTCATTAAACCTTTTAATATAGTCGAATGCCAATCCGTATGCACCACGCTCAATCAATACTGAAATTATTACCTTAAATACCTCTTCAGAATGTTCATCGCAGGAAAAACCTTCAAGAAATTGATATCCCTCATCCATTAATTTAAGCAAATCACCCTTTTTTTGATATATCTTAATGAGGTAATATCTACTTAAGCGTCCGTATAGATTATGCGCTTTCTCTTTTATATGCTTAAAATAAACCTCAGCGACCGTCCAGTTTCCAGATAAAAATTGGGTTTTTGCATATTCAAAATCATCTTTAAGATTTTCACCGAACCCCCTGATAATTAAAAGAAATAAGATGAATATTAAAGTTTTAATTTTCATTTAAAATCTGTTCAATTAATATCGACTCCATCTTCTCGGCTGATCTATCCCAGGAAAATTCTTGAGCCCAGTTTTTTGCTGCCGCGGAAAATTTATTCCAGAGGTCATCATCATTAATCAACTGCAAAATCCTTTTTGCAAATATCTCGATATCACCATATGGATAAAGAAAACCGGTCTTATTATGGAAAACCGCCTCTCTCAGACCGGGGGCATCCGCACAGACCACCGGTGTTGCACAGGCCTGAGCCTCAATTGCAGTAAGTCCCCACCCCTCTTTGATTGATGGTTGAACAACGACCCGGGCACTTTGATATATCCTGTATTTCTCCTTTTCTGATACAAAACCGGTAAATTGAACATCGACCTCCAGATCCTTAGAAAGTTGTTTGAGATACTCTAAGGCATCACCATCACCCACGACCCGGGCGATAATCTTCTGTTTCTTACTAATCAACTTTACCGCCTGGATAAAGTGGTCGATAGACTTGTATCGTTTTACCCTTCCCACATAGACAACAAGATTTTCAATCCGGGAGATGTTTTTAAATTCGGGAATCTCAGGAATCCCTGAATGGACAACAAAGACCTTTTTTTTCACCCCGATATCCTCAAGATCCCGGGCGGTACTCTTTGAAATTGCCACAAAGTTTGAACCCGCATAAAAAAAGGGAATCAACCTCTCGGTTAAAAAAACATAACTTGCAAAAAGAAAATTTGTCTCGCGATAAATCGAACCACGAAAGATATGCATCACAATCGGTAAGACCCTTTTTCGGGTAAATGCCGGGGAATAGAATGGAATCTTATTCAGGTCGTCAACAATAATATCAATATTATTATGTCTGAGTATCGCCCGCAAGCCTGAGACCGCTAAAAAGTTGAAGTTTTGCCGATTACCTAATCGATGAATTTCAAATCCATCCAGTTTCTCAAATCGGCTCTGCCCGGGTGCACGACTACAAAGCAGCACTACCCGATGTCCTTTTTTTATCAAACGGGAAAAGATTTCATACATATAAACCTCAGCACCGCCGGCATATGGATTGAGCCAATCCTGCCAGTTAATCAGCAAAATGTTCATTGATTTTTTATATCTTTGCGCGCCAGTAATTTAAAAGGTCTTCGACCGTCTTTTCAATGGTCACCCCTGGTTTCCAGCCGGTTGCCCGGGAAAATCGTCTTCCATTGCCAATAAGATAGGGGATATCAACCTTTCGCACTCGTTCCGCACTCACCTTTATCTCGAACTTCTTACGGGCAATCTTTTTGAATATCCGCAGCACCTTTTCGATTGTATAGCCCTTATTTGATGAAATATTATATATTTTTTTCACCCGACACTTTTTCAGGGCAAGACGATATCCATACACTATATCCCGAACATTCATAAACTCCCGTTCTGCCTTGATATTACCGAGTTCAATCAGAGGCGGTTTTTTATCTTTTTCCATCTCTGCAATCTGGCGGGCAATCGAAGAGAGAACAAAATTGTCTGCCTGGCCGGGTCCGGTATGGGTAAATGGTCTGAGTATCATCCAATCAATGCCGAATTGTCCATAATTCTGACATACCAGCTCAGCAGCATATTTACTCACCGCATAGGGGTTTTTTAAAACAATGGGTGCATCTTCAGAGAGATTACGACCTCCACCATAAACCTCACAGGTTGAAACATAGATAAAACGGACTTTTGAATTCAATGACCTTGCGGATTCTAAAAGATTTACTGTGCCCATAATATTTGTATCATATGTAACCGGTGGCTCCCGGAATGAACGCGATACCGAACTTATTGCCGCAAGATGGAAAATTATGTCAGGTTTATATTCCCTTATAATCTCCCTGGTCATTTCAAAACTCAGGATATCAAGCGGTATATACTCACCTATTTTGGGGATCAACCTGGGATGGCTTGTCGGAACAATCTTATAAAGGTCCTCTTTTAATGCAGTAAGTAAATAACCGCCGACAAACCCCTCGCTTCCGGTAATAAGAACGGTCTTCATTTCAGTTTCTCACGCCAGAAATCAAGCAGGTCTTTTAATGTTTTGTCAAACGGTATCTCAGGTTTCCAGCCGGTTGCCTTCTGAAACTTCTCAGGCGAACCGATTAAAAGTTCAACATCACTGGGTCTTAATCGAGCAGGATCAGCTTCCACCTTTAAATCAACACCGGATAATTCAATTAAACGATCAAGCAGTTCCTTAATCTTAATACCCTTTCCTGACGCAATATTATAGACCTCTCCGGGTTCGCCCTTTTCCAGGGCAAGCACATATGCCCGCACCACATCACGCACATCGAGAAAATCGCGCACCGCATTCAGATTTCCCACATAGATAACCGGCCGGCGCATTCCTTTTTCTATCTCAACCAGCTGTTTTGCAAAATTGGAGGTAACAAAGACATCTCCACGCCGGGGTCCGGTATGATTAAATGCCCGGGTGCGGACGATCTTTAGACCGTAACTCTTAAAATATTGATAACCGAGAAAATCCTGTGCCACCTTACTAACTGCATATGGGCTTAAAGGCCTTAAGGGATTTGTCTCTTTAATTGGAGTCTCTTCAGGATAGACAAGACCGTATTCTTCACTCGAACCGGCAATCTGTATCTTTGAATCAAGTTTCAATTCTCTTACGGATTCAAAGAGATTTACCTCACCAATAACATTGGTACTGATTGTCTCCTGCGGCGCACGCCAGGAGAACGGAACATAACTCTGGGCAGCAAGATGGAATATGTAATCGGGTCTGACCTCAGCCAGCATCATCTTCATAGCAAAGGCATCATTTATATCACACTCAAATAGTTTTATCTGTTTCTCAATATGAACGATATTATCACGCATTGAACGCCACTTAATCGTTCCAAAAACCTCACAATTTTTCTGTACCAAAAAGTATTCAGCCAGATGGCTTCCAACAAAACCGGATATTCCGGTAATTAAAACCTTCACCAATTCACCTCACATTTTGATAAAAAAGGGCAGATAGCCCATTGGGTCAACCTGTTTCCCTCGAAACCTTACCTCATAATGCAGATGGGGTGAAGTTGAACTTCCAGTTGACCCAACTGTTCCGATAATCTGACCACCATTGATCTTATCTCCTTTCTTCACATCCACTGAATAGAGATGTCCATAGAATGTCGAATAGTCTTTATTATGCTTCACAATCACATAATTACCGAATAATGAATCCCAGCCTGTTTGCTGCACAATACCAGAACCGGCGGCAACCACTGGAGATAACTGGGGCGCAGCAATATCAATACCTTTATGATTAATACCAAAGCTGCGTGAAATCTGACCCACCACCGGCAAAAGCGATGGGATATTGTCTTTTGTAATATTTAGAGAATCAGGACGCTTTATATCAGTTGTAAAACCATTAAAATTTATCTCAACGGGCGGTGGGGTCTTTTCAACTCCCAGCATATTCTTTAATTTCTTACCATAGTCTTCAGTCTGGGCAATGAGTTTTTCTATCTGTTTTAACTTTGCAAACTCCTTCTCCAGTTTAAGATTTCTTTTTTTCAGGGCATCGGCCTGAATCGCCCTAACATATACCCGTCCGTAATTTACTACAGCCACCACTAAGGCAATGACTATGATACCGGCAATTACCACACAAATGTTTAAGAATGTCCGGGAGAGAAAAAAAGACCGGGTATTTGTGCTATCAGTTGAGGTTATTACAACCGAATAGCCTTTCTTCATAAATTATTATTCAAATCCATTTTCAGCACTGCAGGCAAGCAACCTGATTGTCTGTTCAACATCTCCCAGGTCACAAACCTCACCCGTGGAATGGATATAACGACTTGGTATGGAGAGAACACCACTTAATGCGCCTTCGCGCACAATCTGAATAACTGAAGCATCTGTGGTGCCGTATTCAAGGACTTCAAGTTGATAAATAATCTTATTTTTTCGGGCATACTGGATAAGACGGTCCTTAATAAAAGGATGGGTAATAAAATTACTATCCTTTACCTTGATTGCCGTCCCTTCACCCAGAGCAACCGCCATCCTTGGAGACTGCGGAGTATCTCCGGTTCCGGTCACATCAACCGCCAGGGCATATTCTGGTTCTATGGCATAGGCCCCGGTCCTTGCCCCGCGTGCTCCCACCTCTTCCTGGGCGGAAAATACAAAATAGAGTTCATCCTTATTTTTCTTAACCCTTTTTAATGCCTCAATCAGACAGTAGCAACCAATCCGATCGTCCAGTGCCTTGGCAACAATCCTGCCCTGCAATTTTTCAACTCGCTGGTAAAATGTCGCCATATCACCTATCTTTACTAACCTTTCCGCCTCTTTGCGATTCCTCGCCCCGATATCGATGAACATATTATCGAGCCGGGGCGGTTTTGGAGTTTCCGGTTTTGTCTCAACACCGATAATACCAACAATCCCTGATTCAAATTTTACCCTCTGGGCAAGACACCTTTCAGAATAGACACCACCAACCGGAGCAAACCTTAAAAATCCCCGTTTTTCAATATGGGTTATTATCAAACCAATTTCATCCATATGGGCGCAGAACATTATCCTCGATGTATTCTTTGCCTTTCGCCGCGGTTTTTTCCGGCAGATAAGATTGCCCAATGCATCAACCTTCAATTCGTCGCAATAGGTCTTTACGGTATGCTGAATCAATTTCCGCACTGATTCTTCCCGACCGGACGGGCCAAAGGTCTCACACAACTTCTTTATCAATTCCATAGTTCTCCCCTGGTTAAAATCTTTTTAATACTTAGGTTCAATAATTTAATCAACGCCTCAATGTCCTTTAATGAAGCGATAGAGAGTGGTGAATGGATATATCGGGCTGGTGTGCATAATACCGCACTCTTCACACCTCTTTTAACAAGATGAATCTCCCCGGCATCGGTCCCCCCAATCATCGGCCTTTTGAACTGATATGGTATACTGTTTTCCTGGGCGGTTTTGATTATAAGCCCGGTTAATTCTTTGTCACAGATTACAGAACGGTCGGCGATACTGATTGCCGGTCCCTTATTTAATTCAGGATATTGAGGAAGATCCTTTTCTGTCGGCCATTTTCCTGATGCGGTCGTATCAACTGCCAGGGCAATCTGCGGGTCAATACGATAACCGGCGATACGGGCACCCATCAATCCCAACTCCTCCTGCACGGTGAAGGTATAATAACATGGTAGGTCATAATTTTTTATTAATTGAATAAGCACATAACAACCGACCCGATTGTCAAACGCCTTTCCAAAAATGGTATTACCCTGCCTGCGGAATCGGGTATCAAATGTGCAGTAATCACCCACCTGCACCAATTTTTCTGCCTCTTCCTTGCTACTAACCCCGATATCAATAAATAGTTGGTCCGGTTCTGGGATACTTTTCTGTTCTTCAGGTTTTAATTGATGGACAGGTTTCGCACCAATAACCCCTTTGATATCTTTATTACGAAATGCCACCCGTTTTGCCAGAACCACCTGGGGCAATATTCCAATCGAACGAAACCTCAAAAGGCCGTTCTTTTCAACCGCAGTGATCATAAAGCCAACCTCATCCATATGTGCAGCAAGCATTATCTTAGGAAGCTTTTTCTTTCCTTTACGGGCAATCAAATTACCATAGGCATCTTCAATCATATCATCGACATCATCCTTAATCTGTAGTTTGATAAAATTTCTCACCTCTTCCTCATCACCACTCACACCATATAACTCACTCAATCTCTTAAGCATCATAATGAAATTATATCTAATAACTATTACTTGTCAACGCCCATTATATAAAATCAGATTGCCGCACAATTTGAGTTGTCTGATTGGCCCTGTTTAATAACAGCACAACCGCCGTAATCCATTTCCATCAAGAGACCGAACCGGTCATCAGCCGCACCGTGATTTGTCTCTTCACCATCACCATCCCCGGCCATCATAAACATCTCATTATCTTCATAGATATACCCCATAACAAAAATATTATCATTAATTAATATTAATTAAAAATAAAAAAATGGCGACGGTGCCTGGAATGAATAACGATTATCTATAAACCAGAAACCGGAAATTTTCTATGTATGTTTATAACCTGTAAAGTGAATCTGCTCAGAATAAATCAGGTTCAACAGAGAGAAAAGGCTGCACCGTCCAGAAAATTTTTTTAATAAAATATGATAATTGCTAAAAAATTATTGACTTTGGAAAAAAATTGACTATACTGCTTGATATGGCAAAGGGATTTTCTGGTGGAGTTCATCCCCACGAAGAAAAATATACTGAAAAGATTGCTATTGAGGCGATGCCCTTACCAAAAAGGGTCTATATCCCCTTTTCTCAGCATACTGGCAAACCAGCACTTCCCCTGGTAAAAAAGGGCGATGAGGTAAAGGTAGGCACAAAGATCGGTGAAGCAGATGGCTTTATTTCCAGTTCGGTCCATTCAAGTATTTCAGGCACGGTGGTGGATATCAAAAAATATCCCCACCCGGTTGTCGGAGAGTCACTCTGCTGTATTATTGAATCAAATAATCAGGATGAATGGGAACAAGGCGTTAAGGTAAAGCAGAATTATGAATCCTTAAGCCGCAAAGAACTTATTGAGATCATTAAAGAAGCCGGTATCGTGGGTCTGGGGGGTGCAGCATTTCCAACCTATGTCAAACTATCTCCACCTGAGGGTAAAAAGATAGATACCATTATTATAAACGGCTGTGAATGTGAACCAATGCTTACTGCTGATCACCGATTAATTCTGGAATACCCGATTGGCATAATTGAAGGCGCCGGTTTATTCCAGCGTGTTTTAGATGCACCCCGGCTCATATTCGCAATTGAAAATAATAAACTTGATGCCGCCGATGTCTTAAAAAAAGAAGGCGTTGAAGTGGTAATTTTAAAGACAAAATATCCTCAAGGTGCAGAGAAACAGTTGATTAAGGCGGTGCTCAATCGTGAGGTCCCCAGGGGAGGCCTGCCGATGGATGTTGGATGTGTGGTTCAGAATGTTGGAACTGCCTATGCTGCATTCCAAGCGGCAAAATACCGTAAACCATTGATCGACCGGGTTGTTACGGTTACTGGCGATGGTATAAAAGAACCGAAAAATCTTCTCGTCCGTATTGGAACCCGGGCGATAGATGTAATAAACCACTGCGGCGGATACACAAACCCACCAAAGAAGATTATCTTTGGCGGCCCGATGATGGGCATTGCCCAATTCACCGACGAGGTCCCGGTAATCAAAGGCACATCAGGGATAATTGTCCGGGCCAGGGCACAAACATTTCCTGAAGGTCCATGTGTGCGCTGTGCCAGTTGTATTGATGTCTGCCCTATGGGCTTGATGCCTACGGAAATTTATAAATTTGTCAAAAACCGCCGGTTCAAAACGGCAAAGGAGTTTGGCGCCTTGGATTGTATTGAATGTGGATGTTGTGCCTACAGTTGTCCGGCAAGAATCCCGCTTGTTCATTATATTAAATATGGTAAAGCAGAGATAAGGAGAACCGAGAAAAAATGAAAGAATTATTACAGGTATCTGCATCTCCTCATATAAGGTCAAAGCGAGATATCAATAAGGCAATGCGTCTGGTTATTATCGCCCTCATCCCAACCTTGATTTTCAGCACTTATCTCTTTGGTATCAGGGCATTGATTATTGTGCTGTTAAGTATTATCACAAGTGTTGTGTGTGAGGCAGTAATGGAGCGCATGTTGGGTCGGAATATCAGCATCACCGACGGCAGCGCAATCCTCACCGGAATACTACTTGCATTCAACCTGCCGCCCGGGGTTCCTTTCTGGATCCCGATTGTAGGAAGCGCATTTGCCATAATCTTTGCAAAACAGTTATTCGGTGGGCTGGGTTACAATTTCATTAATCCGGCATTGGCCGGCCGTGCATTTTTAATGGCATCCTGGCCCTGGGCGATGACCAAGGAATGGCTTGCCCCGGTAAACGGAACTCTATCGGGTATTGATGGTATAACCTCGGCGACACCACTCAATCTCTTGAAAAATGCGGCAAACTATGGTGATCCCCATTTTGTTATCAAACATTTGAATGAATTCGCAACGATTAAGAACCTTTTTATCGGTAAGGTCGGAGGATGCATTGGAGAAACCTCTGCCCTATTATTATTAATTGGGGGAATATTTTTAATTATCATTGGAATTACTGATTACCGCATTGTTGTAGGATATCTGGGCAGTTTTATCCTGCTCGCCTTGGTTCTCCCAACCAGAGGCAGCCTTCTCTTCCACCTGTTTTCGGGCGGTCTATTCCTTGGTGTCTTCTTTATGGCAACCGATTGGGTAACCTCGCCCATTACCAAAAAGGGCAGGTGGATCTTTGGGATTGGTTGTGGTGTGCTCACAATGGTGATAAGAGTCTGGGGTGGATATCCTGAAGGTGTATCATATTCAATTCTTTTAATGAATGTCTTCACGCCGCTTATTGATCGATTGACCAGGGAACGGGTTTTTGGAGAAATCAGAAAGGGAAAGAAATGAACGACACGAGGAAAATGGTTCTGACCCTGTTTATCGTTGCACTCGTCTGTGCTGTTGTATTATCATTTGTTTATGCATTTACTTCGCCCCGGATAAAAGAAACCAAAAAGAAATTGAGTCTTGAAGGATTAAGACAGGTTATCGAAGCCCGGGAATTTAAGAATATTATCCCGGATACCCTATGGCAGGCATTTGATTCGGCCGGCAACAGAGTAGGCATTGTTTATCGGGTATTTCCGCGCGGCTATGGTGGACCTATCCCCATAACCGTAGGTTTAGGCCCGGATGGTAAGATTACCGGAATAAAGATTGCCAGTGCAGCTGAAGGTCTGAAAGAGACTCCGGGTTTGGGTGTCAAGACCACGGAACCGGAATTTACCGGACAATTTATCGGAAAATGTGGTAATGATGTATTACTGAAAAAAGACGGCGGCACAATCGATGGCATTACCGCCGCAACGATATCATCAAGGGCGGTCTGCAATGGTATTAAACAGGGCATTGATACCTATTCAAAATATTTAGGCCCCACATACGATAAAAAGAAGCTCTTCCCCGGGGCAAAATCATTTTCTCCTATTATAAAAGATACCCTCTGGTATGCATTGAGTGATACCGATACCCTGGGTATCGTATTTATCGGTGCAACATCCGGCTATCTTGATACGATTAAGTTCATTGTGGGATTAAATAAGAAAAAGAAAATCACCGGGGTCGATATTCTCTATATAAATGAAAGCGCCGGCTTTGGTGACAAAATCAAAGACCAGAATTTTCTCAATAAATTTAAAAAAGGAATGCCCGAAGCGATAACCGGTGCGACAATTTCATCTAAGGCATTAATCAATGGCGTGAAGAACGGCATTAAACGGTTTAAGGAGTATTTGAAATGAAACGAATAAATATCTTTACCCGGGGATTAATGAAAGAGAATGCAGTATTTGTCCTGATGATTGGACTCTGTCCAGCCCTTGCCACCTCAGGGACAGTGCGCGACGGTTTTGGTATGGGTCTGGCCGCAACCTTTGTTCTATTCTTCTCAAATGTTATAATATCGGTGCTGCGCAGGAATATCCCGAATCAGGTAAGGATACCCATATTCATATTAATCATATCGACATTTGTTACGATTATTGACTACTTTATGCAGGCATACGAACCCGAACTTTATCGTGCCCTGGGTGTGTTTGTCCCTTTGATTGTTGTAAACTGTATGATTCTGGGCCGGGCCGAAGCCTTTGCTTCCAAGAATTCGGTCCTTGATGCAGCACTTGACGGCTTGGGAACCGGACTGGGGTTCACCATAGCCCTGACTATTATGGGCACGATTCGGGAAATTCTGGGCAACGGCACATTCCTGGGAATGGTGGTGCTTGGTGAAGGCTTCAAAAAGTCACCGGTTATATTTATGATCCTTCCACCCGGTGCCTTTCTGGTAATCGGAATATTAAAGGCATTAATCAATAAATATGTAAGAAAGGGGCAATAATGAAGAATCCTGCGTTAATATTTCTCGGTGCGTTTCTTGTAAATAACATAATACTGATGCGTTTCATTGGATTATGTCCATTCTTTGGAGTTTCCACGGCGGTTGAGACCGCAACCGGAATGGGAATGGCTGTAATCTTTGTAATGACCCTGGCGGCGTGGATTACCTGGATTGTCTTTCATCTCATTCTTTTACCCCTGAATTTAGTATTCTTAAGGACGGCTACTTTTATTCTCACGATCGCCTCTTTAGTGCAGCTGGTTGAGATGTTTTTAAAAAAGTCATATAAAAATCTTTATGATGCACTCGGTATCTATCTACCATTAATTACAACTAATTGTGCAATCCTCGCCGTAACATTTTTAAATATTGACAACAACTTCAATCTCCTCAATGCTACTATATTCGCAATCGGTACCGGACTTGGATTCATCCTGGTCATCATCACCTTTGCTGCAATCAGAGAACAACTTGATCTTGCCCCGATAAACCCATCATTAAAAGGATATCCAATCGCATTCATTGCCGCCAGCCTTGTTTCTCTCGCATTCCTCGGATTCAGCGGACTGTTCGGCCTCACATAAATTAAAATAATTAAAATTCAAAAAATATTTTATGAATGTATTTGAAGCAATTGAATGGCGTCGTAGTATCAGAAAATTTTCCCGACAAAAAATTGAAGCGGATAAGATATTAAAGATTCTCGAAGCGGCAAGGCTTGCCCCATCATCAAGTAATCGTCAGGCCTGGCATTTTGTAGTAATTGACGATAAAGAGATTATCAACAAGATTCCGGATAGGGTTCCGGCGGGAACAAGGGGTATAATTAAATGGATAAAGGATGCACCTCTGGTAATCGTGGGCTGTTATCAAAAGGCACTGACCCATTATATCGCCCAGATATTCAAACACGAAAATCATCTGATTGACATTTCCATCGCGATGACCCATATGGTTATGGCGGCAACCGAACTTGGTATTGGAACCTGCTTTGTGGGTTGGTTTAATGAACCCTACATAAAAAAACTGCTCGATATTCCGCGTCGTTATCGTATTGCAGTGCTTCTGGCACTGGGATATCCTGCAGAACCATCAAACAAAAGAGGTATCGGAGGAATTAATGCCCGACCGCGCAAAAAACTCAAAGAAATCGTTTCTTACAATAAATTTGGTAAAAAATTTAATCCTGATTGCTGTCTTTGAGAAATTCCTGAATATATCTTTCAGCCAGTTCTTTATCATCTTCCGGAACCAAAATTTCTCCCCAGCCGCCTTCCATAAATTTCGGTAAACCGTTAAGCCAGGTTGTCTCAAACCTGCGAACCATCGCCTTAATACCTTTCCCCTCAAGCATTGTCTTAAGTGTTATCGCAGTAAATTCATCTAAAGAAACATAAACACGCTTCAGCATATTCTTATTATAGACAAAATCCGGACAAAGTCAATCATCCGGCAGTTACTCATCCATCAAAGGCATTTTATTGCAGGATAAAATAATCACAGATTCAAATAAACCGTGGAAATGATTAAGCAGCTAAAAAATCAACCGTTGACGGACAACATAGAAAAATATTGTATTTTTTAAAATTCTGGGTATAATATGATGAGGTTAATATGATTGAACTGAGAAATTTTGTTAAAAATATAAAACCCTACAAACCCGGTAAGGCGATTGAAGATATAGCCCGTGAACAGGGTCTGACCGGTGAAATTCTGAAACTTGCATCAAATGAAAATCCCCTGGGCCCTCCACCAACGGCGGTCGCGGCCTTAAAAAAGAGTCTCAATAAATTGAACATTTACCCGGATGATAATTGTTTTCATCTGAAGCATCGACTCAGCACAAAATATAAAATTCCTATCAATCAAATCATCATCGGCAACGGCTCCGTTGAACTGATTGAACTTATCTTTAAGGCATATGTGAACCCCGGAGATGAAGTTATAATGAGCGAGCCCTCGTTTATTATGTACAAAATCGCCTGTCAGATATTCGGCGGCAAAATGGTATCAATACCCCTGGTGGACTTCAAACACAATATTGAAAAAATAACTCAGGCGATTAATACAAAGACAAAAATCATAATTATTGATAACCCGATCAATCCCACCGGCACCATAATCACAAAAGAGCAATTTGACCAATTCATCAAAAAGATTCCGGACCATGTTATACTGGTCATTGATGAAGCATACAATGAGTATATTGAAGATGAATTCTATCCTAAGGCACCGAATTATCTATTGAAACACAGTAATCTGATCGCACTCCATACATTCTCCAAGATTTACGGTCTGGCCGGTCTCAGGATTGGATATGGATTTTCCAGTCCGGATATCATCACCGCATTGATGAAGGTCAGGCTTCCCTTCAATGTCAATCGCGCCGGTCAGGCTGCTGCATCAGCGGCATTAGATGATAAGGATTTTGTAAAAAAAAGTATCGCCAATAACGAAGAAGGCAAGAAATTTTTTTATAAAGAATTAAAGAAATTGGGTTTAGAATATGTACCTACCTACGGAAACTTCATTATGGTTGAATTTTCTAAGGAAGCGATGGAGATATTCAATCTGGCTCAGAAAAGGGGTGTTATTCTCCGAACCATCTATGAATATGGTCTTTCCCATCACCTAAGGATTACAATCGGTACACCGCAACAGAACGAAAGAGTAATCAGGGTTTTGAAAGAAATTATTTAGAATGAAATCATTTTCTGAGCTGATTAGTTTTACCCGAAAAAAAGGAAAGATAAATTGTGTTGTTGTAAAAGCGGCAGACCCGGTTGTCCTCGAAGGCATCAGACTGGCTTATGAATTAAACCTGATTAATCCAATCCTCGTTGACAAAAAAGATGAAGTGCTCAAATGTGCTGATTCGGTCCACTTAGATTCAACTTCATTAGAAATCATTGATGTCGCTGAAGAAAATGAGGCGATGAAAACGGGAACGGCAATTGTCAGGGCAAGAAACGGAATTTTGATGAAAGGAATGCTACCAACATCAACATTTCTTAAAGGTGTGCTGAATAAAGAATGGGGACTGCGCACCGGTCGGATTCTGAGTCATATTGCGGTCCTTGAAATCCCCGGCTATCATAAGCTCATATTTATGTCGGATGGCGGAATGAATCCAAAACTTAATCTTGAACTGAGGATAGAGATAATCAAAAATGGTCTTCAGCTTCTCAATGCCCTGCATATCAAAATGCCCAAAATTGCCCTGGTCGCGGCCAGCGAGAGTATTCATCCGGATATGCCTGAAACCATAGATGCCGTTGAGATTGTAAAATTAAATAAAGCCGGCCATATTCCGAATTGTATTATTGAAGGACCATTTGGTTTTGATGTCGCAATCTCCAAACCGGCTGCCGAACATAAAAAGATCCCGAGCCGGGTTGCCGGTGATGTTGATTTTATTTTAATGCCGAATATTGCCGCAGCAAATATATGGGCAAAAGGTTTAATCTACTTTGCCCGGGCAATCCCCGGAGGAATCGTAATGGGTGCCCAGAAGCCGGTGGTGATGCTGTCGCGGGCTGACAAGCCTCAGGCAAAATTAAATTCAATCGCCCTTGGTGTGGCAATCGCAGACAAAAAAAATAATTAAAATATATTCTCAAGCCCCTGATGTTAGATTTCGGTATAAATAATATAATCAATCGGTTAAAGACGGAAAAAAAAATTTATGTTTCCGGGCTCTTCGGCTCAGCAAAAACCCTTTTCATACTTGAACTCCAAAGAAATATTACACCGGTTATCTTCGTATCCGGTGATAAAGATGCACTTGACTATTTCTGCGAATGCAAACGGCTAACCCGAAATGTGGGATTAATTACCAGAGAACATCCCTTTTATCTACCCTCAGATTTAATCATAATCACTCCAGAAATCCTGAAAGAAAACATAAGAATAAAGAAAAAATTAAAAATTTACCTGAACAAAGAGCTTGATGTCGAAAAGTTTGAAAGGGCACTCATTGAAACAGGATTCAACCGGGTTGAAAATGTTGAAGAGGAAAATGAATTCGCCCGGCGCGGTGGAATTATCGACATCTATGAATCGGAAAATATTCCCCTGAGAATAGAATTTTTCGGTGAGAAAATCATCTCCCTAAGAAAATTTGATATCCAGACCCAGCGCTCGGTCCAGACCATCAAGAATGCTGAAATAAAAATTGTCGAGCTTTTTGATAAACCCGAACCACTCCTTGAATTAATTAGAAACAGAGGTATATTTGTCAGTGAGAACGACATCGACCTGCCCTTACCCGCAATCATATTCACCAGCCAGACAGGAATTGAATACCAGCTCTCTTCAGCACGCAAATATTATGGTGATTTGAGTGCATTACATAACGACATAAAAAAGGGAAACTATCAATTCAAATTTCTGGTGCCGGCTTCCCTGGCAGAAAAATTGCACACCCTGTTTAAAGAAACCGAAATCATTCCCCGGCCTATAAAAAACGGTTTTATCGACATTAAAAACAGAACTGTATATCTCAGTGAAACCGATATATTTGGTCCCTTAAAAAGAAGAAAGAAAATTTATAAAGGACCATTTATTGATGACCTTCTGGGGTTGCGGGCTGGAGATTATGTGGTTCACTCTGAATATGGGATTGGTCAGTTCAAAGGGTTAACCGTGCTGGAAATTGAAGGCCGAAGGATTGAATGTCTACAGATTAATTATGCAGGAACCGACCGCGTCTATCTACCCGTGGAAAAGCTGAATCTACTGGAAAGATACATCACCCCGGATAATCGGCCACCAAAACTTTCACGCCTGGGCAGCAGTGTCTGGGCAAAGACAAAAAATAAAGTAAAAAAAGCAACCGAGAGGTTTGCAATTGAATTATTAAAACTCTATGCACGCCGCAGTAAAGAAAAAGGATTTGCCTTTAGTAAAGATACCTTTGAAATGAAAGAACTCGAAATCTCTTTTCCCTATGAAGAGACCCCGGACCAGCTTCAAGCAATAAATGATGTAAAAAGGGATATGGAATCAGCACATCCTGCCGACCGTTTGATATGTGGCGATGTTGGATATGGTAAGACTGAAATCGCCCTGCGTGCATCGTTCAAGGCTGCCCTTGATGGAAAACAATCTGCCTTAATCTGTCCAACAACAATCCTTGCGCTCCAGCACTACAATACATTTAAGAAAAGATTAGAACAATTTCCGGTAAAGGTGGCAATGCTCTCTCGGCTTAATAAGAAAAAAGAACAGATAAAGATAATCAAAGAACTTGCCCGGGGCACGATTGATATCATCATTGGAACCCACCGTCTGCTCCAATCCGATATAAAATTCAAAGACCTTGGCCTGCTCATCATCGACGAGGAACAGCGTTTTGGCGTGCGGCAGAAAGAACGACTAAAACATTTGATTCCGAACCTCGATGTCCTTTATCTATCAGCGACACCGATTCCCCGCACCCTTTATATGGCACTCACCGGGATACGGGGAATCTCTAATATCTATACCCCGCCGCCGGGCAGACAGGATATCATCACCCGGGTCATCTTTTTTGAACAAGAAGAGATTAAAAAGATTATAGAATTTGAAATCGCCCGGGGAGGTCAATGTTTTTATGTGCACAATCGGATTCAGACCATTGAATCGACAAGAAAGAGGCTTTTAAAGATTCTCCCCGGATTGAGAATCTGCCTTCTCCACGGCCGAATGAAAGAAGAGGTTGTCACAAAGAGAATTATGGAGTTTCTCAGCGGCAAATATGACCTTCTCCTTTCAACCGCAATCGTTGAATCAGGATTGGATATGCCCCGGGTTAATACAATTATCATTGATGAAGCACATAAATTTGGCCTTGCTGACCTTCACCAATTAAGGGGTCGGGTCGGTCGCGGTGATAAACAGGCATATGCCTATTTTATCATCCCCTCAAATCAATCGATCTCTGATGAGGCACACAAACGCCTTTCGGCACTTGTTACATATTCATCCCTGGGTTCCGGCTTCAGACTGGCACTAAGGGATATGGAAATAAGGGGCATTGGAAATCTCTTAGGCAAAGAGCAGTCCGGCTGTGTATCGGCAATCGGGTATCATCACTACATAAAAATGCTTACCGAGGCGGTGCACAGCCTCAAAGGCATTCCAACCCCGGCCGAGCCCATCCTCAATCTCAGGATTGATGCCTTCTTTCCTTCAGATTATATAAAGAACCCCTATGAAAGGATCGCCCTTTATAAAAGATTACTTGATGCCGAATCCCGATTTGAGATTAATTCAATAAAAGAAGAATTGATTGACCGCTTCGGTAAATTCCCGAAAACTGTAGAAAACTTATTTTTGATCGCACGCATAAGACTGCGGGCAAGAGAACTTGGGGCAACTGAAGTTACCCAAAAAGGCGATAAACTCCTCTTCCACTTTTCCGACCACATTGACACAACCGATTTTATAAATATAATCACATAAAAGGAGGTATGATGGACAACAAATTCAGGGCATTAAGAATCATAAGTATTGTATTAAAAATAATCGCCTGGATTGTAGCCGTATTCACGGTTATCGGATTTCTGGCGATGCTCGTTGGCGGGGCAGCATTAGCCGGACTTGGTTCTCGTTATGGGAATATGCCGTCATTGGGCTCAATCAGTGCGGTTGGTATGGCCTTTTATGTTTTGATTATCGGTGCCATCTGGTTTATCAGTCTACTCGCCGGTGCCGACCTGATCCTGGTAATCCTGGCGATTGAAGAGAATACCCGTGCTTTAAAATCTCAACCCCCGACCGTTTAAATGCTATCTTTCCGAAAATAAGAAATGAAAGGTCAGGGCGAAAAGCAGCATTATCATTGTTAACCTGAGATAGCTGAGGGCAGCCAAGCCGAATAATATCTTGCCGGGTAAAAACAATCGTGCAGTAATGGCCAGTCCCATACAGACCACGGCAACCAGAAGGCTGAAATATTTCAACATCCTCATACCTTACCTCCTTTAAATTTTTTTATAATCATAATCAAATCATAAATTCGGCCCTTAAAGAGGCGACTATATCCATAATCCTCTTCTCATCAATTACAATGGTCATAACCAGCATTGAGGCATTAATCATCTTAATATTAATACCCTCCTCAGAAATCATATGGAAGATATAAGAGGCAACATTCGGTTGCCGGGAAAGATTTTCACCAAAGACCGATATCATTCCAACATCTTTATCGACCAAAATCCCCTTCATACCAAACTTTTCTTTAAATTTCTTTAGAATTCTCACCACCTCATCAAGGTCATCTTCCAGCACTGCCAGTGAAATATCAGACTTCTTTTGGCCTACCGAGCAACTCGAAATCAGTTCAACATTTATGCCATGTTTACCCAGCAGAGAAAATATCTCCGCAGCAATACCGGGTTTGTCTGTAACCTTCTGCAATGTAACCTTTGCCACCCGGGTGTTGAACTCCACCCGGTCGATCAATTTTTCCATCTTTCACTCCCTTACAGTAAAATTATCGGGCGATAATAAATTTTTCAATCACTTCAGTCCGGGCGTTAGCCTTCTCACAATATGCCCTGACCAGATAAACTCCATTAGCAAGAGGCTGACCCGAATCATCAAGACCATCCCAGAATTTCTGATTATAACCGGCTCGACAGTAGAAATCATCGATTGTCTTTACAAGTCGTCCTGCAATTGTAAAGACCTTTAAATTAACCAGGGCTGAACTTGAAAGGTTAAATGTAAACCACACCCCGGCGTCATTTGTAATCGGATTTGGATAGACCAGAAAATTAGAAATCTTAACCGATTCATAAATATCGGTATTTAATATAAGTTTCTGATATGTCTGATTATAATTATTATCCGCAACATTTATCTTAATTGTATCAACCGGATTAGGCAGGCTAATCTTCACATTAAATGTTCCATCTGTATAGGAATTCTTATCATAGGTAAAATAGTCTCTTAAATCAATCCTATTATCGATATCATTATTTATATAGAGATAAAAACCGCGATTGATGTCCTCAACTGAATTTAGCAGATTAATGCCGCTCATATCAGCAACCCGACCGGTAAGGATAAAATCCTTATCCACCCAATCCCCATTCTGTAAAACCCTTGCCTGATCATAAAGTTTTAGTTGCGGTCCCTGATCATCAGATGAAGGTGATGCCACCCCATAAATCAGAATTGAATCGAGCGAACCAGATTTGCGATTGGCGCAATAGGTCAATTTTACTACCGGGCGGTTTACCGTAGATACCTGCGGAACAATCATCTTCGCAGTATCATCATCCCAGAATCCTGAATATATCTCTTTACCATCTATTTGATAATCAAACGGTTTCCAGGCATTCCGTCCGGTCTGGACCAACCGATAGACATGACCACTAATCTTATCCTGGGTTGTAGCATCAAACTTCTCGATATGTGTAGTATCACGAACAAAGGCGTCAAGATAATAATAAGGGACAGACCCGACCGCTTTCAACCTTTGAAGGGGCTTCAATGAATCACTCAAGGCAGTCAATGTCATTTTTGTCTTTATTTTTCTTAATCTCGTTGCCGGCTCACCGATAAGAAGATATGACGGGCTTCCATACACCTTGGCGATGCGAAAACACTCGCCCATTGTCAAATCACTATCCGGTGAGGTCATCAGTCTAAAAAGAGTATTACCGATAGCCACATTACCCTGCACATAGGTGCCACCGGTTGATGCCATCGTGCCGATTGCGCCGTCTTTAATCCGCACAAATTCCTCACCGATACATTCATAATCCGAATCATCAAACCTTCCTACGGTGCAGGAACCAAAATAAAAGAAATAACATCGTCTCCCATTATTTATTTCGGGAATATAAATATCATAGAAGAGCCCTTCATGGGCAAGCTGATGAGTATTGCCATGGCCGAAATAGACTCCGGCAAAACCGCCCTTATTCAATTCCCGAATAAATGCCTTGCGGGCATTCACCTTATTGACCTGACCTCCGTAGGGTGGAAACGGCGGATAACTTATCATATAAATCTTGGCGAAGTTATAAAGAGAATCCGGGACATTCCTGAATATAGCCTCACAGGCGCCACAGTGCATATCCGGTCCTTCCCAGTGGTTTCCCGCATACTCATCATCACCGGCAAGGATAATCCTTTGATTCCAGATACCGTCAATATTTTTCGTCTCATAGGTAATTAACTTATCAATAAAGTCCCTGACCTCGGCATTGGTCCTGACCGTGATTCTGCCTGAGGCAACTGACTCGCCGCCTCCAAAATCGGTATATTCACCTTCATAAATTGTATTCGGAGGAATTCCGGGATTACCGATTAAAAGACTCCCTGTTTCATACATCGGAATATAATTGGGAGGATTTTCTTTATGAAGATTATTCTTATAATCGTATGTGCCGTCACCCACCAAAAGCACAAAACTCGGAAAGACATCCCAGTTATTAAGGGCATAATAAAAGAAATGCTTAATCGCTAAGGGGTCAAACTTTCCGTATGAAAAATCATCATAGATTTCATAAATATTCACCACCCTAACTGTATAGTCCTGGCTGCGGTAGTGCACAAGGGGCATTATCGCCTTAGAAAATTTCGGATGGGTGATTATAAGATACTGGCATCCAGAAGAATGCTCGCGTAATTTTCCCGGTTTGGCGGGAATCAATTTAACCGGTTCAGTCGAACCAAGTTTACAAAAATAGAGCAGCTGAAAAGAATCGCAGGTTCCTGAAAGATAAAGTTTTCCATTATCCAGCTTTAAATTATACAACATCCTGGGATTTTGTATATCAGAAATATCAAAGACAAAAACCGGTTCTTCTGCATCATCACATTTGATAGAGTAATCTTCGGGTGCCGAAAAATATGCATGGAAAGGTTCTGTCAATCGGGTGAGGCGCTGATAAAGAATATCAAGGGCATTAAACCAGGCAAGCATCTTGCCTTCCACCCCCTGGGGTCGGATGAGTTCAATCTTAAAAATAGAGGAATCACCTTTTAAGGATGTCTCGATATTAAAATACTGGGGAGGAAATGACCAGTGAGAACTGAGCGATAAGGTCTCATTATAAGCTATATTATCATTTACGGAAAAACGATAAATAAATGGACCGCTCACCCCGATTGAATCGAAAAGGCTGGCGCTGATACGGGCATCTCCCGCTGCAAAGGGATGTTCAATATTAACCGAGGTTTCAGCGCCCTGACCCTCACCCGGGGAAACCTCCTGCCAGTACCAGTTTATGCCAGAACGCGTCGGATTACCATTATCCTCTTCAAAATGCAGCACCTCCTGTACCAGGGTATCGACAGGGTCTCCATTATAACGGGCATCTACCCTCGACATCCTCTTACCATATTTTCCACCAAATGTAAACCAGTAGATATTCTTTTTTGCATATCCATTATAAAACCAGGAAATTGAGGTATCAGGAATAAAATGGCTTGCTGGATAGCCGTAGAAAACAAGATAGTCATCTTTATTAAACACCCCATCTGATTCACCCTGAACAAAACAGGGGATTTCAACCAATGAATCGAGTGAATCAGGCAATGGAACGCTCCGTGTTAAGAGGTCAAATTTTGCCGTATAAATCCGCATCGTCCTGGGGTCAAATTGGGCAGGGTCGATCCCGGCATTCTTAATCTCTTTATAGCCAATCCGATAAATCCCCTCTTTTTCAACCGCTATCTTAAACCAGGTTCCCTGGGCAAATGGATTTGTCCCATTCCGTGATGGTGTCAAACGCCAGAGACGGCACTGCTCATAATTATCAACCAGATGGCGCATTACCCTTTCAAATGTAGTATCAAAAGGAGCATTAATGAACGGCTTACCTTTAAACTTTATTTTTATAATAAATCTTCTCGAATAACGCACCCGGTTCTTCACCGGGTTATAACGGACCGGATTAATCCGCACATCAACTGTATAGAGATCACGCAGATATCCCGGTTCGGAAACAACAACCAAATTGTGAGGGAAAAACTTATTTTCTTTATAGACTTCACTGCGGAATAATTCTGTATCCCGGGGTGCCGATTCCTTAATACCCAACTCAACCACTGGGTCAATCTTCTGACCATCGATCACCGCCTCATCATTCTCCAGTATCGAAACCGCAACCTCACCATTCTGTGGGATACCGAATTTATAGTGTAAACAAGGCAGTGCCGGATCACCGACCTTATTTAACCACCGCGCATCAGGGATTTTAAGACTTTCCGCCTCAACCTTTGTCATTGAAAATGATACTATAACACCGTCTTCAACTGTTCGGATATCTGTCCCTGCAATAACGAAAACTATCAGTGCAAGGTCAATCATTCAATTTCCTTGCCTCTTCAATAAGCATAATAGGAATATCATCTTTTATTGCATAGGCAAGTTTACATTTGTGACAAATTAACTCCTGATTTTTCTGGTCATATTCCAATTCACCCTTACACTTTGGACAGACCAGAATATCTAAAAGTTCTCTCTTGAGCATGCAACCTCCTTAAATCTGGGAACAAAGATTAAATCCTTAAGGGAAAGGACACCCAAACTCAAAAATCCATAACAATAGAGTAGTAGAAAGGGAATGAGAATTAATTGGAAGTGGACAACGACATAAATCAGACCCGAAAGCATATAAATCCCCAAAAGGAGTTCAACAAGAGGGACAAAGAATTTACATTCGGGACGGTACCCCTGTTTTTTTCCTCCGGACTTTGGGGTTCGGGTAAAGATATGATGTTTTTTAAGCCAGCCCTCAATTATCGCCTTGGTGTTGGATACTGATAAACCCATTGAGTAGGCAATCACCCCGGCGATGAATGGAATCCTGTGAATATAGTCTTTATAAAGCTCACGCTGGGAAAGATAATAGAGAATAGGATAACCAAATGCCCCAATCGTAAAGAACGAAGCGAATATATAATAACCGGTCGGGGCGAGCCCTTCAACCTTTAAATAGACAATAATCGGCGAAAATATTGCCAGACCAAGCATAGCAAGAAAATTTATATGACAGGTAAGATGAACAAACGCCTCAAACTTTGCAATCGGCCTGAGTTTCGATTTCAAAACCTTTATTAATAGTTTACGGGCAACCTGGATTGTGCCCATTGCCCAGCGATTCTGCTGGATGCGGAAACTTGCAACATTCTCAGGTAATTCTCCCTGAACCGCAAAATCTTCGCGGTATTTTATCTTCCAGCCCTTTAATTGAACCCGATAAGAAAGGTCAAGGTCCTCAGCAAGGGTATCACTGTGCCATCCTCCACCATCAATAATTGCTTTTTTCCTCCAGATTCCACAGGTTCCATTGAAATTGATAAAACAGTTTGCTAAAAAACGAAGACGCTGTTCTATTGCAAAGTGATTATCAAGGCCGATTGCCTGTGCCCGGGTAAGAAAAGACGCCCGATCATTTAAATGCCCCCAGCGTGCCTGAACACCGCCGATATTTTGATCCTCAAATTCCGGTAATAACTCCGTAAGAAAGTCTCTGGGCGGAACAAAATCGGCATCAAAAATTGCAAGAAATTCACCCTTTGCCATCTCAAGCCCATACTGCAATGCACCTGCCTTAAAACCCCGGCGCGACCCCCTTCTTATATGTTTTATATCATAGCCATCCTTTTGATAAATCTGCACAAGGTGCTCGACAATCTCCGTAGTTTCATCATCAGAATCATCAAGCACCTGAATCTCCAGCCTTTCCCTGGGATAATCCAGCTCCACAACACTCTTTATTAAACGGTGCACCACATATTTTTCGTTATAAATAGGCAGTTGGACTGTTACCGCAGGAAAATTCTTTAAAACCTTCTTTTTCTTTTTTCGATGCACCGGATGTTTGTGAAACTTATAATAGTAATTTAAAAGTATAAATGCATGAATCGAGTAACCAAAGAGAATTATAAGAAACAGGGTATAGATGATTAGAATTAATGTAATCAACTACTCCCCTTTTTAAAAATTTTCAGTTTCAAAGGGGGCAATGGCTGGATAATTCCGGCTCTGAGGAATTCAATGCGATAATATTCCATTTCTGTCAGCAGCCTTATTTTATCCATTTTTCTTCTGGTGTCAAGTTTTACCGCAGCTATCAAACGGTGATCAGATAGAAAGACGACCTCTTCAGGAAATTTAAACTTCTTCTTAAGTTTTAGTAAAATATAGGGTCGGTGCCGTTCATCAAAACGAATCCGTGCATCCTTAATATCGCGGTTATTCAGTAATTTTCCTGTAAGATAGACTGGTTTTTTAATATCCTCATTAATGTATATAACCCTTTTTGATTCTGCCTTGAGTTTGGTTAAGCCCCAGACCTCAAGGCTTCCGGGAGCAAGTGCCGACTCAAGGTCGGTCCCACGATAATAGTCCGGTACCCTCAGCACCAGAACCGAATCCTGAATCTTAAGTTGATAATTCAGACCAATCAGTTTCAACCTCTTATTAATTAAGCCAAGTCCATGCCGGGGTTCAATATTGATATCGACGGTAAATAGATTATAATTATGGCGCGGCGGTTTTATACCTCTTATCTTATTATACCGCTCTAAACTTATTTGATAAAATGTCGTTGAATCTGGCAGTCCAGCCCAGATAAATTCAGGCAAAAATGTCTTCTCAGAAATTTTAAGATATCCCTTCATATCGCGCCATCTCTTTGGGGCAAGGAATGGAATATTCGGTTTAAATTGATACCAGTATCCCTGTTCAAACCCCTTATATACAAAGCTGTCAAACTCCATTATCCGCTTAATCTGCTCAAATATATTGGATTCTTCCCCCCTTACTGCCCGTTCCCATTTTCCATCCTTTTTAATATACTCGATATCCCCTAATCCAATATATTCAAAATTGACCGTAGATTCTGGCCTTTGCCAGGTCCCCTTGATATGCTCACCGAGGCCGATAATACAATCACCCTCGGCTGTCGAAGAGAGCCAGGCGGTCTGCAATTTATATGAATAATGAAATGATTTCTGGCAATTAAAGTTCTTTACCCAATCTCCGATATCCCTTTCCGGATCCGGAGTATATTTTATGTAGTGGGTGCAGTTACTGAGAATAGAAACAAAAAGCACATTGATTATCATTAAATATCGCATAGCTAATATTAAATAGATTTCTTAAAAAATCAAGAAGTTATTCACGAAGGGTTGAAAGTGCGGGCTGCGCCCTGGAAGTTATACGCTGTCGCGAATAGAATTTCTCAAGCACCGGATAACATCGTTGTAAGTTGTTGGACATCGAAGCCCGTCTCGTCGTAAGGTTTCGTTATTCGTGGTTTTTTGTCTTCAGCCGATTAACCACAACCTATAACTAAACGGGCATCGACACCGCACAACGAATAACGATCCTTTACTAACCCGTTGACATATACGCATTTTTGAGTAATATCTGATTGATGAAAAAACTATCTCTAATTCTCCCAATACTCTTTTTTGGTTGTGCCCAAATACAACCGAGCATACTCAAGCAATACGAAGCCGAGTATGCCAATGAAAAGGCGATAACGCTGTTTGAAAAGGGACAGGATTATTTTAACAAAAAGGCATATACCCGGGCATTAGAACAGTTTCAGCTGATAATTAAAAAATATAAAAAGAGTGATGCCTATGAACCTGCCCTCTACCTCACTGCATTCTGTTATTATAAACTAAATCGGTTTGAAAAGGCGGTTTCAACCGGTGAATATTTTATTGAAGAATTCCCCAATTCAAAATACTACACAAATACTTTATCACTCCTGGGAGAGTCGTATTACAATCTTGCCAGGGATTATAAGGCATCATTTTATCTTCTAAAATTCTATACAAGCAGCAAAGACACAATCGCCCGGGCAAAGGCATTTGAGCACATTCTGAAGACCCTGCCCAACCTATCAATTTCACAACTGGAAAAATTACACCGCATCTTTATGGCGGAACCGGTTGATGAACATATTCTCTACAACCTCGCCCAGATTGAAGCCCGCGAGGGGAAAAAAGCAGAGGCCGAAAGGGATTTTAATCTGCTCATACGACGCTATCCACAAACGGCTTATAAATTTGAGATTGAAGAATACCAGCGATTCATAAACCTCGGTTCAACCACCGGCCGGGCCGGTGTTCTCCTGCCTCTGAGCGGAAAATTTAAAGATATCGGGAAGGAATTATTCAAAGTCATAAAATCATTTGAAAAAAATAAAATACTTCCATACTCTCTCCACCTTCTTGATACAAAATCCGACCCGATTGAAGCAATCATTGCCGCCCGGAAACTGATTAATGATTTACAGGTCGATTTTCTCATTGCTCCGGTAAGCTCTCGAGAGGCATTTGGAATCTGCGGATTTGCGGATGGTAAAGGCGTTCCTGTCTTTCTTCCCATAACCGAAGAGGCGCGGTTTGAACAGATTCCCCTTGTCTTCACCAGAAAAGAAAACTTTGAAACCCAGGCAAAGATAATCGCCGACTATGCTATCTTTAACCTTGGTATTAACAAATTTGCAATCCTCTACAGTGATGAAGAAAATTATAATATAATCGCCCGAACATTCGCCCAGGAGGTCATAAAGAATAATCGCACCGTGGTGGCAAATATAAGTTTCTCCCCTGATTCCATTACTCTGAAATATCAACTTAAGGCAATAAAAAAAATGGAACCCGAGGCGATATTTTTGGCAATGAGTTCAGATATGATTATAAATACGACACCCCAGATTGCATATTATGGTCTGGAGGGTGTGCAGCTGCTGGGAATAAAGACATTCAAGAAGGAAAGGGTGCCGAGACTGGGTGAAAGATATGTTGAGGGTGCGATATTTTCCAGCCCGGCGGAACCTGATTCCTCACTGCTCAATATAATAGACCAGAATATCAGTTCGATTGGTGAGCTGGCAAAAAGATTCTTTGAAGGTCTATATCAGTTAAGGGTATTAAAGAATTATACCCGGACAACTCTACCGCGCCTGATTGATGAAATCACCAAGAAGAATCAGGCATTTGATATCTATAAAATTAGTGATGGTGATTTTAAAAAGATTGCCCGAAGAGGCGAAAAAGAGAAGGAGTGAAAGATGTCAAAAAAATCCAAAAAGAAAAAGAAGGAAAAGGAGATAAAAGAAAAACCAGCCCAGACCCTGGTCCAGATTCAATTTTCACGCAAGAATACTATATTTTTCGGCATCGGACTTATTCTTGTTGTCCTCGGTTTTATCCTTCTCGCTGCCGGGGATATAGTAATCTCTCCGATACTATTAATCGTGGGCTACCTTGTCTTCTTCCCTCTGGGAATATTACTGAAATAAAAAATAGTGATTGATGAAACGGAACTCAAAAAACTGGGGAGGGAATTCGGAATTGATGTAATTCGCATTGCTCAAGCCAGATCATTTACAACCCTTGCAAAAATCATCCCGGCGCAAAAAAAGAAGGGCCTATATCTGGATTCAGATTATCTGTCAAATATCGATGTTGAACGATTCTGTAATATTCAGGTGCGATTTCCCTGGGCAAAATCCATTATCATCGGTGCATTAGGGTATCTAACCTCCGAAGAAATTCCCTTGAATGAAAATGGCCCTTATGGAATTATCGCCCGTTATACCTGGCGCAATTACTATCTTGAATTAAAAAAAAGATTAAAGAGGCTGGCTCAGGTCATAAAAAAAGAATCCCGGGCAAAATGCCGCATCTTTTCAAACGGTTCAATCCCTGAAAAACCCCTTGCCCGGAAAAGTGGTGTAGGGTATTATGGAAAAAATGGCATCATTATAAATAAAGAATTTGGTTCCTGGATGGTATTCGGAGAGATTGTTACTGATCTAAAATTAACACCGGATACCGAACTTGAGATTGACTGTGGAGATTGTGATAAATGTATTGCCGCCTGTCCGACCGGGGCAATAATCAAACCATATATTATTGACAATACCCGGTGTATCCAGGCACTCTCTGGTTGGTACGGTCCGATCCCGGACAGGATTGCAAAGGTCTGGGGCAATCGCCTTTATGGCTGCACCACCTGTCAGGATGTCTGTCCGAAAAATAGAGATGTGAAACCGCAGCCGCCCAAGAGTGATATCGGATATGTTGGTCCCGGTTTACCCCTTTTAAAGATACTCGATATAGAAGAAGATGAATATCGCCGAAAATATCCCAAAAATCAGATTACCGCCTCCTGGATAGATTTTCGGGCGATAAAAAGGAATGCACTCATCGGCATCAGTAATACTAAAGACAATAGATTTCTGCCGGTATTAAAAAAATTCACCAATCATCCTGACCCGGTCATCGCCCAAACCGCACACTGGGCAATAAATAATTTGAATAATGGCTGATCCTGTTTTAATAATAGAAAAATCGCCCTATCTCTTTAATATTATCCGCCGCCGGGTCGGTGCAGTCTTCAGCCACACCTTTGCCCCGCTCTTAAATTACCAGGCACTACCACCCGAGACCATCAATATCTTCCCTACAGACCGATGTAATCTGCGGTGTAAGATGTGTTTTGAAAAATTCCGCATCCCCAAGAAAGAATTAAAAATTGAACAGTGGAAATCGATCATCGACCAGGTTTCAGGGTCTGGTCCGAGGATTCATCTTTCCGGTGGTGAACCATTACTCTATCCAGATATCGATAAACTCCTGGAATATATCAAAAGGCATAAACTATTCCTTGTCCTCACCACCAATGGAACCTACCTTAAGAAATTTACTTCAATTATCGCTGCAACCGTAAATCAAATAAATATCTCTATTGATGGTCCGGCAGAAATTCACGACAAAATCAGGGGCGTTGCGGGCACCTTTAATCAAATCCTTGATGGCATCAATGAAATAAAAAAGAAAAAAAGAAAACCCAGAATAAAGATTCACTCAATGATAAATTTTGAAAACCCCTTGGCGATGCAAAAAATTGTTGATATCGCCCGCTCTCTTCATATAGATGAAGTGAAATTTCTCTATCCACTTTTTGCTGATAAAGAGGCGATTGAGGAACACCGCCATTTTTTGAAAAATATATTGGGTCGGGAATTGAACTACTGGCGCGAGGCATATCGTGTCGCCCCGAAACCGGAAAATTTCACTAATATCCAGAAGGTTTTTGAAAAAATAAAAAAGAACACAAAAATAACAATCAACATCTTCCCCCGATTCAGTAAACAGCAATTTTTGCAATACTATAAACCAGGTGCCGACTTCTATTCGGTATTCAAAGGCAGGTGCCGGGCACCCTGGAATACCGCAACAATCCTTCCTGATGGTGAAGTCGAATCCTGCCCTGACTATATTCTGGGCAGTCTTATCAATGAAAAATTTCTTCACCTCTGGAACAACAAAAAGAATAAAAATCTCCGCATCCGGATAAAAAACAGAGAATTCTTCTCAGTCTGCCGGGCCTGCTGTTTCTTTTACTATTGACGACCTTTAATATTTAATTATACCCTGTAAATCTCGTCGCCGGGCAGATTGAAAAGGTCAGACTGAAGTGCTGTAATAAAACAGGCTTTTATTTTTGTTTTTAGCCGATTAACCACAACCTATAAACCAGACGGGCATCGACACCGTATAACGAATAACTGTTCACACCTGATTCCTCTCCACTTTTTTCATTATGCCTCCTTGATTAATTACAACGGTATTCTGGACAGAATAAACTTCCCTGAGATTATTAAACTAAGACGAAAAATACTCAACAACTTCGTTTTACTTTTTTTATATTATTTATTGGTTATTTGAAAAATTTCTCTGCCATCTTCGCCCGGTTCAATTTTTTCCAGCGCGGGCGGCGTCCCCGCCGCCCGCTGGAGGTTTATCATTCTTAACTCGTTTCAGAATCTCCGGCAGCTCGCCAGGCGTTCCTGCCTCGGGGCGGGACGCCCCTCGGCTATATTGTACTTACAAAAAACCGGGACAAAAAGTGGAGAGGAGTCAGTGTTCACACCAATTGACACTAAGGGAATTTAAGTTATAATAATAATATATCTGATTTGGAGAATCCGGACCTTAATGAAAGGAGGTATGTATGTTTATCTTAGGGATTCTTATCATCGTTTTTTTAATTGTCTTTCGTGCAACCTACAAGGTCAGACCTGAAGATCTTCGGCTTCAGGACAAACTTAAAATTCGCTCCTATGTATCAATGGGTGGAACTGCCCTGGCTGTTATTTTAATAATCACTTCTCTCCTGCGCATTGTGCCGCCTGGCTCAGTTGGAATCCAGATACTCTTCGGTCGGGTCCTGACCGGTTCTACCATGCGTGAAGGTCTCAATGTTGTTAACCCCTTCATAAACCTCAAAATTATGAGTATCCGCACCCAGGCATATACAATGTCGGCGGCGACTGAAGAGGGTCAAAGATACGGTGATGATGCCATAAGTGCACTAACCCGGGATGGGCTTGAGGTCAAGATGGACCTTACGGTCTGGTTCCATCTTATGCCGGAAAAGGCAGCGATTGTCTTTCAGAAAATCGGCAGTGATTATGTCTCCAAGATTGTCAGACCGGCAGCCCGCACAGCGATAAGAAATACTACAGTAAGATATATGGCGGTTGAAATCTATTCGGAAAAACGCGAAGAGGTTCAAAATGAAATCACCCGGGCATTAAAGAAAGACTACGAAAGCCGCGGTATAGTGCTGGAAAAGGTTCTTTTAAGAAATATCAGTCTTCCGGCAAAGGTAAAGAGCGCAATTGAGGCAAAACTTGAGGCGGAACAGGAAGCCCAGAAAATGGAGTTCGTCCTCCAGAAGGAGAAGAAAGAGGCTGAAAGAAAGAAGATTGAGGCATCCGGTATTGCTCAGGCACAGCGCATAATTGCCCAATCTCTAATCGGTGAAAGAGGAAGGGCATATCTCTCCTGGAAATACCTTGAAAATCTGCAGAAACTTTATGACTCTCCCAATAATACAATTGTGATTTCACCCTATGATAAAAACTTTATCCCTCTGCTTCAGGTTAAATAGTTGAAGATTCAGATTCTGAATCTGACCGAAAAAACATTAGATGCGGTTTCATCAAGTTGTAAGCATTGTGTTTACTGGCAGCATCCCGAGATTGCAAATTGTAAAGAAAATAATAATCTACTAACTATAAAAAAAGAATGGCTCAAAAATGTAAGGAATGAATTTGGAGACTGCGGAAGGCTCTTGTCTGTGGATGATAAAATTATCGGTTATGCCACCTATGCCCCACCCCGATACTTTCCCAATTTAATTAACTATCCAGTCATCCCGGAACCTGATGTAATCATAATTGCCTGTTTATTTATCTTTAAAAAACGCAATCGAGAAACCGGATTTGGGTCCGTGCTTCTCAATTCAGTGCTTGAAAATTTAGAAGAGAGGAATATAACTGCTGTTCAGGTCATCGCACGAAAGAATAGTGAAGATAATCCTGCCGGACCAGTAGAATTTTATCTGAAAAATGGATTCGTGATTCAGCACGACCATCCTGAATTTCCAATCCTGAAAATGAATCTGAATTGAATTTTCCTGTTGCGATTGCTATTGGTTAAGCAGCGAAGAAATATTTGCCGGCGATATCGCTAATAAAGATAAAATTCAGTTTACAGTTAACGGCTCTAAATAAAACTTAAGAATCGGGTAAATCTGAGCCAAACTCTCTGAAGAATCTTAAATCCGCACTAAAGGTCTTATCCAAATGCTCCATTTCCTTATAGTTGACCCAGCAATAATCCTGCACCTCTAAAGGATTTGGTTTTATCTCTTCATTAATAAGTTTTACATACCACCAGTGTAATATATACGCTTCATTCTCAGTCGGACATTCCCAGACCTTTTTTATCGGTTTCACATCAATTCCAACTTCTTCTTTTGCCTCGCGTATCACTGCCTGTTCCTGACTTTCTCCAGGCTCCACCGCACCGGTTACCGGACACCAATAATCCTGTGCTGAATCATTTTTTGCCCGTCTGATTAAAAGGAACCTGCCGTCCTTTTTGACCACAACTGCGACCGCCTGCTTCACCAAAGATTATAAAAGAAATCAGAAAAAAATCAATAAGATAAATAATTAAAACAGGCTCATAATGATGATAGAATTATCACCGACAACCGCAAAGGCGGGGGGAAATTCAGGATAAAGGATGAAAGAAGAACTGCCCTGTAACTTACATATTTCTCAAAAAATCAGGACAAAAAGTTAAGAGGAATCAGATACATCAGGCATTGACAAAAATTTATAAATTTATATAATCCATCCATGGCTGAAAAGAAAGAAAAAAAAGAAAAATTGCTGGATAAGCCCATCCGGGTAAAAGAGGTGGTGATAATGAATATCCTTTCGCTTGAGGCAAAGGCCTGGGCTTATATGGATTTTGTTGCCCATCCTGAAACCCAGAGCCATACCAAAGACCTGAAACAGGCACGACTTGCAATCGATTCAATCGATGCCCTGTTCAAGATAATTGAACCGGAACTCGACACGGCGGAGAAAAAAGATATCCAGACACGGTTAACAAACCTGCGCCTGAATTTCGCCCGGAAAGAGTAAGGCTGCACCCATCCAGCAAAGGTCATCATTAAATTAAAATATTTTCTTCCGGAAATTATATTTATCTGCGCTGCCTTTCTGATATATCTTTACTCGCTCTGCCCGACTGTTTATACGATTGATTCCGGAGAACTCGCCACAGTCAGCTGCTGCCTTGGTATCGCCCATCCTACTGGCTATCCATTATATACAATCATTTCGTATCCATTCGCCCATCTTTTTCCTGAACCGATAATTGGACTTAACCTCCTCTCGGCTCTCTTCTCAATCATCTCAGTCTTTTTTATCTACAAAATTTCCCAAAAAATCCTTGGAAATCAAATCCACCCTGTAATCATCACTTCGTTATTTGCCTTTGCACCAATTGTCTGGCGCATTGCGATAACCAATGAGGTCTATTCCTTCACCCTTCTTTTTGCAACCTTGATTTTTTATACCCTCAATCAGGAAAAAACCGACCGCACATTTTATATAATAATGTATCTAATCGGCCTGAGCTTTACAAACCACATTATAATCTTTGCCCTCTCCATACCGGTCTTATTATACACCATAATTACCTGGCGACCGGGACTAAAAAAAATCATCTCAGGATCCATCCTCTTTTTTATCGGCATAAGCCCTTATCTCTATCTTTTAATCAGAACCAATGCCGGGGCAGAAATCGCCTGGGGTAATACACATAATCTTCAAAGACTTTTCTGGCATATTACGGGCAAACAGTATCAAGTATGGATGTTTTCTTTATCAGTTAAAGAGATACTGAATAATCTTTTAAATGGACTCAAAATAATCTCCCGTGGTTTTTTATTTGTATTGATTCCAATTCCGATTCTGGGTTTTTACACACTATACATTAAAAAAAGAAAAGAGTTCTGGCTCTTTATAATTACTATCCTCTTAAATCTCTTCTATGCAATAAATTATTCAATTCCTGATATTGAATCCTATTACATTCCAGGATTTGTCGGTTTAATCATTGTCTCTGCATACGGCTTAAAATTATTATCGCGCCATCTGAAACCCCTGATTGTTTTTATTATCGCCGCGATATTTCCCATCGTGAACTATGCATCCTGCACCCTGAGAAATAACCACTTCGGGCTTCAATTCGGCGCCGCTCATATTTCGCAATTACCAGAAAACAGCTTGCTGATCACTACCTACTGGGATATTTATTCACCGATAATGTACTTGAGAAAAGTAAAAAATATAAGACCTGACCTCATTGTTGTTGATAAAGAACTTTTGCGTCGAACCTGGTATATCAAATATCTCAAGAATGAATATCCAAAGTTTTATAATCAGATAAAAAAAGAGACTGAAGACTATCTTGTTGAATTGAGAAAATTTGAATATGGACTTCAGTATGACCCTGTTTTGATTCAGAAAAAATTCATCAATCTATTAAATGCTATGACCAGGTCCCGACTTGACAATGGTGTATTCTTAGCCGTGCCGTTTCCTGATTATGATATTGCCTTTGTCTTGAAACCATACCACGCTGTTCCCCGGGGTCTCTGTTACGAAATAAAAAAGGATACTACAGGATATCAACCGTTTAATTTCAATAAACTGAAAATCAGAATACCGCCGATAATAAATGATCCAAGGGTGAAATTCAACCTTGAGGTGGTCAAAAAAATGACGCAGCAAAACTATATCTATCTCAATGCAATAAAAAAATATGAATCTGCCCGGACCGTAAAGCGATGGCTTGATGAGAACTTTACATTTCAGGGACGGCGTAAAATGTAAAGTCGATCGCACAAAAATCTTGACTTTTATCGGTTTATATTTATAATTCAAAATGAAGAAGGCAGTCGTTGCCCTGGGCGGAAATGCCATCGCCCAGACCGGCAAAGAAAATATTCATGAACAATTCGCCAATACAAGAAAGGCATTGATGGGCATTGTTGAATTAATCCAGGAAGGCTATAACCTCGCCGTTACCCATGGTAATGGACCGCAGGTGGGCAATGCCCTTTTGCGCGTGGAAAGAACCGCCCATGACATTCCTGTTCTGCCCCTGGGTGTGATTGTTGCTGATACTGAAGGCGGTATGGGGTATATGATTGAACAGAGCCTTCAGAATAAACTAATGCAGATGGGTATTAAAAGGGATGTAATTACAATCGTCACTCAGGTGATTGTTGACCCTGACGACCCTTCAATTATTAATCCAACAAAATTTATTGGCCCATTCTATACAAAAAACCAGGCAGAAAAACTTGCCAAGGTATTCAACTGGGTGATAAAAGATGATTCAGGAAAAGGCTATCGTCGGGTCGTGCCCTCACCCCGACCCATAAAGATTGTAAATCGACGTATCATTCGAGAACTGGTTGATGAAGGAACTATTGTTATCGCCGCCGGTGGTGGTGGTATCCCGGTATATATAGAAAATGATGGAACATATGAAGGAGTTGATGCAGTAATTGATAAGGACCGTGCCTCGGCAGTGCTTGCTTTTGATATTCAGGCTCAAACCCTTTTAATCCTGACCAATGTTGAATATATTTACCTGAACTATAATAAACCAGACCAGAAAATGCTGCGTAATCTGACTGTTTCTGAGGCGAAGAGATATTTACAGGAAGGACATTTCCCCCCGGGTAATATGGGTCCCAAGATTGAATCAGCAATATCTTTTTTAGAAAAGGGTGGTAAAGAAGTTATTATTACATCCCTTGACAAGGCACGCCAGGCAATCCTTGGTCAGACCGGAACCAGAATTGTATTAGAATAAAATTATCTATTTAAAAGAGCGGCCTCCAGAAGATAGAAAGAATTGCCGTGGAAATTGCGCCGATTATAAAATATATGATTATCAGAACGATAATAGTCACCACAAGATAACCGATGACCTTTTCCTTTGGTGTCTCCATCATAACCGGCAGACCCAGGTATAAAAGATACAATCCATAAAGAGAAATGAGGAAAGCCAGGATCCCCAACATAGGGAAGATGTTCAATATACCGGCGACAAAAACCGGGGTATAGGCATAGACCGCAAGTTTGAATGCATCAGTTGAATCCTGTCTTGAACCGAATGAAGGAGCAAGGGCGTTAATCACAATACCCTCAACATAGAGTCCAATAAGTATCAGTATATAATAGACAATCGCCCAGATTAATGAAAAACCGAAGAATATCCGGAAGAATATTGAATGACCGAGTAGACCAAAAAAAGCAGGGATTGCTGCCAGAGGCACCGCATACCTGGTTAGGACCTCACCGAAATTCTCACCATCGGCCTTAATCTTGGGCCAGGTCTCTTTGGGTTGAAATAGTATTGCTTTAATCTTTTCTAACATACTCTACCTCCTTAGTATTTTATTATACATATAATTTTCTTTAAATCAAGCAATAAGTGGAGCAGTGAATTTTTATCCTGAGTTAAAAAAACAAAATCTGGAGGATGGAAAGTTCAGATGCAAACCCCGATCCGATACCGGAAATAATTTTCATCTCTCGATGCATTCTTCACATTCAAACCGAGTTTACCATCAGCGGCTGTAAACTTTTTTAATCGTTCTTTTAATCTTTTCTTTACAAAAAAATAATTCTCTTTTTTCTTCGGAGAAAACCGTTTGCCTCAAGCAGCTTCTTCAATCCCTGTTCTGAAGTAACCTTTCCCAGATAAACTGTAATACTACCCTCAAAATTCTTATCAACAACGATATTTACTGCACTTTGAATGCCAATCGCCCTCAGTACATCCCACACATTTACATCCTTAAAGTTCCGGGTAATCTATTATGAGCCGATTAATAAAAACCTTCCAGCCCAATGAATCTTCAGCATCCCGGAGAATTACCTATAAAGACTTTGAAATTCCATCTGCAGTTATTGATTCGATAAAAATAGACTTCATCGACGAAGCTGGGGCTACATACTGGATAGTAAGTAAAAACTTCTATGATGGATTTGGTAAACTGATTCAAACCAAAAAATTTGATTTTGATAACGCCCGGACGATTATCCGGAATATTTCTTATAATAAAAACAGTAAAAAAGATTCAGTTTGTAACCCCTATACAATCTTCGGTACATCATACAGTTATAGTTCACCTTCCTGGTCTCAAATTACCACCTATGAGTATGATGCTCTGGGACGCATTATAAAAATAACCCATCCTGATGGTAAATATTCTCAGGTAAAATACTATGCCAATACCGACACCATCATTGATGAAAAGGGTAATAAAACCATCCATATTTATAATGCCTACGGCGCAATTGATACAATCATTGATGCCAATAATAACCGCACCTGTTATCAATATGATACCCTCGGCAGATTGACAAAAGTGACCGATGCCGAAGGGAGGGTGACAAAATACTATTATGATACCCTTGGCAGATTGCGTGGTGTGGATGGTCCGGATGCAACATCTTCATATTATTACAATGGTAACCCAGTTGATGTGCTCTATGATGAATATAATGACCTGGGAAATTTAACGCTAAAAAAAGACCCGAATGGATGGGTTCGGTATACCTATGATAATATCAACCGTTTGACCAAAATAGAACTTTCAACCGATAATGGCTCCACCTGGGCAGATAAAGTCAGACTGACCTATGATATTACGACCGGAGGACCAACTCCTTATGAACTGGCTAATCCTACGGGTCGACTGAGTAAAGTTGTTACCTGCGGAATAGATTCAATAACATACTACTATGATGATCGAGGCAGATTAGGACTCAAAAGGGTTAATATTGTAGGTCTGAGTGGTGAAAAATCGTTTACCTATAATTTTAATTATGCGAACCAGTGCATCCTGATCTATTTATCAACAGACGACAAAATAAAATACCGATACAATAGACTCGGCCAGATAAAATCCGTCCCCGGTCTTTTAACAACCTTTAAATATAATCCTGCAGGTCAGATTGTAAAGCTAAGTTATGATAACGGGGTAGTGGATACAATAACCTATGATTCCCGGCTTCGTCCAATCCTGGTGAGGGCTTATAAAACCGGTGATATTCTAAAACTCGGTTATTCTTACGAAGATAACAGCAATATCCATTCAATTACCGACTATCTTAACAGCAGATACACCCAGACCTTTACCTATGATGCCCTGAATCGACTCACCGCGGTCACCCAATTAGCAGGTATCCAATCATTCAGCTATGACAAAACAGGAAACCGCACTGCAAAAAATGGTAACTCATATTCATACTGGTCAAATACCAACCGGCTAAAAACCGACCACAGAGATTATGAGTATTATTATGATGACAATGGTAATATTATTAAACGCAACAATTCCTCAGGCAGTTTGGTCGATTCATTTGCCTATGACTGGAATAATCGGCTAATCTATTATAAAAAAGGTCCTGAAACCATTGATTATGCCTATAACAGTTCCGGCCTCAGGGTCAAAAAACATTATCATAAATTAACTCCCGGCACAGGGATAACTTCAAGAACCCTATTCACTGATGCAGCAAACGACTTAGGATTCAAATCATCCGGTCCGGATACAGTATATAATAAAGGACTTGATATTGAAAAAGTCTACATAAAAAATACCGCCCGGTATTATATCTTTACCGTCGTCAACCGATATATCTTTGCCCAGGTCAGCCGATTAAAGCTCTTTATCACCTTAGACCTTGACACGATTCCAAATTCGGGTAGAATTACCTTACCAGAAGATATGAAGACAAAGGTGCCAAAAAATGCTGCCTGGGAATACTGTCTATATATAGACGATGGAGAATACGGTTTTTACAGGGCAGACGGCACAAAGACTGTAATGCCCTCTGGTATGACAGTGGAACGGATTATTGGTCCTGATGGCAGTATCCAGATAAAGATCTCCAAACAGTTATTAAATCATTATGGTCCCCTGCGGTGGACCATCTCAACCTTTGACCCTGGTTTACCTGTGAATGTTGATACCCTGCATCAGGGTGGTTCAAATGCAGTTGATGTCTTTCCCGGCACCAATAAAACATTCGGTGGTGAAATCAACGGCTATGGTGAGATAACTACATCCGGAATTAATACAACAACTGACTATACGATTTACTATGTTTATGACGGTATAAATCCGCTTATTGAATATTCCCCGGATGGTTCAATACTGGCAAGGTATGTCTATGCCGGTGGATTACATATTGCAAGGATTGATGGTGCAGATACCACCTTTTATCATTGTGATGTTTTAGGTTCATCAAGGAAGATGACCGATGAATCGGGTTCAGTGGTCTGGACTGCATATTATTATCCATTCGGTGAAATAACAAAATCAGGTACTGCTGATAACACCCATACCTTCACCGGCAAGGAATTTGATGAAAACAATCTTAACTACTTCTGCCAGCGGTATTATGAGGCAGAGATCGGAAGGTTTTTGTCTCTTGATCCCTTTGGTGGTTATATTGAAGTTCCTCAATCCCAGAACCGTTATGCCTATTGTGTCAATAACCCCTTAAGGTTTACCGACCCATTGGGGCTGCAGGTACCTCTCTTTATGTCGCCAAACGATTATTACGAATTCATTGGCCATGAATCAGGGTTGAATCTATTTTTTGAAAATTCTGAAGCAAATATTGAAACAAAAATAAAAGTGTTCTATAATACAACAAAAAATTTGGGCAGTCAAGCGTTAGAAACTGTGAAAGGCTCACAGCTTGAAATAGAATTAATTAATTTGGGAGTAATGCTTGAAGCGTACCCTCACCCCATAACACATTACGTAGGTATTATACTCCAATTGTCTGGATACATAATTCTTGGCGAGAACTTCATCGAATCATTAGAACAGATTATCCCCAAATCATCTTTCTATCCGAACGAACCTAATCTACCTCAACCAGAAAAACATAAAGAAAGGCAGCCTGCTTTTGAGAATATACATCATCCGAAGAATATCGTTTATCCTCCTCGTGGTTATAATAAATTACCAATCGAGGAACTCGATGAAATGTGGAACGATGATTACTATAAAAATATGTTTCCACCAGCCTGGTGGCGAAAACCGTCTGAACCCACCAAAAAAGAGGAAAAAGAAATTCTTCCTATTCCCAGGGGCTTAAGCTAATGGCTATATATCACATCAGATATAGATATTTAACCAGGACTACAGATGCGATACCACCTATACAGTTTGCATTTTTATAAATTTCTGAATAAGTTCGATTATTCATTACAGATAACCTCAAATCGAATATCGTATCAAGACCATTGATTATTATTTTCTTCAATCGAAATATCGCTGTACAATTATTGCCAGCATAAGATAAATATGAACAAATCTAATGAGATACTTAATGTAAAATGGGGTATAACTGATGTCGTCGTGACCTTTTTTCTTATTATTTTAATATATTTGAGTTTGGTCATAATTTCATTTAAAATCTTTTCACCTACACATATAGATTTCTCACATTTCGAAAAAAATTCAGAACTTTATTCAATATTATTAACTTATCTTAAAAAACGTTGGTATATAGTTATATTATGCTTAATGATTAATCAACTTCTCTACACATTTGTGCCTATATTATGGATAAAACTGAGAAAATTTGGATCACTAAGAACTTTAGGTTTACGATCCGATAGGTGGCTAATTTATTTTTTTACTGGATTTATCCTGGCTTTATGTTTAAAACTTATATTATTACTACCAATCATAATTACAGGCAACAATATTTTACCAAAAGTACCAAAGTTTATTGCCTCCAATCAAATTAATTATTACATAAACTTCTCACGCGCAATTATTGTAAGTATCATAGGACCAATTGGAGAATCTATATTTTTCATAGGATTTGCATTCCCTGCTTTTGCTAAAAAGATGGGTATTAAAACTGGTGCAATAGTTACTACCATAATTTTCACATTGTGCCATGGGATAATATTCTCGCACAATCAGTTTAGTATCATTAACACAATCTGGATTTTATTTAATGGACTGCTCGTAATTTACTTATATTGGAAACGACATTCTTTGTTATTACCGATTGGTTATTTTGTGAGCTTTAATATTTTCGTATTAATATCGGTAATATTGAATATACGAGGTGTGTTTCATTAACAAACGCTGTGGAATAATTAACTTATATTTATTTTCCTTCAACTTGTTTCGATTCCACAATTATTTTCCTCTGTTAATACACAACTTTTCCAGAAAAATAAAATACCGGGCGATGAAATATCTTCTTGAAAAATCACTTGATTTTACTATAATTATCAAGAAGGAAAAATGAAGAATGAATTAAAGACCTTTAGCAAGGAACTTGATGAAAACAATCTTAACTACTTCTGCCAGCGGTATTATGAGGCAGAGATTGGGAGGTTTTTGAGGTTGGACCCTGAGAATTCCCCTGCATCATCTCCCTATGCCTATTGTGTCAATAACCCCTTAAGGTTTACCGACCCTACTGGTGAAAGAATGATGGAATCTAAAAAAGAAAGTCCCGTAGACGCTGGCGACCCCTCATGGTGGACATTTATTCATATGGAACAACTGAGAAGACAAAGTAAGTTAATGAACGCAATGCGCAGTCTTGAAAAGATGCTGGATCAAATTACATATGATGATTGGGAAAGTTATCATCCGGGGGGAAAAATAACCTTAGATGATATTCTTAATGCAATATCTTGGTTAAAAGAAAATTCTGGATTTCTTGCCACAATAGATTATTGGGCTGAAGTGTCTAAATTTGAATATATGATTGTTGAACACCTGGGAAAATCTGTTGCAGGTAATCCAAAAAATGAGATTTTGACAATATGGGAGTTTAAAATTAATAAAATGCAATGGAATAAGACTTGGAGTCTACGAAAATCTTTTGCCCATGAATTTGCTGAAATTATTTGGCTACGTGCCCACGGTTGGACAAGGACTGACCTATCTTGGTGGAACATAATTCACAGAAAAGCAAATAATTCAGGCCATCTCTTCGCAAATAGATGGGTTTATTTTTATTTCTATAGAAAATGATAAATGCACTGGGTGAAGTCGCAAAACATAAGCTTTTTCTGAATAGAGCTGCAATCGGCATAATTACAATAATAATTGCTTTTATCGCCGGGTATTTGCCATACCCTATTTTAGCCAAGTTCATCTTTGTTACTATATGGAATTATACAACCAGGTTCTGGTTGTCAACATCAGCACTTCCCAACAGTATAAATTCTTTACGTATCGCTCTTACACCTTTACTACTCATTGGTATACTACTTTTTCTTTTGTTACAGAAATTATCTTCAATATGCAAAGTTAATCGTTTAATAAATCTTAGATGGATTTCATTGATTTGTGGTTGGTATTGTTTAGTTATGACAAGCATAGTAATTCTTGCGATGTGGTTTGATATACAAATTCGTGCATTTACTTGGCCTGATAAATCAAGCGTTTTTATAATGGTTTATGGCCATTTTCTGAATGGCTATTTAAGCGGAGCGCCAATTTATATGCCAGCTGGGCCTTAAGATAATTATGTATTTAATATATAATGTTCATCAACAAGAAAAAAAATATGGATACTAATTATTCAAGTAGTAATATTTTTGATAAATTTGTATGGGTAATTATGGGTTTGATTTTATCTACCCAGCCTGTGTTAGGCATTCCTTTCAGTATAATTGCAGTAATGTATGGTCTGACATATAAAGACAAAAGAAAATTATCTTATGTTAGATTAATAAACTTCATATTTGGATTGACAGGCATTGTTTTATCCATAAGGACATTGCTAAACCGCATTCATACAGACATTTACAACATATTCTTATTCTAAATAAAAATGCGTAAGAATCAAAAAAAATCTTGAAATCCTTGATAATTTTGCTATAATTATCAATAAGGAAAGATGGAGAAGAAATTAAAGACTACGGGCAGCAGACTTGACGAAAATGGGATAAACTACTTATCAGATAGGAAATATGTGAAAATTCGCTCTAAGATGAATATTATTTTGCTAAAAAATGGGTCAATTCACACTTTTATAAATAGGAGCATTAATGCTGCAAATAAAAGACTTCTTCACTAAAAAATTTCTCTTAGGGGCAGTTATAATTCTCTTTAGTGCTTTTGCTTTCTATTTCCCATACTCTATACTCGCACGTTTTATTTTCAATACCATTTTTGAATATGTATTAAGACTCTGGGATGCTTGGTCACGGTATGCAGATTTATTCCCAACGGTTGCTGATACTACCCCTTTGCGTATCGGTTTAACACCTCTGGTTCTGATCGGAATATTCATCTTTATATTTTCTCTTAAACTTCGTAAGGCCAGCAAGAAATTCGAACCGCCATTGTTATTACGTTTAATTTTAACCATCAGTGGCTGGTATTGTTTACTTGGTTCAATAGCGGTAATTCTACTTATGTGGTTCTGGTTGCGAATTAAGGGTGATAATACCTGGTTCGCTCTATGGATGGGGCCAAAATTCCTGCAGCTTTTGGTTGTAGGAATTTGATACTATGTTACTAAAGGTATCAATAACCCCTTAAGGAAACTACTCTGTATTGGTAATCTATGGATACTATGCATCACCAAGTATGTATGATCTTGATGTTATACAACATAATTATTTCTTATGTATTAAATTTAATACTTGCCTGATGGACTCAGTAAATATTGAATCTGACTCCATAAAATCATTTCTTTACCATAAAGCTAATGGTTTTCTATATTCCTTGTCAGAAGGAACAACCGATGCTATTGGCTATTTAACAATCGATAAATTGAACAACACTTTTTCTGGATATCTCAATATAAAAGCACACCTACATCATTTTTCTTCTAATACTACTAATCAAGCAGAAAAAACAAATGATAATTCTATACATCTCAATATACTATTTAGAGCTGAAAAACAACGCTTAAGTGGTGATTCTAAAATTTTATTACGATTTCGTGTGCCTTCTGATATAAATATAAAAATTGACTTTGGCAAATAATTCATATATTTTAATAATACAATTATGAAATTTCCCCTTGAAAAATCATTCAGCTTCAATTTGCTCCAGTAATCCTAATTCACGGGCATTTTCAAGATAAAGCTCCACTGCCTCTTTCAGATTTTTAAATGCCTCCTCAACACTTGAACCACAACTCGCCACCCCTCCTGAATGGCGATTTTTAAATCCAGAATAAAGATTGATGTTAAGAAGTTTAGAAAAAATCATAGGTTATCGAATCATTTACCTGAGTGATGAATTATTTTATTGACGATTTGGTTATTCTGATTATAATAACCTGACCGTGCGATATTTTCTGATGCTTTTAACCTTTACTATGCTTACCTGCACCCAGAAAAAGGCAGGCTCCGGCATTATTATCGCCGGTTCAACCTCGGTCCAGCCGTTTATTGAACAGGTCGCAGACAATTATATGCGTGAACATCCCGGCATCGCAATCATTGTCCAGGGTGGTGGTTCAACCGCAGGAATCCAGGCGACATTCAATCGCATCTGCAATATCGGCACCTCATCAAGACATCTGATTGGCGATGAGAAACGGCTTAAACAGATATTAATCGCAATGGATGGCGTTGCAGTCATAGTCCATCCGAGCAATCCCGTGGATAATCTAACGGTTGAACAGATTCGGGGTATCTTTACCGGGAAAATAAGAAACTGGAAAGATGTCGGAGGAAAGGATGAGATAATAATCCCGGTTACCCGTGAAGAAGGTTCCGGCACCCGGGGTTCATTTGAGGAACTGATAATGGAGGGAGAAGAAATAAGTGACCGCTGCCTTGTCCAGGACTCTAACGGCTCGGTGAGAGAGATTATCGCCACAACACCAAACGGTATCGGATATATATCTGCAGGTCTGGTTGATGAACGGGAAAAGGCTATCGCCATTGATGGCATAAAACCCACCCCGGAAAATCTTATCTCCCACCATTATAAATTCTGTCGACCATTTTTATTATTACTTCTTGAGGAACCAAAAGGTGAAGTCAAAAAATTCATTGATTATGTCTTATCCCCAAAGGGCCAGAAAATTCTTGCCGGGAATGGTTTAATCCCCGCAGTTCCATTTAATAATGAAAGATAAGATTGCTGAAAAGTTCTTGATGGTAGTCGCCTTTTCGGCAATCCTCACCCTTGCCCTTATTAGCTTCTTTATCTTCCAGCAGGGATTACCCCTGATATTTAAAGCCGGACTCCATAATATCTTTTCAACCCACTGGGCTCCAACCCGGGGACATTTCGGAATTCTTTCAATGATTGTCGGCTCTATAATGGTGACTGCCGGGGCATTGATTATCGGTGTATCATTCGGACTTGCCTGCACAATCTTCCTCTCTGAATTTTCCTCAGGAACAATCCAGAAAACCCTTAAACCCATTATTGAACTTCTGGCCGGCATTCCTTCCGTGGTTTATGGTTTTATGGGTATTGTTATTCTGGTTCCTTTTGTCCGCACCCATTTTGGTGGCCCGGGCTTTTCAGTGCTCACCGCAAGCATAATCCTCGGCATAATGATTTTACCAACCATCGTCAGCATCTCTTATGACTCATTAAGGGCTGTACCCAAAACCTATCGCGAAGGTTCATTTGCCCTCGGGGCGACAAAATGGCAGACCGTTGTGATGCTTTTGATACCGGCGGCACGTTCCGGCATCATCGCCGGGATTATTCTGGGGATGGGTCGGGCGATCGGTGAGACAATGGCAGTGATTATGATCGCAGGCAATGCCCTGAAGATTCCCCATTCAATACTCGATTCAGTCCGAACCCTGACCTCAACCATTGCCTTAGAACTCGGTTATGCAACCGGTGATCACAGGGCTGCCCTCTTTGCCTGTGGTTCCTTTCTCTTTATTATCATCGTGATTCTCAATATCATTGCAATAAGATTTAAAGGGAAGGAATAATGACCTTCAGAGTAGGACCACGCACAAACCAGATTATCGCCTATACCGCACTCCTGATAATGACGGTCATTACAATATTCGTCCTCTTCTTTATCATCGGCTTCATCCTGAAAAACGGACTTGGTCAGGTCTCTTTGAAATTTTTAACCGAAAGAACAACGGATATGGGAAAGGCAGGTGGAATCTTTCCGTCAATCTTAGGAACCCTGTTTGTCACCCTGCTCGCAATAATCATTGCTGCACCAATTGGGGTGGGAAGTGCGGTCTATTTAGTCGAATATACAAAAGCAGGATTTGTGCGTCGGATAATCAGTTTTGGTGCAGACTGCCTGAATGGTGTGCCCTCAATCATCTTTGGATTGTTTGGATTCATCTTCTTTGTAATTACCCTCAACTTTGGCTGGAGTGTGCTTTCCGGAGGACTCACCTTAGCAGTAATGATTCTGCCCACGATCATAAGAACATCAGAAGAGGCAATAAAGACCGTCCCCCGGGCCTACCGTGAGATAAGTTACTCCTTAGGTGGAGGAAAACTTGATACAATCTTAAAGGTCGTGCTTCCTACTGCTCTGCCCGGTATCCTAACCGGTGTTATTCTGGGTATTGGTCGGGCGATCGGTGAAACTGCTGCGGTGATATTTACTGCTGGCTCTTCCTTGGGATTACCGACCTCAATATTCTCATCAACCCGCACCCTCGCTGTCCATTTTTATATCCTTGCACGGGAAGGCATCTCAATGCCCAAGGCGTATGCTACTGCAACCGTTTTGATAATCATCATCCTTTTAATTAACTTCATCGCCTATCGTCTGGTGCATCGTTTCATTGCCCGATACTATTAAAATATTATGGCAAAGATATCAATCAGAAATCTGAACCTATTCTATAAAAATTTTCAGGCATTAAAGAATATCAATCTCGATGTTACGGAAAATGAAATTCTGGGAATAATTGGCCCGGCAAATTCCGGTAAGAGTTCACTTTTACGGGCGATAAATCGCCTGATTGAACTTGATGGTGCCACAATCACCGGTGAAATATTATTGGACGGTAAAAACATTATGGAACTTCCCATAAATGATTTGCGCCGCCGCATCGGATTAATCTTTGCCATTCCGATTGTACTACCTGGTTCAATCTATAAAAATTTAACCTACGGACCAAAACTGCACAAAAAACTTAGCAGGCGTGAACTGGATGATATTGTATACAGGGCTTTGAATGCGGCAAATCTCTGGGATGAGGTCAAGGACCGATTAAAGGACTCAGCCGCCACCCTGTCCGGAGGACAACAGCAAAGACTCTGTATTGCCCGCACCCTGGCGATGGAGCCTGAGGTAATTATGATGGATGAACCCTGCTCAGGTCTGGACCCAATCTCGACTGCCAAGATTGAAGCAACAATGCTCGAATTAAAAAAACGCTACACATTCATATTGGTGACGAATAACACAAAACAGGCGGCACGGGTTGCTGATAAAACCGCATTCTTCCTCTCGGGTGAACTAATCGAGATTGACCGAACCGAAAAACTCTTCACCAGTCCCAGAGAAAAGAGAACCAATGATTACATAAGCGGAAGGTTTGGATGATTATCGAAACGGCAAAACTCAATCTCTACTACGGAAAATTTCAGGCACTCAAGAATATAAATCTTCAAATTAAGAGAAATTTGATCACCGGGATAATCGGTCCATCCGGCTGTGGAAAATCTACATTATTGAGGGTATTTAATCGAATGAACGATTTGATTGAAAATGTCCGAATAACCGGAAGTGTCTTCTTTGATAAAGAGGACATATATTCACCGCTCTACGATATAATTATGCTGCGCAAGAGAATCGGAATGGTCTTCCAGCGCCCCAATGCATTTCCCTTATCGGTCTTTGACAATATCGCCTACGGTCCAAGGGTCTGGGGAATGAATGACAAGATGGTTCTCAACGAAATCGTGGAACGTTCCCTTACTGCTGTAGACCTATTTAATGACCTTAAAGACAGACTGAAGACATCCGCACTTGCGCTCTCTGCAGAAAAACAGCAGCGATTATGTATCGCCCGACTTCTGGCAGTTGAACCGGAGGTCTTGTTGATGGACGAACCCTGCTCGGCACTTGACCCAATCGCCACCGGCAAGATTGAAGAGTTAATGCAGGAATTAAAAAAACGCTACACTATCATCATCGTCACCCACAATATGCAGCAGGCAGCAAGGATTGCCGATGAAGTCGGTTTTATGCTCCTGGGTGAATTGATTGAATTTGACAGCGCCAAAAAGATATTCACTAATCCCCGGGACAAGAGAACCTTTGATTATATAAGTGGAAGATTTGGATAATTTTTTAAGGAGGCATAATGGACCGCCATTTTGATGAAGAACTGCGTGGCGTGAAAGAAAGGCTGATTGAGATGGCTGGTATGGTGGAAAACTCAATCAAAGATGCACTGACCGCCCTGAAGAATAAAGATACAGAATCAGCGAAGAAAATAAGAAACCTTGACCACAAGATTGATAAATATGAGATTGATATCGAGGATATGTGTGTGGAACTTATTGCCCGCCATCAGCCGGTCGGCTCTGATCTGAGATTCCTTGTTGGTGTCATAAAGATGAATAATGACCTGGAAAGAATGGGAGACCATGCAGTAAATATTGCTGATATGGTCAAGTATATTGAAGAAGGAGCACCTATGAATAAGATAACGACAATCTGGTCAATGGCTGACATCGTTAATGAAATGCTCAAGGACAGTGTCAAAAGTTTTATTGAAAGTGATCCGCTAAGGGCACAAAAGGTATGTGAACGAGACAACACAGTAGATGATATGAGAAATGAGGTAATCAGGCTCCTTCTGACTTATATGATTGAACAGCCGAAAACCGTAAATACCGCAATCTCGTATCTTCTGGTTGCCAAAAATCTTGAGCGCATCGCTGATCTCTCGACAAACATCTGTGAAGATGTAATTTATATTGCCCAGGCAAGAGTCATTAAGCACCACGCCGAAGAAAGAAAATAATTATAAAAGATAATTTACAGTCCTATGGACCAATTAAAACGCCATTTTTCAACACCGTATGTATATAATGGAAGATTAAATGAAAAAGGACCCAAGACCAGACGCAGGCCAGTATCAAATGCCGATTTTTTGTAATAACCGAAATCAGCAAAAAGCCTGAGTGGAAATTTCGACGGCAATTCTACATTGGCACAGACAATCTCCAGGGCGTTTATATGGTCACCCTGATACCCAAGCATATTGCCATCGCCGTCAATATGGAGGTGCTCCTGGGGTGAAAAATATCCTTTTTGGCTGAATAAGAGAGCGGCTAAAAGACTGATTTTGAGTTTTCCACTCAAATAAATCATCTCCTGTTTTGGTGGTGTGCCAAATATCTTTGCCCCGAATAATCTCACATTAATTCCGGGGAAAATTGATAATTTCTTTCTGATCTCTAAGGAAGACTTAAGGTAATTCCAATCACTTCCCCAATATTCTGCAGCAGTGTTTAATTCAAAATTAACCCTCCAGCCCTGATACTGGTAACTTAAAGAATTTTCAAAAACGATATTCCTGCCCTCTTCCCAATCAACCGAATCCACGGCAATAAAAGAGTTGAGACCGTAATATGAAAAACTATTTTTGAAAGAAATCGCCGGGCTCCGGGAAAATGGAATACCGAGATTGGTTAAAAATCCAACCCTCAGCTTAACCTCATCATTAGAGTTTGAACCCCTGAATAAAATTCTTACCCGTTTACCGCGACTGAATATAATCGGGGTTTGATAACTAAATCCGGAATGATTTTTTTTACGCCTTGTTCCATATACAAATCCCGCAGTCCACTGGTGTTTACCCTTAATAAAATCAAAATCTACAAACTGACTGCCGAAAAGATAGATACCCGGGGTAAACCCATCCTCTGCACTATACCACAGATAAGGGATATAGATTATCTGATAGGCATCAAATGAAGGGAGGGCGAAAAACGGCCTGAATATTATCCTCTCAGGATAGTAATTATTCCAGTAATTTGATTCCAAAGTATAATGATGGGGGTCAATGACTACATTTCTTATGCGCATACCTTCGGGCAGGGTAAAGGTCTTCGAACCGACGCCCGGTGGTATAGAAAAGACCTTTGCACCCTTATCGCTCTCAACAAGAACATCCACCGGGATATTGAGTTTACCCTGATTTTCAATGAAAACCTGATTTTTCTTTATACCCTTAATCCGCCAATCGCAGAAGTAATCGGTCGTAAGAAATTGATTGATAAGCCCGGCTAAATTTCGACCGCTCACCTCTTCACAGATACGGATAAAATCTTCGGCGGATGGATGTTGGAATTTATAGGTATCAAAATATTTTTTCAGGACAGCAGTAAATATATCCCTGCCCAAGAGACCTTCGAGGTTTATAAAAAAGAGTCCGGGTCTTGAATAGGCAGCATTCTCATAGACAACCGGTATATCAATAAGCTTATGTGCCGTGGTGAAGTCTGAAAGTTCCAAAAAATTTGTTTGTGTTATGTAATAAACCAGCTTATGAATATATCGATGCGATAACACAGGCAGGAATTTTAATTTAAATAGAGAATTATCTTTACCGTATTTATCTTCAAAATAGCGGATTTCAGTATATGTAGTGAATCCTTTACCAAACCCGGCATCATCCATTTCATAAGCACCGAGCATACCATAAAACCACTGACGACCGATTTTATGGATAATTATCCCTTCAAATCCTCGTGTAAAACGGTCTTCAGCACTACCGATAATAACAAGATTGGGATATTCCATTGCGCCCCTGAATGTCCCATCAACAACCGAAAGCGATTTATACGGATATCTTCCATACCATCTATTATAACGCTTAAGTGCATCGGCTGCATAAATCCCGGCGTTGTTCCAGGTCTTTTGATGCTTTTTGCGATAAAAGATATAAATATCTATACTATCAACACAATATCTCTTTACTGAAAAATCCGGGTCGGCAACCCAGGCAAAATCGTGGACATTCTCGGCATAAAACCGCACGGTTCTCTTATCGGTGTGTATAATCTTTTTTCCGGTTGCGATTAAGGTATCAATAAATTCAATATCTTCAGATTCAATTCTGATACCGGTGCCGGCAACGACAAAATTCGCCGGGATGGATATTGAGACATCAAATCTGCCGAACTCTCCATAAAATGCATCCCCGGTATGACAGGTATCAAGATGCCAGCCTTTTTTATCATAGATACAGGGTTTTGGATACCACTGGACAATCTCATAGTGATTTTTATAATAACCGAGCCTGACGGAGTGCCCGGGTATCTTCAGGAAAAATTCTATCCTCAGCGTAGTATAATCACCGGGAATAAGTGGTCGGTGTAAACAGACCGACATCAGGGTTTTATTAATATCGTATTCACAGGACTCGCCGTCAATAACCAGAGTCAGGATATCAATACAGCCTGAATCTTCAAACCCTGTCTCTAAGACACGATTTTTATCTATCTCCTTACGCCCCATTACAAATGGTCTATATCTGTTCCCACAGCTGTTTGCATAGAGATGGAGAAAGATGGTATCTAAGGTATCAGGTGAATTATTATAATATGTAATATATTCAATCGCATGAATAGAATGATTCAGGGTATCAAGTCTTGCGTCAATCTGATAATTGACCCTTTGCTGCCAGGCGAATAACCATAAAATAATCATAGGATAAATTATATTGATTATAGGAAATTAATCAAGCAATCGCTAACGCTTTAGAAGTGAGGCTTTACCGGGAATAAACGAGCTATGTGCTGGATTGAAAAACTGTAATTTCTTATCCACCGGACAAACCGAAATAAAGATCGCGGTAAGTTGTTGGACATTAAAACCCTCCTCTAACCAGACAGGCATCGACACCGTCAAACGAATAACGATTCTCTATAAACCAGATAAACCGAAATGTTGACGGAGCGGAAAAATTTTATATAATGTTTATGAATTTTAAATAGAAGCGCCCGTAGCTCAACTGGATAGAGCGGCGGACTACGGATCCGCAGGTTACGTGTTCAACTCACGTCGGGCGCGTATAAATTATAAAATTTATGGACGAAATATTTTTTATGCGTGAAGCCCTGAAAGAGGCAAAAAAGGCATTCCAGGAGAATGAGGTGCCAATCGGTGCGGTGGCGGTCTTTAAGAACCAAATCATTGGCCGGGGTCATAACCAGACCGAACATCTGAAGGACCCAACCGCCCATGCTGAGATTATCGCAATCACTGCGGCAGCGAATACCCTTAATGACTGGCGTCTTAATGAAGTGGAACTTTACTGCACTGTAGAACCCTGTATTATGTGTGCCGGTGCCCTGATTCTTGCCCGGGTCCGGAGAATAATCTTTGGAGTCAGGGATAAAAAATTTGGCGGTTGCGGTTCAATATTTAATATAGCAAACAATAATAGATTGAATCATAAAGTTGAAATTACCGAAGGGATATCGGCTGAGGAATCAACCGCCCTGCTTAAACAATTTTTCAAAAAACTGAGAGAAATAAAAGATTCTCAAAAGTAATAGGCGCCTGTAGCTCAACAGGATAGAGCGACGGACTTCGAATCCGTAGGTTGGGGGTTCAATTCCCTCCAGGCGCGTTTTTCATATAAAATTCCTTCGAACTAAACCTTGATTTTTTTTTGAATATATGTAAGATAATACTAAATGGCTAAAGTCTATTTCCTCGATTTAAGAAAGCATTTCAAAAAAAATATCTTTGAAAATTTAAAGACACTATTGGATAAAGCCCGGGCACTCGATATCATAAAAAAAAATAACCTCTGTGCCATAAAACTCCATATTGGAGAAGAAGGCAATGTAAATTTTGTTGACCCCCAATATGTGCGCCTTTTTACACAACTAATCAAAAAGCAGAAGGCAGATGTCTTTCTCACCGACACAACAACCCTTTATGCAGGCCGACGCCACCGTGCTGACCTCCATATTGAACTTGCCCGGGAACACGGATTTGATTTCTGCCCGTTTATCGCTGCAGACGGACTTTATGGTGACGACTATGTTGAAATTGATGGATGCAAGATTGCACGCCTGTTTACCCAAATCGACAGATTATTTGTTGTCTCCCATTTTAAGGGCCATCTAAATTGTGGGTTTGGCGGCACAATCAAAAATCTTGGTATGGGCTGCGCTGCAAAAGGTGGAAAATTGGCGATGCATTCAAGGTCAAAACCGGTGATTAACCGGGATACCTGTGTGATGTGCCTGAAATGCCTTGATTATTGCCTTTATAATGCAGTAAAAAAGAAGAATGACCACTTAGAAATTGATCATAAATTATGCACCGGCTGCGGCGGATGTATGTCAATCTGTCCGGCACGGGCAATAAGATTCAGCTGGGATGCTGCCTCTGCTGATATTCAGAAAGGCGTTGCTCAATATGCCTCAGCAGTTATTAAGGATAAAAAGGCATTTTATATAAATTTTTTAATTAACATCTCACCGAACTGCGACTGCTTTCATACCAACGAACCGATGATTGCACCGGATATTGGCATCCTTTGTTCATTTGACCCGGTCGCACTTGACCAGGCCTGTTATGACCTTATTAAGGAAGCAATTGACAATCTTCATCCTGAAATCGATCCCCGGGTTCAACTGAGTTATGCAGAAAAATTCGGGGTTGGCAAAAGAAACTATGAAATCGCAAGTATCTGAGATAAAGAAAAAGATAAAGAGGCTTGAAACCCTTGTCGATACTTCAATGATATTCTCTTCAATCCTTGATATTGATGAACTGCTCAATATTGTATTACAAAAGGCTGAAGAGGTTATGGATGCTGAGGCATCGAGTGTCTTCAGAATTGATGAGAAGACGAATGAACTCTATTTTGTCACGGCACGGGGTGAAAAGGGAAAAGAGGCAAAGGAGATAAGGGTGCCGATGGGTAAAGGTATTGTTGGCTGGGTTGCCCAACATGGTAAACCGTTGTTTGTGCCGGATGTAAAAAAGGACCGCAGATGGTTTAAGGGCGTAGATGAGAAGACAAAGTTTGTAACCAGGTCAATCCTTGCCGTCCCTTTAATTGCCAAGGGTAAAATCATTGGAGTCGCTGAGGTTCTGAATAAAAAGGGTAATCGAAAATTCAACAAAGACGACCTTGAACTATTTAAGGCACTCGCCAATCAGATTGCAGTTGCCATTGAGAATGCCTCGCTCTATACAGAACTTGACAGACTATTTCTTTCATCCATAAGGGCAATCGTTGAGGCGGTTGATGCCAAAGACCCATATACCCGGGGCCATTCCTCAAGGGTGGTTGAATACTCCCTGCTCATTGCCGAGGCGATCGATTCCGACAAAGATAAGTTGAAAGATATTGAGGTCTCCGCAATACTGCATGATGTGGGGAAAATTGGAATCCCGGACAAGATTCTGCGTAAACCCGGGCGGCTTACCTTTGAAGAATATGCATATATGAAAAGACATCCTGAACTTGGCGCATCGATAATTGAGCCGATTGAAAAACTAAGGCCATTACAAAAGAATATTCTTTACCACCACGAAAGGTTTGATGGTGCCGGCTATCCATCAGGACTCAGAGGGGAAGAGATACCACTTGGTGCCCGGATTATCTGCATTGCTGATTCCTTTGATGCAATGACTACAGACCGTCCATACCGCAGAAAGAAGAGTATCCACGCTGCCCTATTAGAAGTAAAGAGAAACAGCAGCACACAATTTGACCCCACCTTAGTAAAAATATTTATCCGACAGTTTGAAAGATACCGGATGAAAAAATGAGGTCCTGATGAAGATTGACATCGGCATATATTACGGACCAATCGATTTACTTGTATATTTAGTGCGCAAAAAAGAGGTTAATATATTTGATATCCCGATTGCGCAGATTGCGGAAGAATATCTTGATTACCTCCAGAAGATTGAAAAAGATGACCTTGAGGATGCTGCAGACTTTTTACTGATGGCGGCAATCTTGATAAGGTTAAAGGTCCGTTCCCTTCTCCCCCGCACCCCTATGGACGAAGAGACGGCAAAGCCGATTACCCTTATGCAAATTGTTGAAGAATATAAAAAATACAAAAATATTGCCCGGGCATTCGGCGAAATGGCCGCCGAGACCGGCAAACAGTTTCCCAGGATGAGCCGTGAAGAACCAATCCTTGAATCCGGCGATATTACAAATCTAATTCTTGCCTTCCGCAGATTAAAACCCCAGCCCAAGGAAGATATGATCCTGAAAAGGCAGAATGTTCCGATTGAAATTATTGTGAAAGAAGTGCGTCATCTGCTCAAACAAAAGAAACGACTCAACTTTCTGGAATTTCTCAAAGAAAAAAACAATGTCGTAATTGCCGTAGCATATTTTTTCGGTATGCTTGAAATTGTTAAGGCGGGATATGCCCGGGTTGAACAGGACCGATTATTCGGTGATATCTACCTTTCTGAAAAGCTAAAGCAAGATTAATTATGATTCCAATTTTATTGACACTGTTCATATCCGTGCCTGAGGATTCCAATGGCCATTATTTAATGGATAAACAACTTGCCCATTTTTTCCCTTCCTGGGAGGCGAGATTTGATTCCACACAATTCGGTCTGCGAACCGTCCAGGGTTGTTTGGACCTCTTAAACTGGTTTGTTGATGTCGACATAAAATATGAAGTCCACCTTTCCTCAATACTCGGTCTGCGCTACCGGCTTAAATACTTGGGCGATTATGCCCGGCACATAAATAACAACTATTTTGAACCGTTCTTTGAACTGAAACCGAACCTTCGTCTCTTCTTTTCTATCACAACCCATTATTATAAGGGAGAGGATGAACTCGGCACCGGAATCTTCTTAGGAAAAGACTATTTAAACTATCTGGAGATATTTTTCAGGGTTCCGAATTTTGACCGCAACTTTTCATTAAAGAATATGCCGGATGGGCAGGATAAGATCATCTATCATCAACACCCATTGAAACTCTGCCTCAACCTTAACCGCTACTGGTCTGGGGGGCATCTCTACATCAGCGGTGAGGCAACGAATCGCTACTATCTCAGTTCAACTGATGAAATAGAAGTGAATAAGGAAAACGGGCTGCACCGACACCTCCTGTTCAGAATGTGGCAGGGGATTGGAAGATTCACAGTCGGCGCCATATTTAATTACAAACAGTTTGAAAAGAATAAAAAAACTGTAGAATACCGCAGTTCGGATAAATGGTATGAAATCATTACAGAACCGTCCCTCTCATTTAAGATAAATCCAGGCTGGAAAGCAAATCTCTATCTTACCTATAATTATAAAAAAAATGATATGACTTTTCATTATAATGATATTGGCGACAGCCTCTTTAACTACACACGCAATGTCTATGCCTACTATCTTGATATTGTGTATTATCATTCAGAAAAATTCATCTGGCATTTTGGAACCCAGCGCCAGTTTTATTATAACAATCAGGGACGAAATTTCAAAGAAAGACGCCTGAACCTCGGCCTTGAATATCGCTATAAAAAAATCTGGTTCTTCCTTATGGAGGCGATGGAAGGAGATTTCCCTACGGAAAAGTATCTCCATAATCATACCTATGTGCAATTACTGCTTAAATTTTAGCGATGAATAAAAATCATCGACTGCTGTTGGTTGAACACGGTATTGTAGTGAAAGAACTGCCTCTTAAGAAAAAAAAATGCATTATAGGGCGTGCTGATGATACTGATTTAACCCTCGCCGGTCGTGATGTTTCACGCCATCATGCAATGGTCATCTTCAACGGCACAGCATATATAATTGAGGATCTTGAAAGCACCAATGGCACCTATATCAATGGCAAGCTGATAAAAACCCACACCCTGAAACCGGGTGATGAAATATTAATTGGTGAAAATACGATCGTCTTTGACGATGGAACCGGAAAATTCATTTCTGCAGACGAAACCGAAATGATAAGAAAAGGCAGTGAGACAGCAATTATTGAAGATCGACTTACCTCGCTCCAGAAAAAACTTAAGGACCAATCCCTGAAAAAAGAATTTAAAAACATTCAGGGCATCATAAAGAAAAGCAGGAAAAGGCTGTCCGAACTGGCAACCCGGGACCGTCTCACAAAATTATATAATCGTGAATACTTTGACCGCATCGCCCGCGCTGAATTTAGTCGGGCTGAAGAATCAAACCTGCCTCTCTCCATTTTATTTATTGACATTGACCACTTCAAAAAGATTAATGACCAATACGGCCATACCGTGGGTGACGATGCCCTGCGCACCGTTGCCGGGCTGACCCGGGCATCCTGTCGAAAAACCGATATCGTTGCCCGATATGGCGGTGAAGAGATTGTCGTTATCCTGCCGAACACAAATTCAATCGATGCAGAAAAGGTTGGCTCAGAAATCCGCAAGATTATTGAAAAGGAAACAATCAAACTTCTCGGTTTTAAGATTACTGTAAGTATCGGGATTGCGACATTTCCCGAGGATGGCGATACCCTGAAAACAATCATTGAAAATGCCGACAAGGCACTTTACCGGGCAAAAAGGTCAGGAAGAAATCGCGTCTGCAAATATAATGAAAAAGTCGATTAAATACATCGGCAACTATAAGATTATTGATATCATCGGGAAAGGCGGTATGGCACGGGTCTACACTGCAGTCCAGATGCCCCTGAATCGTGTAGTGGTAGTAAAAGAGATGAACCGCAGTATCGGCGGCAATCGGCGTCAGCGATTCAAGCAGGAAGCGATGCTCAGCGCAACCTTAAATCACAAAAATATTGTCCCCATCTATGACTACTTCAATATCGGGGCGTCCAATTACCTGGTTATGGAATATGTCGATGGACTGAACCTTGCCGAGATAATTGAAATGGGTGCACCCCTCCATCCGGTAATCACCGCCCTGATCGGTTATGAAATATGTCAGGCATTAGATTATGCACACAGCAATGGAATAATACATCGTGATATAAAACCGACCAATATCCTGATTTCCAATCAGGGTGAGGTCAAAATTTCTGATTTTGGGGTTGCCAAATCTGAGTCATCACCGGATTTGACCGCTCCCGGAGTGGTTATTGGAACACCATTTTATATGTCTCCGGAACAGGCGGCGGGGAAAAAGGTTACCTACCAGTCCGACATCTATTCATTGGGTATTGTGATGTATGAGATGGTTACGGGCAAAAAGCCGTTTGTCGGAGGAAATACCCAGCAGATAACCGTAAAGGTTTCATCGGGTAAATACAGATCGCCGCTCTGGCTTGATCCCCACCACAGTCTCAGACTCTCAAAGATTATCAATCGGGCGATGAAAAAAAGGCTGCGCCGCCGTTACAAATCGATTTCTAAAATGGCAAAAGATTTAGAAAAATTTTTAGGCTGGAAAAGACTCGCCCAGAGTCAAAAAATTTTAAGACAATTTATCTCATCCCTTGAATCTACACGCCAGCAAACAACCTTAGTAAAAAAACCGAGAAAGAAAAAACGGCGTGCAAAAAAGGAGAATGTCTGGTTGTACATAATACTGATAATCATTCTTATAATACTTATCCTCTATCTTATAAAAATATTTCTCTTCCCGATTCTGTGATACAATTTGTCTATACCCCAGAGTATAGGGTTGATATCGGACCCCATATCTTTCCCACCGAAAAATATCCGCTAATCTATGAAAGGTTAAAATCAGAAAGCCTTATTACTGAAAAGAATCTCCATCATCCCCGGATGCCGGATAAAAAAGACCTGCTCAAGATTCTAAAACCGGAATATCTTGATGACCTCCTGCAGGCAAGGCTCACCCCGCGCACCTATCCATCTGAGATGCCGGTTAAGAAAGAGATTATTCAGGCCCAGATTCTTTGCTGTGGCGGAACCTATCGTGCATGCTGTCTTGCTCAGGAAGATTTATTCAGTTATCATATCGGCGGTGGATTTCATCATGCATTCCCCTCCCATGCCGAGGGGTTCTGTTTTCTCAATGATATTGTCTTTGCCGCGGTAAAACTCCTGGAACAGAAAACAGCGAGGATTGCGATAATCGATTGTGATCTGCATCAGGGAAATGGCACGGCGAAATTCTTCGAAAAAGAATCCCGGGTCTTCACATTCAGCATCCACCAGGAAAATCTCTATCCGGTAAAGCAAAGGTCCAATCTTGATATCGGACTTGAAAACGGTGTTGGAGATGAAGAATATCTAAACCGCCTCTCCCCTGCCCTGAATGAGATTTTTAAAAAATTCTCACCCCGATTTATAATCTATGTTGCCGGTGCTGACCCCTATGTCCTCGACCGGTTGGGTAATCTAAAATTGACAATTGAAGGTCTGAAAAAACGGGATGAACTGGTAATTGGTCAGGCAAAGCAGTATAATATTCCATTAACTGTGGTACTGGGTGGCGGGTATGCAGTGGATGTAAATGATACTGTCGAGATTCACTATAATACCGCCCGGGTAATGGATAAGATAAAATGCTCTTGATGATTTTCTTATCATAGCTTTTATCCCTGCCGGAAGGTGATATGATTAAATTACCAGAACCGGAATTTACCAATGCAGGCATTGAGGTCTGCATAAAAAAGAGGCGTTCAAGCAGGGAATTTAAAGAGAAAAATTTGAGTCTTCAATTGATATCAAACCTTAGGACTGGGTTCAGTACCAGTTGGTGCATTCGATGACCAGAGATTAAAAAACCTTCTGAACTTGAACCGGAAAGAGCCTATCTGTATAATTCCGGTTGGTTATCCGAAATAAAAAGTTATAAGACCGGCAGGTATTTTCTTATCTCGTATTCAGTAACCGTCCTGCGATAATTATTCCATTCAATCTTTTTATTCCCGATAAATTCCTTGAACGCATGCTCACCCAGGGTCGCACGAACAAGTTCACTATTTTCAGCAAGATTGATTGCCTCGATAAGGCTGCCCGGTAAGGATTTTATACCCCTTTTCTTACGTTCCTCATCACTCATCTCGTAGATATTTTCGGTAACCGGTTCAGGTGGTGTAAGTTTCTCTTCAATACCCTTAAGCCCTGCCCTGAGCATACAGGAAAAGACAAGGTATGGATTGCATGCCGGGTCTGGTGCCCGATATTCAATCCGTGCTGCATCTTCTTTACCGGGTTTATACATTGGAACTCGAATCAAATCGGAACGATTTCTCTGCGCCCAGGAAAGGTAGACTGGTGCTTCAAAGCCGGGAACCAGGCGTTTATAAGAATTCACCCATTGGGCGATAACTGCGCAGAATTCTGGACTATATTTCAGCAGCCCGGCAATAAACTGAAGTGCTTCCCGAGACAGAAAATACTTCCCCTCTTTGTCCCAGAATGCATTTTTGCCGTCTTTAAAAAGGGACATATGGGTATGCATACCAGAACCGTTCTCGCCAAAAAGCGGCTTGGGCATAAATGTCGCATATACACCATTACGAAATGCAATCTCTTTTACCGTAAGCCGATGGGTCATCACAATATCCGCCATTGTAAGGGCATCAGCAAAATGGAGGTCAATCTCATGCTGGGAAGGTGCAACCTCATGGTGGGCATATTCAACCCTGATTCCCATCTGTTCAAGGGTAAGCACGGTTTCTCTACGCAAATCAATCGCCTCATCCCTTGGGATCAGATCAAAATAGCCACCAGCATCAAGCGTCTCAGGTCTTTCTGAGGTCTTGAAATAGAAAAACTCAAGTTCTGGACCGATATAGAATTTATAACCGTATTTTTTCTGGGCATAGGCAAGATTCTTTTTAAGAATATTTCTTGGATCACCTTCAAATGGGGTGCGGTCCGGATTCAGGATATCACAAAACATCCTTGCTGTGCCCCGCTCCCTGGGACGCCAGGGCAAAACCGTGAAGGTCTCTGGAGCAGGTTTGGCAACCATATCACTTTCATCAATACGGACAAAACCCCGGATAGAAGAACCATCAAATCCTACACCCTCTTCAAACGCCTTTTTCAACTCTTCCCGCGGAATTGTAAAACTCTTAAGATAGCCAAGGATATCTGTGAACCAGAGTTCAATAAACTTGATATCCTTTTCTTTTGTAAAACTTAAGATTTCATTTGCATCCATAATTATCTGCTCTTGCCCCGTGTGCGCACTTTTTTCTTACCTGTATATTCAGCAATCGCCTTTGCCTGGGTAAAGAGCAGAAGATAATCAGGCCCACCTGCCTTGGAATCGGTGCCTGACATATTGAAACCACCAAATGGATGAACCCCAACCAAAGCTCCGGTGCACTTACGATTTATATAGAGATTACCAACAAAGGCTTCCCGTTTTGCTTTTTCAATCTTTTTTCGATTCTTTGTATAAACTGCACCGGTAAGACCATACTCAGAATTATTGGCAAGTTCAATTGCATGGTCAAAATCCCTTGCCCTGGTTACTGCAAGTACAGGACCGAAAATCTCTTCCTGGAATATTCGCGCTGATGCCTCAACATCGGTTATCACGGTCGGTCTGATAAACCAGCCATTACCTGATGCGGGTTCACCACCACAGATAAGATGACCTTCAGACTTTCCAATCTTGATATATTCAAGGATTGAATTGTATGCACTTTCATTTATTACCGGTCCCATATAATTGCTATAGTCTCTGGACGGTCCAACCGTAATCGCCTCGACTGTAGGAATAAACTTTTCCATAAATTTGTCATATATCCTGTCATCAAGTATAAGACGGGAACAGGCTGAACACTTTTGACCCTGGAAACCGAATGCCGAGGCACGAACACCAGCAACCGCAGAGTCGATATCTGCTTCAGAATCCACAATAATGAAATCCTTTCCACCCATCTCTGCAATCACCCGTTTTATCCATATCTGCCCGGGCTGGGTCTTACCTGCCTCTTCAACAATATGCAGACCAACCGCCTTGGAGCCGGTAAATGCGATAAACCTTGTCTTTGGATGTCGAACAAGGTAATCACCAGCCAGAGCACCCGACCCGGTCAGAAAATTAACAACCCCGACCGGAACCTTTGCCTCCTCGACAATCTCCATAAATTTTGCTGCAATAGTTGGGGAATCACTTGAAGGCTTGAGTATTACTGTATTACCGCTGACAAATGAGGCGGTTGTCATTCCGGTAAGAATGGCAAGAGGGAAATTCCAGGGTGGAATCACAATACCAACGCCTAACGGAATATAGACCTGTTCATCCCTTTCTCCGGGATACTGAAGGAGTTTTGGTCCCTTATCATAGCGAATCGCCTCGCGTGCATAATATTCGCAGAAATCAATCGCCTCCGCAACATCAGCATCGGCCTCAAGCCAGTTCTTACCCACTTCATAGACCATCCAGGCATCAAGTTCCAGTCTCCTCCGTCTCATAATCTGTGCCATCTTTAAAAGATAGTTTGCCCTGACCCTGGCCGGTGTATATCGCCAGGATTCAAATACCTCCAGGGCAACCTGCATCGCCTGCTCTGCAGTCTTCTCATCTGCTTTTTGAAAAACACCAATTACTTCCCCTTTATTTGAGGGGTTATAGGAGTTAAATTTTTTATCAAGTCTTATCCTTTTTCCACCAATTATGATATTATATTCCTTACCAAATTGTGCAGCGACCTGTTTTAAAACCCGCTCCATTTTTTTTCGATTACTTGTCTTTGTAAAATCAATGTATCGTTCATTTTTAAATGCTTTCATCAAACCTCCTTGAAGCCATTATAATCAAAAATGAAATTGAGTCAAGAAAATAACTTGCGCTCTGTTTGGGAAACTAAGAATCAGAAAGTTAGAGAAAGAAAAAAATTATCGCTAACGCAATATCTTAGAAAATAAAACGATGTGCCTTCTGCTGAGTTTAAAGATATTAGCATTCCATCAGGTTAATTGAATTTATAAATTGTTTTTAAGTCATACCGACCTTTGAATTACGGTTTTCAGTCTATATATCATAAAAATCAAGACAAAAAGAGGAGTCAGGCGATTAACCCCTTGACAATATTAGAATTTTGTATATTATATATAGAATATTATGGAAAATTATTATTCAATACTGGGATTATCAAGTAATGCAACCCCATCAGAAATTAAACGGGCATATTTAAGACTTGCTCAGCAACACCATCCGGACCGATTCACCGATGAAAAAGAAAAACAACGCGCCCATGAACGGTTCTCTAAGATTACCGCGGCTTACCGCACCCTATCGGATGAAAAATTAAAGGCAGAATACGATAAATCCCTGGAAAAAGGATATAAACCAAAGGATGAAGTAAAAGAAACCCAGGCGAAAAACGCATTCACACGTGCCCTTAAATTTCTTAAACAGAACGATCCCTGGCGGGCAGTAAATCTTCTCCGTATTGCCTGTCGGTATGACTCTAATCCTATATATCTCTCATATTTAGGCCTTGCCCTTGTCTATACCAAACAGTACCGACAGGAGGGATTTGAGAAATTGAAAGATGCAATTAAAAAGATGATGTTCAACCCTATCCTCCATATTAATCTTGGCCGTGCATATGAATCAGTCGGTAAAAAAACTGATGCCTTATATTCATATTATGAAGCCTTAAACTGGGACGCCAATAATCAAGTGGCGAAAAGAGGAGTTGAACGCCTTCAGGAAAAAAAGAAGAAGGGATTTTTTGCAAAACTTTTTGGAGGTTGATTGAAAAAAACGAGCCTGTTAAAGACACTCGAAGATTTTTGCCGGAGGATGTCTATTACAGTTAGGTATGATAGATTTTTTGGTAAAGGCGGCTATTGTAGATTAAGGGAGAAATCATATTTTATAATTAATGAACGGCTCTGTAATGAAGCAAAAGTACAGATATTCATTAGAGAACTTAAAGGATTAAACTACAACATTGAATTTCCCGAGGAGATAAGAACTATTTTAAACAGATGAAGACCGGGATATCAGTTCTTATCTTTATAGGTCTTTTTATCTGGCTTGGCAATCTGCAGATACTAAATTTTTCCAGGGATTGGCCTCTCATACTGATATTTTTGGGAGTAATAACACTCTTTTCGGCGTTTAAAAAAAGAAAGAGATATAAGATAATCTCGGATTTAGAAAAGGGCAAAATTTCGGCACGCGAAGCCGAAAAAAGACTGCGCGATACTACTTCTCATCCCTGATTTCCCCAACCAGTTCTTCAAATAAATCTTCAAGTGTAACAATACCTATTGCCTGACCCTTCTGATTCCTGATAACCGCCAAATGTTCCCCCTGTTCCTTCATAATCTGGAATATTATCATACAACGCTCCTCACCGGTTATAAAAAACGGCTTTCTCAATTTCACCTTCTTTGTATAAAAATAATCCTTGATATTAAAAATACCTATGATATTACTTTTTCTACCTTTGTATACAGGAATCCTTGTATATATTCTCTTACCCGCTTTTTTTAAGGAATCCAATTCACTTCCAAGTTTACAGACAAAGACCGCATTGATAGGTATCATTATCTCAGAAACCTTACGCCGCGAAAAGTCAAACAGACGCGAGGCGAGGGTGCTTGCCTCCTTTTCGTATTCACTCATTGCGTAGACGATATCAAGCCTCCTAATAGGCACTGAACCTCTCTGACGAATAAATAACAGTGAAAGAAGATTTGTTATGCCGGCATAGACATATACAATTGGATAGAGTGCGATTTCAATATAATAAATTATCGGAGCAAGTATATTCATTGTCTTATAGGGCCGGGCAAGGGCGATTGACTTGGGGGCAAACTGGCCAAAAATAAGTGAAAATATAGAAAGCAATATTGTTGAGATAACAACTCCACTATTACCTAAATTTTCAATAAAGAAATGGGCGGACAGGGTCGAGGCAATAACAAGGAGAAAATTTTCGGAAACAAGGATGGTGGAAAAAAATTGTTCGGGTTGATTGAAAAAATTGTTGAGAATCACCGCCCATCGCTTCTTCTGATTTTTTGCCCGGGTAACTTTTATTCTCTCAATGCTTACCAGACCTGTTTCACTTGCGGTGAATATTCCCTGTAATACTACAAGGATAAGTGGTATAATCAAAAAGAGTATCATCATTGCTTCTGTATCAATACCCTTTCAATAATACGGTCATGGACATCCTCAACCGTTATCTTTATATTCGCAATCTTTATGCTCTCCTTCTCCTTGGGAAATCGACCAAGATAATTAAGAATAAAACCGGCCAGCCTCTCCCCTTCGTCATAGAATGGTTCAATCTTGAGAATTTGAGAAAGTTCACCAATGGTTATATCACCGTCAAAAATAAACTTCCCCGGACCATATTTCTTATAGGGCATATCGGCAAGCTCATCCAGCTCATCATATTCATCAAGCACCTCGCCAAAAAGGGATTCCAGAATATCTTCCAGGGTTACAATCCCCGTAAAGTTACCGAACTCATCAACAGCAACAGCGATATGAATCCCCATCCGGCGAAATTCACGAAGCAGGCTGTCAAGTTGTTTTGTTTCCGGAATAATATACGGTTCACGCATCAAATCTTTAATCTCCAAACCCTTTTTTGACTCAAGGTCCACATTTATGAATATATCCTTGGCATACAAAATACCGATAACTTCACCTCTTTGATCAAAAACACATATCCGTGAATGTTTACATTGAGTAATAATCTTTTTTGCCGCAACAAGTTCCTGGTCAATACCCACACCAATCACCTGAGGTCTTGGAGTCATCACCTCACTCACCCTCCGCTTACCAAATTTGAGAATTGAATAGCCAAACTCCTCTTCCCCGGGTTCTAAGATATTAAATTTCTTTGCTTCACTGAGCATAAGTTTTAGTTCTTCATCCGAAACGGTCTGTCGGCCCGGAACATCCAGTTTAAAGAGGAAACGGGTTAGTTTAGTCATCAAGCTGGTTACGGGATTAAAGAGATTGGAAAGATAATAAATAATCCTGGCGAAGCGTAAACTTATCGATTCGGCCTTTGAAATCGCAATCGTCTTGGGCGTAATTTCACCGATAATCAAAAGGAGTGAAGTCATAGCAATAAACTCAATTATAAAAGAAATGGTCGGATCGATATTATAAAGTTCGATAAATCTAAAAAGCAGAATCGCACCAACCGATGAAGCCGCAATATTGACCAGAAGATTCGCCAACAAAATTGAACCAAGGGTTGGGCCGGCATTGTTTTTTATCTGTTCCAAATAGGATACCCCTTTTCTCCCTTCGGCAACAAACGCCTTTACCCGAAATCTTGAAAGTGAAAATATTGCCGCCTCCATCCCGGAAAAGAAGGCACTCAGGATTAAAAATATCAGGATGAGCAGCAGATATAAAAGCGTTTCAATCATCCTCAATAGATTAACATTTTCAGTTCATACCTTCCTGAAGGTAATCCAGACATTTTTCTTCCATCAACTTCTCATCTTTTTTATTATTATGGTCATACCCTATGATATGGAGTAAACCATGTAAGATATAATAATATAGTTCCTGTTCATCTTTTGCTGCATCTTTGGATACATATATCTCACAGATATCATCCAGGTTAAAGGCAAGAACATTTGTCGAACGGTCGCGATGAAGAAATTTTTTATTCAATTCTCTGATATAACCTTCATCAACAATGATGATATTCAGTTTTTCTATCGCACTCTTCTCCCGCACCAGCACCATTTTCGTAAGCTTTAAAACCTTTTTTTTATTTAATGGATAATCGGTTATATTAAATATCATGATCCTCATATTGATTTCCGGTTTTTTTCTTTTTCTCTTTGTAGTCGACTCGAGGATGGAATACACCGGCAAGGATGGGCAGAAATGCAGTCTTAATCTGCTCCAGGTCAAAACGATTTATCGGACAATCATCAAGTTGTCCGTCATTAAATTTTCTCTCAACCGTATCCTTTAGAATCTTCGACAATTTTGCACCGGTAACCGTCTTTTCGCTCCGGGCGGTCGCCTCCACAGAATCGGCAAGCATAACAAGAGCAGATTCTTTGGTTTTTGGTTTCGGTCCCGGATAGCGAAATCTGTCTTTATCAACAGAATTATCAATCTTCAATGCCTTCTTATAAAATAACTCAATCGTGGTCGTCCCGTGATGTTGCTCGATAATCTCAATCAGGCTTCGGGGAAGACCCATCTGTCTTGCCATCTCAACCCCATCCTTGACATGGGAGATAATTATCAATGCACTCATCTGAGGTTTCAAGGTATCATGCGGGTTCTTTAAACCAATCTGATTTTCAATAAAATATTCAGGTTTTTTTAGTTTCCCGATATCGTGGTAATAGGCACCGACACGTGCAAGCACAGGATCGGCACCGATGGCACGAGCTCCGGCTTCGGCAAGATTACCGGTGACAATTGAATGATGATAAGTACCGGGCGCCTCAATCGCCATCTCCTTAAAGATCGGAAGATTTAAATTCCCCAACTCAAGGAGTGTAAGGTCGGTTGTAAAATCAAATATTTTTTCAAACGGAGGCAGGAATAGTGCAAAAAGCACAATGACCAAAACACTATTAATAATCCCCATACCGATATATAAAAAATTTATCGAACTCTTTAAAAGATATGTATCAATAAATATTATTGAAACCACATTTGCCAGGGCAATGTAAACCAGGGGACGATACAATGAAAGCCTTGTGCTTATCGTCTGAACTGAAAATACCGCAACCAGCCCACTCACAAGCAGATAGACAAAATAGGGGACAGAATCAAAGATAACACCAAAAATTGAGGCAAAGACAATAGTCAATAAAATCGCGGTATGGATATTGAAATATAGACAGATAAGAAAGATAAAAAAGGCGATCGGAAGGATATATAAAAAACCTGTGACCAAAGCAACCTTACCGAGGATAAGATACACACCGCTCAAAAGACCAAGGAAGTAGATATTTTTCGCTTCAAGCAGACCAAGACCGGTGCTACGGCTAAACTGGACAATCAGGAAAAATAGTGCAAAAAGCAGAAGATTGCGGGCAACAACCGTTTTGATAATTTCCCAGGTGCCGATTGAAATATATGTATTTTCTAAAGCAGCCAATTTTTCCATTGATGATTTAGAAACCCGACGGTGTTTTTCTATAATGAATTCACCCTTCAGCACCTTACCCTTGGTCTTGGGAATACCGGCAAAAACTTCATCAATACGCTGGCTGGTCTTTTCGGGGTTATATGTGATATTCGGCATCAGAAAAAACCTCACCAACGCCTGATATTCATTTCCTTTTCGATAAGCAGCGATGCTCTCTGCCTGGGCTAAGGAATAGAGTGAATCCGTGGATTCGATGATTTCTTTATCACCGGATAAAATTGTAATAATTTCATTATGAGTTGACTTTTCTTCGATGATGCCAGTTGCATACAATTTTGTTAAATCTTTCGTCATTCTGGAGAGAATCTTTTTATAATTATGCTGCAAAAGATATTCAAGAACCCCCCTGCTCACTGCATATTCGCGCTGGATCAGATGGATTAAAGAATCCGGTTTAATATTTAACCTTTTAAGTGAATCAATTACATACTCAAAATGGTCAATCTTCTTTTTTATAAGCTCCGCTACTTTATTGTCTAAATTGTATACCGGAGGAATACGCCGTGCAATCTCCTGTTTCTCCCGGGAAAGCTCTGTTTCACTTTTGGGGATATAAAAATCATAAGGAGCGATAACATCATAGGGAGAAATTTCACCCTCTTTAACATCAAACTTTTTAGGAACCCCGGGTGGAGGGAAAAGAACATTGTAGATTAGAACAATGGCTACTAAGACCAATAAATCAGGTCGAATTCTTATCTTCATAGGCCTTTATAATTTTTTGAACAAGGTTATGCCTGATAACATCCTTCTCACTGAGATAGATAAATTTTATTCCTCTGATATCTTTTAACAGGTGCTGGACTTCAATGAGTCCAGAAAATATATTGGTGGGCAGGTCTACCTGAGTAATATCACCGGTTACCACTGCCTTGGAACGCCAGCCCATACGGGTTAAGAACATCTTCATCTGCATACTTGTGGTGTTCTGCGCCTCATCCAGGATAATAAAGGCATCATTGAGGGTTCTACCTCTCATATAGGCAAGTGGGGCAATCTCAATAATTTTCATATCAAGATATCGGCGCACCCGGTCATAGGGCAGAAAATCATTTAATGCATCATAAAGCGGTCGGAGATAAGGGTCAACCTTATCCTCAATCGCCCCGGGCAGATATCCCAGGGATTCCCCTGCTTCAACTGCAGGCCGGGTAAGTATAATCCTTTCAACCTTCTTATTAATAAGATAGGACACCGCCTTTGCCACCCCTAAGTATGTCTTTCCGGTTCCAGCCGGCCCAATGCTTATAACAATATCATAATGATCGATTGCCTTGATATATTGTGCCTGGGCTGGTGTCTTCGATTTTATAAGACGCTTCGGGGTTGAAATCGAATCGAGGTCCGGTTTTGTCTTTTCGCTGAGAACCGGTTTTGTTCCCTGTTTAATACTCTTTAAAATCTCCCTTATATATTTCTTTGCCTCCTTGACCTTTTTCTCCTGCCCCTTAAGATAAATATTCTCGTTACGCAAAGAGGCAACAACACCGAACTTCTTCTGTATTTCCCTGAGAATTTCGTCATTAAATCCAAGGATGCGTTGCGGATCAATACCCGCTATCGGAATGGATATCTTCACAGCAGAGGGAGGGGCGTTACTCAGCCCCTCCCATATCTATTAATCATGAGGTATTGTAAATTCTTGATTTGGATAAATTATGTCTTTATCCTTTATTTTGTCTTTATTCGCCTCATAGATTTCAGGCCATCTTTTGGCATCGGAATAGATGGAAAGGTATGAGGCAATCAACGAAAGACAGTCTCCAGGAATTACCTTATAGGTATCAAGAGTTGGAATAAGTAGAATCCAGTTGGGATATATAAGATTTGGGTCCTTTATCTTATCCTTATTAGCTTCGTAGATCATAGTCCATTTTGAACCATCATGATATACCTCGCGCATACTTGCAATCTTGGACAACCAATCGCCCTCAAGAACCTTATACCTACCCCACTGACACCGTTTCCAGGTCTCCTGGAGTTCAGCGAGTTTTGATTCCAACTCTGATTTACGGTTTTTGAGGTTATTAATATCTGATTTCAGGTTCTCTACCCTGGATTGGAGATCCGAAATCTTTGCCTCGGCTTCGCTTAGCTGCTGTTTTAAGGTTGCAATCTGAGCCTGAGCCTCTTCCTCAGTAAGTTTTTTCTGTGCAAATACAGGAATGACCAGGCATAGCATAAAGGCAATCGCTATTATCTTTTTCATTTTATCCTCCTATTTCTTGCACCTGGTATCAATTTTATTTTGAAGCTCATTTACCTGATTCTCAAGGTCAGATACCGCTTTTTCAATGGATGATTTCTCAGATTGCAATGTATTTATCTCACTCTGCAGATTATCAATCTTAGTCTGCGCAGCCTGTAAGGCGGCCTGAGTTTCCGCGAGGGTGTCCAGTGTCTCCTTCTTTGCCATCTTTGGACCACAGCCTAATACTAAGACAGCAAGAAACAACACCGCAACTATCTTTTTCATAATGCCACCTCCTTATCAGCAAATTTCATAATAAATCATATCCATAATTTATAAAATGTCAAGTGGTAATAAATCCGAGAGCGGATAGGCGTACTCCCGATTATATCCTGCATTTTTCCGGGTATTAATCCCCTCATTTTCAATCTTCCAGCGTAAAGATCTTCTTTAGTCAGAGCAAAATATCCCGCCGGGTCGCCACCGCACGGATCAAATAATGCTCCTCCTTCAGAAATATTGACTATTTACCGGCGTCGGTTTTTTTCTTACAGCGGCATATCCACCGTTCGGTGGAATATAAAAATTATATAGAATAAGGATAATATGTTTTAAAAAATCTGATAAACTAAAATGCTTGACATATTTAATTTTATGAATATAATAATAAAATCGGCGGTGGTGCTGTTGGTTGCCTCAAACTCCCAAAATATGAATTGACAAATTGAAATTTCTGATTATAATTATAGTTTATGAAAATATATAAGGAGGATTTTTATGGCGAAGCAAAAGTTTGAGCGGACCAAGCCTCATGTTAATATTGGGACGATTGGTCATGTGGATCATGGTAAGACCGCGTTGACTGCGGCGATAACCAAGGCTCTTTCTACG
>JALVOT010000013.1:56854-126212 GCA_027026255.1 Caldifarciminota bacterium | reverse complement strand
GCCTTCCCTGGTTTTAGAAAGTCTTATCAACTCTTTAATATATCCAGGAAGGCCTATTATTTCAAGCATTTTTCTTAAATCTTTTTTATATCTAAACTGGTAACGATGTCTGTTAACGTTTGCAAAACATTATTGACAAGACCACTCTTTTCCCTATAATGAATTTTATGAAGAATAGAATCGGACTCATAAAAATACACATCTATCTACACAGCAGCTGTTGTTTAAAACATAATATTATACCAAAAAAATACAACACCGAAATTTATGTCTGAAAAATTAAGGTATTACATTCTTATCATACTTTCGGCACTCCTTATGTCCCTATCATTTCATCCAATTAAACTCCATTTCCTCGCCTGGTTCGGCCTTGTCCCACTTTTCTTTGCAATCGATAATAAAGGTCCGGGTGCCACCTTCCGGGCTGGTCTTGAATTCGGATTTCTTTTCTCTCTCTTTTCTCTCTTCTGGATATTTTTTCTTCAAATTGAAATGAATATAAAAATATTGATGACCTTTGGATTATCTTTGCTATTCCTATATATCGGGCTATACTATGCAGTTTCACTTCTGATTGCAAATCGATATGGTTTATGGGTCTTGCCTTTTGCCATTGCCGGTTTAGAGTTCTTGAGAGGGATAGGCGAACTGGGTTTTCCCTGGCTCTCACTCGGCTATTCCCAGGCACAATACCCGTTGATTATCCAGCAGGCATCTATCTATGGTGTCTATGGCATATCCGCCTGGCTTGTCTTCTTAAATATACTTATATTTCTATTTGTTAAAAAACAAAATCCAATTCGGTTAATGCTTATTATCACGGTATTTTTCATCCCTGTCATCTTTGGAGTCTTAAGAATCAAATCGGTTGAAGGCAAAACCTTCTATTGTGGAATCGTCCAGCCTGATATTGACCCTAATCTCAAATTCAATCGGGCATTGAGAGAAAAAACATTTGAAATCCTCTCTAATCTTTCCATAAAATGCGCTGAAGATGCCAGGGCAAAATATGGCCAATCAGTAAACCTGATCATCTGGCCAGAAACTGCCACACCGACATTTCTCAAATCACCGGGCAGATATCATAACCTTGTTCGCTCCCTTTGCGCCAAACTTAATACCCCCATCCTTACCGGCACGGCAATCTATGACCATAAAACACACCATATCTATAACGGCGCCATACTTGTGCAACCCGACGGCTCTATGAAACAGGAATATAGAAAAATCCATCTGGTTCCCTTTGGTGAACATATTCCATTTGACCACTATATTAAGGTACTTCAAAAAATCGACCTGGGTCAGGGTAATTATGCACCCGGCAGGAAATATACTGTATTTAATATCTCCGGCCTTTCCTTTTCCTGCCTTATCTGTTTTGAATCCATATTTCCGGCGCTGTCACATATATTTATCAAAAAAGGTGCCCGGTGTTTGATAAATATCACGAATGATGGATGGTTCGGGAAAATCTCCGGTCCCCAACAACATAAGGATATGGCAATCCTGCGCAGTGTGGAGAACGGGGTCTATCTTTTGCGCAGTGCCAATACCGGCATCTCTATGGTTGTAGATTTCTACGGCCGGGTTGTTGCTCAAACTGAATTATTCAAACCTGATATAATAGTCCAGCCCTTTATGACTGAACATTTAGGAACCATTTATCAAAATATAGGCTACCTTTTACCGCTTACTTTTTTAATTCTCATTGCGGCTATAATATTTATTGACATCCTTATCAATTTTGGTATAATTATATTTAAATATGGAAAGCACTAAAATATATGAAGACCTTTCTCGAGTAGCCGAGGCACTCCTTGAGAATAAAACATTAGAAAAGGTCCTGGAGACGATCAGCAGAACTGCCTGTTCATTCTTCAAAGCCTCGGCATCATCGATTATGCTTTTTGATGAAAAAAAAGAGTATTTAACAATTGCCTTCTCCTGTAATCTCTCTCCAGAATATCTAAGGGTTGTTCGGGTTAAAAAAAATGAAGAGGTGGCGGGTAAGGTCTGTCAGGAAAAGAGATACCGATTCATCCCCGATGTCTTGAAACTATTCAAAAATATCGGAGACGAATTTACCGTGAACTGGGCAAAAAAAGAAGGCCTGATCTCATTAGTCTGTGCACCATTACTTTTAAAAAATGAACCCATCGGCGCCCTTAATATCTATTTTCGCTCACCCCGGAAATCATTTTATGAAGAAAAACCATTAGAATTTTTTACCCGATTAGCAGCCTTATCAATCGAACATACAAGACTTATCAATGAAAGTGAAGAAAAGACTCGTATGGTCACAATCCTTGAGCAGATTGGTTTACTGATCACTTCATCATTTGATATCAGTGAAATCATTAAGGTGTTTTTATCAACTTCAGTATCAATAGCGGATGCCGATTCGGGAAGTCTGATTCTCATTAATGAAGCTGCAAACCGCATCCTTGATGCCTATGAATATCAGAGGGGTACAGATCGCCCCACTCGATATCATTCCACTGCCCGACTTAATCAGGGCATATCCGGTCAGGTAATAAGAACAAAAAGACCTGTAATCATATCTGACCTCGATAATTATCCTGATGTAAATCCTGTGGTAAAAAATAAGGGAAGGGCGGCGGTCGCTGCTCTACCGATGATGGCGCGTGGAACACTAATCGGAATCCTCTATGTAAATTGTAATAGACCCAGGGAATTCTCAAAAACAGAGATTGATTATATCACAATGCTCAGCAATCAGGCAGCAATCGCCATTCACAATACACAACTTTATAACAAATTGAGTCGGGAAGCAAAGGAGATGGCTTTATTATATGAGGTGAGCCAGAGTTTTATTTCGACCTTAGACTTTGATAAACTGCTCAACAACATTTTAAAGCGATTGAAAGACCTGTTCGGCTACCTGAACCTGGCAATTTTTCTTGTTGATGAAAAAAAACAGGAACTCTATCTACGCTCATATATAAATTATCCTGAGGATATAAAAAACTTAAAAATAAAGATTGGTGAAACCGGCATTACCGGTTATGTCGCCCTGACAAAAAAGATGTATTATGCTCCGGATGTATCAAAGGATCCATATTATATTAAGGGTGTGGAAGAAGCAAGAAGCGAAATCTGCATTCCCTTGATGATAGGAAATCGATTAGCGGGGGTGATTGATATTGAAAGCCCTGAGATTGATGGATTTTCTCAAGACGATATAAGACTCCTTTCCAGTATGAGTGCCCAACTTGCAATGGCATTGGAAAATGCACGATTATATGAAGAGGCAAAAAAACTATCGCTTACTGACCCCCTTACAGAATTGCCGAACAGAAGAAGTTTTGAGTTATTTATTGATACCGAATTAAAAAGGGCAAAGCGATACCACCGACCATTTTCTATTTTAATGATCGATTTTGATAATTTTAAGAATTATAATGACAAATGTGGCCATCCAGCCGGTGATCAAATAATCATAAAATTTAGCCAGTTGATGAAAGAGACAATAAGGGATGTTGATTTTCTCGGTCGGTATGGTGGTGATGAATTTATTGCGGTGCTGCCGGAAACCGATGCAACATTTGCCTTTGAGGTAGCCGAAAGGATGCGCAAGCATATTGAAGACCAGAAGATTAAACCGAATGTTACATTAAGTATCGGCATCGCTTCATATCCTCAGGATGCATTCAATAAAAAAGACCTGATTCAGCTTGCGGACCAGGCCTGTTATGAGGCAAAGGAAATGGGTGGTAATTGTGTAAACTTTGCCGCCAAATTAAATAACAAGGAAAAGAGATGATAATAACAATCATTTTTTTAATAGGTAACACACTGGTCAAAGATGTCCGGTTCTTTGACTACAATCTTCAACTTTTGCCCAAACAAAAATGGACAAAGGTTATTTATAGAGGATGCGATATTACAGATAAGGTTGGTGCACCCGAACTTCCGGTCAAACCAATTTTCATTTCACTGCCCGGCGGGTCCAAGATAAAAGATATAAGAATTTTAAAAAAAGAAGCCGAAGATATCACCGGAACATATAAGGTTTCCTGGGCCCGACCCCAGACCATTCTTCTTCAAAAAAAGATAAAAAAGAAGAAAGCAAAACCCCTGCTGAAGATTTACGAATCAAACAGACCGTATCCAGAAAAACTCATTGAAATAAAAGGCTGCGGCTTATGGGATAATCAGACCGTTTATGAACTGCTTGTATATCCCATTCAGTACTTACCATCTTCAGGCAAACTTATACTTTATAAAAATATCCAATTTGCTATTGATTATATCCCCGGGGTTAAAATTCCGGCAAAAACTGAAATTATCAAAAAAATGGTTATCAATCCTGAGGATGTGGAATTTGAACCTTTAAGACAACTGGGTGATTTTGATTATGTAATAATTACCAATCCACCACTGGATACAATATTTCAGAGACTTGCCGACTGGAAAACAAAAAAGGGAGTGCGGACCGAAGTCAGAATCAAAAGTTGGATTCTCAGCCATTATCCGGGCGAAGATGAACCAGCAAAAATAAGAAATTATATAAAAACCCTGCCTGACTCAGGGGTTAAGTATGTGCTGCTTGGTGGTGATACAGATGTTATACCCTGTAGATTCGCCTATGCGATGACCTGCAGTGCCGGATACCAGCCGGGCCGTGAAGATACAATGCCTGCTGACCTCTATTTTGCCGATCTGCAGGGAACCTGGGATGAAGATAATGACGGAAGTTACGGCGAGATTGAAGACAGCGTTGACCTTTATCCGGATGTATTTGTGGGGCGTGCGCCGGTAAATACGATTGCTGAAGCGCAGAAGTTTGTTGAAAAGGTTCTCATCTATGAAAAAAATCCTTCACTCAATTATCTTACCCGGGCGATGTTTGCTGCTGATGTCCTCTGGTCAAATCCTTATACTGACCAGGGTATCCACAAAAATAAAATTGGTGATGAATCATTTCCCCAATATTTCGATATTACAAAGTTGTATTATAGCCAGGGTAATCTCAGTCCGAACGCGGTAAAAAACAGCCTGAGACAGGGAAAAGGAATGTCAAATCATGACGGCCACGGCTGGATTAATAAAATCGGATGTGGAACGGGTTATCTGTATACGCAGGATTTTGATACACTGACCAATGCACCATATTACGGCATATTCTGTTCCATAGGCTGCTGGACATCAGCGTTTGATTTCAATTCAATATCTGAATCATTCGTTAACAGCCCTCAGGGCGGCGGGGTTGCCTATATCGGCAACTCAAGTTACGGCTGGGGTTCACCAGGCAATCCCGGATTTGGCTATTCAGACCGATTCGATTCCCGTATCTTCTACTCCCTCTTCAGAGAAAATAATTTTCATCTTGGCGCCTGCCTTGCCCTTGCCAAGGCACACTTTATCCCCTATTCAAGGGAAAAGAATGTATATCGCTGGCATCAGTATGAGGTAAATCTGCTTGGTGATCCAGAACTCCCGGTATGGACAAATACACCGGAAAGCCTGCTGGTATCTTATCCCAATTCAATACCCACAGGCAATACCCGGATTCTAATAACGGTAAGAAACAAAGCAACCGCTGCCCCGGTGAGAAATGCCTTAGTCTGTTTAATGAAACAGAATGAATCATATGACAAAGGATATACCGATGCAAGTGGCTCAATATTTCTAAATGCTACTGCACAGACCTCGGGTGATTTTGACCTCACAATATCAGCCCACAACTTCATTCCCCGAGAAATTACAATTCCTGTAATAACCGGTTCCTATATCAGTTTCCTGGGCTGGCAGATAGATGATTCATCAGGGAATAATGACGGCATCGCCAACCCCAACGAACAGATACTTTTAAATGTAACATTAAAAAATTCCGGCAGTGCAACCGCAAACAATGTGCAGTTGAAATTGAGAACACAGGATGCTGCAGTTGCAATCCAGGATAGTTTAGAAACTGTAGGCACACTCAATTCCGGGGATTCAATAACAATTAGCGGTGCCTTTAACCTCAGTATCGATTCTACTGACAATGGGCATGGCATATCTTCAGAAATGGAAATTATTGAAGATACAAAGACCCTTGTCTATAATCCAATAATCCTTGTCGGAACACCGGTCTTTGAATTCCCGAAAATGATTATCAACCAGCCGCCAACCCTGCCGGGTGATTCGGAACTGGTCTTTCTCCGGGTTAAAAACAAAGGGTTCGGTTATGCCCATTCACCCTATGTATTATTAAACAGTGCTGATTCCTGTGTTACTATACTTACCGATAGTATATCGGTGAGTGATATCCCGCCTGAATCTTCAGATACAATAGGTCCCTTTACGGTCTTTGTGCATTCAGATTGTCCGACCGGGCATCATCCCGTGTTGAATTTTCAAATAAACGCTGAAGGCTACACCTATTCCCGATATTTTTCATTAATTGTTGGTGAAACCGGATTCAGTGATGATATGGAATCTGATTCATCCTTATGGACCACTGGCGGCACAAACAATCTGTGGCATATCTCCACCCGACGTTCCTTTTCACCAAGCCATTCCTGGTATTGCGGGCAGGACTCGAATGGCCAATATGTAAATAATATGAATTGTTATATCCAGACAGTGCCGTTTATGGTCAACGAAAATTCAATACTCAAATTCTATCGCTGGTTTAATGTGCCGATTTATGGAGCGGATGGAATCTATGTAATTGTTATGGGTGATTCATTTTCCGATACCCTGGACTTTATTGGCACAGGCGGTGCCTTAGAAAAACGGGAAATCCAATCTAACTGGTTTGAAGAACAATACTCCCTTGCCTCATATTCAGGGGGCGATACAATTCGACTCAGAATAGCCTTTATCTCTGATGGAGATAATAAAGTCGGAGAAGGTTTTTATATCGATGATGTTAATATTCAATATATAAACCCGGTTAACATCTATTCTAATACAAAACCCTGCAAACCCCTGCTCAATCTCTTTCCCAATCCATTCCAGCATAAATTATATTATATATAGCATTCGAAACCGCGAAATCCATAAATCCCCGGATAAAGATTTATGATATCACAGGTCGGGTAATTAAGACATTTACAAATCCTGAAAAGGTTAAAACACTTATCTGGGACGGCACTGATGAACAGGGCAACAGTGTTGCGGCAGGCATCTACTTTATCCAGATTTCAACTATTAATGGAATAACAGCTGAAAAGGCGGTCCTTTTAAGATAGAACTATTTCAGCAAGTTAATAAACTTTACAAGCCTTGATTTATAGCGCGCCGCGGTATTTTTCTTTAAAATACCATCCTGAATCGATTTGTCGATAATCGACTGGACATCCGAATAGGCCTTTAATGCCTTCTCCTTTGAGGTCATCTTCATAAGCGCCTTTATCGATTCTTTTAACTTCCTCTTTTTCTTGCGGTTAATAACCCGACGCTTCTCCGACTTTCTGATATTTTTTAAGACTGTTCTCGATTTTTTCATAGGCAATTATATTCAAAAACTGGAAAATGTCAATCCTTATCGCAACTGATTCCATTCCATCTTTCTTATCTCTGTATATTTAAGGTTCTTATTTTATCGTTCCCCTGTTATATTCATAAAAACAGATGTCCGGGCGCTTACCCAAAGAGGTTATCAAAAATCCACCACCACCCGGTTTTATCCCGGGCTTGAGTGATTAGATGATTCCCGATATGAAATATACCGTGATTGACCGCATACTGCCCCAAACTTTAAGATGGAAAATCCAAATATCTCTATGAAATGTATGAGCAGGCGGGGTTTTTCCGCCTGCTCATACATCCGAAAAGTTTTGCTGATTAATCAATCAGATCCTTGAACATCTGAAGTTTTCTGAGTCGGGTTGGATGCCGCAATTTCTTCAATGCCTTAGCCTCAATCTGACGCACCCTCTCCCTTGTAATATTGAACATCCTGCCCACCTCTTCCAAGGTTCGGGGCATCCCATCATTCAATCCAAAACGCAGACGGATAATCTTCTCCTCTCTTCTGGGTAAGTCCTTAAGCACCTCATTGAAACGGTCCTTGAGGATTGAAATAGCGGCGCGCCTTGAGGGGGAATCTGCCATCGGGTCGCTGATAAAATCACCAACAAAGCTTGATTCCTCATCATCAATCGGTTTATCTAAAGAAATGGGAATAAGAGAAATATTGTGCGCCATCCTTACTTTATCGGTCGGGATATCTAACTTATCCGCAATCTCCTCAACTGTAGGTTCCCTTCCTAAATCCTGAATCATATCGCGCTGGGCACGTGCCACCTTATTCATTGTATCAAGGATATGGGCAGGAACCCGAACCGTCCTTGCCTGGTCACCGATTGCACGGGTAATCGCCTGCCGAATCCACCAGGTAGCATAGGTGGAAAATTTGTAGCCTTTACGATAATCAAACTTCTCCACCGCCTTAATCAAACCATTATTACCCTCACCCACAAGGTCAGCAAATTCCAAGCCGCGATTAACATACTTCTTTGCAATGGAAATCACCAGTCTCATATTACCTTCAATCATCCTCTGGCGTGCACGATTAATCAAATCCTCCCAGGCATTAATAATCTTCAAAGTTCCATAAAGATTATCCCTGGCACCACCAAGTTCATAAAGAAGCAACCTTTTCTCTTTATTATAAGATTTTATCTCATCGGGATTACGCAGTCGGGGCAGGGTTTTCATCACCTTTTCGTATCGACTTATCCGTTCCCGGAATGTCTGGATTGCACTATTTACCACACTGTGCTGGAGTGATAGAATCGAAAGTTTACGAAGAATCCTCTCTTCCCTTTCGAATATCCGCCATTCCAATGGTCGAGACTTATCCCGCTGATATCTCTTATACAATTTTAGTAATGAGTCATAATCCTTTTCTATCGATTTTACGCGACGGATGAACCTCTGACGTTCAGCCCAGAATGACCTTTTATCCATTATCGTCTCAATCTCCACCCGGCATATCTGATCAAGACTGCGGTGGCTAAACTCCACCTGCTTACAGATTTCAATCAGTTTATTGACTGCACAGGGAAATGGTAAGAACTGTCGCTCAATCATTCGATAACCAGTTTCAATCTTCACCGCAAGTTCGTATTCTTCCTCTTTTGTTAATAAATCATATTTTGCCAGTTCACGGAAATATGCACGGATGGGTTCCTCAGGCTTTAAAGTCTTCTTGGCGCGTCGGCGTGGTCCAACCTCCTTCCCTTCCTGGACAATACTGATTCCACTCCGGGAAAGAAGGTCAAGCACCTTATCAATATCATCAGGTGTAGCATTGTCGGGAATCAATTTGTCAATATCATTTAATGAAATCTTCCCCTCGGCCTTTGCCTTTTCAAAAATTTCCTTAGAATAATGTGCTCTCATAGTATTTATTCACTCCTTCATATAGATTGTGATTTTAATTCAAGCAATCTTTTTTGATACTCCTCAACCTTTTCATAATTTGCCTCTTTCAAGGCCTGGTTTATCGCCAACTTTATCCTTTTTTCCTCAAGCCCGTTTTTGTATCTATTCAGGGCCTGGATAAAACTTGGTTCAGTAAGTGACTCCTGAGTCATTATTATAGAAAACAACTTCTCGCGTAAATTCCCATTAATCATATCAGTAAGGTCACAGATATTAAGTTTTTCATCCTTGAGAAGATGTTCATAGACCATCCTCACACCCGGTTCCTTAAAATCATCGGGGTTGAGAATTGTTTTCGTTTTATCAAGATATTCACGATTATTCAATATCATCGCCAATAATCTCTCCTCCTTTGATATCTTAATCGCTCTTGAGCTCCTCGATTCTTCTTTTTTATTGAGTTCTTTTTTTATTACATCTAAGGGTAATTCAAAGACCCGGGCAATATACCGCAGATATCGATCGAATCTGATTGGATCCCTGATATGAAAAATAATATTGAGCAAATCCTTAATCAACGCCACCTCCTGTTCTACAGTCTCTATTTTGGTATATTTTTTATAGAAATGGAAGAAGTCATCGGCGTTTTTTATAAGTTCCTGTAATTTATCAACTCCGTGTTCAATGACAAAGCAATCCGGGTCTGTGCCCTCAGGAAGTGAGACAATATAAACATCTGCCTGGGCATTAATCAAAAGTCCAATCGCACGCAGTGCTGCCTTTATCCCGGAGATATCACCATCGAATAGAATATTAACCTTCCTGGCAAATCTTGATAATAGCAACGCCTGACGTTCAGTCAGGGAGGTACCCAATGGTGCACAAATATTGGTAATACCGCGCTGATATAGACTGAGCAGGTCAAAATAACCCTCAACAAGCACGGCCTCTTCCTTTGCACGCATTGAGGTCTTCGCCTGAAATAATCCATAAAGCACATCGCCTTTTTTAAAGATCGGGGTTTCTGGCGAATTTAAATATTTGGGCTGGATATCTTTTTCCAGGGCACGACCCCCAAACCCGATAATCCTGCCGGAAAGGTTGAATATCGGAAAAATAATTCGATCCCGGAATATCTCATGGGATGCAGTCATAAGCCCGGTTCTGAGCAGACGCTCGCTTGATACTCCTTTCTGTCTCATAAATGTTCTCAATCCACCAGACGCCGGGGCATAGCCCAAGCGGAAATCTTTTAATTTTGTAAGGTCAATCCGGCGCTCCTTAAGATAATTCTGCGCCCTGCGACCCACTTCCCGGTTAAGGCAATTAGTAAAGAACTGGGCGGCGAATTCATTCACCTCATAGAATTCCTTATAACGAAGCCCCTTTGTCGTATTAATCTCAATCCCCAGATTCTCAGCAAGTTTCTTCACCGCCTCAGGAAAATCCAGTTTCTCATATTCCATTAAAAATGTTATTGCGTTACCACCTTTATTACATCCAAAACAAAAATATATTCCCTTTTCCGGACTGACATAAAAGGAAGGGTTCTTATCATTGTGAAACGGACATAAACCACGGTAATTCTTACCCACCTTTTTCAGCGGGATATAATGTCCAATCAGCTCAACGATATCGGTCTGTCTCTTTATCTCTTCAATCTTTTCCTGTTGAATCATTTTCGCACCGGTTCAATCTCCTGAGGTTTGACCCAGTAATAGATATTTTGAAGACTGATTTTATATTTCCCCTTCTTCTCATCAACCACCTGGCCGATCTTCTTGGTCTGCCTTAATTTGACAAATTCCCCAATCTCAGGATAATAGAGCATAAGTTCCTCTTCTATCTTCAGGCTCTCTTCAAAAAACTTCCGTGCCTGATGAACCAAACCTGGTTTGGGCCCTGATTCCCGCAAGGTCTGAATCAAATGTTCAATATCCTTTTTTGCCTGGATAAGTTGAGTTCGATATTTCTCTCGCAACTGTTCAATTTCCTTATGTTTAAAGACATTAAATCGCTCAAGTTTCCTTTGATATTCCTTAACCAATTTATCAAGATTTTCTTTTTCCCTGGTAAGTTCATTCAATTTATTCGACAACTCTGTGAAGAGTTTGTTTATTGAAACTTTTTCTGAACTCAGAAAAGAACGTGCCCGCTCAATAATCTCCGGAGCCAAGCCAAGTTGTTCAGCAAGCCTTATCGCATTACTGGGCTGGGGAATGCCCAGGATCAACCGATAGGTGGGTCGGTCAGTAAATTCCATACCCCCATTTATCATTTCGGGTTGATTACTGACAAATATCTTTAAATCTTCGTTATGCGTTGTGGCTAAAACCACATTACCTTTTTTGGCAAATGTCTCTAATATCGCCTGTGCCAATGCTGACCCCTCTTCAATTGAGGTCTGACTCATCAATTCATCAAGTAAAACAAGACTGTATTCAGGTGCTTTTAACGCCTCTTTAATCTGTTCAAGATGGGCGGAAAATGTTGAAAGATGGGATTCAATACTCTGTTCATCACCGATGTCCGCATAAATACCTTCGAAAAATGGAATACTTGAACCCTCATCAGCCGGTATAAACATCCCGCATTTAGCCATAAGACTAATCAGCCCTACGGTCTTCAATATAACGGTCTTTCCACCGGCATTGGGTCCGGAAATCAGAAGAACTTTTTTTGATTCATCCATCTTTAAATCTAAAGGCACAACCTCGGGCTCGACCTGTTTCAAAATTGGATGAAAACCCTTACGAATATCAATATGCCTGCCAAAGAGCGGCATTGTTCCTTTTATGGAACGGGCAAATTCTGCCTTAGCAAAAAGCAGATCAAGCCGGACAACCTCTCTTATATCTACCTCAATCTCATCTATGTGCTGACGCACCTTTTGAGTAAGTCTGGTCAGGATAACATCAATCTCCTTAAGCTCCTGTGCCCTTAACTCCTCAATACGGGCAGAGTCATCGGTTATCTCCAAAGGTTCAATAAAAACCGCCTCACCAGAATTAGAATATGAGTGAATTACGCCCTTAAAAATACGCTTAAAATTTGTTCTTACCGGTAAAGCATATCGACCATTCCTCTGCACCACGGTATCGTCAACAAGATAATTTCTATACTGTTTGATAATCCGTTTAAATTTCCTGAAGACCTCTTTCTTTGCCTTTTTTATCTCCTGCCTGATTTCATAAAGTCTTGTAGATGCTTCGTCCTTTACAAGGTAATCATCAGCAATTTTTTTCTTTATTTCTCTTGATATTTCAGGAATTAAAACAAGATTTTTAAAGTAATCTTTTATTATAGTTGGTTTAAATTGACTCTTCAAGCGGGCAACCGATTCAAGAAATCTATTTATCTTAACCAGAGACTCCGGGTCAAGAAATCTTACATTACTGAGGCTATTTTTAAGTTGACCGGGCTCAAATGGAATATAGAATTGAGCAGATTTACCGGTTTTTAAAACAGCCTGAACCTGTTCCAGTGCTGATTCAACCTCTTCTTTCGATTCAAGAGGCATCAAACTTAATGCCATCTCTTTTGCAGGTTTGGACTGGCAATGGTTGGCAAGTATATTGAGGACTTTGGGAAGCTCTAAAACCCTCTGGGCATGGGTTCTTGTTATAGTGCCTCCCGTTGCCGTTTCATCTCTTTTTTACGAGCGGCAATACGCCTTCTTTTTCTTCGTTCACTTGGTTTCTCGTAAACCTGGTGCTTTTTTACATCCCTGAGGATGCCGGCACGCTCCACGGATTTACGAAAACGACGAAGGGCATTATCAAATGATTCCCCTTCGTAGACCGTGATCTTGGTCATTTAGTTTACACCTCCTTTCACCTTATAAAAAAGTATCGACTTCACGGTATATTATAAGTAAAAATTAGAAATTGTCAAGGGGTAAAAGTGAAAAGTCTTTAAATTTCAAGGGTTTAAGCCCTCAGTCAGGTAAGAAAAATTGAAGCAATTAAAATAGAGCACGGCCGGGGCGCTTCCTGTTATAAGCTTGCAATCGCCTCCCGGAACAATGGCAAACTTCGGCACCAATTTTAAGCATTTTGTTTCAAACATATAACCATACCGGTAATCTAATCATTATTATCACTCTTCCTGGATATACCCGGGTCGTTGTCCGGGCAATTGAGCCGACAAATTTCAAGGATATCTCAGAAAATGCAGCTGGCGACGATACGATGATGGTGGTGATTGACAAAACCCGCCACTTAAAACTCCTTATATTTTCCAGTTAAAATTCAGGCTTTACTGGAAAAAAACCAACAAAGAAAACAGAGTTCCCGGAAGTGAATATTTTTGAATAAATAACAAACTGGGGTGGTAAAACTGATTAAGATTGATTAGGGATTTGCATATTTTAATATAATACTTTCGAGTTCATCTTCAGATTCAATCAATACCTTACGGGATTTGCTGCCCTGAAAGGGTTCAACAATGCCTGCCGCCTCAAGCTGGTCAATAATTCGTCCAGCCCGGGCATAACCAAGGTTCAATCTTCTCTGTAATAATGATACAGATGCAACCTGATGTCTGAAGACCAGACGGGCGGCTTCAGGAAACAGGGTGTCGACCTGAATCGGTGCCTCCTCCTTTTGTATTTCTTCTTCAACTGACAGTTCCTCCAGTTTTGGATAATAGCCACTCGCAATTACTTGATCTATTACATCTTCAGGAAGGATATTTGAAAGGGCACGGTGTTTCTCATCAAATGCCGGATCCCTGGGGTTTACAAAGATTGTCCATAGTTCTTCGTCCAGGATTGAATTTACGACCTCCTCAAGATTAACATCAATATCCTTAAATTCCTTAAATAGTTCACACATATAAAGTCTTGCAATCAGATTACTTATGCTGCTGACCTCTTCAGTAGCGATATAGGCACCATGTAATCGGATTGGTGTACCTTTACCCGGTGGCAAAAATAGCATATCACCTCGCCCCAGAAGTGATTCAGCACCATTCATATCCAGAATAGTCCTTGAATCGGTCTTGGATGCAACCTGAAAGGCAATCCGCGAAGGAAAATTTGCCTTGATTAAACCGGTGATAACATCAACTGAAGGACGCTGGGTAGCAAGTATCAGATGGATACCAACTGCCCGCGACATCTGAGCCAATCGGGTGATATTCTCTTCTATTTCACTCGGTGCGGTCAGCATTAAATCAGCCAGTTCATCAACGATAATCAATATATAGGGCTTTGCATTACCGCCCTTTTTCCGTACCTTTTCATTGTAGCCGTCGATATCCCTTACCCCGACACGGGCAAAATCGCGGTATCTCCGTTCCATTATTAAAACCGCCTTTTCCAATTCCTTTACTGCTTCCTTTGGTTCCGTGATTGCACGACGCAAAAGATGGGGAATGGGATTGTACATCGGAAGTTCCAGTCTTTTCGGGTCGATCATTAAAAAACGCACATCCTTATATGTTGAATGAAATAATAGACTCGTGATTATGGTGTTTATACAAACACTCTTTCCTGACCCGGTTGTGCCGGCAATTAACATATGGGGCATAACCGATATATCATCACAGACCGGCTGGCCAGTAATATCCTGACCCAAGGCAATTGCCAGGGGTGAAGGGTGATTCTGAAAATCTTCATCAAGAATGCAGTCCTTTATATAAACAAGATTCCGTTCCCGGTTGGGCACCTCAATTCCCACTGCAGATTTTCCTGGAATCGGAGCAACGATTCTTATCCGGGTTGCCTTTAATGCCAGGGCAAGGTCGTTATCTAAATTTGCTATGCGATTTACCTTGATCCCGGGATCCGGTTCAAATTCAAATCGCGAAATCACCGGACCGGATTCCACACCAACAATCTTACCGGTGACACCGAACTCAGCAAGTCGGGCAGTAAGGGTTTGCGCTTCTTTATTCAGTGCATCCTGATTAACCCGGGTTTTTGTGCCCGGACTTGAAAGGAGATTTAAAAATTCCGTCTTAAAATCGATCTCAGGCAGGGATTTTTTAAGCGAACTTTTTTCAGTCTTTACAGGAACAGGTTTTTTCTTCTCATTTTTTTCTTTTTCTTTTTTTTCATTTTCATTTTCTTTCTCTTTCTCTTTCTTTTTCCTGGGTTTCTTTTCTATCCTTTCTGATTTTATTATTTCAAGGGATTTTTTTATAAATTTTTCTCTGAGTATCATATAAAGAATCACCAATATACTGAATCCCAAAATTGTGTAACTACCAAACGAACCAAAGTATTTTTTCAAAAACTCTCCTACCACCCTACCCAGCATACCACCCGATGGAATATCACCGACATTAAATTTTAACAAACTGAACAACAGGGTATCAAACACAACGCCGATAGGGATAAAATAGAGAAGAATTTTATTATCAGCTTCAGTCCTTGTTAAATAGATAATTGCCAGATAGGCGAGTATCACCGGAATTATGAAGAAGTATAGCCCGCATAACCAGAATGCATACTTTGATGTATAGTAGCCGAACAGACCACAAAAATTTTTATATCTTTCCAGGGGATAGAACAGATATGAAAACTGGGATATGAAAAAAAGGATACCCAGTAAAAGAAAGATGATTCCGGTAAGTTTTCTCTTCTTTGTTGATTCCATTTCCCGGGCAATGAATATAAGCACACCGGTTGCTATAAGCAAGAGTATAATCGAAATCAAGGCATTAAAACTCTCCACATAAAATTTTACATATAAAAAGGGATTTGTCAATGCAACTCAGAAAAGAAAGTGGTTTTGCAGTAGTTGCCAAATATTTGTTCGCTTTATATTCAAAAAATGTGATGAAATTTCTTTTTCTTTCCAGCTAACCCATCAGTTTAGGACCATAATATTATTTTACTGGCCCTTGCATTTTAAAAAAAAATAAATATAATGGAACAACAAGATATTCTGAGCTTAAACCCAAAATTAAGGAGGTTTTAAAAATGGAGCAAGAAACAAAAGACTTTTTGAAACAACGCTTGACTGACGAGGGATTTAATCGATTAATGAAAATCGACAACCCTGCTCTTCATCAGTTTGTTGCTAAATATATTGAGCACTGCAACCCGGATAAGGTATTTGTTTGCACCGATGCTGCAGAGGATATTAAATATGTAAGAGAGGCAGCACTCCGTAATGGAGAAGAAAAAGCGCTTGCAACGCCCGGACAAACAGTACATTTTGACAACTATTATGATCAGGCACGGGACAAACAACATACCCTGATCCTCATCCCTAAGGGTGAAGAACTTGATAAGGCAATAAAAACCGGAGACCGCGACGAATGCCTTAAAGAAATCCATAATATAATGAAGGATATTATGAAAGGCAAGGAGATGTATATAAGATTCTTCTGCCTTGGACCCACAAATTCAGAATTCTCCATCCCCTCACTCCAGCTCACTGATTCCGCATATGTTGCACATAGTCTTGATATACTATATCGTCAGGGCTATGAGGAATTTGTCCGCCAGGGCAGGAATGCGAGATTCTTTAAAGTAGTCCATTCTGCCGGCGAACTTGATGAAAGAAAAACAAGTAAAAATCTTGATAAAAGAAGAATTTATATCGACATTAAAGAGGATACTGTCTATTCTGCCAACACTCAGTACGGTGGAAATACCTTAGGATTAAAAAAGCTTTCAATGCGTCTGGCAATACACCGGGGTTCAAAAGAAGGCTGGCTGACCGAACATATGTTGGTAATGGCAATCCATGGACCGAACGATCGAAAGACCTACTTTACCGGAGCATTTCCATCTCTTTGCGGCAAAACATCAACTGCAATGCTTGATAACGAAACGATCGTCGGTGATGATATCGCCTATTTAAGAAATAAAGATGGACAGGTCAGAGCGGTCAATGTAGAAAAGGGTATGTTCGGTATTATTATGGGTATAAATTCCAAGGATGACCCTATCATCTGGGAAGTTCTGCACAGCCCGGCAGAGATAATATTCAGTAATGTTCTCGTTACTCCGGACAAGAAGGTTCACTGGATCGGCAAAGACGGTGAAGTCCCGGCAGAAGGGGAAAATCATTCCGGTAAGTGGTTTAAAGGAAAGAAAGATGACCAGGGTAATGAAATAACCTGTTCCCATAGAAACGCCCGGTTCACGGTATCCTTAGAGAATTTCAAAAATTTAGACCCTACCCTGCATAATCCAGAAGGTGTCGCAGTTGGTGCAATTGTGTATGGCGGCAGGGATTCAGATACCTGGGTTCCGATTGAACAATCTTTTGACTGGACACACGGTATCATAACCAAAGGTGCCTCATTAGAATCTGAGACGACTGCGGCAACCCTGGGCAAAGAGGGTGTGAGAAAATTCAATCTTATGTCAAATCTCGATTTTCTCCCGATCAGAATAAATAAATATATTCAGGCGAATCTTGACTTCGGTAAGGGTCTGGAAAAACCTCCCCTTATCTTTGGGGTTAATTACTTCCTCAAAGATAAAGATGGAAATTTTCTGAATGCCAAAACCGACAAAAAGGTCTGGTATAAATGGGCTGAGTTGAGGGTTCATAATGAAGTTGAGGCGATAAAGACACCAACCGGCTGGATACCAAAATATGAGGACCTGAAAAGACTCTTTAAAGAAGTTTTGAACAAAGAATATTCTTTAGAAGATTATAAAAAGCAGTTTATGATTCGTATTCCGGAAAACCTCGCCAAGATTGAAAGGATAAAAGAGGTCTACAAAACTCAGGTCATCGATCCGCCAAATATTCTATTCGAGGAACTGGATAAACAGAAACAGAGACTTCTGGATGCTCAGGAAAAATACGGTGACTACATAACTCCGGATAAATTATAATAAACCTCATTATTACTTATTAAAGAGAGGGTGGGTCTTTGACCCACCCCTCTCTTTATGAATTATCCTGACTCCTCTCCACTTTTTTCATTGTGCCTCCCGGATTAATCGCAACGGTATTTTTGGACAGAATAAACTTCCAGGAGATTATTAAACCAGGACGAAAAATACTCAACAACTTCGTTTTACTTTTTTATATTATTTTATTGGTCATTTGAAAAATTTCTCTACCATATTCGCTCGGTTCAATTTTTCTCAGCGCGGGCGGCGTCCCCGCCGCCCGCTGGAGGTTTGTCATTCTCAACTCGTTTCAGAAACTCCTGCAGCTCGCCAGGCGTCCTGCCTCGGGGCGAGACGCCCCTCGGCTATATTGTAACCTACATAGCTTACAAAAAACCGAGACAAAAAGTAGAGAAGAATCAGTGAATTATCATCTTGACAGAACATCTATTTTATATATAATTGAAAATGATTTTCAAAATCAAAATTGAAAGGAGTCTATGGAACAGGATATTCTAAAAAAATCTTATCAATCAAAATTAAAAAAACCGCTCAAGAGTTCAGTAAAACGTGCCCTGATTGTAAACTATTTTATGAACCGAAATCGCCATTTCAGTGTTGAAGAACTATATGATGAAATCAAAAAGATGAGCTTAAAGATAAGCTATTCCACGGTCTATCGCACCCTGAACCTGCTTTCAAGTATTGGACTTGCCCGGGAGTGCGTATTCAAGGATGGAATGACGCGTTTTGAGCCTGCCCACCGTTCCCGCCACCATGACCATCTGGTTTGTGAACGATGCGGCAAAATTATTGAATTTGAAGAACCAAAAATTGAAAAACTCCAGAAAGAAGTTGCCCGCAGGCATAAATTTACCGTGGACTGGCATCGAATGGAGCTATATGGTCTTTGTGCTGAATGCAAGAAAAAGGAGAAGTTATGAAACCGATTGAACTGACCAAAATGCAATCCGGAGAAAATGGTAAGATAATCAGTATTTCCGGCGGTTATGGTATTATAAAAAAACTCGAGGCATTAGGTATCAGACCTGGAGTTGATATCGCAAAAATAAGTTCTCAATTGATGAAAGGTCCGGTAATCGTAAAGCTCGGCAATACCCGACTTGCCCTTGGTTTCGGCATGGCACGCCGCATAATTGTAGAACCTTACGATAAAAAAGACAGTGCTGGTGTGTATGAATAAGAAAAAAAACCGCATCAAAAGAATCCTTCTCATCGGAAATCCCAATGTCGGCAAAAGTGTTATTTTTTCACGACTCACCGGTGTCGGGGTAATTGCATCGAACTATCCGGGCACCACGGTTGAGTTCTCCAAAGGCTGTGTCCACTATAAAAATGATAAGATTGAAGTCATTGATGTACCGGGAACCTACAGCTTAGAACCAACCTCTCCAGCCGAAGAGGTTGCAGTTGATATCCTGAAAAATGCGATAAAGAAAAAAGACAGTGTAGTAATAAATGTTGTTGACGCAACAAATTTAGAAAGAAATCTCAACCTCACACTTCAACTTTTGAAGATGGATATCCCAATAATTATCGCCTTAAATCTCTGGGATGAAGCCCATCACATCGGGATTTCGATAGATACAAAAAAACTCCAGGAATTACTCGGGGTCGTGGTCATACCCACCATTGCCATTACCGGCGAGGGAATTAAAGAACTTATCTCAAGACTTGATGAGGCGAAAAAAGGAAGCTACCAATATGAAGATAAAGAACGCTGGCACGAAATCGGTAAGATTGTCGACCAGGTTCAAACAATCCGGCATAAGCACCATACAATCTTCGAAAAACTGAGTGATTTGACAATTCATCCCTGGACCGGAATACCCATCGCCTCAGTCATTTTGATACTCATCTTTGTAGTAATCAGGTTCATCGGCGAATCACTTATCTCCTATATATTTGAACCGATATTTGATTATCTCTGGCAACCAGTAGTAATGCAGCTTTCTCTTCTGCTAAACGGCAAGGGAATAATTCACGATATCCTGGTGGGTGAATTGATTGACGGAAAGATTGACTTTGGTCAATCTTTTGGCCTTTTGACCACCGGACTCTATGTTCCCATTGCTGCAGTTCTTCCTTATGTTATCGCATTTTATCTTGTGCTCAGTTTTCTTGAGGATTCGGGATATCTTCCCAGACTTGCCATCCTCCTGGATAAGGCAATGCACCTTGTAGGACTTCACGGTATGGCAATCGTTCCTATGATGCTGGGACTGGGCTGTAATGTCCCCGGGGCACTGGGAACCCGGGTTTTAGAATCGAAAAGAGAACGATTCATCGCCGCCACCTTAATGGCAATTGCAATCCCCTGTATGGCACAACTCGCAATGGTGTTCGGACTCTTAGGGAAATATGGAGTAAGAGGTCTTGGTCCGGTATTTTTAACCCTCTTTATTGTCTGGCTCATTGCCGGTATCCTGATGAACTTCACAATAAAGGGTGAGAGCCCGGAGATCTTTGTAGAAATTCCGCCCTATCGTCTCCCCTATTTTGGCGCCCTTTTAAAAAAGGTCTGGGTGAGAATTCGCTGGTTTCTGCACGATGCAATACCATTTGTCCTGCTCGGTGTCTTTATCGTCAATCTCCTCTATTCCTTAGGCATAATAGAATTCTTGGGAAAGATAACCGCTCCGGTAATAATAAATCTTTTGGGTCTACCCCTGAAAGCCGTTGCCGCATTAATAATTGGATTCTTAAGAAAGGACCTGGCAGTGGGTATGCTTTTACCCTTAGGCCTCAGTCTGAAACAACTTATTATTGCCAGCGTTGTATTAACAATGTATTTCCCCTGCGTTGCCACATTTGCGATTCTCTTCAAAGAACTTGGATTTATTGATATGATGAAATCCGCCCTGATAATGATCGGCTCCGCATTAATTGTCGGCAGTGTCTTAAATCTTATACTTTAAAATGGTCTTGATTTTTTATTTGCCTATGCTATAATCATTTTATGAGATTATGGGAAAATGAATTCTATTTTGTGAAGACCGTATTCGTTGAAAATAACAAGAGAAATAAGCATATCTTTGAATATTCACCAAACCTATCAAAATGAACAATCAGGCGAAAATAATAATCGGTGACAGCCGAAAAATGATAGAAATTGATGACAATAGTATTGACTTGGTCGTCACCTCTCCTCCCTACTGGCACATTAAAGATTACGGGGTTAAAAATCAAATCGGATACGGGCAAAATCTATACGAATATTTGAGAGACCTTTATAGAGTTTGGCAGGAATGCTACAGAATTCTTAAACCAGGAAGAAGATTATGTATAAACATAGGCGACCAATTCGCGCGTTCAATAATCTACGGGAGATACAAAGTTATATCTTTGCATGCAGAATTTATATTACAGTGTGAAGATATAGGCTTTGATTATATGGGTTCTATTATATGGCAAAAGAAAACTACTATGAATACTACGGGTGGAGCAAATATAATGGGTTCTTACCCTTTCCCCCCAAATGGGTTGGTTGAAATCGATTATGAATTCATACTCATTTTAAAAAAACCTGGCAAGGATAAAAAGGTTCCCGAAGTAATTAAACAAAAATCCAGGCTAACCAAACAAGAATGGAAAGAATATTTTTATGGGCACTGGCATTTTGGTGGAGCAAGACAGATAGAACACGAGGCGATGTTCCCGGAGGAATTGCCGAAAAGGCTGATAAAAATGTATACCTTTGTTGATAACACTGTCCTTGACCCCTTTTTGGGAAGTGGAACCACTTTAAAAGCAGCCCTGGATTTAAAGAGGAATGGTATCGGTTACGAAATAAATGAGAAGTTCTTAGCGATAATAAAAAACAAGTTGAGATTAGAACAAAACCAATTATTTAGCAGGAATATCCAGATAATAAAGAGGAAAAAATCAATAAAAATTGATGAGATAGATTACACACCAACAATTAAAGATGCAAAGCCCAAAATAGACCCTGAAAAATTCAATTTTAAAAACAAACGACTATATAGAGTGGTTGATATCATAGATGAACAGACAATCAAGCTAAATACCGGTTTGCTTGTAAAATTTCTTGGCATAAAGATAACTAAAAAAGAAAAAACACTAGAATATTTGCATGAGCTTATTTTAAAGAAAGAAATCTTCCTTAAATTTGATAATGGTTCAGTTCAGAATGAAGATACGGTCAGGGCGTATGTTTATCTAAAAAATAAAATTTTTGTAAATGCCTATTTAATTAAATCGAAAATGGCAGAAGCAATCAAAACAGAAAACTACAAATTTAAAACAAAATTTATCAAATTGGAAAAAGGGATAAAATAATGGCTAAGGAATGGATATTAAATATAGCGACCAACCGGTGGGGCTTAAATAAAAAAAATAGCGTTGGTCCGGTCTCTCAATGGATACGTGAATGTAACCCAAAAACAATTAAAGACTGGGAACAATTTTATTACAAAAAACTTAAAAACTTTTTCAAAAACAAAGGTATTACCCTATCACCACAGGAGTATATCGACGACCGTCCCGCCGGGTTAATGCAAAAGCCGAGTTTATAAAACCTCAGCCAAATCTTCTTATAACCCAATCTCTAATCTGGTCACGCAATGCCCTGAATTTTTCAAGAATCTCTTCTTCACTACCGGAGAATTCCCCCGGATCTGGAAATCCCTGGTGTATGGTCTTTTTTGCCCCGGCAAAAAAAGGACAGACTTCCTTTGCCCGATCACAGACCGTAACCACAAGGTCAAAATTATCACCCAGAAACCGCACTAAGGGCTTTGCCTTCTGATTGGAAATATCTATACCCGCCTCCTCCATCACTTTAATAGTGTAGGGGTTTATCTCGGTCGGTTCGGTTCCCGCACTGAATGCCTCATATTGAGCACCATATAGATTCCGCAGGAATGCCTCAGCCATCTGGGAACGGACTGAATTATGGGAGCAGATAAATAAAACCCGCCTTTTATTTTTATGATCAATATTCATATTTTGCGGCAATGACCATCCTCCTTCCCATACCAAACGCCTTGGTGGTTACCTTCAAACCGGGTGCTGCCTGCCTTCTCTTATACTCATTTCTATCTACCGCCTGAACAATCCAGCGCACCACATCAGGTTCAAAACCCTTATTGATAATCTCCTGAACAGAATATCCCTCATCCACATAATAATGTAATACCTGGTCAAGAATTTCATAAGGAGGCAGAATATCCTGGTCGGTCTGACCGGGTTTCAGTTCGGCTGAAGGAACCTTCTTGATAATCTCAACCGGAATTATCTCTTTCTTACGGTTGATGAAATCAGCAAGTTTATAGACCATTGTCTTGGGAACATCAGAGATTACTGCCAGACCCCCGGTCATATCTCCATAAAGGGTGCAATAGCCGACTGCAAGTTCACTCTTGTTACCTGTAGAAAGCACTAAATAACCAAATTTATTGGAGAGTGCCATAAGGATATTACCCCGAATCCGTGCCTGGATATTCTCTTCCGTGATATCCTCTTTTCTGTCTTTAAAATGCGGTGTCAGAACATCAAGATATGCAGAAAAAATCTGACTAATCGGTATCTTCATAAATTTAATTCCTAAATTGTCTACGAGTTTGCGGGAATCTTCAATACTACTCTTTGATGAATATGGTCCGGGCATTGTTACAGAAAGCACATTTTCCGGACCTATTGCCCGGGATGCAAGATAACAGGTGATTGCAGAATCTATACCTCCGGAAAGACCGATAATCGCCTTTTCAAATCCACATTTTCTCATATAATCACGAATCCCCAGGACCAATGCATTATGAAGACTTTCCACCTCATCCTGCGGTCTGTAGTAATCTGCATTCCCTGAATCCTTTGTATCAACAGTCTTAACACACTCCTCAAATGCCGGCAACACATCCACCGCAAACCCATTCCGGTCAATAAACATACTCCTGCCATCAAATATAAGTTCATCATTTGCACCAATCTGATTTACCATTATGAAGGGAAGCCGATATTTGAGTGCATGGTCACTAAAAATCTTGAATCGCAACTTCTCCTTACCAAGATAAAAGGGCGACGCCGAGATATTTATAAAAACGGTTGCACCCTTTTTTGCCAGAATATTTATCGGGTCAACCTTATATATCTGTCTCTGCCAGGGCTCAGAAATATTCCAGGCATCCTCACAGATGGAAATACCGAGCACCTCATCCTTAAATTTCACCACATCGATATCTTCACCCGGTTCAAAATATCTTGCCTCATCAAAAACATCATAGGTCGGCAACAATGACTTTCTTTGTATAATAATAATTTTGCCCTGATGAATTAAAATACCGGTATTATAAAGGCCACGGCCAAAATTCCTGTGGGTGGGAACCGGCGCGCCAAATAGTATTCCGGCGGATTGAAAACCTTTAGAAAATTCCTTCAACTCATCAATTGCCTGCTCTACGGCCTGAACAACCCATTTTCTCTCCAGAAGGTCCCGGGGTGGATAGCCCACCAGGAATAACTCAGGAAAAACCACCAGATCAGAACCGCTGTTTTGCTGGATTACCTTTTTCATCTTTTCAAGATTTCCCTTAATATCACCGATTGTCGGATTTAGTTGACAGATTGTTATCTTCATAGATTCGCCATCATAAAAATTTAATAAGTATTGTCAATCATCACTCTTCCATTCCCCTTTCCAGGATTTTAATAGAATACTGTTCTTTCCCGACGAGTCACTATATTTTATAAATCTATGGGGCGATGCCTTCTCAATCCAGAAATAAAACTTCATCCGGATAAGAAATATTCTTGGCTTAAACTGCAACTTCCAGCATAAAAACCTTCCAGCCGGGGTGGTTACAAACTCTTCACCCAGAACCTCAAGGTCGGCGTTGATAATCATAAATTCAGGAATATGTAATTGAATTGTCTTTTTAAAGCCAGGTCTATATTTAAAACCCCTTAAGGCAAAATCGAGTGTATGGCGGTCATAAATCGGGCCGGATTTTTTATATTTATGTCGTCGGCCCTTAAAAAACACCCGGAATACCCCATCCCTTTTAATCTCCAGTTCAAGTTTATTCTTTACAAATTTTTTGATATACAAGGTTCCCAGGTTCAGTGTATCAAGAATCACTTCAATCCTGCGGTCTGAAAGATAGAGAATATGATAGCCAAGGCTGTCCCGGTCTGATGTAATATGAATCTCACCGAGCTTACCCTTATCATTGGTCTGATACACAATCTCCTCATGGTCGGGTAAAATTTGAAGAAAAAGAAAGAGTAATATCATCTTATATAAGTGACTTTTATATCTTTTTTCAATAATTTAGTTACAATCCCTTTTCTACCACAGGATGGGCTGCGTGCCTTAAGAATCAATTCATCAACCCGGAAGATACGGGCAATCTTCAAAAACTCCCTTGCCCCGCGGTAAAATTCTTTTGTTACATCCCTGCCCATTTCATTGATAACCTTTCTTCCTTTAATGATATTTCTCGGCCTTGGTGTTGTGAGCCCGCCGAGTTGCTCAGGACAGGCAAATATCAGATAATTCTCTTTCATTAATCGCCTCACCTTTTCCCGAAATGCATTCTTTCCGTCATACCGACAATTTATGCCCAGAAGACAGGCACTAACCAGTATTCTCTTCATTTATTTCAGTAATAATATCAAGGAGTTGTGTAATATCATCGATCTCATAATCCGCACCAGAATTCTTTGTCCCAAAACGGTCTCCATACCTTGCAAATACCGTCTTCATACCAAGAAGTCTTGCCCCGACAATATCCCTCTCTGCCCAATCACCCACCATAATCGCTTCTTGAGGATTCACCTTCAGCCTTTCTAATGCCTGTTTGAATGGTTCAGGGTCTGGTTTTCTCTTGAATGTATCCTCAAATGTAATCACAACATCAAATATATGATGAAGATTCAACTGACACAATCTGAGCCAGGCCTGAACCCGGGGCGCATCACTTACCACGGCAAGCTTTATCCCCTTTTTTAAAAGTTCCATCAGAACAAGCTGGGTATGGGGATATAATACCAATGCCGCCTCCCTTGCCCGGCGATAACCGATAATCCCTGCGGCATGGATTCGATAGTCAATCTCACCAAGTTCTTTACTCAAAAATTTGTCGAAGACCTTCTGGTCCTCAATCCCTTCTTCTTCATAAATCTGGTATATCTTCTTTTTTGCCTCTTCCCGGGGTAGTTTCAGACCGGCATCAATCATCGCCAGCACCGCAGACTCAATCGCCGCATCCTTCATCGCCATAAAATCGACTAAGGTATTATCAAGGTCAAAAATAATTGCCCGAATCATAGATTCTTTCTCAAAACTGCTGCGGCACGCTCTGGTGCATAGCGATTAATGTAAAATCCGGTGCCCAGTTCAAAACCGGTGGTCCGGTAAAGACGCGGAGTCAGTTCAATATGCCAGTGGAAATCTGCCTTAATCGTCTTCCAGTAATCCTGCCTGGGTAATAGATTTGGACAGTCGTTCAGGATTAGATTATACGGTGGATCATCAACCACATCATTCAATATCTTACAGACCTTTTTCAAAACACCTGCCAGATCCTTGAATTGAAACTCGTCTGTCAGTTTATAGCTATAAGAATGTTCCCGCGGGATAATCAGCATCTCAAAAGGAAATCTTGAAGCATAGGGTGTAATAACAACAAAGTTTTCGCTCTGAAAAACCAACCTATCTGCCATCTCCAGTTCCTGTTTTATTATATCACAAAATATACAACGTTCCTTAAATCCGTAATATTCCCTTGCCCCATTCAATTTCTGTTTTATCCTTATTGGAATGGCAGGCAGGCCGATAAGGTCGGAATGGGTATGCTCAATGGTCGATGCCCCGGCCTGGGGTCGGTGATTTTTAAATATCAGCACATAGCGAATCCTTGAATCTTTTTGTAGTGCGATAATCCTTTGCTGATATACCTTAAGCACAAACCCAATCTGTTCTTCACTAAGTTCAAAAAAATTTATGATGTGTTCAGGGGTTTCAATAATCACCTCATTGGCACCGACCCCGGAAACCATATCATAAACCCCAACCCCGGTCTTTTTCAATTCCCCATCTTCCTGAAGAATTGGTTTTATATTAGGGATGACACGGACCTTCCAGCCCGGGCCATCTGCAGAATCCTGGTTTCTAATTGCATAAAGCTCGGGCGGAGTCTGTGCCTCATTTCCGGCACAGAAAGGACAACCTCTGGATGGTTTAAAATCGACCCCAGGCAATTTCGGGAGCTTGTCGTTATCAGTATCCACAATTACCCAGGTATCTGTAACAATATCCCTCCGCACCTCAGACATCAAACCCCCTTGCCTTTTTTGTAGCCAGCATATGCGCTATTCTCAGCGGTTCAGGGATGCGATATTTTATTGCTGAACCAAGCACAAAATTCTGGCAATCCTCAAGCTCAACCAGATGACCCGGTGAGATGAATAATGGTTTTACCCCATCCCTTGTTCTCAAGACAAGACCGATCATTTCTTCGTTGACCTTTAAGAATTCAAAGGCACCTCGCTTTATTCCGGGCAGTTTGTAATCTCCGAAAAGATGAGACTTTGCACATCCGATTGTTGGAACTCCGAGTAAAACACCGAGATGTGTAGCAAGGCCAAATCTTCTGGGATGAGCGATACCCTGACCATCAACCAGTATCAAATCAGGTTTCTTCTTTAATTTCTTATAGGCACGCAGAATAACCGGAATTTCACGGAATGAAAGATAACCCGGGATGTACGGCAATTTCTCAACGGCATGCGCCCAGGTGTATTCTAAAACCTCTAATTCAGGAAATTTTAAAACTACTACTGCACCAAAAAGTCTTCGCTGATTGCGTGCCACATCAACACCAGCAATGTATCTGACCCTTTTCTTTAGTTTTTTAATACTCACCTTTTGATTTAATCTCAACTGCTCTCTTTTTAATCGATCAATCCTCAAAATCAACTATTCAACTGTAACACTCTTTGCAAGATTTCTGGGCTTATCAACATCAAGCCCCCGATAATCTGCAATATAATAGGCAAGAAGTTGCAGGGGAAGTATGGTTAATAACGGATAAAGATGATCCATGGTTTCCGGCACATAGATGACATAATCAACATACTTTTTAAGCTGGGTATCACCCTCCGAACCAACTGCAATAACAATACCCTGCCTTGCCCTGATCTCTTCGATATTGGAAATCACCTTATCATATATGGCATCCTTTATTGCAATCACGACCACCGGCATATTCTTATCAATCAGGGCAATCGGACCGTGTTTCATCTCGGCTGCCGGATAACCTTCAGCGTGAATATACGATATCTCTTTCAACTTCAATGCCCCTTCTAATGCTACAGGAAAATTATAACCGCGTCCCAGATAGAGGAAATTTCTGTGGTCTTTAAAGGTGCGGGCAAGTTTTTTTATCTTATCTGGCAGTTTATCAAGCAGGGACTGCAATTGGTCCGGTATCTTCTCTATGGCGTTGATAATATCCCTGCCTTCATCAACAGAAAGGCGTCGTAACCTTCCCAACAGTAAAGAAAGAAGGGCAAAGGTCATAATCTGCCCCATAAATGCCTTGGTTGATGCAACTCCTATTTCTGGACCGGCGTGTATATAGATACCGGCATCAGTTTCACGAGCGATGCTGCTTCCCACAACATTACAGATCCCCAATACTGTAGCACCATGCCTTTTTGCTTCTCTCAATGCAGCAAGTGTATCTGCCGTCTCACCGGATTGGGATACTACAATACAGATTGTGCCCTTTTTGAGAACAGGCCTGCGGTAGCGAAATTCAGAGCCATATTCTACCTCAACCGGTATTTCGGCTAAGGACTCAATCATATATTCACCAATCAATCCTGCATGCCACGATGTTCCACAGGCAATAATGATAATTCGGTCCGCATCCCTCAAATCCTCAATATAATTTGAAATGCCGTTAAGCCGGGCAATCCCATCTTCATAATTTAACCGACCCCTGATTGTATCACGAAGGATTATTGGTTGTTCATAGATCTCCTTGAGCATAAAATGTTTATATCCACGCCGCTCAATCTGCTCCAGGGTAAGATTAACCTTTTCAATCTCCGGAAAAACCATACCGGATTCACAACCCTCAACACGAAGATGGTCTGAACTAATCTCTGCAATATCACCATCCTTTAAATATATAACTTCATTCGTATAACTTATAATTGCGGCAAGGTCCGAGGCGACAATATATTCTCCTTTTCCCCGGCCAATAACCAGAGGGCTCCCCATACGTGATGCGATGATATATCCAGGACTGGCAAGGGAGATTATTACAAAACCATAGGTTCCCTTGATATAGCTACAGGCCTTCCTCACCGCAGCCATTAAATCACCATCATAAAATTCTTCAATAAGATGTGGTATCACCTCGCTGTCAGTTTCAGACTGGAATTTATGTCCTTTCTTCACCAAGAATTGTTTCAGGGTGCGGAAATTCTCAATAATACCGTTATGAACAACTGCAATCTGATTTTTGCAATCAGTATGGGGATGGGCATTAATATCATTAGGAACACCATGAGTCGCCCACCGGGTGTGTGCAATGCCAATATGCGACTGAAGAGGTTCATTACGAATGGCTTTATCCAGCTCATTTACCCTGCCGGCAACCTTCTTTAAAAATATATTATCCTGGGTTAATAAGGCAATACCGGCGGAATCATAACCCCGATATTCTAAACGATACAAACCATCGATCAAAGGCTTGACTGCATTATTCTTTCCAATATAACCAACAATCCCACACATAATCGATTATACAAAAACAAACTTCAATGTCAAGATTCTGGTCTATCACATTTGTTCCTATTTTTCAAAAAACCTCTGGCAACAATATCCGAACGGCGAAGGACTGTTTTAAAACACCGGAATAAAACCAACTTATGGTATCAACAAATTTCAAAAAACTCAGTTCATTCTCTATCACTGACTGTACAGGTCATATTTATCACCACTGATGTGCTCAATCGCACTCTCCCGGGAACTTCCAGCATCACATAAAAATCAAAATTAATCTTTGATCAAAAGTCAGCTGATTAATTATATCTCTTCTTCCCATCATCAATAAACAGAGCTTATCTTTCATCCATCACCGATTCAAACTCCAATCATTTCAAAGACCTTCTGTTTGAACTCCTTTATATTAATCGGCTTGCCGACAAACGCACCAATATCCGATGTTTTCAGGACAATGTCGTCCTCAAGCCTCTGGTATGCGGTACAGACAATAATTGGAATTTTATTGTTACGAGCCCTGACCCTTTCGATTGCCTCGATACCGTGCATCTGGGGCATCTTGATATCGATTACCAGTAAGTCAAAATGTTCTTTTGTTACCATACGCAGAGCATCATGGCCATCGCCTGCTTCCACCACCTCATAATCATCACTCAAAGTCTCTTTCAGAAGAAGCCTTATCGATTCTTCATCATCACAAACCAAAATCCTTTTCTTCTTTCTTTCCATAATACCCCCTTTTTCATTAATGGATCCTGAGTTCCCAGGAAGGACCGGGAACGGTTCCCGCCCTCTATTGAAGAAAGGGATAAAGAGATAAGCAATAATCTATTCATCCCCTGTAAAAATTGTTAATTATAAGCCGATGAACATCCAATAAAATATAAAACAATACCTATTTTAGCATAGGGTGAATTACCTACCAAATAATTCATTGATTACTACTAAATTAACTTAGCGGAAGTCTGCATTCTATCCTGGTACCTTTTCCGGGTTTGCTTATTATCTTCAATTTAGCCCGGATAAAGCGCGCCCGCTGTTCCATTATCAAAAGGCCGAAATGGTTCTTTTTCGGACTCTTTAATCGCTTTCGGTCAAAACCAACACCATCATCCTCAATGACAAGGAGCATATTGGTTCTGGATAAAGTAATACTGATAACCACATTCCTTGCCCGGGCATATTTATAGATATTCATCAGTGCCTCCTGGGCAATACGCAGAAGATTGGTTTTAACCATCGGACTGAGCCGGGGTATGGATTTAGGCCCGATAACCTTCACCCTGACATCTGAACCAGCAAACCTCATTTCTGCGCTCTGTCTTATCATTGTCAGTAAACCAAGTTCTGGCTCCTGAATCGGATGAATCTCATTTATTAAAGAGCGCGCCCGTTTAATTCCATCCCTTATATTCTGAATCAACTTTTTACGTTCTGCTTCCAGTTTATCGGGTAATTTTATTTTTTTAATTCTCTGAAGAAAATACAGATAAACAACCAGAATCTGTAAAAATTCATCGTGTATAACCGAGGCAAGATAAAGTCGCTCCTTTTCCTGAAGTTCGATAACCTTTTCGGCAAGTTGTTGCGCCCTTTTCCTTTCCTTTTTCAACTCTTTTAAAACCTGGTGCAATTTTTTTTCAACGGAGTGTTTATAAAGGGCAATCTCTATTGCGATTCTCAAATCATTCTTCTCAAAGGGCTTAAGGATATAGCCAAATGGTCCGGTCAATTTTGCCTTCTCAACAATTTCTACATCCCCATAAGCAGTAAGATAGACAATGGGGATTCCAAACTTTTTCTGGATACTCCTGGCCAAGGAAATACCATTTATCTTTCCCTTTAAAACAATGTCCATTAAGATTAAGTCCGGCCGAAACCGGTCCACCTTTTTCAATACGGTCTGGAAATGACCGGTAATGGACCTGGCTTCATATCCTAATTCACCAAGGGTATATTCGATATCCTTGGCAACAATCGCCTCATCCTCAATGATAAGAACCTTTTTTTGAACCATCAACTGCCTTTGAATTTGATTAAAAATTTTGTTCTTGGTTTTCGGTACAGGGTAACTGACCCGTTGAGCTGTTCTGTCAAAATTCTCACTAACTGCAGACCAAGCGTCTGGGTTTTATTAAAATCGAATTTTTCCGCAAAGCCAATCCCATTATCTTCAACTGCCAGGTTAAATAGCCCCTTTACTCTTCTCATAATAATTCTTATCGTTCCTCTTCTGTTGTCGGGGAATGCATATTTTAGTGCATTAGATATAAGTTCATTGATAATCAAACCGCAGGGAATTGCGGTTTCAATATTAAGAAAAATATCTTTTATCTTATTTTCAAATTTTATCATCCCCGGTTTTACCCCATAAGTTTTGAATAAATTTTTCACCAAACTTGAAACATAGATATTAAAATCTATCTGAGCCCGGTTTTGTGATTTATAAAGATTTTCATGAACAAATGCCATCACCTTAATACGATTCTGCGCCTCGATAAACTTATTCGCCAGTTCTTTATTTTTTAAAAATCTGGTTTGAAGACCCAGAAGGCTCGACATTATCTGCATATTATTCTTTACCCGATGATGAATCTCCCTTAAAAGAATTTCCTTTTCCTTCAGGGATTTAGTAAGGGCATATTGAGCCTCCCGTTCATTTGTAATATCGGTCAAAATCCCCTGGATACCTATAAGTTTTTTATCCTTATGTACAGGCTGAGATGATGAGCGCACCCAGCGATACCCGCCCGATTTTATCCTTATCCGATATTCAGTCGGTTTAATTTTACCCCGAAGAACTTCTTTAAAACGCGAATCAATACGGGAACAGTCTTCCGGTGCAATAAATTTTAAAAAATGACGGCCCATAATCTCATCCGGGCTAAATCCAGCAATCTTTGTAATCACCGGACTTATATAAGTTATAATCCCATCTTTATTTAAAGAAAAGAGCACATCATTTATATTCTCCACCAATCTTCGATACTTCTCTTCAGACTCCCTTATATCTTTTTCAACATTCTTAAAATGTGTAATATCCTTTATCACACTGATCCAGCCAATCATTTTATTTTTGTGGTCTTTAAGAGGATAAACAGAATGTTCCGCAGGAAATACTTCACCATTTTTTTTCTTCATCTCAAACTCAAAAGAAGAAAGATATCCCTTCTTCTTTACTGCTGAATGGAGGGTCTTCTGGAATTTTCTGAAAGCGGTTCGATTGATATAAAGAAAATCTACAGCTCTGCCAAGCATCTCATCCTTGGCATATCCAAAAATCCTGATTGTCGCAGGATTACATTCCAGGATTCTCGGAATTTTTTTACAGTCAAGAATTAATACCGCATCGTCAAGACTCAAAAATGTCTTTGCCATCACCTCCTGGTATTGATGAAGTCTATTCAGAAGAAGATTCAGGCCGGTGATATCATGCTGGGTGGCAATAAAGTGAACAACATGCCCATCTTTCTCCTTAATTGCATCAATGTTGAAAAGCACATCCCTGACTTCCCCAGACTTCGTAACAATCAAGCTCTGCTCATTGCGCAATTTCGGGTCTTTCTGCTGTAATAATGCACTGACCTTCTTTTGCCATTTAGAAGCGAAAAGCTCTTTTATATGTCTGCCCAAAACTTCCTTTTTCCGATAACCAAGGGTCTTCAATGCCGAACGGTTAAGGTCGATGATTTTACCTTCCGGAGAAAGAATATAACAGTATTCTGATGCATTCATAAAGAACTTACGGAAACGCAACTCAATCTCATGCCTGTTCTGCTCTGCCCTTTTTAATGTAGTAATATCATGATTTACCACTACAATCCCGGCAGGCTGATTCAATTGATCTTTTATTATAGAAAATGAAGAAAGTATGCAAAGCGGGCTACCATCCTTTCTCTTCTGCAGTGTTTCTCCCTGCCATCTTCCGCACTGATTAATTTTTTTTAAAAACTTTTTTTTATTGAAGACTGGCCCGCGTAAACCTATGATATTAAACAGTGATTTATCCATCACCTCATATGCCTGCCATCCGTATATCGTCTGTGCAGCATCATTCCAGGTGCGAATCTTCAAATTGAGGTCGGTGGAAATAATTGCATCCGAGACGAAACGAATCATATCGGCCTGGTAATGGAGTTGCCGGTCCATTCTTACCTGGTCCGTAATATCCCGGATAACGCCAAGCGTTCCCAAAAACTCTTTTTTCGCTTTCTTATATTGACCAACTGAACTCACCTGACCAAGAGCCATCACCTCACCGAATCTCAATTCCTTATTAGAATTTTTTGGTAATAACCTGACTACAAGGTTTTTGGTCTTTCGTAGTCCGCTTCGCCTTTCATCAATAAGCTTTGGAGACTTTTCCGGACCGGTAATCCTGCCCTTATAATTCGGCAGCACATAAAAACGGCTGAATGATCTAACATCAGCCGGATGGACTATCTTACTAAAGTGTTTACCGATAAGTTCTTCAGGTCGATATCCCAGGCTCGAAACCGCATTGTTCAAAAAACGAAAATAACCGTCAGGGTCAATCTGATAGACAATATCAGGAAGTTCCATCAGAATCGCACGATATGAATCCAGTGAATGATGCCGGACGGTCTTTTTATCCATCATAGTTCAGTCAAGGTCAATGATTCCTATTCTGAGGGCGAACTTCACCAGGGCAGTAGTATTATTAAGTTTAAGTTTATGACACATGCTCAAACGGTGATGTTCGACCGTCCTGACGCTTATCCCCAGTTTCTTAGCAATAGCCTTATTGCTATCACCCTCAGCAATCAATTTCAGAACTTCTCGTTCCCGGATACTGAGCAGTTCATATTTTGTCTTATCCTGTGAACTGCGCCTCCTTATTAATTCCTTGAGAACACTATCACCGAACGAAGGTGAGAGGTAGAGCTGCCCCCTGGTCAGGGTTTGGATTGCAGTAATTAGTTCATCAGCAGCGTCCTCTTTCAAGATATATCCCTGAGCGCCTGCCTGCAGACACTCATAGGCAAAATCCTCATTTTTGTGCATTGTGAGAATAAGAATCTTCACCCGTTTATCAAACTTACGAATCTTGCTAATCGCCTCGATCCCCCGAAGATTGGGCATTGAAATATCAAGGATCAAAATGTCCGGTTGCATCTTCCGCACCATCCTGACCGCCTCTGAACCATCCCCGGCTTCACCAATCACCTTAAAACCAGGCACCTCCTCAACAATCCGTTTCAATCCATCCCTGATAATCGGATGGTCATCTGCAATGACCAGAGAAATCACCATCAGCCTCCTTGTAATAAATTATTATATGAAATAACCAGATAAAAATTAAGAGTGATATCAGATTCAATACAGGTAAAACTAAACATTATTGAGCGATTGGAGACGATAAAGTTCATAATAGATACCCTGTTTTTTTATCAACTGTTCATGGGTGCCGATTTCTTTAATTTCACCCTGAGAGATTACATATATCCGGTCCACCTCTTTTATCGTACTCAGTCGATGGGCAATGATGATTGCGGTCCTTCCCAACAAAAGTTTTTGCAGACCATCCTGGATAAGCCTTTCCGTCTCGGTATCAATACTTGCGGTTGCCTCATCCAGAATCAAAATCTTCGGATCGAAGGCAAGCGCCCTTGCAAAAGAAAGAAGTTGCCGCTCTCCACTGGAAAATGTTACACCACGCTCGGCAACATTTTCGTTGTATTTCAGTGGAAATCTATCAATAAATCGATCCGCATTTATGTAAGATGCAATCTCCCTTACCTTTTCATCCTCAAGATTCAATCCCAGACGGATATTGGATTTTATATCCCCGGAAAATAGAAACACATCCTGGGGCACGACCCCAATCTGTGAACGAAGTGATGATAGTTTTATCCTGCGTATATCAATACCGTCAATCAAAATACTTCCCTTTTCATTTTCGTATAACCGTGAAATGAGGCTGATTATCGATGTTTTACCCGCTCCGGTCGGACCAACAATCGCCACCTTTTCCCCGGGTGCAACCCGGAATGAAACATCCTTTAATACCCAATCTTTATCGTACCTAAACCACACATTACGAAATTCAATTTCTCCCCTGACTTTTTTCAATTCAATCCCCCGCGTCCAGGACTCAATCTCTGCCTTTTCATCAAGTAAAAGAAAGATTCTTTCACTTGATGCCATTGCCGACTGCAATAAAGTATATGATTCGGTTAACTGTCTTATCGGTCTGAAGAACATTTCCACATAGGATAGGAATGCAACCAGAACACCGAGGGAAACCTGGGACCTGAGCACAGCACCGCCCCCATAATAGAGAACCAGACCAATTCCCAGGGAACTGATGATTTCAATCGACGGTCGAAAAAACGACATAAGCAGAACCTGACGAAGATTTATTTTCAGATATTCTTCATTTACCGTATCAAAATCTTTCAGATTATCTCTCTCTTTATTAAATATCTTAATTATCCTGATCCCGGAAAGATTTTCCTGAAGTGTCGCATTCAATTTAGCGAGTTTCACCCGCACCTTTCGATAGATTTCCCGTGCCCTTAAACGAAAATATACAGTCATAAAAATAAGTAAAGGGATTACTGTAAATGCAATGAGGGCGAGGCGTAAATTCATTGAAATCATTATTACAACAATACCCAGAAAAAGTAGAAAATCCTTGAGCAGTCTGGCAAACACCTGGGTGAATGCCTCATTCACCGCCTCAACATCATTTGTCGCCCTGGTTACCAATCGACCCACAGGATTATGGTCAAAGAATTTCAGGTCAAGGCTTTGAAGTTTTCTGAAAATTCTCATTCTTAATGTATGCATAAAGAGCTGGCCGGCATACTGAGAAAGATAAATCTGTATATAGTTTGCCAGACCGCCGATAAAGAGAACAATAAAGAATATGACGACAATTCTCCCCACCCCGAAAATATCCTTCTGTCTTAAAACTGCGATTTCTCGTCTTGATAATTTCTTAAAATTATTATAGGAAATAATCACCAAGCTGTCGTGCGCTTCGAATAGTTCAGGGTGCGCAGAGATGATTGCCTTCGCCTCTTTATTTAATTCATTCAATGTAGTATAGTAGTATCGCTCCTTAGACATCTTGCCCAGCTTTTCCCATCTGCGCAGCTTTCCGACATCAATCTTCTTTAAAGCCTTCTGGTCAATAAAATATGTATCCCGGCCAATCGGTAAGAGGTTTTCTTGATTTTCCACACCAACGATCTTTCTGCCGCTTTTGATGATATAATCATCAATTGCAATCTTTGTAATATAGGGATAGAGAATCTCAACTCCGGCCGCGACAATTAAAAATACTGTGGCACCGATTAGATATTTAAGATACGGCCTGATAAATTCAAAAAGGCGTGCGACAATCTTCAGGTCAAACACTTTGCCGATCTCGGCTTCTCCATAACCGTGATGTCCAATCATATCTGCCCCAACTTCATTTCAATCTGCTGACGTCTGAATATCTCACTATATAAACCGCCCATTCTCACCAGTTCATAATGGGTTCCCTGTTCCCGAATCTCTCCTTTATCAAGAACAATAATCCGCTGCGCATCCTGCAGGGCAAAGACTCGATGCGAAATAATTATAGATGTGCGATTCTTTAATTCGGACTTAATTGCATTGAGAATTTGTAGTTCAGTCTCGGCATCAACCGATGAAACCGCATCATCAAGGATCAATATCGGGCGATTCATAAGCAATGCCCGGGCCAGGGCAATCCGCTGTTTTTGACCGCCGCTCAAAGTTACCCCTCTTTCCCCAACCACGGTATCCAGACCCTTGGGAGATTGCATGATCTCATCATAAATATGGGCGATCTTTGCAAATCTTATAATTTCCTCTTCACCGGCTGATTCATTTCCAAATGCAATATTTCTTCTTATTGTATCAGAAAACAAAAATGTATCCTGGGGAACATAGGCAATATTCTGACGCAGGGTATCAATCCTTAAGGTCTTAATATCATAGCCATCAATCATAATCTTTCCCAGTTGCGGTTCATAAAGCCTGAGTAACAGATTCACCAAACTGGTCTTACCACTCGCAACCGGTCCGGTAATACCGATAAATTCCCGTGCCTTGATATGAAGATTAATGTTATTCAGAGCAGGAACCTCTTTGTTTTGATAGGTAAATGTCACATTCTTAAATTCTATTTCACCTTTAAACTCATCCGGACGATTTTGACCACTTAAAATTTTCGGTCTTTCCTGAAAAATTCGATTTAATCTACGCTGGGATGCCGCACCACGCTGAAACAGGTTTATGGTCCAGCCGATTGCCATCATTGGCCAGACCAGGATTTGCAGATAGGCGATAAACGCCACGAATGAACCGATTGAGATATCACCGAATATTACATACCGACCACCAAGCCAGAGAACAATTACCTGCCCGGTCATTCCTAAAAAGATAATCAGCGGGAAGAAAAGACTCCATATTCGGATTAAACGTTTATTTCTTACGACATATTCATTACTTAAATTCTTAAATTTTTCAATCTCATTATTCTCCTGCACAAATATCTTTACCACACGAATTCCTGATAGATTTTCCCTTACCCGCTCGGTCAATAAGGCGAATGCGGCCTGGACCTTTTCAAAGAGATGGTGAATCAGACGGCCAAATCGGGTTGAAATAATTGCAATCAGGGGAAAAGGAATCAGGGCGAACAGAGTGAGTGTGGCACTGATATTGAACATCATAATAAGGGATGCTATACCCAGAATAAAGACATCAATAAGAATAATAAATCCAAAACCCAGTGACATTCGCACGGCATTTATATCATTAACGGCGTGCGCCATTAAATCACCGGTTTTATGGGTATCAAAATAGCTGAAATCCAGGGTGAGAAGATGGGCATAAAGGTCAGTCCTTAACTCTCTTTCAATTCGTCGGGAAGAACCAATCAATAGATACCGCCAGAAAAATCTACCAATGGCAATGCCGGCAGCAATAAGCATAATAATCAAAAAATAGTATTTAAGCCCGAACAACCCAATCTCACCGGTGGCGAGTCGATCAATCGCCGCCTTCAAGACCCTGGGGATTAATAGTTGCAAGAGGTCAATTATAATCAAAGCAATTATACCAAAAAGATAATGGAATTTATAACGCAGGATATATTTTTTCAGTTTCCACAGTTCGTGCATTAGTCAATTATATCCATAATTCACCTATTTTCAATCATCGATTTAAGCAACCAATAAACTAAAAAAACCATTGCAGGATAAAAAATGCTCCGCCGCATAGATTATTCATCGAATGAAAAAGAGAAGGCAATATGTAAAAGTATTGACTTTTTCCCGTGGGTGTATAGAATTATTTGATGCCTAAGAAAATCGATTTTTTAGTGGTTGGTTCAGGTATCGCAGGACTGACATTTGCAACCAAGGCTTCAGCCTATGGCAAGGTGCTGGTGTTAACAAAAAAGAGAAAGGCGGATTCCAACACCAACTACGCACAGGGCGGCATTGCTGCAGTCTTTTCTCCCAAGGATTCTTTTAAACTCCATATCAATGATACACTAAAAACAGGAGCCGGTCTATGCCATAAAGATGTGGTTGAGATGATGGTAAAGAAAGGACCTGTTTTAGTAAAAGAATTATATAATATGGGCTGCCGTTTCTCACTCAATTCAGATGGTGAATTTGCCTTGGGACAAGAAGGGGGTCATTCACGAAGAAGGATTGTTCACGCAAGAGATCACACTGGTCAGGAGATTGAAAGGGTTCTTCTGGAAGAGATAAAGGAAAAAGGGATCAGCCTGAGTGAAAATGAAGTTGTGCTGGATTTGATCACTATAGATGGTGAATGCCGGGGAGTCTATTTCTTAAATACAAATAATAAAGAAATTGATGTCATCTATGCCAATGCCGTAATTTTAGCAACCGGTGGTGCCGGACAGCTCTATCTTCATACAACAAATCCTCCTATTGCTACAGGAGATGGAATCGCTATGGCTTATCGTGCCGGGGCGAAGATTGCGAATATGGAATTTGTCCAGTTCCACCCTACCGCGGTTTACAATATCAATATTGACGGCCGGGCATTTCTCATCTCCGAGGCGGTCCGGGGTGAAGGCGGCATCCTGAAGACGAAGGACGGCAAACCGTTTATGAAAAGATACAGTCCAGCCGGAGACCTTGCGCCCCGGGATATTGTTGCCCGTGCCTGTGTAATGGAAATGATTAAATCCAAGTCCAAATATGTCCTGCTTGACCTTTCCCACCTGAAAACCGGCTTTATTAAAAAACGGTTTCCAATGATCTATGAAATCTGTCTTGAATGGGGCATCGATATCACCCGGGAACCGATACCGGTTGTTCCGGCTGCCCATTATATCTGCGGCGGCATTATGGTAAATTCCTGGGCGGAGTCATCAATCAAAAAACTATTCGCCCTGGGTGAATGTGCATTCACCGGGGTGCATGGTGCAAATCGCCTTGCCTCAAATTCTCTACTTGAGGCACTGGTATTTGCTACACGGGCGGCGGAAAGGATGCAAAGAATAACCGATGTCAAACCACCTAAAAGAACAAAGACTCAACCGGTGAAGACAGGCCCTAATCTGAAGTTCGCGATAAAAGAGATGATGGTTCAATATCTTAATGTCATAAGGAGTGAAAAAGGATTGAAAAAGGCAAAGCAGATGGTTGAAGGATATGAGAAGGCGTTTGAGCCGGGCATTCATATCATCAATGCTGAATCCTGCAATATGACCGATGTTGCGAAACTTATAATTCTTTCGGCACTGCAAAGAAAAGAATCAAGGGGCCTGCACTATCTTTTGGAATATCCGAAACCGAACCCCTCTTTTACACATGATACGGTGATTGCAAAGAATGGGCAATGAAATCAGGCAATATTAAAATTTTTTAAACAAGGAAAGGAGAATGGAACAAGGAGAAATAGAAGTTTTATTAGAGGTAGGCCAATCATATCTTTTGAATAAAGATTATGAAGAGGCAATTGCTAAATTTAGCGAGGCATTAAGGATAAATCCTTATGACGCGGAGATATATTATTATCTGGGTCTTGCCTATGAGGGTGCCAAAAGAATTCCTGATGCGGTAGCTATGTATGAAAAAACCCTCAAACTTGATAAAAGTTTTAGCAACGCCGAGATGCGCCTCAACGAATTGAAAAAGGTTACCTCGGATAAGAAATAGGATGTATTGTCCAAGGTGTCGCCATAAGATGAAGGAAACACGGGGTACCCACCACAAGAAAAAGAAGTGGGTATGCCCCAAATGCGGTAAGGTGAGATTCAGTTATAAAAAAAGAAATGAGGGCTGCGCTATGGAATAAACACACTTCGTGCTGTCTTGAACACAGAGGGTCGGAGTGTTGAGAAAATAAGACATCGGAATAATAAATATAAAAAAATACCGCTATAACTTTTGCGCACCTTGTGCAGCCTTTTACGCCAAAATATACATCATTATTATAATTATAAGTTATTGGCTATTGCGACCCGCCTTGCTTTGCGGTTTCGTTGTTCGCAGTTGTCCGGTATAAACCAATCAAATCATAATATTTATGAATAAAAATTCATAATCTATCTATTGACAAAAAATATAATCTGAATATGATTAAGAAGGAGGTTTGATGCGCTTTTTAGGTTTAATATTTGTGATTCTCGTGATTGGTTTTATGATTGGTTTTATGGTCCTGAACACCCAGGCCAGAGTTGACCTGGATATCTTTGGCCAGAAGTTCTATGATATCTCTCTATCCATTATCTGTTTCTATGCTTTTGTCGCCGGGATGGTATTTATCCTGGTCTTTGCGCTTGCCGATGAAATTGTCTTAAGGACAAATCTTCGACGAATAAAAAAAGAGAATAAAAACCTCAAAAAAGAACTTGATGCCCTGAGAAATCTTCCGATTGAGGAGGAAAAATGACCTTTATGATCATCATCATCGTCGCCCTTATTGCGCTTGTTATCTACCTCTATTTTTACCGAAGAAAGGAAAAGATTAGCGGATACAACCCATACCTTGACGCCCTTACCGCCCTGCTCGATAACAACGAAGAACTCGCCTTTAAAAAATTGAAGGAGACCGTAAGCAGAACAAGCGACCTGATTGACCCCTACATCCGCCTGGGCAACCTCTATCGGAAAATGGGCGATATAACAAGGGCAATACAGATTCATCAATCCCTTACGGTAAGACCAACCCTGAAAAAAGGCGAGGAAAAGAGAATATATTATGCCCTGGTCCAGGACCTGCTCCAGGCACACCGTCCCCTGAAGGCGATATCATTCCTTAAAGAAATTTTAAAGATTGATAAAAACGACCCTACTGCCTTAAGAATGATTCTTCAGATATATGAAGATATGGAAAGTTTTAAAGATTGTATCACAATCTATGAAGATAAAAATTTTAAAGAAAAGGATCAAAACCGACTGGCATTCTACTATGCCTCATATGCAAATAAAATTCTTGAAGGGCTATCTGAGGACGGCAAGGAATCCGAAAAGGAAGTGTTGAACCTCCTGCGTCGGGCATTAAAAATTGCTTCTGATTCTCTAACCGCACTTTATTACACTGCCCGCTATTTTGAAAAGAAAGGCGATTTAAAAAAGGCACAGGAATATTATCTGAAAATCATGGAGACACATCCGGATTTTGCCTTTATGATAATCCCTGGATTTGAAAAGGTATATTTTGAACTTGGCGAATTCGGTAATATTATCCCGCTCTATGAGAAACTCTACAACAAAAATCCAAAGAATTTCTCCGTGGGCTTTGCCCTGGCTAAATTATATGAAAAAAAGAATGATATTGATACTGCAAAGGAAATTTACCGAAAAGTCGCCGATACCTATCCCCATAGTATACTGCCAAAACTCAGTCTTTTACGCCTGATGGTTGATGATGAATCCACCAGAGAAAAGATTTACGACATTGAAAAATTGATTGCCGGCAATCAATTCATCTGTAAAAACTGTGGAAATAAGGTCAAAAAATTTACATTATTATGCCCAATATGCCGTGCCATAGAATCATATTCGCCCTTATTGTAACTCCCTATCTCCTCATCAGCCAGAATATCGATGAGGCGATAAGGCTTTTTAATTCCTTCCAGTTTAATAGTGCCCGGAAGATATTCAGAGAAGTCGTCAAGGATAAAAAAAATCCCCGTATAGCCGAGGTTTACTACTATCTGGCCCGGCTCTCAATTGACCCAGATTCCGCCCTTTTCTATTATAATACAGTCATTAACAATTATCCAGAATCCCGCTATGTAGGCCCCTCTTATTTGGAGATTGCAAAATACCATATTGCCCGAAATGATTATGCAAATGCAGTCACCGTTTTGAAAAAAATACTCAAAAAATTCCCGGATGTTGATTTCAAGGACGAACTCCTTTTCTGGCTCGGTGTAGCATATATAAGTATGGATAAAGAAAAAGAAAGTAAGGAAATCTTTGCTGAATTGAGAAAGAATTATCCATCATCAATCTGGAGTGAAAGATCAAAAGAGATTATTGCTGGTGAGGTGCCCACTGAAGAATACTACACAATCCAGGTTGGTTCTTATCGAAAGAGAGCGAATGCAGAAAAATATGCCGACAAGATAAGGAAAAAAGGGTTTGATACACGAGTTGTTGAAGCCGTGGTGCTGGGCAGGAAATACCATCGGGTATGGGTTGGAAAGTTCAATTCGGTTAAGGAGGCAAAAAGGTTTTCCCTGAAACTCGACTCCTTGGGGATAAAGGGGAATGTCGTTAAGGGCTACTGATATAAGATTTTCTCAAATACAGAAATCAGTAATAACAACCTATGCATTTAACCCCGCTTCTTGAACAGTATCAAAAAATCAAGGGACAATACCGGGATACTCTTTTGTTATTTCGAGTTGGAGATTTTTATGAATTCTATTATGATGATGCAAAAATTGCCAGTAATTATCTGGGTATCGTATTAACTGCAAAAACGATCTCTAAGGGGATAAAAGTTCCCTTAGCCGGCATTCCCATAAAGGCGAGTGAAAATTATATTGCAAAATTGGTCAAGGCCGGATTCAAGGTTGCAATATGTGAACAACTGGAGCCCGCAACCAAAGGGAAAAAATTGGTTGCCCGGGATGTAGTAGAGGTAATTACTCCGGGAACGGTATTAAGACCCTCTTTACTTGAAGAAAAAAAATCTCTGTTCATCGCATCCTGTGTTCCTGATAAAGATAAAATGGGAATTTCCTTCTGTGATTTAACGAGCGGCGAATTTTCTTGTGGTGAAATTGAGGCCGGACAATTAAAAGAAATACTCTTAAGAAAAGAAGTGCGCGAGGTTATTACTCCTGAAGGTATTGAAATAGAAATTGACATTCCCAAAACCCAGCTTGATGGTTACCATTTTATCTATGAAATTGCCTACAAAAAACTGGTTGACCACTTTAAGGTCCTTAATCTAAACGGCTTTGGCATCGAGGATAAAAAGCTGGGTATCGGTGCTGCCGGCGCCCTTTTACACTATCTTTCAGAAAATCAGAAAACAACATTATCCCATCTGAATAAAATCTCCCGGTTTGAAGATGGCGATGTGCTATACATTGATACAACTACAAGAAAAAATCTCGAACTTGTAGAAAACATCCACGGCGGTGGTGAAAGAACGCTCTTTTCAATAATGGATACCTGCCTCACCGCATTCGGAAAAAGGCTCCTGCGCAGGGAACTGCTTGAACCCCTTACCAACCCGAAATTGATTGAAGAAAGACTCCAGGCGGTTGATGAACTGAAGGGAAAGGAATTTCTGCGGGAGGAGTTAAGGGCGGTATTGAAAAACCTGAACGATGTCGTGAGAATTACCGCCCGACTCGCCTGCAAAAGAATATTACCAAGGGAAATGGTATCTCTGAAGAAATCACTGAAAAATTATCCGCTCATCAAAAACCTGATTGAAAATTGTCATACGGAACTGCTACTCAAGATACATAAAAGAATAAAAAATTTTGATTATATTGTAGAAAAAATAGAAAAAACCATCGTATCCGAACCCCCGGCAACCCTGGATGACGGTGGGATTATCAAAAAAGGCTATTCTCCAGAAATCGATAAGCTACTTGAGATATCACGGGGTGGTAAAGAGTGGTTATTAAAGTTTGAAAAGGAACAGAAAAAAAGAACCGGTATTGCATCATTAAAGGTCGCCTACAACTCAGTATTTGGATACTATATCGAGGTAACAAAGGCAAATCTCCATCTGGTTCCTGACGACTACATAAGAAAGCAGACCCTGAGCAATGCCGAACGTTTTTATACAGCCCGGTTGAAAGAATTTGAACAGAAGATTCTAACCGCAGAAGAGGATATCAAAAAGTTAGAATATGAAATCTATGTGCATCTGCGTGATGAAATCGCCGAAAAGAGCAATGAAATCCTTGATACGACAAAGGCAATCGCCCAGCTGGATATGCTCCAGTCCTTCGCCCACAATGCAGTAATCAATAACTATTCAATGCCCATAGTGAATACAAATGAGCATATTACAATCCTTGAAGGAAGGCATCCGGTTGTTGAGAAACTAATTGAAAAGGGTTCATTTGTTCCCAATGATACAGAACTGAACCGCAATAAAAATCAGATATTGATAATTACCGGCCCAAATATGGCGGGCAAATCCACCTATCTACGCCAGGTCGCACTCATTGTTATTATGGCGCAGGTCGGCAGTTTTGTTCCGGCCCGCGAGGCAAGGATTGGTATTGTGGACAAGATATTCACCCGCATCGGTGCCAGTGATGATATTGCAAGGGGTGTCAGCACATTCCTCGCTGAAATGGCAGAGACCGCAAACATCCTGAATAACATTAGCGAAAAGAGTCTGGTTATTCTTGATGAGGTAGGCAGGGGAACATCGACCTATGATGGCCTTGCCCTTGCCTGGTCAGTAGTGGAATATCTACATCAGCATAAAAAACCACGCACCCTGTTTGCCACCCATTTCCATGAACTCACCCGCATTGAAGATTTTCTAAACGGGGTAAAGAATTATAATTTCCTGGTAAAGGAATGGGGAGATGAAATAATATTTTTACGCAAGATAAGTTCGGGCCCGTCTGACCAATCCTATGGCATACAGGTTGCCCGCTTAGCCGGACTTCCTGAATCAGTGATTAAAAGGGCAAAACAGGTATTGCGGAAATTTGAGGAAGGGGAAGTCTTCAGTGTAAGAAAACTGAAAAAAACAAGATTATCCCAGCCCGACCTCTTTGTCGATAAATAGTTATTTAAGAAATCAAACGAAGATTTTTCCTTACTGCGAAAAAGTCAGGTTTGAGCAGGTTTGAGGCGGAATGTCTTTAAAAAGAACTTTTCATCCTGTAAGTGGTCACGGGGCTGAACTATACTACACATAGATTATTATATATTAATAGGCAATCTTTTCCGTTCAATAACCTTTTTGTAAAAACAGATTGAATTATTGTAATCACAATGGGCATCTTATAGTTCTAATAAAGAGCCAGCGAGCAGAATCGAACTGCTGACCTGCGGTTTACGAAACCGCTGCTCTACCAACTGAGCTACGCTGGCATTGCCAGATTATATCCAGTTCGCAATGGATGTCAATCCGTAATGGTTGATTTTACTCATTTTTTATATCTCTATACCCTTTTTTGAAATCCGAAATTTGCCGGTAATCTTCATTTATAATCAACCCAACAACCGATATCTTTAAAACTGAAATACAAAATGGGTTGATTTTTCATAAGAGATGATTAAAATTCAGGGTGTCTGAACCCATATCCTATATTTTAAAGATATATCTTGCAAGAGCAAAAACAATCAAGATTGGCGCCTTGGGAAAATTCAAGTTTCCCCGGGGTAATTACATCTATGTCGGTTCAGCACGGAAAAACCTCACCCAGCGTATTGAAAGACATTACAGAAGAAAAAAGAAACTATTCTGGCACATCGATTATCTTCTACAATATGCTCGGATTAAAAAAGTCTGGGTAAGCGGCATTCCTGAAGAAAGAATTGCCCGGATCTTTGCCAGAAAATTTAAGATTTTAATCCCGGGTTTTGGCTCGTCGGATAAAAAAACCAGGTCCCACCTCTTTATCCTTAAAAAAAATCAACTCTCCACGATTGCCTCCTTAATCTTGACACCATATAAAAAAGGGATAGAATAATTTTTATGTTAATCCTGTTCATTCTTTATATCATCCAACCGCTCGATTCTATTCAGTTAAAACAACAGTTCAGGACCATAGCCACATATAATAACCGGGTCTATCTTGCACCCTTTATCGGCACCAGTATCTTCTACTTAGACAGCCTGAGAAATATCTATTCCATCACATTTACCGATGATATAAATTATCCGATAAGGAATTTTAAGATTACCCCATTTTCGATTTATATCAATAATGGAAAAGAGATTGATAAATTCGATTTTGAAACCGGTATAAATGAAAAAATCTACAGCACAGATATAATTATATCTTTTATTATTACCCGAAGGGAAGAACTTATGATCGCCAATAAAAAAAACCATTGCATAGATATCCTCGATTCTGAATACCGTAATGCATTCCAGATAACCGGAATAAAAGTCCAGGACCTTGCCTGGTTTCAGGAGCGGCTCTATGTCCTGGCCAGAAACAGCATTATGATTTTCAACCAGTTTGGAAATCCGGTCGATAAGATTAAGTTAAAATATCACGCCAAAAGGCTCAGGGTTGATTCAACCGGCCTTTTAATCTTTTCTCCACAGGAAAATTATTTCTATGAATTTAATCAAAAATGGCAGCGGATTGAATTGAATCATAAAATTTCTGATATCGCATTAACGAAAAACAGACTGATAATCCTTGATGACAAAGGCACTACTCTTTATATCTATAATAAATAATTCACCGAATTCCGAATCCGAACTTTTCAAACTCGATTCGGTCTATTACCATTATACCCCGGTTCTGATTGAAAGTGTCTATCAAGGCACATTATATCAACCGGAATTTTCTGATACGCAAGAAGATGGAAATCTGAAACTGAGTGGGTTTAAAAACTTCTCCTATGATATAAACCAGGGCTTTGACCAGGGATTGAAAATAGATATAACGGGTGAGGTCAGGGGTGTCCGTATTGAAGGTAATCTTTCTGATAAATCTATCCCCTTATCCACAGTTCCGCTTTCTGATATTGAACAGATGAGTTTAAATATCTTCACCCCGAATGTATCTGCCGGACTGGGTAACCTCACTCGAAAACTTCCCTTTGGATTGGAAGATGAAATCCAGGGTGGATTATTGAACATCCATACCCGGCAGAAAGAGAAAAAAATTGGTCTCAGTTATGCAATTAATCGGGGCGATTTTAAAATCAAACGTTTTAACGGTGAAGAGGGAAAACAGAGTCCATATTTTCTTGAAGAAGGAATACTCGCCAATAGTGAGAAGGTCTTTCTCAGCCAGGGTATTTCCCGGCCCATCCTCTTAAGACCGGGCGAGGATTATACCATTGATTATGCACAGGGTATATTATCTTTCACAAACAATTATATCGTTACGAAAAATTCCCGGATTGAAGTTGAGTATAGAAAAACAAACCAGGACTATCCAAAAATATACCAGGAGGCTGATTTTAAAACCGGAATCGAATGGCTTCAAGGGTTGGGATTATACCGACGCCTCGAGGATGACCGAATGAATCCATTGGCATTTGAACTCAGCCCCGCCGAGATTGAATCTTTAAAGATTGTCGGTGATAGTTCAGTTATTGTTCACACCTATGCGGACAGTTCCGACAGCGGAAGTTATAATCTTGAACAGGACCATTTCGTCTATGTTGGAGAAGGCAAAGGTGATTATAATGTAACATTCTTCTATGTAGGAGAAAATAATGGTGAATATACTTATGACCCGCTGACCAAGGGCTTTGTCTATCAGGGAGAAAACCTCGGCAATTATACCCCAAAGAAATATCTTCCCCTTCCTGGTTCAGATGAATTCTATGGAGCCGGCATTGAACTCTTTAATGGGCTTAAAATAAATCTCTACGGCTCAGGGCTCGACAAAAACACCTTTTCTGACCTTGATGATGAAGACAATAAGGGAGCCGGGATAGAAACGGAAATCAAAAAAGAATTTGGGCTTTTAAGTATCAACGGAGAATTATTACACTACGAAGATAACTTTCACAAACCCCAGCGTAAGGAAGAAATCGATTACAAAGCAATATGGAATACCAGCGAACCGATAAAAGAGAAGGGTATAATAAGATTGGGGATTGAGCCATTTGAATTTCTAAAATTCGGTGTTGGCTATGGAATATTGAACCGAAAACATAAAAGAAGGCTTTTCTCAATAGAACCTTTCTTTTTCCATTTCTACTATGAAGATGTTGACACCCTGCAAAAATATGGGGTCTTGCTGCGGCAGGAGATCGGACCGGTTGGTCTCTATGGTAATTACGGACACCTTAGCCGAACCCAATTCATAAATTACAACCTTACCTATTCCTTCAATAAAGATTACGGCATCGGACTGAACGGAAATATAGAACGCGACACTACCCGTACCGGTATCACCACATCATTTAATCTCAAGACTACATTTCTGAAACTCCTTTTGGGCCAGAGAAAATACGCTGATACTACATACTACTTCGGAAATTGTAATTTCAATCTTCAATACAAAAATTTCAATATCTACGGTAGTATGAATCAAAGCCAGCGCTATTCCCAGAAAAGAGATGAAGCATTTATCCGGGTCGGTAAAGGAAAAGGGAATTATACCTATGACCCACTCACCGGCAGCTATATTGAAAAGGATGGCGGTGAATATGTAAAGAAAATAATTCTCCTGCCCCAATTTGACCGGGTAATCACAAAAAATTATGCGGTAGAACCTGCATATTCGTTTGACCAGCTTGATATCACCGCACGATTCAACTATCTTGATCAAAAACTCTTCCAGAAGATTCTTGGAGAAATGACAATCTCTTTGAGTGACGATATCTATGATATTGAACTCAATCTTTACCAGGAAAATTCAAATGATGCCCGCTACGCCTTATCATCAATCGAAAATGATGAACGGCATATCGAGTTTTCCCCGTCATACAAAAGATTTATGGGCAGCGCATCATACCTGAGGAATTCAGAAAAATACGGTGCCCGGATTAAAGAAGAAAGAACTGTTTATGAATCGGCACTCGGCTATAACCTCATTGAAAAACCATTAATCCGTCCCCGACCCGGTTATCGTCAATCAAGACTTTTATCCGATTTTTTCAACAACATACCACTTTATCAATATGCACCATACATTGATTTTCTTATTGAAATCCCCATCAAAAAGGAACAGGGAAGATTATCATTTGATACTGAACTCCTCTACAGAATCTACAGCCAGAAGGATGTACCGTATTTTTATACGGCGTCGGAGCCGGCAGGTTTTACAAAATCGCTCAAGGTCACATTCAATCTCGGTCTTGGTAACAATACTGCAATCAATGTGGTCTATACGGCAATCCTGCCATCCCGGGAAGGACTGAATCAAAACTTAAGGTTTCAAACAATGATAAAATTCTAATGAAAGATAAATTCTATAAATTTTATGAACGGGTCGGCAGATATTATCCTGAAGACAAAATTGTCTATTCTACATTAAGCGGTCTGATAAGAAAAAAGTGGATAGCAAATAAACTGAAAAATATGGGCGGGGGGAATCTCCTGGATTGTGGTTGTAATGTGGGCAGGCTTTCAAGCAGCTGGAAAAGAGGTCCGGTATTCGGTATCGATATTTCATTTGCCGTTCTTAAGAAAGGAAAGAAACTCTTTCCCGGACTCAATTTTATCCAGGCTGACCTCCGGGAAATTGGTTGTTTAAAACCGGATTCCTTTGATAATGTAATCGCCTGTGAGGTGCTTGAGCATCTTGATATGCCGAGAAAATTCTTGAAAGGCCTTTATCCTTTAATGAAAAAAGGTGGCCTCCTTTTAATAACCACACCCAACTATACATTCCAGCCACCAAAACTTGTCTCACTCGGTATGATGAGAACGTTCGGCATAGTCGGAGGAACCCAGGATGAAAAATACCTCCATACTGCATATCGTCCTGAGGAACTCGCCGAACTTGCGCAGGATGCCGGATTCGCTGTTATTGAAAAAGGAAGTTTTGAATTTGAATTGAAGGGATGGCTCAAACTGATTACGATAATCGAATCCCTTTTCTTTAAAATCAGTGAAAGTTTATTCCCGAATTCAAAATTGAATTTTTTATTTTACCGATTCATCCGTGGTCTGGAGATAGACCTCTTTTCAATATTTGACACCTTCGGTTTCTCCGGACTGTTAAAAAAAATATTTAAACAGGGACGTCGTTCATATATCCTGGCAAGAAAGGAATTATAATGGAACTGAAAGATTTTTTCTACAAACTTCCTGAAGAACTGATTGCCCAGTTTCCCCTACCCGACCGTGCCTCGGCTCGACTGTTAGTGCTGCATAAAAAAACAGGAAAGATAACACATACTTATTTCTATAACTTCCCGGAATATATTGAACCCGGTGATGTCTTAGTTATCAATAACACCCGGGTTTTTAAGGCAAGGCTGATCAGCAAAAAAGAAACCGGGGCAAAAATTGAGATACTGCTGATAAAAGAAACAATGCCGGGCCAATGGTCGGCACTGCTCAGCAATGCGAGAAAAATAAAAAAGGGCACAAAACTAATCATCGATAAGGATATATACGCTACCGTAGTAGAAAAGGATGGAGGAAGATATCTGCTCAGATTTAATGAACCGGTAGAAAAGATCATTGAAATCTACGGCAAGGTTCCTCTCCCCCATTATATAAAAAGGGACGATACAAAAAGTGATAAGGAATATTACCAATCGGTATATGCAAAAAAGACCGGTTCCATTGCTGCCCCTACAGCGGGACTCCACTTCACCCCGAAGATATTGGAAGAAATCAGGCAAAAGGGTGGTGAGATTGTTGAAATTACACATCATATCGGACCCGGCACATTCCGACCAATCCGCGCCAAAAATATTGAAGACCATAATATGGAATCAGAATATTTTGAAATCAGTCCGTCGGTATCAAAAAAGATTAAAAATGGCCGGAGGATAATCGGGGTCGGGACATCGGTCTGCCGGGCGGCCGAAACATTTGGTATAAGCGGTGCGCTCAGTGGTAATACAGAACTCTTTATCTATCCCGGTTTTAAATTTAAAATTATTCAGGGACTTTTAACAAACTTCCATCTTCCTGGTTCAACCCCTTTGCTGCTGGTATGCTCCTTCGCCGGAAAAAGATTGATATTTAAAGCCTATGAAGAGGCAATTAAATTACGCTACCGTTTTCTCTCTTATGGAGATGCGATGCTCATTCTGCCTTGAGTAGCACCTGCATCATCTGACGATGAATCAAACCATTGGTTGCCAGAACCTCATCACCATAGATATCAAATGCCTGACCGTGAAAATCAGTAATCCTTCCCTTTGCCTCTTTGACGATGATTGAACCGGCTGCCTGATCCCAGGGGGCAAGTTTCAATTCCCAGTAACCATCAAACCGGCCACAGGCAGTGTAACAAAGGTCAAGGGCTGCAGAACCGAGTCTGCGCACCGCCTGTGCCCTCTTTGCAAAATTACTGAAGTGATTCAGATTATCTCTTTTTGTCTTTCTTATATCGTAAGGAAAACCGGTCGCCAGTAGACTCCTGGATAGACGACGTGTCTTTGAAACATAAATCCTCTTTCCATTAAGAAACGCCCCGCCCCCTTTTATTGCCGTAAATAACTCCTTACGTGTCGGGTCATAAACCAGACCCAGCACAACTTCCCCTTCACATTCTAATGCCACTGATATCGCCCAGATCGGCAGGGAATGGGCAAAATTTGTGGTTGCATCAAGTGGGTCAACAATCCAGCGGACTGCAGCATCCGGTTTTAAATTAACATCCTCTTCACTCAGAATTCCAAAATCAGGGAACATCCTGCTGAGTCCTTCGACAATCATTGTCTGGGATTTTTTATCGAACTGGGTCACAAGGTCAATATCCCCTTTAAATAAAATCCTCTTTTTCATACCGCTCTTTTTGTAGATATAATCACCTACCTTCAGGGTGATGTCTTTAACTGCATTGTAAATTTTTTTCAATTTACTCTTCTTCATTCACCCAGCAACCTTTTTGGTTCCAGTAATAATCTCAACTTTTCTGCCTCTTCTTCTGCCCGGCGGCCAATCTCTGTTTTATTATCTATCTCTGAACATTTATTAAAATACTCAATCGCCTTTTTAAATTCATACTTTTTGGTATTGGCAACACCGAGATAATAATAGGCATCCTGAAAATTAGAGCCTATTTCCAACGCCGCTTTAAAAAACTTTATTGCATCATTAAACATTGAACGTTCTAAATAGATAAGTCCAAGATAATAGTTTGCATACATAGACGCAGTCCGATCCCGGACCTGCTTTCTTGCCTTTGTCAGATGCTCAATTGCTTCACCCCAAATCCCTTTTTTATAGCATATATAACCAAGAATATTAAGGGCAAATGCATTTTCTGGTTCAATCACAAGGACCTTTTGAAGATATAGCATTGCCTCATCATAAAAACCGATATTCATTAAACATAGGGCGGTAAATCCCAGGGCGCGGATATTTTCGGGATCAATAAATAAAGCTTTCTTAAGCACCTTTAATGCCTCTTTAAATTCATCCACACAGATTAGATTCCACGCCTTGTCAAGCAGGGTTGCGATATCAAGTTCCGCTGAGGTACGGGACCTCACAAAACTGTAAAATCGTGATAGCTCATCATATGCTGAACGCCGCTGTCTGAATTCCTGGGTAATAACCTTTAATTCTTCCTGTGCCTTTGTCAATGCCTTCTGGGCATTAACAATCTCCATATAAATTCCTTTTATCTCTTTTCTTATATCATCTTCATCCTGGGAAGAAAATTTTTTAAGCCTTTTATGCAGGGCGTCAATCCTTCGAGAAATCTCGTCGGGTATCTTCATAATCTTAAACTTTTTCTTTAAAAGTCCGGGCGAGTAAATCAAATATCTTATCTGGAATAGCCTGAAGACCAAGGACATAATCAACATAACCGGTATCAATCGCAGACCTGGGCATACCACCAATCACGGCGTCCTGTGGGTCCTGGGCAATGGTAATACCGCCATTTTCTTTAATCTCCTTTATTCCCCGCGAGCCGTCCGCACCCATACCGGTAAGGATAATCCCCAATACCTTATTCCCGTAAGCCCGCGCCATCGATTCGAAAAGAATATCAGCGGAAGGCCTTATCCCGCGCACCGGAGGCTCATCAGTCAAAATAAGCATCTTTCCGGTTGCATCAACCTTGATGTGATACCCGCCCGGTGCAACAAATACTCGACCCATAACAATCGGTTCATCAGGTCCTGCCTCTACAACCATCAGACTCGAACGTTCATTCAGTCTCAAGGCAAGACTCGCTGTAAAATATTTGGGCATATGCTGAACCACAAAAACTGCAATATTTTTTGTTGCCGGTAAAAGGGGAATTAAATGATTAAGTGCCCTCACTCCGCCTGTAGAGGAAGCAATGCCGATATAAAACTTATTGAGTGGTTTGATCGGTTTTATAACCTTCTTCGCAAATTTTCTGTCAATTTTTGCCTGGGCGACAACCCTCAATTTATTAAGCAAATCCTCCTTGTAGTTGTAGACATCAATCGAAATGGTTCCTGACGGTTTGGTAAAGAAATCTACGGCTCCCAGTTGTAGCGCCTCAAGTGTAACATCAGCACCGGCCCGGGTATGAGCTGAAAGCATCAGGATTGGTGTGGGATTTATCTCCATAATCTTTTGTAAAAGCATCAACCCATTTTCCTCAGGAAGTTCATAATCAAGCGTAACCAAATCCGGCTTTAATTTAACAAACTTAGACCAACCTTCAATAACATCCCGGGCATAACCACAGACCTCGAATTCCGGAGAAAGACCGATAATATCACCAATCACCTTTTGCATCAAAATCGAGTCCTCAACAATCAATACCCGCTTCTTCATAAAATTTTGTCCCCGTGCCGGAACGAACGAACCCTTACCTCACCATTTCGGACATCAAAAGAGACCGTCCTTCCCCAATTACCAAATACATCTTCGCCGACAATTGGAATATTCAAATCATTCAACACCCTTCGCGCTTCAATAACATTTCTCTCACCAATCTTCTGACTCTTAAATTCCGAAAACATACTGGCGCCGCCGATTAATTTGGCGATAATCCTGTTTTTCTCCGCACCTAAATTCTCCATCCTCTTTAAAATCCCCTTAATTGCACCCTTAGGATATTTAAAGGATTCACTATCACCCTCAGGAAGAAAACAATGGGCAAGTCCACCGATCCTCTGCTTTGGGTCATAAAGGACAATCACTATACAGGAACCAACCCCATTTGCCATAAGAATCCCGTTCTCCCGGGATACAGAAATCTCACCGATTCCGATACGTTTAGAATCCATTATGCTTCCTTTTTATAAATATGTTCGACTCGATCAACCACATTAAAAAGTTTCATTTCAGGAATCCCCAGTAATAGTTCAACCTTACCCAGCACAAGATAGCCTTCTATTTTCAAATGATTATAAAAATTGGATAAGACCTCACCCTGGGCAGCACGATCCAAATAAATCAAAACATTGCGACAGATGATTAAATCACACGGTGGAAACGGCGCTGGTTGTAAAAGGTCATGGTGCAAAAAGATTACACTCGATTTTATCAACTCCTTGATTTCAAACTCATCTCCCCTTGATTTAAAGTATCTTGCCTTAATCTCTGAATCTAAATATTGCAAAACATTCTCTTTATATAAACCCTTTTTTGCCCGATTCAGGGCATCATCATCAATATCGGTTCCATAAATATCAACCCGGGATAAGATACCGGTTTCATTGACCAGGATAGCCAGGGTATAAGGCTCTTCACCACTGGCACATCCGGCACTCCAGAAGATGAGTTTTGACCTTTTTTTTAATTCCGGAAATATCTCTTTTTTTAAATATTCAAATGTCTCGGGGTTACGGAAAAAAGAGGAAAGGTTGATTGTTAAAACCTTAACAAGTTCCTTTAATTCATCTGGATTTTCTCTTAAAAAATCATAATATTCATCATAATTGTTAATCCTTAATGCATGCATTCTCACCCTCAGCCTTCTTTTTAATGGTTTAACCTTATAACACTTGCATTTAAATCCGGTCTTCTCTTCAATGAAATTGATAAGAGTGTTGTAGCTATTTTCCACTGGATTGTTTCAGCAGTTCAATATTCCGCAGCACAATCTCACGGTCCGGCGCCAATTTCTTTGCCTTTTCCCATAGCTCAAGCGCCTGTTCTGCATTACCCTGTCTCAAATAGATATTTCCAAGATTGAAAAGAACCTGCCAATCCGCATCTGATTCAGGAATCCTTTCATACAACTCCTTTGCCGCACCTAAAATCTGTGCCTCATAATAAAAACCTGCGAAGTTTTTACAAACCATATAGTTATAAGGTTCATTCTCCAGTGCCTCACGATAAAGTCTCTCGGCCTCTTCAGGCTGATTATTCTCCTCATATAATACGGCAAGATTATTCTTTAAAAAGGCATTACGAGGAAATTTATCGATTGCCTCGGTCAAAATTTTTGCTGCTCCGGCAATATCACCCTGCTGGGCTTTTATATATGCAAGATAAATGTATGGAGTAACAAATTCCAAAGAATTCTCTTTTAATGAATTGAAGAATTGAGTAGCCATATTATAATCATTCTTTTTAAAATAACAGATACCAAAAGCACATTGAAGTTTTAGATTATCCGGAGCAAGTTCTTTTGCCTGATTAAGAAGTTCTAATGCCTTATCAGGATCGCCAAGTTTATTATATACAAAGGCAAGAGCAAGTAAGGTTGATAACCTCTTTTTAGCCTTTAAAGAACGCTCCAGGTAATCCTGTGCACCCTCATAATCCTTATGTATAATTGCAATCAATCCCAGGAATAGAAGGGCCTCAGGCTCATCCGGTTTTATCTCAAGAACCCGATTATATTCACGAATCGCCTCTTCAAACATTTCAGTCTTATAAAAGGCAAAACCGAGATTTTTATATTCGGATATATCACCGGCAGCTGTATTTTTTTTAACAACCGGGGTCTTCGGTTTCTCTAAAAATCCAGCAGAAAGTAATCCATAGATAGTCCGACAGGTCTCAAAGAAATCATAGTCGGATAATTTAAGAATCTCATCAATACTACGGATTCCATCAACCAACGCCATAATCTTTGATTCCTGCTCAGTAAAAGGAACATTATCAACATTCTCCTTTTTCACCAGAGGGGTCTCAAATGGGGGAAGTTTATTTTCAATCTTACGCCATTCATCAATCTGGCGTGCACCTTCAAGCAATAATTCCTGGGCTGATAACTCCACTGTAAACTGACCCGGCTTGGGTAACAGGTCAGCCTCAAAATTAAAATATCCCTTTTCCCAGGTCAGCATTGTAAATATAGTCTGTTCAATCTGTTCTTTTAATACCCGGGTAAGTGTTTCTTCATCAATTGCACCGAGTTCAATGAGTATTTCACCAAGTTTCTTTTGCTTATTCGATTTTTTTATCTCCAATGCCCGGGATAGAACCTCATTATCAATCTTATTCTTCAAGACAAGAATATCACCCAGTCTCTCCTTACTATTCAGGATTGTCGCATAGATAATCTTACCGTTTTTAATAAATATATTACCAAAATTCTTTCCATCAGTAACCGAAAGACAGCCTGATTTTAAAGAGTAGGTCAGAAGCTGGATAACATCAGGCAGAGAAGCCTCAGTTAATGAACCCTTAATTGCCATCAGTAATTCTCCTCAATCAGCTCCCCGGTTATTTCGGGAAGCAGATAGCGTGCCGCTAACTTTACCCTGGGGGGTATAAACTTTTTTGAAACCACCTGTACCGCTTCTTCCTTTTCTGGTTCAGATGCTGGTATCTCAGTCCTCTCCTTTTCCTTTTCCTCTTCCTCTTCCTCTTCACCGGGAAATCCCAGAGGGATGACCTCCTGACCCACACCGTGCTCGGCCGATTTCAGATACTCCTCAATCTCATGGAAAGAAGAAAATAAAGGCAGGCCCTGCTCAATTATCTTATCAACCTTTTCCTGAGAAAGTTTTGAACGGAGATAGGCTTCCACTATATCCGGACTCGGCCTTTCAATCTCCGTCTTGAGTCCCACCTCAAAGATCATCCTCTCATTTTCATTCAACTCGGTATGAACAGAAAACCTCCGAGCGCCAATTATTACCGCCTTATTCTGTTCAATAAACTTTAAAATATCATCAAATATTTTTCTTCTTAAATCCGGTTCCTTAGAAAACACCTCCTGGAAATTATCAAAAATCAGAACATCATAGTTATTCAAATCATCAGAGTCAAAAGAAAAAACATCCCGGGCAAGGTCGGTGAATACAGTCTTCAGATTATTCGTCTTCAGTTCATTATCAATCGCCTTAAGAAAATAGGTCTTACCCGTTCCTGGTTCACCAAAGATTATAAAGGGATTGAACTCACGACCCAGATTCTGCGCAATCTGATGTCTATAAAGTTCATATGCGGCCTTATTACTTTCTCCGACTATATAACTCTGGAAAGAACGACCCGGAACAATAACCTTCTCCTTTTTTATCCTGGCAATAAGTGTCTCAATCTCCTCAACCCGATCCGGAGAAAAAAGCATCGATTCAATCTTCATAGCAAGGTCTGGAAACTTACTTGTATCCAGAGAACCATATTCCTTTTGCAACTGAATAAGCCTCTCAACCTTCTTGATAAAATTATCATACTCTTTCCTCAGAACATCTGGGTCACCCTCAAGCAAGGGTTTTAATGCTGATGTATCAAATCCCTTCATCTCCCAGACATAAATCTTCTCTTTATATTCATCAAATTCATCTTGCACAGATATTTTTTCAGATACATTCTTCAAGACTTCGGATGCGTTCTTTTTTAACTCCTCAAGGAGAGAAGAGACCGGACTGTAAATCCCCCGGGGATAAAATTCCTTGAGAATCAGACGGACACTATTAATATCAAGGGCCTGATTACCTAAGGATGAATATGCAACAAGACGGTTGATCATCCCCTCTATCGTCCTTATCGAACCGGTGGATACCTGAGCCAATTCCAATGCAATATTGTCCGGCAGAATAATACCTGCCTCTTCAGATTTTTTCTTAATTAGATTAATAAGGGCAAATTCCTTGGGGGGTAGAAGTTCACAGATAAGTCCACCCTCGAGTCGTGAAAGTAATCTTTGATCAAAATTTTTCATTTGACGCGGCGGCAGAATTCCAGAAAAACAGAGCTGGATATTGGAAGAGATAAAGATATCAACCATACTCAAGATTTCGCGCTGATACTTTTCACCGACATTATGGATATCATCGACAATAAGAATTCTATTATATTCTTTATTTTCATTAATAAACACTTCGAATTCTGAAGCAGTAAGAAATATCGGGTTTTTAGTTTTTTTTAATTCATTATATAAAGCACGCAAAAGATGTGTCTTGCCCAGGCCTGACTTACTATAAACATAAAAAGGATTAAAGAGTTCCCCGGGAAATTCAATAATCTTCCTGGCTGCAAGATAGGCAACCTTATTCCCTTCATACACACAGAAATTATCAAATGAGAATATGCGCTTCATAATCCCTCTTTGATGATTTTCTTCACCTCTTTAGAAAAGACATCAGAGCTGACCTTTACGACACCAGCCAGAGTTCTATCATCAAACAACGAGACAAGGAGATAATCATTACCGACACTGGTATAATAGATGCTGTAATTTTTACCCTCCTGGAGAAACTGCGAAAATTTTTCTTCACCAACAATGCGGGCAAGTTCCATTGTCGAATTAAAAATCCCACAGGCAAGTGCGGTAATTGTCAGAACATCAAAGGAATAGACAAAACCGCACTGGGCAAGGAGCTGTCCTGTAAGTGTTGTTAATAACGCCCAAACCGTATTGGTCTGATTACAAAAATCGGCAAGAAGCCTTTCCAGCTCTGCCATCTTCTCTTCTGAAACCGTTATTGCCTGCGACTCAGCCATTACATAGTGATTATAATAAATATTGGGCATAAAGTCAAGGGCTCAGTCGGGCATTCAAAGAAATAATGGAGTTAAAACTCTGCATTGACTCATAAAAATATTTCGTTATAATATTAACGATGGTTACTGAGGTAGAAAAAATCATAATCGAAATGGTTAAGGTGACCAAGGCCTTTCAGATGTATGGAATGGAACATCCATCATTCAAGTCATTTTTCACCCCTTTTTACAAAAAAATTACCGAATTTTTGAATCATAATCGAGAACTGAAACTACAGGTAGAACGCTTCACAATTCTGTATCAGGATAAAGAAATTTATAAAGAAACCGAAAAAGAATTAAGTATTGCATTCAGATTATTCCGCGATGGAATTCGAAATATCGGTTTTACAGATGGTTTAACCGCCGATGAACTACTCCTCTTCCTCGACATCATCAGTAAGCAATCAAAAGATCAGGATATTGCACTAAATCTCTGGGAGGCAGATTTTTCTCATATCGAATTCTATGTGGTTGACGAAGAGGAGGAAGAGGAGCTTCAATATAAGATACCTGAAGCACCGATAGAGAATATTGACTACGATGAAATATTAAACCATATTCGCAAAAAGGAAAAGATAGATTTTGAGGAGGAGATAAAACCTGACCTGAATAATACAGAACTCTCCTATCTGAAAAATGAGATACTAAAAGTTGAAAAAGAACCAATCCTCGGACCGGCCATCTCAACGCTGATAAACTTTTTACAGACTGAACAATTTTCTGATATAATAGACAGCCTCACCGAATTAGCCAAATATTCCTTAGACCAGCAAGACTTTACCAACGCCCACACCATTGTAGTAAAGATAAAAGAACTGACCGAAAAAAATATTATAGAGAAATTTGAAAATGAAATGCAGATTGCCAGTTTTAAAAATATCGTGGACATCCTGGATGAGAAGAAATTTAACGAATTTCTGGACTTCATAAGCCTCTTCTCGAAAAAAGCCATACCCCATTTATTAAATTTAACAACTTCGATTAAAAGGCCGGAAAGGCTCAATGCAATGCGCAATCGAATCGCCGATATCGCCCAGGATGATCCCTCCCCGCTTCTTAACTTTCTCGAGAGTAAAAACGAAGCTATCCTTATCAATGCAATATCAATCTTGGGAATTATGAATATCCCTGCTTCAGTAGAATATTTTGAGCCCTTAATAACCCACCCATCGATTCGGGTAAGAAGCGCTTTAATCACCGCCCTGGCAAAATTTGAAAAACCGGAATTAATCGCCCAACTTTTAAATGACCCTGAGATTGAAGTAAGGATTAAGGCACTTCGTGCCCTCTGCCGAATTAAATACCCAAAGATATATCCGGTGTTAATCCAGCGTATAAAATCAAAGAAATTCCACGATTATGAATTTACAGAGCAGAAAGAAATCTTCAATTGTCTGGTTGCAAATGGTGATATCCAGACAATAAAACTTCTAAAACAGATACTCTTTCGCCGGCTCCTCTTCGGTCGTAAAAGATATAAAACAATGCGGCACTTAGCAGCAATGGCCCTCGCCCAGATCAACTCTCCCGAAGCGCTGGATGTTCTTAATAAAGGCATGCACACAAGAAATAAGGATATCAGAAATGCCTGCCAGCAAGCATTAACGAAGAAATGAGCATCCATCAATTTGGAAAGAAATTCATCACCCTCTTATATACCCTGACCAGGGCCTGCCGGATTTATGATTTAAATAATGATGTTGTAATCACCGCCGGCCAGAAATTCTATCAATTTATTAATTCACTATTTGATATATTTGAAAACATAGAAATTGTGCGCTATCGTGACTATATATTCTTCAACAAACAACGACTCCGGTTTGAAATCGAAGGCTATGCAAGCCTCCAATTTATTGACAATCGATTAAAACACCTCGATATCAAGACGATTGTAATATCAAAGGGTATTGAAAAAGACGAGATAATGCGATTTATCACAATCTTTAAAGAAACAAAAGATATCTTTATGAATGAAATTAAACAAAAAAGTTTCCCCCATATTTTTGTTGAGTTCAAAACTACTAAAGATGAAATACCGGATTTCTTACAGAATGGCGAAAGAACCAAAAAGGTATATTTCAAAGCGTTAATGGTGACAAAAAATCTTATGCAAAATTTATGGGTCAATCGCACAGTAGATGTGCGCAGTTCAAAGAGGGTTGTGTATAATTTAATAGATACCCTGAGCCGGGATGAATTCGGCTTGCTTGCACTTACAACAATAAAAAATTTTGATGAATATACCTTCAACCATTCCGTAAATGTTGGCATACTATCACTCGCCCTGGGTCAACGCATCGGATTAAGTAAAAAAGATTTGGTAAAACTGGGCACGGCGGGTATCCTCCATGATATCGGGAAAGTAGAAATTGATAAAGGAATAATCTATAAACCCGGAAGATTATCAACGAGCGAATGGGAAATCATTAAGCTCCACTCCAACTTCGGGGTAAGGCAGATTCTCAAGACCCGTGGTCTTGATGAAGTATCCCTCTACGCAATAGTCGTATCATATCAGCATCACTGGAATTACAACGGTACCGGTTATCCACCCAGGAAAGAAGATGAACATCCCATCTTCTTTTCAAATATTGTTCGAATCACAGATTGCTATGATGCTATGACCACCTTCCGACCCTATCAACCCACTCCCTATATTCCTCCCCTTGCAATAAAGGTGATCTGGGCAAAAAGAGGAATTCTATTCGATCCGGTCATTGTCAAGGCATTCACCCAACTTCTCGGTGTATATCCAGTAGGTTCCTGCCTTAAGCTGAGTTCTCAGGAAATCGGTCTGGTTGTTCGTCAGAATCCAGGGCATATTGAACATCCCATAATAAAAATAATTCTCGATTCTAAAGGGAAAAAGGTTGATGGACATACCATTGACCTTTCATTAGATAAAAAAGTCAGTATTATAAACCCGGTTTACCCACAAAAATATAGCATAAATCCTGCTTCATATTTTGTCTAAATAATTTCTTGAGTATCCCAAACTTGACATTGCTGTTAAAAAGGATATATTAGACTATGCAGGTATATATCCAGGACATTGCAAAATACGAGGGAAAAGCAGTAACAATAAAAGGGTGGTTATACAACAAGCGTTCCAGTGGTAAGGTGCGATTTATTTTGGTGCGCGATGGAACCGGCATTGTGCAGTCGGTCATCAGTGCCGACCAGAGCGGTCAAGGACTCTTTGAGACCGCCGACACTATAACCCGGGAATCTTCCCTTATCCTGACCGGAATTGTGCGCAAGGATGCACGCGCCCCCGGTGGATATGAGATTACGGCCCAAAATATAGAACTTATTCAACTCGCCAGGGATTATCCCATAACGCCGAAAGAACATTCCATTGAATTCCTGCTTCCCCGCCGGCATCTCTGGCTCCGTTCCAGAAAACAGTTTGCAATTATGCGCATCCGACATCAGATTATCAGAGCCTGCAGGAACTTTCTTGACCAACAGGGTTTTCTCTGTATTGACTGTCCAATTCTAACCCCGGCATCAGTAGAAGGCACAACCACCCTTTTCCCGGTTGACTACTACGGTGATAAGGTCTACCTCACCCAGAGCGGACAATTATACAATGAAGCGACCGCTGCCGCCTTAGGAAGGGTCTACTGTTTTGGTCCTACATTCCGGGCTGAGAAATCAAAGACCCGACGCCATCTTACTGAATTCTGGATGCTTGAACCGGAGATTGCCTATATGGAACTTAATGAATTAATCTCGCTTATCGAAGACCTGATTGTCTATGTTGTAACCGAAGTGCTTGAGCAAAGAAAAACTGAATTGACAATTTTGGAAAGAGACATCAAGCCACTTGGAAATATCAAAAAACCGTTCCCCAGGATAACCTATAAAGAGGCGGTAGATATTATAAAGAAAGAAGACAAAAATTTTCATTACGGCGATGACTTCGGCGCCCCGCATGAAACGATAATCTCAAAAAACTTTGAACGACCGGTTTTTATCCATCACTATCCGGTCGGGATAAAGGCATTCTATATGAAACAGGACCCAAAAGACCCTGAATGCAGCCTGAGTGTGGATATGATCGGGCCTGAAGGATATGGAGAACTTGTTGGTGGTGGACAGCGTGAAGATGACTACGATACATTAATAAAAAAATTAAAGGAGAAGAAACTTCCTGAAGAACCATACCGCTGGTATCTTGATTTAAGAAGATACGGCACCTTCCCCCATTCCGGTTTTGGTCTGGGCTTGGAAAGAACCGTCGCCTGGATATGCGGTATCCGGCATGTGCGCGAAACCATCGCCTTCCCACGAATGCTGGAAAAGATATATCCTTAATTCACAATCTTTCCAGTTCATAGGTATAGGCGTTTAAAGGAACACGGCCTTTATACCGTGTCACATACTGACCGCAATTACTTCCAATAAGATTCTCCTCCAATTCACCAATACTGAGCAGGGTTTCATAACCGCAATCCTGTAATCGATTAACACTCTTTTTCAACTCTTCAAAAGAAGAAGAAAGCCTATTTTTACACGCCCGGAATGTTGGATTGATCGGGGTTATCTTTATTAAAAATCTACTCGGGTCAAAGTGTTCGAGCAAGATTTCCTGGTCAAGAGAAAACCTATCCCCCAGGGCGAAATTCAGGGTGATCTTGCGCGCATTTTTTTCGTAGAATTCATCACCGTATCGGGCAATCTCAGCAAGGGACCACTTCTTAAATGGAATCAACCGATCCCTGAGTCCATCATCTGTAGTATGAATCGAAAATTGGAGTTGAAAATCTTGCGGGTAAATTTCTCTTTTAATTGAAAGCAATCGCCTGAAAAATCTTTCACTTCCCGCCGGTGCAATTGTGGAGATGCACGGTAAAAGACCCGGGGCATCATATAATTCTCGCAGTTGATACAAAACCTCCAGTACATCAAAATTGAAAGAAGGTTCACCCATCCGGGCAAACTGGATCTTAAACTTCTTCACCCCAACTTTTTTATCAGGAAATCGACTTCTTACAAGATAATCGAGCTGGGATATCATCTCTTTTTGGCTAAGGGGTCTCTGGAAGTAGCCACCGGCATCACAGAAGCGGCATCCGACCCGACACCCGATTGATGTTGATATGATTAAAACCCATTTCTCCTCCCGGGGCTTTGGTGGTTGAACCGATTCCACAAACTCCACAAATTCACCCGAACCGATTTCGGCAACATAAACCAGGGCAAGTTCTTCTTTACCTGCCCTTGCGATAATTTTCATCACCTCTCCTTTAAAAACCTTTGATAGATTGACAGCCCTGCTTTAATCCCATCACCCACCGCAATGGCAGTCTGACGAAACCTTCCATTGTGCACATCACCCACAAAATAGAGAAACCTTTGCGCTACTAATTTCTTTTTAATTCTCGCTAAACTCGGACTTAAAAATTTTACTGCTGGTTTGCGTCCAATCGCTGCCAGTAAATACGATACCACAAATTCTTTATTGCCATTCTCGCTCTGGCATAAAAGCACCAGACCCTTTTCCCGTGTAGAAACCTTTTTTATCTTAATGCCTGGAATATATTTGATGTTATCCTGACTCAATACTGCATTAAAGAGTGATGGAATACATTTTATCCTTGAAGAACGGTTGAATATCAATATCGGTTTTCTCTTTTTGAGATTGAGTGCATAATCAAATGCGGCATCACCTGCGCCGATTATGCCTACTGTATCCTTTGATTCAGGAAGGTCTACAACCTCATAAAAAATTCTCTTTCTGGCAGAAGCCGAGACCTTTACGCCCTCTAATCTTCTGGGCTCAGTTCCTGACGCAACGACAAGACATCCGGCATTGAACTTATCCCTGCGGGTTCTTATAAAAAATATTTTGTTTTTATATTCAACCGCCCGCACCTCATCCCTTAAAACCCTGACCCCTGCCCGACGAAGTTGGTCCTTTAAAATCTCTACCAGGCGGCGGCCTGAAATTCCTTCAGGAAATCCCGGATAATTCTCAACAAAATTTGCATTTCTCAAAAGGCCGCCCGGCTCACCCTTCTCAAAAACTAAAGGGTCAATACCACAATGTCTCAATTGAATTGCCGCAGCAATCCCGGCCGGACCCGCACCCACTATGACAACCAGATTATCCTTTTTATATCTTACTGACCTTCTCATAAATCTCTCTGCATAATACCGGAACAACAAAACCATGGGTCAAAGAAATAAGGCTTGCAATGTGTAGTTCGTAATTCTGGGTTGCTGTACCATCAACCGCAAAAAATACTGAGAATCCCCTCATAAATGCCGAGCGTGCTGTAGTATCACAACAGAGATGGGTCATTACCCCGGTTATCACCAGATGGCTGATTCCTTTTTCTTTTAAAAGTTCTTCAAGATGAGTCTTAAAGAATGCATCATACTGGGATTTTTTAATAACCCTTGATCCGGGATGTATCAACTCGGGAACAATTTCACTGCTGGGCTCTGCTTCAGTAATCAAGTCATTCCACCAGCTCATCATCATCCCTGCATTATTCTTATTATTTATATGTCGCGTCAGTATGACAGGCAGACTCTTTTCAGAAAATATCCGGATGAGATTTTTGACATTCTTCACTATTGCCCGGGCGCTTGGCACATAGGCATGGGATTTCGGACTTAAAAAATAGCGCTGCATGTCAATAACAAGTAAACCTGCGGATTTTGCCTGAAATTTAACCCGCCCGGGTCTTCTTATCCTATTCAATGCACCCATCATCCGTGCTGAAGATTGATGAATATTATCTTCGGTAAAATAGGGCTCTGTTTTCAAACTCAATTTTTCCTGTCTTTTGCTCGTTCAAGCTTCAGGTTTCCCGACCTTTTATGGATTAAGACGCGACCGACCTCGAGCACCATAAATATTGCAAAGATTAAAAGGATAAGTGCGATTCCCGCCAGCAGATACTTTCCCTGCCGGGAAAACTTTATCAACTCATAAATCAATGCCGCACAGGTAGTTGTGAGCATAAAGATCCCTGGATATAGTGTATATTTAATCTTCCATCCCCGACTCAAAATCCAGGCTGTTACAACGAATAGGGTGAGTGCTGCAACAAGCTGATTTGCTGCACCAAACACCGGCCAGATTGCCTGCCAGGAACCAAGACCAAGCCACAGGGCAAATCCCACAATGATTCCGGTATTAAAATAGATATTGCGGAAAGGCGTCAATTTAAGTGCCTCACCAAAAAGTTCATCACCAATATATCGAGCAATCCGGGTAGCGGAATCCAGAGTCGTCATAATAAATGTCTTCAGCATAATGATTCCAACCAGCATACCCAATCCTCCAAAGAGCGGCTTAATCAACTGCCCATAACCAGTGCCGAATGTCTTTATCCAGTTTCCTCCCTTCATCAACTCAGGATAGACAAGTCCTGCAGGACCGGTCTTCCAGTAAAGTCCGGCGCTTACTGCAAGAATTGCCAGGGTAGCAAGAAGACCCTCGATGAGCATTGAGCCGTAACCAATCTTTTTGGCATCAGCTTCATTGGCAAGTTGTTTTGACGAAGTGCCGCTGGCAACAAGGGAGTGAAATCCTGAAATAGCACCACAGGCAATCACAACAAACATCATCGGCCATAAACCTCCCTGGGAACCCTGCCATCTTATAAATAAAGGAGTATGGATAACCGGATGGGTAATAAAAAGTCCAATATAACCAAAGAGAAGTCCGAAAAAGAGCACAAAAGAAGCGATATAATCCCTGGGCTGTAATAATATATTAACCGGGATTACCGAAGCAAGAAATGCATAACCCAGAAGCACAAAAAACCACAATTTAAACGAACCACGAATCGGAACATAATAACCAACTGCGATTAAGATAAAAAGTAATAAAATTCCAAAGATTGAAGAAAATACCAGATTTAAATTCAATCGGTAGGTAAAAATTCCCACAAGATAGGCAACTGCGAGAAGTCCGAAAGTCGGCAGGACAACCTGAGGGGTTGTTGATAGGGTTTTGGCTGCTGAGGCAGCAAATACGGCAATAACAAGAACCAGGGTCAACCATAAAAATATTGAGAAGATGAGACGGGCATTTCTGTTCAGGGCGCTTTCTGCAACATGGGCGATTGATTTTCCCTGTTCCCGAACCGATACAAGCAGAGAGGTCAGGTCATGAACACCACCGATAAATATCGCCCCCAGAAAGATCCAGAGCACTGCAGGGCCCCAGCCCCAGATTACAACCGCGATAACCGGACCCAAGATTGGCCCGGCTCCAGCAATCGAGGCAAAGTGATGACCAAAAAGGACCAGCCAGTGTCTTGCCGGGATATAATCCCGGCCATCATAATTTGTATGGGCAGGGGTCTTATGTTCCGGATTAACCTTAAAGAGTCTGGCAATCAAACTGCCGTAAACTCGGTATCCCAGCACGAACACAATTATTGCAATCATTGCGACAAAAAGGGAATTCATAAAACCTCCACGGTAAAATTATATGTAATAATATCAGGGTGTCAATCGGTTTATGGTCTTACTCCTCTTTAGTTTTTATCCTGATTTTCTGAAAGAAAGGGCCTTAAAAATTCAAAATAACGCACTAAATAAAACAAACCAGAATGCACATCAATACACATCGTTGTAAGTTGTTGGACATCGAAGCCCGTCTCGTCATAAGGTTTCGTTATTCGTAATGTTAATGTTTTTACGGTCGCAGCCGATTAACCACAACCTATAACCAGACGGGCATCGACACCTTATAACAAATAACGATTTTATATAAACCAGAATTCCAATATTCTTCGGCCTCGTCGCTTCGCTCCGAGCCCTCTGAATGACAAAAAAAAGACCAAATACACTTACACGCTGTAATAAAACTGAAATTTCTCACGCACCGGATAAAACAGAATACACATCGTTGTAAGTTGTTGGACATCGAAGCCCGTCTCGTCGTAAGGTTTCGTTGTTCGTAATGTTAATATTTTTACGGTCGCAGCCGGTTAACCACAACCTATAACCAGACGGGCATCGACACCGTATAACGAATAACGATTTTATATAAACCAGAATTCCAAGATTCTTCGGCCTCGTCGCTTCGCTCCGAGCCCTCTGAATGACAAAAAAAGACCAAATACACTTACACGCTGTAATAAAACTGAAATTTCTCACGCACCGGATAACATCGTTGTAAGTTGTTGGACATCGAAGCCCGTCTCGTCATAAGGTTTCGTTATTCGTAATGTTAATGTTTTTACGGTCGCAGCCGATTAACCACAACCTATAACCAGACGGGCATCGACACCGTA
>JALVOT010000013.1:0-56754 GCA_027026255.1 Caldifarciminota bacterium | reverse complement strand
ACATCGTTGTAAGTTGTTGGACATCGAAGCCCGTCTCGTCATAAGGTTTCGTTATTCGTAATGTTAATGTTTTTACGGTCGCAGCCGATTAACCACAACCTATAACCAGACGGGCATCGACACCGTATAACGAATAACGATTTTATATAAACCAGACGACCCTCAATGCCCTATGCTCTTTATATTTTATACACACGGCACACTGAGACTTGCGTCCATCAAGAATAATATCCTGGCATCCGGCCCTTTTATCTTCATCGCCTGATTAATCGCCTCAGAGACGGAAGAAAAATTCAAAAACCCTGCCTTCTTTAATATCTCAGGATGTAAACTCGAAACAAGCCACACCCGGGCACGATTCTTTAAATTTTTAAGATTCACCGCATTATGGTCTCCAAGTTTATAATGCTCAAAATTATGCCCTGTTGTTTTCTCAATCAAATAAGGATTCTTAAAAAAACGGGCAAAACTCTCCGGGCCAAGTCCCTGATAACAACAAGATACAACAATTAAAATACCCCCTTTTTTCAATGCCAATCTGCCATTTTCAATAGATTTCAGGGTCTGATAGAGATTGGCGTCATAGGGCTGTCCTGTCACGGCAGCCACAATCTCCGCCCGCTCTTTCAGTCGATGGCAAAAATATCTTCTTGCGTAGGGTATGGCAATATTAAATGTTTTATGAATATGACCACTAAATACCTTCCATATCTTATAATCCTTATCAAGTAATAACTGGATAGAAAATATCCTCTCCGACCCGATTTTATTGACCATATCAACCATATCCTGATGCACAGGGTTATCCCTTAATCTAAGAACAAACGCCTTCGGATTCAGGGCAAAACTATGATTCTGCTCAATAGTCCTGTATCCAGAACATCCTGGAAGAAAAGATTTTCTTCCCCCACTAAACCCGGCAAAATAGTGTGGCTCAATAGAGCCTATGACGATGATCGCCCGGGCGGATATAACCCGGCTATTTATCCAGAGTTCAGTATTGTTCCGGGACTTACCAATATAAGATAATCTGGTATGCGGACTATGAATCAAAATACTCTTTTTAAACTTTTCATAGAACCGACCGAATATCAATCTAAGTTCATCAACCCCGGGCATTTTATGATTGCCGGTCGCAACAAGAAATTTAAAATTTTTATTTTTGATATACCTGTATAATACATCAAGAACCTCAACAGTTGGGGTGGGTCTTTTGTGATCATTCACAATAATAAGAATATCCTTTTGTCTTCGGATAAACTCCTTTAACGAAACAGAACCGACCGGAGCCTCAAGGCTTATCTTTATTAACTGCTCTGAAGGTCCTAATCTTCGCCTCTTTGGATAAATGATTTCTGATATTTTGCTATCCGGAATATTGATTTTAAAGTCCCTATGATGATATGGTATATTAATCTTCATAACATCATTATAAAAAATCTGCAAGAAAAAATCAAGGCTGATACAACATTGTATTGACTTTCTGAATATTTTCACTATAATTTACCGTTAAATGATTTTTTATTATCTTAATTTCGAACCGAAAAACAAATCGAATAATATAAAGAGGAGGCATGTATTATGAAAAAAATCAGCATAATTGGTGCAGGAAATGTTGGCGCTAATGCAGCCTTTTATATCGCAGAGAAGAACTTCGCAGATGTAATGCTCATCGATATTGTGCAGGGCAAGGCAAAAGGAAAGGCACTTGATTTAATGGAGGCGGCACCAATCCGAATGTATGATGCAAAAATATCCGGCTCTGATGATTTTAAGGACCTTGCTGGTTCTGAAGTTATTGTAATTACTGCCGGCTATGTAAGAAAACCCCATATGTCGAGACTTGACCTCCTGGAAGAAAATATCAAAATTATCAATCCAATTATCGATGAAATCAAAAAATATTCTCCCGATGCAATAGTTGTTGTGGTTACTGAACCGGTTGATACCCTCTCCTATTATGTCTGGAAAAAAGGAGGTTTTGACGCTAAAAAAGTCGTTGGAATGACCGGAGTTCTTGATACAACAAGACTGCGCGAATTTATTTCCAAGGAGTTACAGGTATCAACTGCGGATACAACCGCAATTGTCCTGGGTGGACACCATGATTATATGGTTATCCTACCCCGTTATGCCCGGGTTGAAGGTATTCCTATTACTGAACTTCTGCCCCAGGAAAGGGTGCAAAAGATTATAAAAAGAACCCGTGAAGCAGGAAACGAAATTCTTTCTTATCTTAAGACAGCCACCGCGCACTATGCTCCGGCTGCGGCAATTGCTGAAATGGCCGAGGCATTCATAAAAGATACAAAACGCATTCTATGTGTCTCCGCCTGTTTGCAGGGAGAATACGGAATTAAAGACCTCTGTCTGGGTGTTCCCGCAATAATCGGATTCCAGGGTGTGGAAAAGGTGATTGAACTTCAATTAACCCTTGAAGAACGCGAAGAATTCGAACAATCCGTTAATGTTGTCAAAAAAGCAGTTGCAACCCTGGAAATATAGAAACTGAGGAGGTAATTATGAATAAAGTGAGCATAATTGGGAGCGGAAATGTGGGAAGCACAACCGCACTTTATCTGGCCGAAAAGAAGCTTGCTGATATCTATCTGTTTGATGTAGTTGAAGGACTTCCCCGGGGAAAGGCATTGGATGCTGAAGAAGGTGCACCAATTCGTCGATACGATATTGAAATCCGAGGAACCGAAGATTTCTCTGCATTGACCGATTCTGATGTTGTCGTCATCACCGCTGGTGTTGCCCGACGTCCTGGAATGTCAAGGGATGACCTCCTTGCAACCAACTCCAAGATAATGAAATCGGTAGCAGAAAAGGTCGCCCAATATACCCCGAATTCAATCATCGTTGTTGTAAGTAATCCCTTGGATGTTATGGCATACCTGGCACTCAAGGTTACCGGTTTTGCTCTAAAAAGGGTTGTAGGTATGGCAGGAATCCTTGACTCTACACGATTTCGCTATTTTATCGCCCAAAAACTCGGTATCTCAGTCGCCGACACGACCGCAATCGTGCTCGGTGGACACGGTGATTCTATGGTCCCTTTACCAAGATATACTACAGTAAGTGGTATACCTATTACTGAACTTCTACCCAGGGATACAATTGAAAAACTTATTGAAAGAACCCGTAAGGGTGGTGCCGAGATCGTTTCCTATCTTAAGACCGGTAGTGCCTTTTATGCACCCGCTGCTGCGGTGGCAGAGATGGTAGAATGTATTATTCGTGATAAAAGGCGAATCCTTCCCTGCTCCGCCTATCTCCGGGGTGAATACGGGATTGAAGGTCTCTTTGTCGGTGTACCGGTCCTGCTGGGTAAGAACGGTGTGGAAAAAATTATCGAATTAGAACTAACCCCCGATGAAAAAGATGCCCTACAAAACTCTGCTTCAGCGGTCGAGAATGTTATTGAGAAACTTGAGGGTTTAGGCCTGCTTTAAGACCTTCTGAATTAAAAAACCTGAAAATATCGATGAAAATAAAAATTGGCATACCATATGGACGAGAAGAAATTTTTGTTGAAATCGACGAAAATAATATCGGTGAAATTGTCTATCCCAATAAAGTAGTAATCGAAGATGAAGAACAGACTCTCCTGAAGGCACTCAATAACTCATTCGGTCCCAAGCGTTTTGATGAATTTCTAAGTGACGCACCGGATATCCTTTTCATTGTAAATGATGCAACGCGTCCCACGCCCACTGCCAAGATATTGAAGATTATCTATCCCAGGATAAAGGATAAAAATGTTAAATTTCTTGTCGCCACCGGTGCACACCGTGTCCCCACCCAGGATGAGTATATTGAGATTTTCGGCGATTTCTATGAAAAATTTAAGGCCAACATTTTCGCCCACGACGCCAAAAATGACCCGATGGTCTTTCTGGGAAAATCTAAAAACGGCACTGAGATGTATGTTAATAAACTTGCTGCTGATGCCCGTAAGATTATCATCATAAGTTCCGTGGAACCACATTATTTCGCCGGTTATACAGGAGGAAGAAAATCTTTTCTGCCCGGGATTGCATCATATAAGACAATCGAACAAAACCACAAACTTGCGCTCAAATCGAGTGCCCGTGCCCTGAGCCTTAAAGGTAATCCAGTGCACGAAGATATGGAAGATGCAATACAGACGATAAAGGATAAAGATATCTTCGCAATAATGACTGTCCTGGATCGCAGGGAAAGGATATATGCGGCAACTACCGGAGACATTACTGAATCATTAAATGCTGCAATTGAAAAAGCACATCAGGTCTTCGCGGTTGAGATAAAAGAAAAGGCAGATATTGTGGTTTCAGTCGCACCCTATCCGATGGATATCGACCTTTATCAATCCCAGAAGGCGTTAGATAATGGAAAACTTGCCTTAAATGACAACGGCATACTGATTCTTGTTTCAAAATGCCGCAAGGGTGTTGGAAGTGAAACATTTATAAAACTTCTAAGCAGCTGCCACGATCCGCAGGAGGCACTTGAGAAGATAGAAAAAGAATATAAACTGGGCTATCACAAATCAGCAAAGATTGCTGAAATAGCACGCTGGGCTGAGATGTGGGCAGTATCAAGTCTTGATGATAAGATATTAAAAAGTATCTTTATCCGGCCATTCAAAAACCTTCAGGAGGCGATTGATGCCGCACTTGCAGAAAAGGGTGATGAAAAAATTCTCTTTTTGATGAATGCCAGTCTCACTGTGCCCAGGGTAAGAAAACGGCTCATCTATCGAAGCCGAAGATTTATCTATGCAAGCCGCTGGGAAAAAGGCGTCCCGATTGAAAAGTTGAAGAGTGAAGAGGCCTTAAAATCTTCTAATTATGACATCATCTTTAACACAACCTGGGACGCAAGATAAAATTTTATAATAATCCAGATAACATAAAATCTGCAATGCGCATACATTTTTCAGAAATAATCACTACGGAGATTATCTAAAATACCGGCACAAATAAGGCGATATTTCCATTAAATTCGGGCATAATCTCTTCAGCCTACACAACCAGTATCCTGTTGCCGGGGTCATCACTTTGCGTCAGGAACAGGGGCTGTGGTACTGGCACCCAAGCCATTAAAAATAGCGAATTTGTATCTTCAATCCCGGCACCATAAATTCCATAGGTCCGACAACCGGCCGCCACATAACGAACCCGATAAACTTAAACACTGACTCATCTTATTTCTGAACTGATAACGATGTCTGTTAACATTTATATATAATTCTTGACTTTTCCGGATATTTTGATACAATAATAATCATGCTGGCATCCATTGAACAGGGTATTGAGGATATAAAGAAAGGGAAACTGGTAATCGTGGTTGATGATGAAAACCGCGAAAATGAAGGCGATTTTATCGGTGCTGCCCAGAAAGTATCTGCTAAGATGATTAATTTTATGGCTCAACACGGCAGGGGACTGATTTGTGTATCTTTGACTCAGGAACGCCTGGAAAAATTGGATATCCCCATTATGGTGAATGAAAATACATCACTCCACGGCACCCACTTCACCGTTAGTGTGGACTATAAAAAGGGAACCACAACCGGCATCTCTGCCTATGACCGAGCCAAGACAATAAAGGCACTTATCAATCCAAAGACAAAACCTGAAGATCTTGCCCGACCCGGGCATGTTTTTCCTCTGAAGGCTGTGAATGGCGGTGTGTTGCGCCGCGCCGGCCATACCGAGGCAAGTGTCGACCTTGCCCGACTGGCTGGGCTCTATCCAGCCGGGGTATTATGTGAGATAATGGATGCAGACGGCAGAATGGCAAGACTGCCGAAACTAAAAAAACTTGCCCGACAATTTAATCTCAAGATTATTACAATCAAAGACCTGATCGCATATCGAAGAAAAAAAGAACGGCTGATTGAACGTATTCTCGAAACCAATCTACCAACAAAATATGGTGTATTTAAATTAATCCTGTATGAAGACCATGTTACTAAAGACCATCATATTGCCTTAGTCCTGGGAAAAGTAAAGGGCAAAAAGAATGTCTTGGTCCGGGTCCATTCTCAATGTCTTACCGGTGATGTATTCCATTCTTTAAGATGCGATTGTGGTGATCAATTAGATGCCGCGCTCAAACTGATCGCAAAAAACAAAAGCGGCGTATTTATCTATATGAGACAGGAAGGTCGGGGTATCGGCCTGGTCAATAAATTAAGGGCATATCGGCTTCAGGACAAAGGACTTGATACAGTCGATGCGAATCTTGCCCTGGGCTTTCCCCCGGATTTACGCGATTATGGAATTGGAGCACAGATTCTGGTTGATTTAGGTCTCACCTCGGTCAAACTCCTTACCAATAATCCCAAAAAAATTATCGGCTTGAAGGGTTACGGATTAGAGGTCACCCAACAGATACCAATATTCTCCGTGCACAAACATAATATCAAATATCTAAGGACAAAACGGAACAAACTGGGCCACCTGATTCCTGAGTCTGTATTTATTGAAGCAGAAAACAAAAAAGGTGGTCGCAAAAAATAATGGAGGTCTTATGCAAGAGATTAAAGGGAAATTAATCGGCAAGGGTAAAAAGGTTGCAATAATAATCTCACGCTTCAATGAATTCATATCAAGAAGTTTACTGGAAGGTGCGATTGATTGTCTTGTAAGACATGGGGTGGCGCAAAATGACATCACTGTCTACTGGACCCCGGGAAGTTTTGAAATACCCGGTGTTGCCCGAAGGGTAAGGAGCAATAAATTTGACTGCCTGCTCTGTCTCGGTGCAGTAATTCGGGGAGACACCCCACACTTTGATTATATTTCGGCTGAAGTCACTAAAGGCATCGCCAATCTCAACTTAGAAAAGGGTGCCCCGGTTGTCTATGGAATAATAACTGCGGATACAATCGAACAGGCAATCGAGCGTGCCGGTACAAAGGCAGGAAATAAAGGCTGGGATGCTGCACTGGCGGGTCTTGAACTGGCTGACCTCTATGCCCACATAAAATAGATGGGAAGAAGATTGGCACGCGAACTTGCACTCCAGATTCTTTACCGATATGAAGAAGGAGACAGAGACATCAACCGCATATTAAAAGATGTGCTTAAAGCAGAAAAATATGAGGAAAAAGACCGAAGATTCTCCCATACCCTTGTTACCAGAACCGTAAACTCCCTTCCTGAAATTGATAAATATATCAAAAATGTCCTTGAGCACTGGGAATTTAATCGCATTTCCTTAATAGACAAAATAATTTTGAGGCTGGCAACCTGCGAAATGCTCTATTTTAAAGATATCCCGGTCCGGGTTTCAATCAATGAAGCCATTGAACTGGGTAAAAAATTTGGCGGCGGCGACTCAGGCAGATTTATTAATGGTGTGCTTGACGCAGTGAAAAAAAAGATATGAAAGCAGCAATCATAAGTGATATACACTCAAATTTAGAGGCCCTACAGGCCGTAATAAAAGATATAAAAAAGAAGAGAATAAAAAAAATTTTCTGTTTGGGAGACATCGTAGGTTATGGAGCAAACCCCAATGAATGTGTTGAACTATGTACCAAAGAGGCGGACATTATCATTGCCGGAAATCACGATTGGGCAACCATTGATAAAACCGATTATAAGAAATTCAACCCTATCGCAGCTGAGGCGATACGCTGGACCAGGAACAATATTAATCAACATAATTTTAAACAGCTGCAAAATCTGAAATTGACCCGTTCGACTCAGGAGCTCTGCTTTGTCCACTCAACCCCGGGAAATCCTGAAAAATGGAATTATCTCTTCACCCTCAAAGATTTTCAAAACCAGTTCCCCAATTTTCAGGAACAGATATGTTTTATCGGCCATTCCCATGTACCATCGGCTGTTTTCCAGGATGCCAACGGATATACTGATTTTCTCCGTGATAATCCATTCCCCATCATAAAAAACCGCAGATATATAGTAAATGTCGGCAGTGTTGGCCAACCCCGGGACCTCGACCCCAGGGCAAGTTATGCAATCTATGATGGAAATAGAAAATACATAGAAATTGTGCGCCTCGATTACAATATTCTGCTTGCCCAGCGAAAGATTCTTGATAGCGGCCTTCCGGAATTTCTTGCTGATCGATTAATGGTCGGTAAATAATAATCATGAAAAAGTTTCAAGTTATAAACCTAAATCAAGGATAGATTGTCTAACATTTGAAAGGAATTAATGGATAAAGGAGACAATTATGAAAAAGGTTGGACCCATTACAAAAATGAAACAGGAATTAAAAGAAAAGGATGAACAGATTCAAAAATTGAAGGACCAATATCTGAGGGCGCTGGCGGAACTCGACAATTACAGAAAGCGCATGGAGACTCAGTTTGATGAATTTAAAAAATTCGCCCGGGTTGACTTCTTTGAAAAGTTGATTCCGGTTTTGGATAATTTTGATCGGGCGCTGATCGGTGCCCAGGGCAAAAAGGATTTTGACAATTTCTTCAAAGGGATTGAAATCATTCATCGGCAGTTTAAGGATGCCTTGCGCGGATTAGGACTGGAGGAATTCTCAAGTATCGGTGAGACATTTGATCCCAAACGCCACGAGGCGGTCGCTACGGTGGCTACTGATGATCAACCTGAGAATACCGTCGTGGACGAGATATGCAAAGGTTATATGGTTTATGACCGGGTTATAAAACCAGCCAAGGTTTTTGTCTCCAAACCCAAAGAAGGAGGTGCAGAAGATGTCAAAGATAATAGGGATTGATTTAGGAACAACAAATTCCTGTGTGGCAGTTATGGAGGGTGGTCAGCCCGTAATAATTCCCAATCCAGAAGGCGGAAGAACCACACCTTCAGTAGTTGCATTTACAAAAAGTGGCGAGCGTTTGGTTGGGCCACTGGCAAAGAGGCAGGCAATCACAAATCCTGAAAATACGATCTATTCAATCAAAAGATTTATGGGAAGAAGGTTTGGTGAAGTTAGTAATGAAGTGACACGATTTCCATATAAGGTGGTTGAACACGAAAACGGCGATGCCTGGGTAAAGGTTGGTGATAAAACATACTCTCCCCCTGAAATTTCAGCGATGATCCTCCAATATCTAAAACAGGCAGCCGAATCCTATCTTGGCGAGAAGGTTACAAAAGCAGTAATTACCGTCCCCGCCTATTTTAATGATTCACAGCGTCAGGCAACAAAAGATGCCGGGAGGATTGCCGGACTTGATGTCCTGCGTATCATAAATGAGCCTACCGCATCATCCCTTGCCTACGGTCTGGAAAAAAATAAAAACGAAAAGATTGCGGTATATGATTTTGGTGGAGGAACATTCGATATCTCAATACTGGAAATCGGTGAAGGAGTCTTTGAGGTAAAATCGACAAATGGCGACACCCACTTAGGCGGTGATGATTTAGACGAAAGGATAATGAACTATCTTGCCGATGAATTTATGAAGGAACATCAAATTGATTTGAGAAAAGACCTCACCGCGCTCCAGCGTCTAAAAGAGGCAGCGGAAAAGGCAAAATGTGAACTTTCCAGCGTTATGGAAACAACAATCAGTCTGCCATTTATCGCCTCGGATAAGGATAAAACTCCACTCCACCTTGAGATGAAATTAACCAGGGCGAAACTTGAGTCCCTGGTTGAAGACCTGATACAGCGTTCAATTCCACCCTGTAAACAGGCACTCCTGGATGCAAAATTGAATCCCCAGGATATTGATGAGATTGTCCTGGTTGGCGGTCAAACACGAATGCCCAGAATTCAGCAGATTGTCCGCGACTTCTTTGGCAAGGACCCTCACAAAGGAATAAATCCAGACGAGGTTGTGGCAATTGGTGCGGCAATTCAGGGTGCAGTCCTGGGTGGTGAGAAGAAAGACATTCTACTATTGGATGTAACACCCCTAACCCTTGGTATTGAGACCCTGGGTCAGGTTATGACCCCGATAATTCCTCGTAATACTACAATCCCGACAAAAAAATCTCAGATATTTACAACCGCCGAAGATAACCAGACCGCAGTTACCGTCCATGTATTACAGGGTGAACGTCCAATGGCATACCAGAACAGAACCTTAGGAAAATTTGACCTTTACGGTATCCCACCCGCACCCCGTGGTATTCCTCAGATTGAAGTAACATTTGATATCGATGCCGACGGCATCCTCCATGTATCAGCAAAGGATATGGGAACCGGTAAAGAGCAGAAGATAAAGATTACCGCATCGAGCGGTCTGACCAAGGAAGAAGTTGAACGAATGGTAAAAGAAGCCGAGGCACACGCTTCAGAAGACCGAAAACAGAAGGAATTGATTGACATCAGGAATCAGGCAGATAGTGTTATATATTCGGTTGAGAAAACCCTGAAAGACTATGGTGAAAAGATTTCATTTGAGGACCGTAATGAAATCGGCAAAAAACTTGAAGAACTGAAGAAAAGAAAAGACGGAAATGATGTGGCAGCAATTAAACAGGCGATGGACGACCTTCAACAATCTGTTTATAAATTATCTGAGGCTGTCTATCGTAACGCAGCTCAGCAGACACAAACCCAGACAGCAGGCCCAGAACCGGATGAACAGCAGAAACCCGAAGAACCCAGCCAGGGTGCTGATACCGGAGCGGATTATCGAGTAGTCGACGACGAAGCCGACAAAGGAGAACAATAAAAATCCGACCAAACGGTTAAATTATTAAGATGAAGAAAGATTATTATCAAATACTGGGTATATCCAGGAATGCTACTGCCGAAGAGATAAAACGGGCTTATCGGGAAAAGGCAAAACAGTACCATCCTGATATGAATCCACAGAATAAAAAAGAGGCCGAAGAAAAATTCAAGGAAGTCTCAGAGGCTTATGAAGTATTAATGGACCCCAAAAAGCGCCAGCTCTATGACCGTTACGGTCATGAAGGCGTATCCCAAACCTTTAAGGGCGGTGGGTTTACCTGGGATGACTTTACACATTTTGATGACCTTCAGGATATCCTGGGCAATCTATTCGGCGGCGGTTCAATCTTTGATGACTTCTTTGGATTTGGCAGAACCAGAACCCGTGCCCAGACAAGGGCAAAATCGGGTGGTGATATCCATGTTATATTAAGGGTTTCGCTTGAAGAAATTATTGCCTCAGCAAAAAAGCGGTTTCGTATAAACCGATATGAAAGGTGCCCGGTATGCAACGGTCGGGGTGGGTCTGAATTGATCACCTGTCCTCAGTGCCGGGGTCGTGGTCAGGTTCAGACCCAGACCAGAAGTTTCTTTGGAACCTTTACGAGCATCTCGACCTGCCCACAATGCCAGGGTCGGGGCCAGATAATAAAGGTGCCCTGTAAAAAATGTGGAGGAACAGGGCGGGTTCGAAATGCCCGCACAATTGAGATAAAGATACCCCGCGGCGTTGCCAATGGTCAGTATATTGTGTTAAAGGGTGAGGGACATTACGGGCCTGGAGGAAATGGGAATATCCTGATTGAATTTGAAGAAAAACCCCATGAATACTTTGAAAGACAGGGCTATAATCTCTATCTAAGGCTCCTTGTCCCCTATTCTCAATTAATAAAAGGCGGTGCAGTAGAAATTCCCGGGCTTAATGGTAAAAAGAATAAAATTAAAATTCCCCGGGGCAGCACAGCACCTCAGATTATCAAAGTAAAGGGTAAGGGTATGCCCAGGCCTGACGGTGGTGCGGGTGATCTATTTGTTGAACTTGACCTTAAGCCATTAGAACATAGCGATAAAAATCTTCAGAGAATTATCGAAGAATTGAAAAAATATGAAGGAACCCCGGTTCCGAGAAAAAGACAGGGTTAACCCCCTGAATGGCTCAGGGTAAATCGAGTAAAACCGTAAATAGAACAAAAAATATACATAACCTGTTTTATCTACCGAAGAACCAGCTTATCGGTGATAAAATAACAATTAAAGGTGATGAACTACATTATATAAGAAATGTATTAAGAAAAAAGACCGGCGATATTATTTATATAACCGATGGTATCGGGAATAGATACGAGGCACAAATTATCGAAGCGAGGGGTGCTAAATTAATTGCCCAGATCTTAAACTACGGACATCATCCAGAAAAAAATAGAATTGACTTGAACCTGGCATTTGCCTTATTAAAAGGTTTGAGAAATGATTATGTGATTGAAAAAGGGACTGAACTGGGTATAAGAAATTTTATTATATTCATATCAAAATTCTGTGTTGCATCTAAGCTCTCAACTAAAAAACTTATCCGTTTCACAAAAATCGCCCGTTCCGCAATGCTTCAATCCCGGCGATATTATCATCCCGAAATAATTTTCAAACCCGGGCTCAATGAAATTATCAATGAATTTGAGAAATATGATCTTATATTGATTGCCGACAAAAAAGGCAAAAGAGAAATCCCGAAAGGCAAGAAAAAAATCCTCTTTATTGTCGGCCCAGAAGGTGGCTTTGATCAAACCGAGATTGAAATATTAAGCAAACATAAAGCTTATCTGATGTCACTGGGTGAAAAACGTCTGCGCAGTGAAACAGCAGCGATAACAGGAATCAGCAAAATTCTCACTGTTTACGGTCGAATCTGAAAAATATCAAAATTCTTATTATCTTTCCTTTATCCTTTCCTCTCCACCAAATTTTTCTTAAAAATTCAATCCTCTACCAGTTTAATCTGAATAATACCGAACCCGTCCCGGAATCACTGTGTTATTGACCACAGCATTAGATTACTCACAGTTTGATTGACAGATTAAAAAAAACTTATATAATAACTCTATGTCAGAATATACAAAAAAACATACCCGGGCCGGGTTAAAGGAAAAATTGCCGAAACTGGAAGTCCTGCCCAATCAATTTTCCGGTTATAAGATCACCATTATAATTCCTGAATATACCTCATTATGCCCCCGCACAAACCTTCCGGATGCCGGCACCATAACAATAGAATACGAGCCGGACAGATACTTTGTAGAACTGAAATCATTAAAATACTATATCCTTGGTTACCGAAATCTCGGCATATTCTATGAGAATGCGGTAAACCGTATTCTCCGAGACTTTGTGAAAGCAGTAAAACCGGTCTGGGCAGTAGTGAAGGGTGAGTTCAGACCCCGGGGCGGCATCATTTCAACGGTTGAGGCAAAATATAGAAAACGCGGCCGATCATAAAACTAAAAAGGCCCAATTTACCATCACCTTTTCGAAACGCCAACTCCAAAAGACCCGATACCCAGCCTGCCCGTATGCCAAAAAAGTTCAGGTTTTAAAGATATTGACAACACAATTCAGATAGATATAATAAACTATGGATCCTGATACAAAGAAACTATACAATGACGGTCTGGCATTTTATGAACAGGGCAAGATAAAAGAAGCGCTTGATGCCTTAAAAAAAGTTGTTTCTCTATACCCTGATTATCCTGATGTCCATAATGCCCTTGGCCTGGCATATTCTTTATCAGGTAATCATACCGAGGCAATTAATTCATTTAAACGGGCTACCGAACTCAACCCGAATTATATTGAAGCCTATGTAAACATGGCAATCATCTATAATGAACAGTGCCAATTTGAAGAGGCAATAGCATCATTTGAAAAAGCAGCAAATTTAGAAACCAAAGAGAAGGGTTTTTCACCCCAGATAAGGGCGAAACTTGCCAATACCTATCGGCAACTCGGTGATACCTATTATGAACTACAAAATTATAAGAAGGCAAGAGATGAATATAAATGGGCAGCTGAACTGGCTCCAACCTTCCTTGATATAAAACTCAAACTGGCAAAGACATATCTCCAACTTGCAGATTTTGATAACACCGAAAAATTACTGAAAGAAATCATCGAGAAGAATCCAAAATACCTTGAAGCCAAGACCACCCTGGGACTCTGTTATTATCGTCAGAATAGATTTGACGAAGCAAAAAAACAGTGGCAAGAGGTGGTGGAACAAGAATCCAGTAATATAAAGGCAAAATCTTATCTGCAGATGCTAAAGGAGAAAGAAAATGACAAAAAGGTTTAAAAAATCAGAGTTAAAACTCTATGAACAAATTCTAATAAAAGAACGACAGCAAATCTTAAAGGAGCTCCAATATGAGGGGAATCAAATCACCCAAACCCAGCAGGATGCATCCGGAGATCTATCGGCATATTCAAATCATATGGCGGATATGGGTAGTGAAACAGAACGGCGCGAGATTACCTCACAGATTCTATCCACACGTCGTGATATGCTCTTACAGATTGAATATGCCCTAAAAAAATTATATCAGGGAACCTATGGAACCTGTGAACAATGTGGTAAACCGATATCGAAAAGACGTCTTAAATTTATTCCCCAGGCAAGATTATGTATAAAATGCTCAAAGGCGTCTGACAAATAAAGGAATTGTCAATCCGAAAAGAAAACCTCAAATTTTTAATAACATTTATCATTATTGCACTACTTACCGATCAGATATCAAAGATTATAGTTATGAATTCTACATCACCGACCAATATCATTGGCAGTTTTTTACGTTTTAAACTTACCTACAATCCTTATGGAGTCTTTGGAATATCATTTGGTTCAACTACCTTATATTATATATTAGCATTTGTCGGTATTGTAGCTCTAACATATTTCGCCCTGTCTGTATCCGATAAAACAAACCTTATAATCCTGGGATTAATTATTGGTGGTGCACTTGGAAATATCACTGACCGCATACGGATGAATTATGTTGTCGATTTTATTGATATGGGTATCGGTAATCTCCGCTGGTTCACTTATAACCTTGCCGATGCCTTCATCACTGTCGGTGCAGTATTTCTTCTGATTAGAGAATCCTTTATTAAAAAAAGCGAAACTAATCCTGATTTAAGATAGCACGATATATTACTTCCCTGCGAAGCACCGACTTGACATAATTTCTGGTTTCATTAAAGGGAATCAATTCAATAAACTGGTCGGTTTCTAAATTACCGTTCTCGGCGAGCCATCGACGCACGCGAATTGGCCCGGCATTATATCCAGCGAGGCTTAATGGAACGGAATGAAATTCTTTCATCAATTTGGAAAAATAATACCACCCAAACTTTATTGATATAAAGGGGTCAAAAAGAGAATAATCTTTAATATTCAAATCACGGGCGATTGACTGTGCAGTCTGAGGGATTATCTGCATCAGACCATTTGCCTGTGCCGGGGACACCGCCGTCGGGTCAAAAAGACTTTCCTGCCAGATCATTGCAAGGCAGATACTTATATCGGCTTTCTCTTCATAAGCAGTAATCGCATAGCGCACCGGGTAGATAAGTCGTAAAAGTTCTTCAGGAATCTCCTTTTCACCCCGTTTTTTTGCCCATTTTATTAATCTCAATGCATAAATTATTGACCTTTTATCAGCACCATTTTCTGAACACAATTTACTCAAATACAAAAACTCGGCACCGTTTTTGGGCATAATCTGGTCGAGTTCCTTCTCTCCATACCGATATTCATTTAAAGAAAAATATCTCAGCGCCCTTTTAATATGGAGTGAATCACTATGTGTAAAAACCACTGCACTATCACCTAAATTCATTACCCAGGTATCAATAGAAAGGGTATCCAGTGAAATATTATGTTTTTCTCTTAATAGTGTATAATATGACAATGGATATTTTTTTTGCAGATACTCTTTAAGACTATCAACAGGTTCACCCAGACGCTCTTTAACCCTGATCCGCCAGTAGAGAAAATCCGGAGCATCGTATTCGCCGAGAATCTTTAATGCCTCAGAGAGATTACCGATATGGTATAATTGCATAGCAGCGCGGAATTTCGCATTTTTATCATTAAGGCTGAGAAATGTTGCTACCGCCTGCAGTGTATCGCCAATATCCTCTAAGAGATACGCCTTGCGTTTCCGCCCCCGAATTGCATAACTATTACCGGGATAAAGGTGATATAAAGAATCATATGCAGCAATTGCTTTTGTATTCAATTCTATTTCTTCATAAATACGTCCCCGATAGTAGTATGATGGAGGAAATTTACTCCTCCTGAAACATCTGAGTGCCCGGTTATAATCCTTTCGGCTGTAGTAAATCTTTCCCAAATAATAATTTACCTCATTATCCTTTCTGGTCTTTCTGAAATATTTTAGTGCCCGATTATAATTATTATGATAGTAGCATACCTTCGCAAACAGCTTAAACTGCTTTCTACTACGGGGTTTTAATAATCTCAGGGCATAATATGCACCTGGTGATCTGGGATATTTTTTTATAAGATTCCAGCCGATCTTATAAATCTTTCTGGTAAAACCCTTTTTTTCATAACTTCGCAGCAATACATATTCCTGCAACGACTTTTTCTTAAGCCGCTTTGCAATATTTTCTATTATAGCCAGGTCGTCAATCTCCAAAAGGTTTTTCATTATTATTGATTGATAATCATTATTCAGATAATCAACAACTGAGTCACGAAGAAATAATGTTTCAAGTGCCTTTTTGTATTTCTTTAATCTGTAAAGGGATCGTGCCTGATAAAGAATTCGGTAATCCACAACATCTGAATCCACTGAGAATAACCTCAATGCCTCAGAATAATTTTCTAATCGGTAATAGGCGATCGCCCTGGCCAAACGATCATTTGTGGTTTTTAAAAGTTTGTGCCAGCGTTTTGTTTTGAAATAAATAATATTTCTTTCAAATGGACCAAGATTATTCAATCCCGGTGCACTATCTAATAATGCTGCAGCCCTATTATACTCTCTCTGATTAAGATATATCCTGAGCAGAATCTCTGCCTTTTCTTTATTATATATCTTTGATTTTATGCCTTTCAATAATGTATAGGCATAAACGGGATTCTTCAAATAAACCTTCCGGGCGACATCAATACATACCGTCTCAGGTAATTTTTTTAAACCGTAGCGTGGACAGGATATTATAAAAAAAATTAAAAGGAAATATTTCCACATAAATCTATTCTAACCAGAATCATACAGCGGTCAAGTCTGGATTTCTTTTAAATAAAAATAAATTTTAGTAATTAAATATCTCTTTTTCTGAAAAGAAGAATTTTATCTCCCTCTCGGGGTCTTCATCAGGAGCTGATGCATGAACGACATTTTCCCCGACTGATGTTCCAAAAAGGTTCCGTATTGTACCAACCGCTGCCTTTTTTGGATCCGTAGCCCCAACCACGGTGCGGAGTTTTTGTGGTGCATCCTCTGCCCCCAGGCAACAAACAACAATTGGACCGGAAGATATAAAATTTACAAGCCATTCATAAAAGTCCTTGCCTTTATGGATTTCATAAAAACGCGCCCCTTCATCTTTATCAAGCCACATCATCTTCATTCCCAGTATTTTAAAACCCGCATCAATGATGCGTTTTAAGATTTCTCCGGCAAGATTTCTCTTGACCGCATCAGGTTTGATAATCAATAGTGTCCTTTTCATAGCTAAAGTATATCTAATTTATTTGAAATGTCAATAAATATTTATATTTTCGTCATATAATATTTACCACTTTAATTAACCTATTGACAAATACTTATTTTTGAGTATAATGGTTACGATCGCGGGGTGGAGCAGCGGTAGCTCATTGGGCTCATAACCCAAAGGTCGCTGGTTCGAATCCAGCCCCCGCTATTTTTTTTATCCGGTATTTCGTCTAAATTTATTATGTAACGATGCGTCGGGTATGAATGTCATCAACTCATTATCAGGTATCAACTTTATTTAATCCGGTTCTTCTGCCCGGCCATACTGATTCCTTGCTCTGCAATAATTGAAGGCATTAAATAATACTAATACAGAAGCGTTGCAGATTTTATTCTATTGTTATCAGGGATGAATTTAACCGGCTTGATTAATTTATCAGTAATATCCAACCTATATATGCTACGCACATCTAAAATCTATCCGGCAACTTTCATAAGTCGGGATTAAAACTGGCAAAACTATTTTTTAAAATTAAAAAAATATTTTTATTCTGATTGACAAAAATAAATAAATTCATATAATTGGTCAGGAGAGATGGCCGAGTGGACGAAGGCGCGCGACTCGAAATCGTGTATCCCGAAAAGGGATCGGGGGTTCGAATCCCTCTCTCTCCGTAAAAAAAACGGCTCTATCAGTCCGTCCTTTTAAATAAAAATTCCATTTACATTCCAAACGGCAGTCTTACACCAAGTTGTCCATAGAACCAGTGTTCTGAAAAACTCGCACCACCTGATGGACTATCGGTTATAAAATTAGCACCCAGCTCTAAGTAACCACGGAGATTACCGAAACCCATCATACCTCCAAGACCGCCCTTGAATGCAAGGTGCGAACTGTTCATACCAAAATACTTATTGAAGTACCAGACTCCGAAAGGAATATACGGCATTATTGATAAAGGCATCGGGATAAAAAGACAGATATCCGAATAAACCCCACTTCCAAGTCCAAACATTGTTCCACCCGTAGCATCTTCTTTAATATCTACATTCAGCAGTCCCACACGAAGCCCTAAAATAGGAAGGACATTGAACATCAAATCCGCCCTTATCGAAGGATAGGCATTAACCGCAGAATTTGAATGTATAAAATTATCATAGGCGATTCCGAGTCCAATTGAGCCGGCATACAATCCCCCCAATCCAGCGACAAATATTATGACCAATAGTTTCTTCATCCTACCTCCTTAATTGTAAAATTATACACACAATTTTAAATTTGTCAAGGATTTTCTGTATAAAAAAATACTACACATTGCCAATAAACAAAAAACAGTTCATCCACCTTCTGTTATACCAGAGCAAAAATGTCCCCTTAACTGCAAATCGATATATCCCCTTTTTATGATATCCGGTTTGATTAAAACCTCAATCAGCGCACACCATCTCAAGGGAATTTCTGAATTTCTCCCTGACAGGAAGAAGGAAAACATTTTCACCCTGCAATAACAGACAAATTATCTATTGACAAATTATGACATTTGATTATAATTGTCAGCCTTTTATTAAAGGAGGTTAAACGGCACCTTTAATGTTGGATGGTTAAGAAATTTAATTCTCAGATTTTGATGATTAAAAAAAATCGAGTGCTAATTAATTATTCCGGTTCTATTAAAATTTCGCTTGGCCGGCTATCCAATTTATATATAATAGTTGGATATAAAGGAGGTAAATAGCAACTCTTAAGATGTTCGATGTCCCGCAAACTTGAATTTTTAATAACCCTTTTGGGTGATATAATCTTATTGGTTTTGGCCTTTGTAATAAGCTGGAAGGCGGCGGATATCTATATGTCTTTAATAAGCAGTCATGCGCTTATCGGCAATTTTTCGTTTTTATTCTTCTGGCTTTTTCTCTTTCAGAGTTTTAATCTCTATCGCACTCGTTCACAGATCCAGATTATTAATGAGTTATCCCGATTATTCAAGGTTCTGTGTCTGGGTATGATAATAATTTTCTCCCTTGCCTTTTTGTTCAATATAAACTTTATCAAGGCACCTGGTTTTATCCCGGCTTATATAATCACCCTCTCTTCTTTAATTGTCTGGCGATTTATGTGGCGGGGAATCGTGGGCGAATATTTCAAGCCCAAACCGGAAAAGGTTCTAATCTTTCAAAACGGTGATGCGGTCGAGCATAATAGCAAGTTTAATATTATAGAAAAAATAAGAATCGACCGATTAAATCCTGATATTCCTGATACCCTGCTCAAAAATAATAATATCAAAGGGATTGTAATCGAAAGCAACGGAAGCCATAAAAAAGATATAATGCACCTTATGTCAAAATTTGCCGATGCACGCTATGAAATATTTGTTTCACCTCGAATCTATCCGCTAATCTATCAATATTTTCTGGTTAAGAAAATGCCGGATTCCCCATTATTAAAGGTTATCTTCCATCCCCTTTCCAACTGGGATCGATTTTTGAAAAGAATAATAGATATATTAATCGCCTCGATAAGTTTGATTGTCCTCTCCCCCATTCTCGCAATAATATCTATCCTAATAATCATAGACTCACCCGGTTCAATCCTGTATAAACAGCAACGCGTTGGCCTAAGGGGGAATAAATTTACACTCTATAAGTTCCGGTCTATGGTGAGTGATGCCGAGAAAAATACTGGACCAGTCTGGGCATCAAAGAATGATACCCGCATAACCCGGGTCGGTCGATTTCTCAGACCATTCAGACTTGATGAACTCCCCCAGTTGCTGAATGTTCTAAAAGGCGATATGAGTTTTGTCGGACCCCGACCGGAAAGACCTGCCTTTGTCAAAAACCTCCAAAAAGAGATTCCCCTTTACAATCTTCGCCTCAATGTTCTACCCGGTATAACCGGACTTGCCCAGATCAAGCACAACTACGACCAGACAGTTGATGATGTTAAAAAGAAACTTGAATATGACCTTGAATATATTAACAATATGTCATTAAAACTCGATTTAAAGATATTCTTAAAAACTATCCTCACGGTTGTAAAAAAAGAAGGGGCTCATTAGGTGATACAATAATGACCGTTTTCCTTATCTTTTTCATAGCAAATCATATCTCCGCTGAGATTGAAGACTTACCAAATTCCTGGAGTCAGTCATACAGCACCTATGACCGGGCCGGAACAAAAGGTGCAGGGCATTACGCCATAGGCTTTGGTATTAATAACTACTGCATATATTGTAAGAACGGCGATACCCTGAACTATGACCAGCGCAGATTTGATTTATTTGCCGGATACGGACTATTTAAAAACATCGACTTTGAATTAAAATTTTCCTGGCCCACCGCCGGCATCGTTTCAATAAAATATCGCTTTATCGATGCCTCTATTAATGGTGCATTAAAATTGGGCGTCGGCTATATGAAAGGAACAAGGGAAAAAATTATTACCGATTATGTATATGATTTTTATCCGACATTAATCTTCAGTTCTCATCTAAATAAATCAATACAATTTTTTGCCGCACCGAAGATTATCTATTCTATCCACACCCGGGACCGCCAGGAACATTCAAACCGCTCACCACGATATATCTTCCAATATGGACTCGGTATCGGAATAACTTTCGGAAACGAATTTCTAATAATTCCGGAATCAAACTGGCTCCTGGGTAATAATTCAGGAACATCTTATATAGTAAACCAATTTGGTCTTGGTATTGAATTTAAGATTAAATAATTTTTAATTCTTCAGATGGAATTTCTCAAGCAGGGCTTTTATCGCCGGCTTGAGATTTTTTTTATGGAGGAAAATATTTATCGACAGTTCCGATGTAGTAACGGCCTCAATATGAATATGTTTCTTAGAAAGGGTATTAAAAACATTCGCAAGGACATCATTATCCGAGCCAATCCCCTGGCCGATAATACTGACCAGACCAATATCATCAAATTCTTTTATCCTTTTAATACCAAGACGCCCGGTCAGTTTTTTTATTATTCCCCTTACTAAATTCTTCTCCTCCAGAGGGGTGATAAAAGAAAGATCGCACCTCTTTGCTTCAGTAATACCGTGAAAGAAAAACTTCAAATGAACTCCGCCGTTTGTCAATGCCGTAACCATCTGGGACAAAAAACGCGGATGTTTGGGAACACCGGGCAGGCCGATAAGATAAAGGCTTGAACTATGGGTAATTGCCCGGGGCCGCGGTTTCTCAAGTTCATTTATACTGGTAATCAGTGTTCCCTTTTTATTACTAAAACTGCTGCGCACCTCAACTGGAATTTGAAAACGGGCAGCAATACCTGATGCCCGGGGATGGAGAACCTGGGCACCACGGCTTGACAACTCAAGCATCTCCTCGTATGAAATTCGGTCAATCTTTTTCACCCCTTTGAAGACCCTGGGGTCTTCTGTATAAATACCATCCACATCAGTGTAGATAATACATTTCCGGGCATTGAATGCCGCACTAATGGCAAGTGCGGTTGTATCCGAACCGCCTCGCCCCAATGTAGTTATCTCTTTCTTTATACTCACCCCCTGGAATCCACAGACCACAGGTATCATATTTTCTGCTAATGCCTTGGTAATACGGCGCCCCCTGATCTCAAGAATCCTTGCCTCGGTATGCTGGTCATCAGTGATGATACCAACCTGAGACCCGGTATAGGAGACCGCTTTTAATTTCAAATTATCCAGCGCCATTGATAAAAGTGCTACAGAAATACGCTCCCCGGCAGTCAGAAGCATATCAAGTTCCCGGGCATTTGGGCGGGGTGAAATCTGGTGCGACATCTTAAACAAGCGATCCGTGGTGCTGCCCATCGCTGAAACAACCACTATAACATCATTCTGTTTTTTGATACGCGCAACTTTTCTCGCCGCACTCATAATGAGCCGTGGGTTAGCAAGCGAAGTCCCGCCAAATTTTACCACAATCACCGACATAATGAGATTATAACAAAATTTATAAAAAAATCAAGTTCCTCACAACCTGACTCCTCTCCACTTTTTTCATTATGCCTTCCGGATTAATTGTAACGGTATTCTGGACAGAATAAACTTCCCTGAGATTATTAAACCAGGACGAAAAATACTCAACAATTTCGTTTTACTTTATATTATTTTATTGGTCATTTGAAAAATTTCTCTACCATCTTCGCCCGGTTCAATTTTTCTCAGCGTGGGCGGCGTTTCCATTTTTTTCAGCGCGGGCGGCGTTTCCATTTTTTTCAGCGCGGGCGGCGTCCCCGCCGCCCGCTGGAGGTTTGTCATCCTCAACTCGTTTCATACTCGCCAGACGCCCTGCCTCGGGGCGAGACGCCCCTCGGCTATTTTGTAATCTACATAGCTTACAAAAAACCGGGACAAAAAGTGGAGAGGAATCAACCTCACAACCCGGGCCAGTTCGATATTTGCAAAAAATTTAAGATAAAAAAAGAGTCCCCTACGATTCAGGAAAACAAAATGCATCACGGTTCTTAACATAGCGGGAAAATACGAAAAAAGGTGAACGGATTTCAACCTTACAATAGTTTTTATTTTACACACCTACTCCTCCAACTCGATAAAAAGTCTTGACTCATTGATAAATGTGGTTATATTTATTTTATGAAAAGTTATAAATTTATAATCATAATGCTTCTTGCTGTCTCTTTGATTCAGGCACAACAATCTACTGAGCCACTTGCTGAAAAGATAAAAAAGGTGAGTGAAGAACTTTTAGAAGGTTATACCCAACCATTAATCACTGCCTTTGGTACCGGGATCTCAACCGGTTTATTCCACAGTGCATATAGCCACGATTTCCTGGGATTTGACATTGGCATAAGGGCAATGTACATTCAGATTCCCGGTTCGGCGAAATTCTATAATGATACAGCCTTCGCATGTTCCTTAAACACAAACACACTTGATTATTACGATGTTCCCTTAGACAGTATAGGCACAATATTCGGACCAAAAGAAAATACCGTGGTTCCTGTAGCATCAGACAATGCAGTCGCCATTCCACCATATATCCCGGCTGGCTTTAACCTTTCCGGTGTTCCTCTTTTTATGCCTCAACTGAATGTCGGGCTGCTGGGTGGAGCTGAATTTATGATACGCTATATTCCCTTCACATTCAAGGGTTCAAATGTCAAATTCCTCGGACTTGGCGCCAAGGAACAATTAAATAAACTGCCGGTACTCAAAGAAATTCCCTTTCCACTTGCAGTTGCCATTGGTGGAGCGTATCAGAAATTCCAGATTCAGGATTCACTCGGTGCAACAATCGTCTCCAGTAACATCTGGAATATTCAACTTCTTATCTCTAAACACCTTATTATCTTTGAACCGGTCGTCGGATTCGGACTTGAGGGAACCAGCGTCAATTTTACATATACATTTAACTATGAAATTCCTGATACAATTACCGGTGCACCCATATCGGTTTCGCGTCCTGTCAACATAACCCTCCATTCTCAAAACCATTACCGTGCAATACTCGGTTTCAACCTAAGACCTGGTCCGATCATCTTTCACTACGATATCAATTTCCTCCCCTATATGACTCACAACTTGATTCTGAGTATCAGTATTCGGTAAAAAGTCTAACTGCTTAACGGATTAAAAGCAGCAGCAATTCAAACAAAATGGCAAAGAGCGCCAGATAATAAAACAGCTGGGTGAGGTTGTTGCCGGATAATTGATGTTCAAGGTCTAACTGCCTGATTCCTGATACCTTAAGCCGCAGTTCACCGATTGACTTAAGATTACCCTCTTCCGGGTCAACATTTACTGCGAGAGTTTGGGCTTTACAAAAATAAAAACCCGGGACAGAAAATCGTTCGCCCGAATTTAAAACCTCGCCCCTTGTATCTTTGACCCGGAATTCCGGAACTTCTTCACCAATATAAAACTCCTTCTTCTGTGCATTAATGGTCAAACTGAGAAGTAATCTATGCAAGATTGGAACAAATGATGTCTTGTAAACAATATTTGTATATCGTGGTGTAAATGGAGTCGCAACCACCCCAAGATTTTTTTTGATAACAATCAATGGATACCTTTTTGCAATATTTGCCACAACACCGGAAGACGCAATAATCTTATGAAAACGATAGAATTCAACATTCCTTATTGAAGTCGTCCCGACAAAAATCTTAAAAATGGGATGTTCATAATCAACAGCATCAAGAACAAGATAGCCCTCAGGCACCACCTCTTCGCCTACCTTACAAATGCGGGCGAGAAAGTTTCTCAACCCGGGGCCCACCTGTTCACCAAGAAAACAGACCACCCCATTCTTTTTATCACTGAGAAATGATTCAAGTCTCATCGCCTCGGCATCACTGATATCAAAAACGCCATTCAATATCACAAAATCAAATTTCCTTAAATCGACGCCCGCAAGATTTTTTGTAACAGTGATATGAAACGGTGCAATCCTTTCTTTGGTTGATTCCAGCGCAAAACGAATATATGCTGCCGGTCCTTTAATCAGCACATTAAATTTACGGGGAAGAACTTTAGAAAAGTAATATGTATTATCAACCGGAAGACTATCATCATAAATCTTTATCTTACCACTGGTAAATTCCCTGGGGACAGAAAATTCATAATCTCCGGATGACCAGGGTCCAATCTGACATTTCTTTTGAAGATGTAAAGGTCCGGAAATAAGGTTTATTACACCCTGCCAGGTATGGGGAGAATAATTTTCAATCCTTGTCACCAGTTTATACAATTTATAAGGAATTGCAACTGCATCCTTTAATACAACCTTTGTAATTCCGATATTACCACCGGCCGGGATTTTTAACCAATAAAAATTTTTTGCTACCTCGCTCTTTTCAAACCCCTCAAACACAATCGCCTGGCCGTCCCCGACATAAAAATATTCTGCCGGGTAATGGGGTTTTAACCCGGAAAAATAATCCAGGGTTTTCCTGATTCTTCCTTTTTTATAGGTCATCCCAATCATTTTCAATCGGGATAATGCCTGTTCCTTTGTCTGCCATATCACCCGGTAATCTTCATCATCAATACAGAGGGGTAAAATACAAAATTCAGATTGGGAAGAATATAATGCCAACAATTTTCTCACCTCATCCTTTGCCTGCTCAAAATTTTTATTGTATTGCATACTATATGAGTTATCAATTATAATATAGACCGAACCAAGCCGGCCGAATTTAAAATATCCGGTTTTAAGTACCGGACGAGACAGTGCCAAAAAAATGGAGGCAATAAAAAAACATCTTAAAAAGAGAATAAGTATCTCACGAAATTTCAACCAGCCAAATCTTCGGGCTTCAGACTTCTTTAAAAATTTCAGCGTTGAAAACGGTATCCGCCTCAACCTCTTCTGATACCACAGATGGATTATAACCGGCAGGGAAACTCCGAGCAACCCAAAAAGATAAAGCGGATTTAAAAATGTCACCGGAGTCTTGATCTTTTCTGAAGATAGGCAAAAAGTGCCTTATCATATGAGGTGCTGGTAAGAAGCAGTTCGTAATCGATATATGACTCAAATAATCGAGACTGAAACCCATTTAAAAACTTATGGAATTTTTGCCGATATGATTTTCTTAATAAACCAGGTTGAATAACCAGCTCACTTTTATCTTCGAGGTCAAAAAAAACCGCTGACTCCTCAAACGGGAAATTATATTCATCAGGGTCAAGAATCTGAAAAACCAGAATTTCATGCTTTCGATAACGGAAAGAACGTAATGACCTTACCATTGCTTCGAGGTCATCAAGCATATCAGAAACCAAAATCAAAAGTCCCCTCTTCTTTACCTTCCGGGCAAATTCTGAAAGCACATCGGAAAGTGCTGTCTCTCCTCCGGGGGCAGCATTCTCAATCCTCTCAAGTATCCTCATAAAATTTATCTTCTTTGATGAAGGCGGTATAATCTCTCTTATCTTATTATCAAATGTTACAATTCCAACGCTATCCCTCTGTTTGAAGAGCAGATAGGCAAGGCTTGCACAAAGGTATTTGGAATACTCTAACTTACTGAGTTTCCTGCCGTATCCCATAGAACCGCTCTTATCAAGCAGGATATAGGCGCGCAGGTTGGTCTCTTCCTGATACTCTTTAATATAAAAACGGTCGCTCCGTGCATAAACCTTCCAATCGATACGCTTCGGCTCATCACCCGGCATATACTGGCGATAATCAGCAAACTCCTGAGAAAAACCCTTATAAGGACTGGTGTGAAGACCGGTTAAAAAACCCTCCACCACCAATCTTGCCTTGATATCTAAATGAGAAAGCCGGGCAAGAAATTCCGGGTCAAGATATCTTTTTTCCAATTGAATGCACCCTGCGGAAATATTCGAATGTCTTTAAAATCCCCTGTTTTAACTTTGTCTGCGGTCTCCAGCCAATCCGTTTTTGTGCCTTTGAATTATCCAGCACATTCTTAAAAACCTCACCCGGTCTCGGATCGGTATGTTCATAAACCACATCATCGGCAGTAACTTCGGAAAGAATCTCAATCAATTCATTAACACTGGTGGCGATACCGGTGCCGATATTTAAAATATCAGACTGACATTTTAAGGCGAGAATATTAGCCTGAATAACATCATCCACATAAACATAATCCCTCATCTGTTTGCCATCACCGAATATATCGCATTTTTCTCCATTCAAGATTTGGTTTATGAATATAGAAATCACTCCGGCTTCGCTCTTCGCTATCTGCCGGGGTCCATACACATTGCTGTACCTGAATATTACATAATCAAAATTATAAAGCGGTGCAAAATTGAGAATATACTGTTCGACCGCCATCTTGGAGATACCATAAGGGGATAATGGATTATAAGGAAAATCTTCACTGATCGGATAACTGACAGGTTCACCATATACTACACCACCACTGGATGCGAAAATAAACCTTTTAATATGATATTTTGCTGCCAACCTCAAGAGATTAATCGAACCGATAATATTTACCCGGGCATCAAATAATGGATCCTCAACCGATTTCCTTACATTGATCTGGGCGGCATGGTGATTAATAACATCAAATTTTTCTTTCTTGAACAACTCCTCGATATCTTCATTGCAGATATCATCTTTTATTAATTTCGCCCCGGGGTTAAGATTTTCTAATTGTCCGGTGGAAAGATTATCGATGACAAAAACCCTATGACCCGCATCGACATAGGCATCAACAATATGGGAACCAATAAATCCACAACCACCGGTCACGAGAATCTTCATAATATCTGATTATATGCAAAGGCAATAATTAGTCAATATCTTCTTTTTTCTTCCCAATAACCCAGACCGGGACGACCGAATGTTATTGCTATTTTTCATTGAACTTCTTCAGGCTTTTCGTGCTGCTTCAACTCCTTCGGACAACAGCCGGAAAACTCATCATCTGAATAATGGAAAGCAGGGATGACAAACGATTCGCTGTCATAAAAGAATGATCCCGAATGCAAAATATCGACAAAGGCGTGGAAAAATCGGGGTCTCTTTTACCTTTCCAATATGCAGACCGAATGCGGAAAATTTAATAAACCACCCCTTGCTACCCAGTGTTTCCCGGTTGATTTCGAATTTTACGCTTTATCTCAGATTTATAACCTTCCTGGTCTCAATCCGGGAAGGGGTATTCGCCCTGATAAAGAGAATACCGGACGGCAATGCTTTAGAATCAATAATCCGGGTTGATGTCCTAAAAAGGCTGCCAGAATATAAAGAAGTCACAAGTCGACCTGATGCATTATAGACTTTAATATCCAGAGATGTTACCGGCCCGAAAAGCACCATCGCCACTTTATCTTTCAAGATTGTCGGAATTTCGAAGATAGATTGTTTTACAGGTCTTTTTTCAAAAGACTCCTTTTTTGCCAGGTCCCTGAGCAACGCCTTACTAAAGTAGAGGTCATTATAACTTCCATTCCTTCCATCAGTCCACTGGGCATAGAGATAAGTACTGTCACTGCGCAGGATATGATATTCACCCATAAAATCGGCATGACTGACAAAATCAACATCGGAGAGCCGACTGCTCGGATAGAATGATACCCCACTATCCGGTGAATACTCATATCGTATGGAAAATCGACTTGACGAATTTGTCGGCCAATCCGGTGTATGATAGTAGAAGACATGCAGTCCTCCAAAACAATCAAAGTGCGCCCAGCCCTTACATTGACCACCGGTTTTTATGTCATTTACAATAAAAGACGAGCCCCAGGTATTTCCCCCGTCTGTAGAACGAATGCCCATAACCTCCCAGCTGCCATTATACGAATTATCAACCCAGGTAATAAAAACAACATTTCCACAGCTTGTGATTGAATTAATCGGTGCCCGGTCGCCATAACTACTATTGTATCTATAATCAGCAAGATGCTTAGGCGAGGACCAGGTCTGCCCCTTATCGGTTGACTTCAAGTAATACACTCCATCAGACCAGGTTACAACCGCAAGATGCAGATTTTCCGCCTGGTCCATACAGAGTGCCGTAATGCCCCGGGCCGACCATATCCGATAATCATTAAAGGTATGTCCGTAATCAGTTGAACGGGAAAACCAGATTCCTTGCTGTCCGGATGTCTGCTGCCAGGCAACAAATATCTCATTATTGTGAACCACCCACCAGGGTTTATCCACACCACTATAAGAATTTATCTGCGTCGTATCTTCCCAGGTAAGTCCCCCATCCCGGGAAAGGTAATGTCTCATAAAATTGAGGGAGAATTGAATCAGCATATGAACATGGCCCGAATCATCAACATCAATTACTGGATCAGTATGCCAGGTAATACCTGCATCATTATCCGTAAATGGTATCTGGCTAAATGATTGACCGCCATTGAATGAATACGCATAAGGAGCAATCGGAACATTAGATCTTTCTGCAGTATTGCATATTGAAAAAACCGAATCGCCAAATACTGCAAAACAGGATTCCCCCTGATTCAGTGTGTCCCAGTTAGCAGAAACACTTACCCGGACATTTGGCTTCCAGGGCGAATCAGCAAAAAGGGCGATTCCCCATAGAAGTAAGAAAAATATTATTTTTTTCATTGTTCCTCCTCTGTACGCACCAATATTTTGTCAATCTCAACCTCAAAATTCCCGGGGAGAAGATTATCAACAAACAGATATAGACCCGGCAGTTTGTGAGGCGTGAGTGCGAAAGGAAAATTACTGCTGTAGCACGGTCGGGCATCTCTAAATGGAATTTCAATCCTCTGCCACTCATCTTTCGCATCGATACAAACCTCACCACCAAAATAGACCGGAGAATCCTTACGACGATAAAAATAGTTAATACGCGCCCTATTGCACTTCACCCTCAGCACTATCTCAAGAACATCATTATTATCAAAGATCATTTCTTTATCCAAATAAAACCAGGCAGTTGAAGAACCCTCAAACTGAGGATTACCTTTGAGTATGACCTTTCCATCCTGCTGGGTAATATCAATCGTATATTCATATAGTTGAGCCATTGTCTGACGGGCGGTGGTGAAATCCTCCTGCCACACAATTGCATTGACTAAAAAAAAGACCAACGAAAACATAACTCCTCCTTTCAATAATCTTGGAAGTTTTATTATATACAAACAGTATCAGGTGTCAAGGCATAAAACCACTGAATCCTCTCCACCTTTTGTCCCGGTTTTTTGTAAGCTATGTTACGATATAGCCGGGGGGCGTCGCGCCCCGAGGCGGGGACGCCTGGCGAACTGCAGGAGATTCTGAAACGAGTTAAGAATGACAAATCTCCAGCAGGCGGCGGGAACGCCGCCCGCGCTGAGAAAAATGGAGGCGTCACCAACACTGGTGAAAATTGAACCGATGACCAATAAAATAATATAAAAAAAGTAAAACGAAGTTGTTGAGTATTCTTCGTCTTGGTTTAATAATCTCACAGAAGTTCATTCTGTCCAAAATACCATTGCAATTAATGCAATTAATTAAGATATTTACGATGCAGATGGGTAACTTTCTCTAATTCATCCAACATCACTTTCTTCTCTTTGCGTGATGCTTTATTATAGCGTCGGGCATTTAATTTAACTATTGATCTTTTAGCCTTCATCGTGTATACTACTTCCGGTATTTCTATTGTCATAGGTGCACCTCCTTTCGAGTATCTTATACTCCGGTGCACCTATTTTTTCAAGACCTGATTTCAACCATCTGATTTCGATTAAACCAACCCCTTCCGGTAAGATTATTTTTGACTTAATTCGCGGGGTTGATTTTTTTGGATTACTGATTATAATTTTAGCTGGGGGTGATTATGGGATTAATATTAATGATGGTGATGGGACTTACTGCATCAGTTCAGGTCACACCTGAAACTGTGGGTGGGGTGCTTGAGGCGAAGGGAATCCCGATTGAAAAGGTTGAATCCGGCGCCATTATCAGTGAATGGGTTTATATCAATATCGAAGACCTTAATGGCTATATCATAGAAAATTTCCCGGATGAAAATCCAGGCTGGACAAAGGGAAGATACTGCCTACATATTACGATTGAAAAAAATCGCATTGAAATAGAGGCAAAATTCGAAAGGTTTGGTGTTCCTAATGCCTATCTCCTTATTCCCCCAGACTGGGTTGCGGTTCCCTCAAATGGAAAATTAGAAAAGGAACTACTTGAGGATATTAAAACAGAGGAGGAGAGATGAGACTGGTGATATTTTTTATACTACTACCATTACTACTCTTTGGTGATCCACCCTGGACCCAAGATGTCGGAGTCTATGAGGGAACCGGTAATCAGAATGAGATGACGATGGGGGTATTCGGAGAAACCAATATCTGTGGTGGATGGAACGATGGTCGACTTACGACCTATCATGTCGGGTTTGGGTGGTCCACTGATGGAGGTCAAACCTGGCAGGAGACCCTGATGGTTGAGCCCACCTATCCTGGTGACTGTGATCCCTGCATTCTTGTCAGCAAGACCGGAGAGATTTATTACTTCTGGCTATCGTACAATTCATCTAATTATCGAGGCGATATCTATCTAACCAAGTCAAGCGACTGGGGTCAGACCTGGCAACCTTCAATCTGTGTCACTCCAAACTCTTCGTCTACTCTTGATGACAAACCCTGGGCTGCCATTGATAGCAACAATGTATTTGTTACCTGGTACGAATATGGCGGTACTGGAGATCTTAAGTTCAGACGCTCCACTGATTTCGGCCAGACCTGGCCCGGGTCTGGAATCGTAATTGGTTCGAGTGGCAATGGAACCTGTCCTTTGCGTGGACCCGATTCATTAATCTATGTTGGATGGGGAATCCAGAATATTAGATTCAATAAGTCAACTGATATGGGGCGGACCTGGCAGGGACAACAGACAATAATAAGTGTTACCTGGAATCCGCCAAATACCAACTTCCGACTCAATAATATCCCTTCATTCGGAATGAGTCAGGACCGTACTAAGATCTATGTTGTCTTTGCTGACTCACGGCTTGCTTCTAATCAACTTGATGTTTTTTTCTCAAGGTCTACGGACCAGGGGCAGACCTGGATGACTCCGGTTAAAATCAATGATAATTCATCAAGTCCTTCACTGCAGTGTTATCCCTGGCTTTCAGTGGATCCGGCTGATCGCATTCATGTTGTCTGGTTTGATTCTCGAGATGGAAGTACAGTAAATGATCTTGCGCTCTATTATGCATATTCCACAGATTTCGGCCAGACATGGAGTCAAAACTACCGTGTTTCAGATTCCTTTGCATATGCCAACACCTTTATTGGTGATTATAATGCCTGTACCTCAGATGGCAATTATATCTATACGCTCTGGTGCGACTGTCGTAATGGATCATCGAATCCAGATATCTTCTTTTCAAAAACAGGCAATCCAGTGTGGATTTCAGAACATAATAGTAAAAACCTAAATCAAAACCATTTTCTTTCATTCTCGAATCCTCTTACTGAGGGAAATCGAATTAGTTATCCTGCAGGTAGTGAGCTGAAAATCTATACCGGAGATGGTCGGCGGGTTGAGAATGTTGAAAAATCTGGCGTTTACTTTTTGGTCCTGAGAAATAGAAAAAAAGTAATAATAAGAAAATTGGTGAAGATTAGATGATTTGATGCCCGGGGCAGGGCAAAAGCCCTGCCCCGATTTTTTTATTTGTAATGCAATAATGTAGAGAAATATTCTTACTGCCTGTTTAAAAAGGTCCTACTGCTTATTAATTAATAGTGGAAATTTTTGATAACTATAATGTGTCTTCGTATGGGATTCTTATGTTGCAATTAAGATTTTATTTAATTATTTTTTATTATTATATTTAAATGAGTAACAATATCTGTTAACGTTTGCAATGTGCACTTGACATTGAAAATTAGTTAAATATAATTGTCTATGCGATATTATACGATTCTTTTAGTTGTTCTGGTACTTTTAAATTGTCAAAAAAAATATGCACCGAGCGTAAAAAAAATTGATGTCCTGTATCTCGGCCCACTAATAAAAGAAAACCTATCCTTAAACCCCATCCTTGCAAGCACCAATGGTATTGATGCACTCAAGATTGGCACCTTAGAAACCAACCCACCTTATCTTACAGTTCTTTTAAAAAGATACGGACTTTTTGACCTGCTGAATGAATTTGGTGTTGATTTTGTAATCTCAAATTTTCCGATAAGGACAGAAAAGATTTTTATTATCCCCGGGTCAATGGGTTATGCCATCAAAAACTATGATGGTATAAGATTCGCAATACTCAACCAGGACAAGGATTCCTTGAGCATCAATGACCAGACCAGAATTACCCTTATAAAACAACGGAGTGATATTTTATGGGTAATGGATAAAAATTTCCTCAAACTACCACCCAGTCGAATTATCTTCTTCCTCAAAACGAGGAATATGGCTGATACATCGGTCATTCCATTTACAAAAAAACCCGATCCGCTGCGACTAAAAGAACTCAATAAATTCAGCCAGAAAATCAAGAAAAAACTCGCCCGAAAGATATATTTCTCCGGTAAATCCCTTAACCCGTACCTTTTTGAAAAAATCAGCCGGATAAGGGGGGTTAATATTGTCCTTTATCCAGAAACCCTTTTCCGGGGCACGCCACCTGATGATTCCATCACGATTCAGGATTTTATAAAACTCATTAATTGTGAAACCAGATTCAAAAAGGTAAAAATGACACTTAAAGAAATAAATGAACTTAAAAAAACGAAGAACCTGAGCCAGTGGGGCAAAATTCAGAAAGATAATTTTGTCCTTATACCATCAAACAAAGAAGGGCAATATGTCTTTGATCTCTTTATCCCGAACAACTGATATGAAAATTAACTTAAGAAGGTTTGCCTGGATTATATTTGTCTTCTTATATACCCTGATATTCTTCTATAACTGCCTCAACCCCTATCCAGTATGGGGCATTACCTATATCTACACGATGTCCATCATTGCCTGGCTGGCATTTGAATATTATAATAAAAGATTATTTTTCCAGTCGGGATTTATTCCCTATAAACTATACCGCTGGTATCTCCGCGTCCCGGTCGCCCTCTTTTTCTACTCATCCTTTATCATTGGGCTCTCAACCATCATCTGGTGGCATCGCTTCAAGATTCATCTCTTTCCGTTTATCCAAATTGCTGGAATTTTGATCCTTCTCTATTCAATCTATCTGAGAACACGCTCGTTCAAAACTACGATTCCGGAATCGAAAATCTCCAATTTCTATCTCAGTGTAGCACTCTTTGCGGTATCGCTTGCCCTTGGTTATGGGTCCTGGTTTCTCATTATATATACGCTGGTAATCGGATTCCCCCTGATATTCTGGCAGTACAGCGATGAGAAGAAAATAATAAAGGCATATCAGGTATTTATTCAAAATAAAAAAGTTGATAAGAAAGATTATGAAAAATTATGGAATGATTTTATCGCCCGCAGGGGGAAAAATAAATCTAACCGATGAGATGCATAAGAGCGATTATACTCTTCCTCATTACAATCAATCTATTTAACTGCAGTAAAAAAAATAATACAAAATCCCTGCGTATCGTGTCACTATCCCCGGCGATGACAGAAATAATCTTCGCCCTGGGTGGAGAACATTATCTTGTTGGAACCACAACATTCTGCACCTATCCTGAAGCAGCAAAAAAAACATATAAAGTAGGCGATTTTTCCCATCCTTCCTTAGAACGAATCCTCGCGCAGAAACCGAGCCTTGTTGTTGTAAACCCTCCAGAACAGAACCATATTATCCGGGAACTGAAAAAATTAAAGATTCCCCTATTCATTTCCCAGCCCCGATGTATTGAGGATATCTACAAAGAGATTTCTGAAATTGGGCATATTATTAAAAAGGAAGATCAGGCCGACTCTCTGGTTAATTTTATGAAAAATAATTTAAAACCGATAAAGAAAGATAAAATTAAAACGGTCTATGTCGAATTATCCTCACGCCCATTAATTACAGTTGGACAAAAGAGTTTCTTAAATGAGCTGATATCACTCACCGGTGGGAAGAATATCTTTACTGATATAAAAAAAGCCTATCCCATTGTCACCCAGGAAGAGATTATAAGACGCAACCCGGATATTGTTATTCTGCTCCACCCCGGTAATATAAAAGATAGGTTGGGCTGGCAGAAACTTGAAGCGGTGAAAAGAAAACAGGTCTACAAGAACCTTAACCCTGATATTCTGCTCCGTCCCGGACCAAGATTGGTCCAGGGTTACAATAAACTAAAAAAAATCCTCAGTGAATAAGACCCTATTTGTTGTTATTCTATTCATCCTTGCGGTCGTATTGTCACTGCTTGTTGGCCCTGCCCAACTTAATAATCAAATCCTGCAGCTTAGAATATCAAGGGCCGTGCTTGGTATATTCGCCGGCGGCATCCTGGCATTCTGCGGTGGAATCCTCCAGGGTCTTTTTGGCAATCCATTGGTTGAACCATATACCCTTGGAGCGGCATCAGGTGCGGCATTAGGAGGTTCAATCGGGGTTTTGGTATTTGGGACAGTAAGCCCATTCCTTGCATTCCTGGGTGCCTCTGGTGTCGGTTTCTTTGTATACACAATTGCAAGGCTTGAAGGCGGACTCTTTCGCGATCGACTGATTCTCGCCGGTGTGGTAATGAGCTTTTTATGCTCCTCACTGGTAATGATTATTATGGTAATGGGTGGGAAAGAACTTTACGAAATACTATATCTATTAATGGGTTACCTCGGCATCATTATAAATACTACCAATCGAATCCTGATTATTTTTTTGATTATAATTTCCCTTGCTACCGTTATATTTCTCTATCGGTTTCACCGCGAACTTGATATTATCTCCCAGGGAATGGAAACCGCCGCAGGTCTGGGTATCGATATTCAAAAATTTTCTCTAATCATATTCTTTGCCACCTCATTAATAATCGGTTTCACCGTTTCGATTGTCGGGGCGATAGGCTTTGTCGGGCTCATCATACCCCATATCGCCCGACTTCTATTCGGACCAAAACACCTATACAATCTCCCTGCTTCCTTCATATTGGGTGGAACATTCCTGCTCCTTGCCGATACCCTGTCCCGGATAATTACAGTCTACGAACTTCCGGTTGGTGTAGTAACTTCATTAATTGGTGTTCCATTCTTTATCTATCTATACAAAAAATGAAGCGGGCGATTGAACTGAAAAAAGTTTGTTTTGCATACGACAAAAAGGAAGTAATAAAAGATATAAGTCTAATATTGAGAGATAAAGAATTTATCGGAATCATCGGGCCAAACGGCGCCGGTAAATCTACACTCTTAAAACTTCTCTGCGGAATTCTGAAACCCCGTATTGGTAAGGTCTTTATATATGAAGAAGAACTTCAAAATATGAATCAAAAAGAGATTGCCCGAACCATCGGTTTCGTGCCCCAGGAAACCCACTTCGCACTAAACTTTTCAATATCCGATATCGTCAGTATGGGAAGATTCCCTTATCTGAATCCATTCCAGAAACTAAGTGCTGAAGATAAAGAAGCGATTGAAAAGGCACTGGTTCAAGCCTCTATTACTGAATACCGAAATCGACCAATAAATTCACTCTCCTCCGGAGAAAGGCAGCGTGTGGTCATTGCCCGTGCTTTAGCCCAGAAGCCTAAAATTCTTTTACTTGATGAACCCACAAGCCACCTTGACCTCCACCATCAATACCGGATAATGGAGCTTCTTCGAAAGTTAAACACTGAAGGAATAACCATCGTCATTGTAAACCATGACCTTAACCTCGCCAGTCTGTTCTGCAATCGTCTCTTTTTATTGAAAACCGGGAAAATTTGGGCAACCGGCACTGCCCGGGAAATCATCAATGTAAAGACCCTGAAAGCGGTCTACGGTATAACGGTTCAGGTAATAAATCATCCCCAGACCGGTGTGCCTCAGATAATTTTACCATCAAAGGAGCAGTAATTATGAAAATCATAAATAGAAGAATTAGATTACGCACTAAGGGTAACGGCGATCTGATAGATATAACCGAAGAGTTAAAAAAAATTCTAAAGGAATCAGGATTAAACCAGGGGAATATTACAGTCTTCCACCCTGGTTCAACCGCAGCAATTATAACATTTGAGTATGAGCCGGGGCTTTGTCAGGATATCCAGGAGATGTTTGAAAAGTTAATACCCAGAAACCGCCATTACCATCATGATGACACCTGGGGCGATGCAAACGGTTTCAGCCATTTAAGGGCTGCATTACAGGGTCCTTCACTGAGCATTCCATTTGAACAGGGAAGATTGCTTTTAGGCACCTGGCAGCAGGTAGTCCTGGCTGAGTTTGATAATCGCTCCCGGTCGCGTGAAGTTATTGTTCAATTAATCGGTGAATAATAAAGATTAATCGATTATCTCAATCTGGGATGGACTTTTGAGTATCACCTCAGGTTTTCCCTTATACTCTTTAATTAAACCGGTCACCCTTACCCGATGGTTAAGATAATGGTCTTCAGGATTGGGCGGGAATTTATCGTAATCACTGGAAAATATAACCGCAGTAAAATATTTTTTCCAGTTACGATGGAAGTTTAAGAAGCAAACCCGGCCAGTATTATTTGATGCAACAATCCTTCCCACCACGGTCTTTATCTGGCCACAATACTTGCCGGCATCACGCCAGGAAATAGCCTTCTTTCCGAAATTTGTCCTTTTGTGTCCTGATCCGGGCAGGGTATCTGGTAACTGGAATACCCTGAACGCCCAGAGTCCCCGGTGATTTCTTATTGCATTCTTTTCAAGTTCCTTAAGTTTTGCGCAGTAAAATGTATCCGGTGGATAACATCTTGTCTCGGCGTAGCCGAGTCGAACAAGTTCCCCATTGATAAACCTGCCTTCACAGTATACATAGCGCAAAAGCCTTCCATAATCGTCCTTATCAGTAACATCACCTTTCAACTCGACATTTTTATTAAGAAGTAGAAGGGTTGCATAATCTTTGGCAATATCACCACCCGGCTCGCTCAATTCCGGGGTATTGATACCCAGAAGACGAACCCGCTCACCATTTGCGGTTTTAAATGTATCACCATCAATAACCTCAACCACCTTCTCCTTTTGTGAACAGCCCGACAAAAGAATAAACAATAATAAAAATGACAAATATTTTGCCATTACCTATTATAATAAAAAAATTGATACCGTCAACCGGCTGATAGCAGAAGATTATAGTTTTATTCTTGTATTATTATTGACATTGAATGGTCTTTGAATATAATAAGACGCAGGAGGTTTAATGGACGATAAACAACTGGAGAAAATTCTCCTCTATATTTTATTAATTGTGGTGGGTGTAATCTATCTGTGCACGGTTGCACCAACCGTCTCATTCTGGGACTGCGGTGAATTTATAAGTTCTGCCTATACCCTGGCAGTTCCCCATCCTCCAGGCACGCCACTCTATGTGGTGCTCGGCAGGGTATGGCTTATGCTCTGGGCGATCATCGCCGCGATTCTGCCCATCTCCAAAGAAACAGCCTGGCATATGAATCTGCTCGGACTCGGCCTTTCAGTTGCGACAATTTTCCTTATCTACCGGCTGCTCCTGAAACTCTTCCGACTCTGGAAAAAAGAATTCGACCAGAAAACCCTGATTATCGTTGCATTCGCAACCAGTCTGACAATCGCATTCTTTTATACATTCTGGGATAATGCAATCGAAACCGAGGTCTATGCAGCAAGCACCTTTGTCTTTGTATTAATAAACTATATCGCCCTTCTATGGTATGATACGGTTAAACAGGGCAAGCCTAACAATAATTATCTGCTCCTCTCATTTTATATTATCTTCTTATCCACCGGTATCCATCTCATCCCATTTTTAATGTTCATACCATTTTATATCTTTATCTTCATTGTCGACCGTCTTTACCTGCACGACCCCTTTTTATGGCTCTTGGGGATATTCCAGATTCTCTTTTTCGGTCTTGCATTCATATTCCCGGACGGACTCCATATCCCGACAATTATCATATTGCTCTGCATCCTCCTTGCCGGAATTACACTTCCCCTTAACAATCCGAAAAAATACAGGAACTGGCGTTTCTTCTGGGCCGGTATATTTCTTGTTGTATTGGGAATCTCATCTGAATTGTACCTGCCGATCCGCTCTGCCAAGTTGACCGAGTTATATAAAGATAAAAATGCAACCAAACTATATCTTGCCGGAAAAAACATCGCACCGCGGGTAAATTTATGCAACCCCGGAGAAAACCTTAAGGCATTTAGAGATGTCTTACATCGTAAACAGTATGGACCTACGCGTCTCATTCCCAGACAGACCCAGGATGCAACCGGGTTCAATCTTATTGAAGGATATTTCTGGCAGTTTGCCTTATTTATCCGTTACCTATCCTGGCAGATGTTACCAGAAACTGTAAACCGCACATTCCGGGGCATTGTCCTGGCAATCTTCTATCTTCTCGGCATCTGGGGAATGGCCGAACTCTATAAAAAAGAACGTAAAATATTTTTCTTTACAATATTAATAATGTTTATGCTCTCCTTTGCAATCGTTGGTTATCTCAATTTAAAATTTTCTCCCAGTGATTCTAACCCGCATCATCAGCCCCGTGAGGTGAGGGAAAGAGACTATTTTTTCCATACCGGTGATACCTATTTTGGGATTCTTGTCGGATTTGGATTCCTGGGCTTTCTGAGCTGGCTCAAAAAAGAGACCAAAAAGAACCGACTGGCAAAGGTGGGTGGCTTAAGCGGAATCCTTGCCTTCTCCATAATACCGTTTTTTGGTAATCTCGAACTTTGCAACCGTTACAAAAACTTCATACCCAGGGATTATGGTTACAATATGCTTATAAGTTGCGATGACGGCGGGATTGTCTTCACCAATGGTGATAATGACACATTTCCCCTCTGGTTTATGCAGGAAGTAATGAAACTCAAAAGAAGGGTTACTGTTGCCAATCTTTCGCTAATCAATACAAACTGGTATATCAAGCAGCTGAAATACTGGGGTGTCCCGATAAGTTTTAGCGATTATATAATTGATCGATTATATCCATTCGTTACCCCGGAACATAAGGTTGTTTATGTTAAAGATATTATGATCAGAAATATCCTGGCAACCAATGCCGGGATAAAACTAAGTAACAAAGACTATTTCATTTCCCAGCAGGAGTTTGCCCGGAAATATTTAAAAGGATATAAGGGTAAAAAACCAATCTATTTCGCCTCAACCGTATCGCCGGAAAACTATCAGGGTTTTCGACCCTATCTCCGGCTGGAAGGACTGGTCTATCGGGTTGTAGGAGACAGCAGCAATCCTGAGCTGAATGTGGATATTAAAAAGACAAAGAACTTTTTCTATAATACATATCGTTATACAGGAGTCTTCGGCCCTGAAAAACAGAAGATGCTTGCAGCAATCCTTAAGGATTTTGAAAAACGAAAAAGAGAAGGTGAATTCTTAAACTTTTCGGTAATAAAAGACGAAAACACCCGCAGACTTTATACAAACTATGCAGCCGGACTATTTCAACTGGGACTTGCCCTTCAGCAAAAGACTGATATCAAAGGAACCCTCAATGCCTGGAAATTTGCCCGACTCTTTGACCCGCAGCCTGCCTACTATTTTGACTACAACCTTGGTGTGCTCTATGCCCAGATAGGGAAGAAAGACAGTGCTGACTATTATCTTTCAAATATTAGAGTAAAGAATGCAGAATTGATGACAAAGATTGGTTCGGTCTATATGAGTATAAATGAGATGGGGAAATCGGTTGAATATTTTCAGCGTGCCCTGAATATCAATCCAAGATATCCCCGGGCGTATTTCGGCCTGATTACCGCATATCTCTCAATGCACGATACAGTTTCCGCCGCGGGGGTACTGAGGAACTGGCTGAGAATGAATCCCCGGGATACAACCGCACAAAATATGCTGAAAAAACTACAGAAGCAATGAAGATAGTCGCACTCTATTCCGGTGGTCTTGACTCCTGCCTTGCGGTCTATATCGCAAGGGAATGGCTTGCAAAAGTCTATCCCCTGTATATAGCCCACCAACTCCTTTCCATAAAGAAGATACCGGAAATCCCGGGAATGAAGGTAATCGATATGACTGAAGACTTTGTCCGTATCATTCAGGCACCCCAGCATGGTTATGGTCGAACCCTTAACCCCTGTATTGACTGTCGCATCCTGATGCTAAAAAAGGCAAAGGAATATATGAAAGAAATCGGCGCCGACTTTATTATTACCGGAGAAGTTCTTGACCAGAGGCCAATGTCTCAGCACATCACCACCTTAAAGCTTATTGAAAGGGAAGCCGGACTTGAAGGTCTGGTAGTAAGGCCCTTAAGTGGTGCCCTTTTAGAACCAACAATTCCTGAAAGAAATGGTCTGATTTCACGCAGTCAACTACTGAATATCAAGGGACGTTCCCGTCGAAAACAGCTGGAACTCGCCCGGCAGAAAAGGCTTAAAAACTTCCTTTCGCCCAGCGGGGGATGTCTTCTAACCGACCCGGGATTTTGCCGCCGCCTGGCTGATATCCTGAGGTATAAAGAGATATTAGAAGGTTTTGATATTGAATTATTAAAAATCGGACGCCATTTCAGGTTCGATTCAGATACAAAACTGGTTGTAGGACGGGATGAAGATGAAAATAAGCAGATTGAGGCGATCGCCAAGAAAAAAGGAATCCTGCTCTGTGTTCCGGATACCGGCAGCCCATCTGCCCTGCTTCTCGGCGATAAATCCCATATAAAACTTGCCGCGGCGATCACGGCCCGGTATAGTGATAAGAAAAAAGAACCTGAGGTCATTGTCCACTGTCAGCAAAAGAATAAAACAATAAAGGTCAAGGTCACGCCGATTACTGATGAAGAACTGAAAAAATGGAGGCTATAAAATGGAACGGCTGTGGGCGCCCTGGCGTATTGAATATATCCACAACCCCGGTAAAGAGTGCTTCTTTTGCACAGCCTTAAAAGATATCAAAGAAAAAAACTCATTGATTATTGAAAAAAAAGACCTTGCATTTATTATAATGAACCGCTATCCCTATAACAATGGACATCTCTTGATTGCACCGACCCGGCATACCGGCCTTATTAACAGCCTGACTGATGATGAAATTCTTCAGATGCACCTTCTATTATCAAGGGCGATAAAGGCGATAAATACTGCAATGAAGCCGCAGGGTTATAATATTGGAATCAATCAGGGAAAGGTGGCTGGTGCTGGTGTGGTTGACCACATCCATATTCATCTCGTCCCCCGATGGCAGGGTGATACAAACTTTATGCCGGTGCTCGGTGATACAAAGGTCATTTCAGAAGAAATACATCGCACCGCAAAACGGATAAAAGAGTGTCTGGAAAAACTCAAGGATTTACAGGGATAAAATGTGCGGCATAATCGGAGTCACCAGCCGGGGAAATGCTATAGACCAGATTTATCCAGGTCTGCTTGCGCTCCAGCATCGCGGTCAGGATGCAGCTGGAGCCGTAACCTTTAATCAAGGATTCCAGTTAAAAAAGGGCAATGGTTTAGTGCTCAATGTCTTCAACCAAAAAAATCTTGAACGATTAAAAGGAAATATCGGAATCGGCCATGTCCGATATCCTACAGTTGGCGCAGGCAGGGTTGAGGATGCCCAGCCCTTTATCATCACCATCCCCTATGGTATTGCCCTTGCCCATAACGGTAATCTGGTGAATTTTTTCGACCTGAAAAAATTTCTCATCGAACATGAACTCCACTATCTCAACTCAAATTGCGATGCAGAAGTGATATTAAACCTCCTTTCTTTGGAACTGACCCGGATGAACCTGCGAAATCTTGGACCGGAACTTCTATTCAAGGCACTGAGTCGTGTCTACAAAAAACTTATTGGCAGTTTTGCTGTCGTCGTAGTAATCGCAAATAAAGGTCTTCTGGCATTCCGCGACAGTAATGGCATAAAACCCCTGATAATGGGTCGGAAAGAAAATAATTACTGCTTTGCCTCAGAAAGTGTTGCCCTGGACCTTTTAGGATACAGCAAAATGGAGGACATAAAACCGGGTGAATCAGTGTATGTCGATATAACCGGCCATCTCTATAAAAAGCGGATCGCCTCCGGCAGAAAAAAAACCTGCATATTTGAATATGTCTATTTTGCCCGGCCCGATTCAGTAATTGATGGTATCGGGGTCTATGAATCAAGATTGAGATTGGGTGAAGAATTGGGCAAAATCTGTTTAAAACGGAAGATTAAACCTGATGTAGTTATTCCGGTGCCTGATACCGCACGCGGGGCAGCAGAAATGGTCGCTGAGGTTCTAAATGTAAAACACCGTGAGGGTTTAATAAAAAACCGCTACATCTACCGAACATTTATTATGCCCACACAAACCGAAAGGATTGAAGCAGTTCGGCTTAAATTGAATCCAATAAAATCAGAGATAAAAGGTAAAAAGGTTTTACTTGTGGATGATTCAATTGTCCGGGGTAATACATCACGCGAGATAATCAACCTCCTGCGTAGTGTTCGTGCCAAGGAGGTATATTATGCCTCATATTCACCACCACTGAGATTTCCCTGTGTCTACGGAATTGATATGCAGACCCGGGGTGAATTCATTGCCCGGAATAAGTCAATTCCCGAAATTCAAAAATCAATTGGAGCCGATGCCCTTATCTATCAAACACTGAAAGGACTTATAAAGGCAGTGGGCAACGGCACCCAGGGATTCTGCACGGCATGTTTCTCCGGTAAATATCCTACTGAGATTCCACCTCTTCTCCTGGAACGCATCGAGGCCGACCGAATGATGGCGAAAATTCCTGACATTGAAGAATAGATTATATTTTTAAAAGGCAGAACCCCTTTAGATAAAAACTTTCCGGGAGATATAGGTCCACGGGATGATCAGGCGACTGCATAATCCGCGCCAGCATACGCAGATTTACCCGGGCATCGATTGCCGCCTTTTTCAGCATCCCATAAAAATCTTCTTCATCAATATGATAAGAACAACAGGTAGTAACAAGAATACCATTGTTTTTCAATCTCTTCATCGCCTGGAAATTAATCTCTTTATAACCGCGCAGGGCATCTGCCTTTTTGCTTTTCGATTTTGTAAATGAAGGCGGGTCAAGAACAATAAAATCATAACTTTCGTGATGCAATCTTAAAAACTCAAAAACATCAGCACGGCGAAATTCTATATTATCAAAGTGGTTGAGCCGGGCGTTTCTGCGGGCAAGTTCACAGGCAAATTTAGAAGCGTCTATACCAAGAACTGATGCGGCTCCGCCCCCTGCGGCATAGATGGAAAAACTTCCGGTATAACAGAAGAGATCAAGTATTCGGCCCCGGGCATTATTCTTCACCCATCTTCTTGCCCCGCGCAGGTCAAAGAAAAATCCTGTTTTCTGTCCCCTCTCAATATCCACATAGAATTGTAAGCCATCCTGGGTGATAATTAAAGATTTTTCTTTCTTTCCGTAAAGAAGTCGGCTCTCAGATTTCAAACCCTCAAGACTTCTTAAATATAAATCATCTTTTTCATAAATAAACCCCGGGTTATATTTTACGAGTTCATTGACAATTATCTCTTTTCTCCTGTCAACCCCAAAACAGTGAATCTGGATGACAAAATTTTCTTCGTATTTGTCTATGATTGTTCCGGGCAGGCCATCTACCTCACTATGAACAAGTCGAAAACTGTTTTCGTTCATAAATTGCCTTCGATATTTTAAGGCACGGCTAATCACCCGGGCGACAAATTCTCCATCAAAGTCCTCCGGTTCTCTGCTGTAGCGCCGAACCCTGATTAAAGAATGAGGGTTATAAAATCCCCGACCCAGATATCTATTTTTTTTAAATATATCTACAATCTCACCCGGGGCAATATCCTCAGCTGGTTTTTCAACCTCATTAGAAAAAAACCAGGAATGGCCCGGGTGATGTCTTTTAATAAATACCTTCTTCATCAGGGTGTCAAACTCTGGGTCTAAACCCCCTGCCCAAAACCTCGAATATGTCGGTCAGAATCACAAATGACTCTTCATCAATCGCCTTTATTAGAGACTTCAGATACATAGTCTCCTTTTTTGTAATAACACACATAATGACCGGCCTCTTCTTTTTTGTAAACGGCGAATAACCTTCAAGGACCGTCACCCCCCGATTCATCTTTTTGTATATTTCATCGGTTATTTTTTCCGGTTCACTACTTATTATAAATACCGCCCTTGCATAATCAATGCCTTCAAGTATCAGATCAATAAGCTTTGAGGAAAGAAACAGGGACAGATAACCCAGAAGCGCAAGTTCCACAGAATGTGTAACAAATCCGGCCAGACTTATGACAATAAAATCAACAATCATAATCGCTATACCAACTGAAAGATTGGTATAGCGATTTAGCACCTGACCCACAATGTCTGAACCTCCGGTACTTGCACCTCCACGAAATATCAGACCCAAACCGATCCCCAGCAGTATCCCTCCATAGATAGCAGAAAGTATCTCATTACTGGTCGGCATTTGAATCTTAACGGTATAGATAAAAAAATCAATCAGAAGATTTGTATATAAAATTGCAATAAAAGATTTTAGACTGAACCCGAATCCTAAAATCTTAAGGGCAAGTAAGAACAGAGGGATATTGAGTAAAATCGTCACTATACCAACCGGACTGTTATACAAAAAATGAACGACCATTGCAATACCGGTAACCCCTCCCGGAACAACCTTACCGGGAATTAAAAATGCAGCATAGGCTAAAGCTACAATGAGTCCACCAATTATAATAAACAATATTTTCATTTATATACAAAAATTATAAAAATCTTAGAAGGATATCTGATCCTTCTTCTTAATCTTTTTTAAAACCGGCTGGGATTCCCGTAATCTTGCAATAAAGAGCTTTATCTTATTTAACTCCCGATTCTTTTCCGCAATCTCTTTATCAAGTTTATCCTTTTCTGCCTTAATCTTCAAAAGGCTTGCCTTCATCTCTTCTGCCCTGGTCACAATTGCAACCGCCTCTTTCTTCTTCTTTTCCAGTGCCGCAACCTCTTTTTTAAGATTTTCAAGTTGCTGTTCCTGTGCCTGGCGACGCTTTTCAATATCGGCATTCATATTAATCAGTTCCTGGCGACGCTTTTCAATCTTGGAAAGCATATCCATCTCAATCACCTTTGCCTTTTCAACCTTACCTTCAGCCTCCGAGGTTTCAATCTTTAAATCATTAATCTTATTTTCAAGTTCTTCCTTCTTCTTCTCAAGTTCATTCAATTCGCTTTGATACTTATCGCGTTTGCTTAAAAGCTGCTGGGTCTCTTTATTTAAATCAGACACTGCCTTTTCTTCTTCCTTACGTAAAAGTTCCAGTTTCTCAGATAATTCTTTAATTTTCTCCTCACGCTGGCTAATCTTCCCCTCGATAAGAGAAAGCTCCTTCTTTCTGGTTTCCAGAAGTCTTTTTACTTTATTATCCTCTTCAACTGCATTCTTAATCTCTTCATACTCTTTTCTCAACTCCGGCAATTCCTCATTAATCTTTTTATACTCTCCTTCCACCGCCTCCAGCTTTGCCTCCTGGGATATCAATTTTTCCTCTATCTTTTCCAGTGCTTCGCATTTAGTCCTATATTCCTTTTCAAGTTCCTCCAATTTTGATACCTCGGGTTTAAGTTCTTCAACCTTTTTTTTGGCAAGTTCAATGTATTTACCTAATTCAGTTGCCTCGGCTTTCTTGGTTTCAAAATCCTCTTTTACCTTCATAAACCGGGATTCAATATCGCGCAATTCCTTTTCTTTCTTTTCCAATTCAGCAACCCTGGGCATTAACTCTTTATGTTCTTCGCGCAGTTTCTCCAGTTTCTCTGTCAGCTGTTCCAGCTCTTTTTTTGACCTGGTGAATTCTTTTTTCAACTTCTCATTCTCCGCCTTTGTCTTTTTATATTTCTCATCCATCTCCTGAAACGACTCTTCCAGGGTTTTAAAATCAAGCTGATATGATGAAATATTGGATACCAGTTCTCCTTCCTCACTCTTCATCTTTTCAAGCTTTCTGGCAACCTCTTCATACTCTTCTTTCAACCTTACAAATTCTTCATTTTCCTTTCGCAGGCCATCCCGTCTCTCCATAAGTTCGGTAATTTCCTCTTTCAACTCCTCAGCAATCGTGGAATTTTCTTCAATCTCAGCCTTTAAGTCGTCGAGTTCCTGAACCAGCTTTGGTTTTTCATCCTCCATCTCCCTGATGGAATTCTTTAACTCCTCTTCCTGCGCGGACAACTCCTCCACCGCCTTTTTCAATTTTTCATACTTTGTCTCTTCCTTTTCCCGTGTCCGTTTTATTGTATCAAGTTCCTTCATCAAAGTTGCCTTCTCCTCACCCATTATCTTCAAATCCTTCTCGGTTGTGCGCAAATCAGATAAGGCACTACGGAGCGTCTGGTCAAGTTCCTGATAATCATTCTTTAAATCCTCTACCTTTATCTTAAATTCATTATATCGCCTTTCAACCTCAGAATAATCTTTCTGTTTTTTAGAAAAATCTTTTTCCAGTGATGCAATCTGTTTTGAAAGTTCTGACTGTTTTCCCTTAAGCTCATTAACCTGATTTTTAAGCCGGTCCCTTTCACCACTCAATTTCTCTATAGACTTATTAAGTTCCTTCACATTCTTCTCTAATTTATCCCGTTCACTATTGAGTTTTGAAATCTCTTTCTGGGCATCCTTCTCCTTATTCTTCAAATATACCTTAAGTTCCTTCTCCTCCTTTCTTAACTCAGCAACCTCTTTTTTCAAATCCTCAAGTTCTGCAAAAACATCCATCTGCCTGGAATGGGTCTCTCTCAGCTTCTTTTCCGTCTCTTCCAATTCCTTCTTTTTCACTGCCAACTCGTTTTCAGTCTTTTCCAGTTTAGCCAATTTCTCCTCAAGTTCAGTCAAAAGGTCAACATCTTCCTTTTTTGCCATAAAACCCCCTAAGTTCTCAAACCAACAAATCTGCTGGTCCTATGTCTTGCAAAATAATCAGCATCTTTGCGCTCTTTTAGAACAACATATTTTCCCCTTATCAAACCAAGGGGATGAATCTTGAAGCCAAGAACATATTTTTGTAACAGAATATTTTGAACCGAATGGGAGAGAAAAACACCCGGACATTCGTCCAGAATCATTTCTTCTATTTTCCGATACAGTGCGATCCTTCCATTTAAATTTCTGATGCGCCGTGCCTGCTCAATCTTCTTATCAATTTCGGGATTGGAGAAGAAAAATGTATTACCGGTACGCCCAAATGCCTGGGTGTGAAATAGTGGAAAGAGAAAATTGTCCGGGTCTCCGTTATCACTTAACCAGCCCCGCAGCGACAATATTGACCGATTGGTAAAAGTCTTTTCCAGCATTATGTCGGAAGGTAACGGGTTCAACTCAATTTTTATACCGATCTTCTCAAGACAATCTTTTATGTATTCACAACACTCTATTACCGGTTCAGCATTCACGATATCAAAAGGATATGAATCAGACAGTCCATTCTTATATCCAGCCTCCCTTAATAATTCTCTTGCCTTTGCTGGGTCATAATTATATCCGGTTAATCGGCGATTAAATACCCTCATCGAGGGTGGAAACACACCACGAGCTGGAATCGCACCCTCGGGCATAAAGTTCTTCACCAGATATTCCTGATCCACAGCATACGCAATCGCCTTTCTAACAAGTTTATCATCAAAAGGTTTTTTCTGACAATTAATACATATATAATTTGTAGAAAGTTCAGCTACTGACTGACGCAGCCGTTTTAATTCTAAATTCATCCGGGAAAACATCGCCAAAGATGGTTGATAGATATCGAGTTTACCCTGTAAAAAAAGCTCATGCGCCTCGTTTTCATTAACGATTAGAAAATGGAGTTCATCCACTGATGGTCTACCTTCAAAATACTCATCAAATGCCTCAAGGACAATCCTCCTCCCCTTATCCCAGGCGACAAGCCGGAAAGGACCAACCCCCGCTGGAAGTTCATCGTCTATATAGGGATCAACAATATTTGTTGCAAGATTTGATAGAATTGGCAGGAATGGATATTCTAATTTGATTCTCAGGGTATGATTATCAATAATCTCAACTCCGCTTACCCCTTGTTTCTTATCCCGGGAAAACTTATGCGCCCCCTGAATCATATTAAAGAAACCAAAATCAGGACCAGATAATGCTTTTATAAATGCATCTTTTATATGTTCAATTTTTAACTTTTCTCCATTATGATATTTTACCCCTTCCCTTATTTTTAATATATATTCCTTACCGTCTTCAGATATTTCATAATCATCACATATGCCAAAATTAAGCTCCACCCCCTCGCCAAATTGAAAAAGCCCGGTAGAAAAATTACATATCACCTTATGGGAATTTGAATCGGTCCTTAAATCCGGTTTCAGGGTAATGGGGTCATCAACAATATTTATCCTCAATACCCGCCTTTTTCTGATTATCGCCGCTGGCGCCGGATAATGCAACTCTGGAATATCACTCAACCGCACCGTCATATCAACAAGCGATTTAACCGTAAATTTATATTCCCTCCACTGTCTTATCAGCTTACGATTCTTTTCATCAAAATCCCTTGTCCAATCAGTAATTGAGCGGATATAATTGAGCTGCTCTTTAAATACTCTAATTATTTCATCAACAAATATCTTTATTTTTGAATATTCTGGAATATCCGCTGTCGACGGCAATTCTGAAAAAATAATCTCGGTCTTTGTCGACTGAATTAAAACTTTACACTGATAAATTAATTCTTCAATCTGTGCCAATACATTCTCAGTATCCTGAGTGATGTGAACAAATTCCTGAACCACGGGCATTATAATATTATGATAATCACGACTTCTCCCCTGCTCAATCTTTGCAAACATAGTAAGGCTCTTCAATTTTCCCAAAACCTTACCAATCTCCCTGGTAAATTTATCAACCTCATCGAATTCCTTAGTTAATCTGTTGAATAGTTTATCCAAATTTTTTGCGGTCGTTTCCATCTTCTGGAAAAATGACTGAATCTGATTCTCATAATCAATAATCTGTTCCATACCGCTGCCCAGTGACCTTTCAAATTCATCCAGACTCTGAATGGAGTCGTGCAACTTACTTAATCGTTTATCAATATCGGTTATACTCCTCACAAGTTCTTCAGGAAAGACCGGTGCCTTTCTCTCCACTGATAATTTTTCCGCAATGCGCCTATTCTCATCAAAAAGATACTTAAATTGATTGATAACATAGAAGTTTGAATTATGGCCGGGTTCAGTAAGTAATTCATAAAGTGTTTTTAGATTATGAGCCGAGGAACTCATCTGGGAAGAACGGATAGAAAGATCATCCATCGCATTTCTTGAATAAAAAAGCTGATTTTTCAAAAGTTCAAGTCCGGCCTGAACACTCTCTTTAAGATGTCTGAATACTTCTTTATCATCTTCAATTCTGACAATAATCTTACGCAGGGCAGTAATCGACCCATCAATCATCTTCAAGGATGCTATGGAACGCGACAGAAGTTCTGCCGAATTTTGTGAAATCCCCATTACCCTTGTCATCTCAGCAAGATAAGGTGCAGTCAAATCAGAAAGACCGTCAAGCAGTTTACCGAATTTCTGAAGAGGAATTCGGGCATTACAGGCTAAGGAATAAACCTGTCGGGCGATAATTGCCAGCCCTTTTCCTTCGTGCCGTGATCGATATGCCTTTATTTCGGTATTTTTTGCCAGGTATATAAGGGTCTGGGCTGAATTCAAAAAGTGCCCTGCATTTCCACGCATTTTATTTAATAAATCGATAAGTTCCCTTAAGGACTGACTCAATTCTTTCAAGCGCTTGCTCGTTATCTTGAGAAAATTCTCCCTCAGTAAGAAATCTGATTTCTTATTATTAATCACCCGGGATAGATGTACCGAGGTGCTTCGAATAATTGAACCCAACTCATCACCGCGGTTGAATAGGCTGAAGAGTATACCCAGTTTTTCAGTCAGAAAATCCAGTTCTTCATTATTATTATCCAGGATGTGTGCTACCTTATCAACACTCTTGTCCAGCTCCTCTATCCCGGCCAGATATTCCTCAATTAAGTTCATAATATCAATAGCGGCGAAGGGATTCGAACCCCCGACACAGAGATTATGATTCTCCTGCTCTGCCAGCTGAGCTACGCCGCCTCAATGTGAATTATATACGAAAATTTTGAATTGTCAATCTCTCGTTGCAAAAAATTAACAAATTGCTTAACTTAGAATATTGGGAGGTTTTAAGATTAGATGCGGTGCTGGCGCATAAGCGTGTTATTGATTGTTATTTTCATGCTGGGGAGCGTAAGATTTCTAAAACTGCGCGCCTTTGTGGAATTTCGCGTCCTACGGTGCGGAAATGGTTGCGGCGTTTCTTTGCTGAGGGTGAGGCGGGGTTAAGAGAGCGTTCTCGGCGACCGCATCGGATGCCTCGTAAGACCTCGGATGAGGTTGAGAGGTTAGTGCTTATGTTGCGTGAGAAGACCAACTATGGGGCGCGGCGTATTGCCCGGGCATTGTGGCAGAAGTATCGGGTTAAGCTTTCTTATGGCACGGTCCAGAAGATTTTGAAGCGCAATAATGTTTATATAAGCCTCGTAAGAAGCTCACGATTCGTAAGACGGGGCGTCGTTACTATAATCCTCTTGATTTTGCGCCTTTCAAGGAATTGATGCAGCGGGGTGTGCCGTTATATCAGTTTACGGCGATTGATGTGCGGACGCGGTTGCGGTTTCTTGCTTATGGTCAGCAGAAGAGTTTTAGTAATGGTTGGGCATTTTTGTTATTAGTGGTATTTTGGCTGCGTGCTTTTGGGGTTAAGCAGCGGATTATTATTCAGACTGACTGGGGTGATGAGTTTGGGGGTGATGAGGGTAAGAAGATTGCCTGGATGAATCAGCGTTTAGGTTTATTTGATAGTGAGATTACCCGGATTTACAAGGGTCGTAAGGAGCAGAATGGTTATGTGGAGCGTAGTCACCGGACTGATGATGAGGAATTGTATATTCCTTATGGTGCTGAGATTGAAGATACAAATTCGCTATTTTTAATAGCTTATAGTTGGCTTAGATACTACAATACCAGGCGCAGACACAGTGGTGATAACCTTGACAACAAGACGCCGATTGAATATGCTAAAGAGGTTATGCCTGAGCTTAATCGAGACATCGCCTTATTTCCACCGGTAATTTTAGATAATCTCAGTAGTAGCTCTTTCTGGAAAGGTGGTAAGGATGTGTGCGTATTACAATTTCAGCTCGGATGAGTCAAGCTGAAAATCAATCGGCAGATGAGAAAAAAATTCACTCCTCAGAGCTGTCTGCGGAACTGTTGTCGGTTTTTTCTGTATTGGTTTATTGGCGGGCTGCTGTCCGCTATTCGGTTATTTTGTTTATCCGAAAAATAAATTTGGGGTCATATTTATAAAATACAACCCCAAATATTTATCCCTTTTATTTAAAGACTTAATGAAGCACAATCAACTTTGTCTGGTGATATTCTCCCGCTGTTGCAAGTTTGACAAAGTAAACCCCTGGAGCAAGCTCCGCAGGAATACTTACTGTATGATTCCCACTGTTCTGGATACCTTGCTCTAAGGTTTGAACAAGGCGTCCGCAGATGTCAAAGAGGCTGATATTTACAGCACCTTTTTGAGTCAGGGTATAAGAAAGTTTGGCGCCGCTGCGGGTTGGATTGGGGAAGATCGCAAGCGGCGACTTTACCCGGGCGCTATGCTCTTTGGCGCCAACCATATTGGTGGAAACAATCGCCCGAATCATATTTACCCCGATACTTGTCGGACTTTGCCAGAAATCATAATGTTCGTACCATCGGTTATTATTTGGATAGTAATACCAGTTTATATTATGGGGAATAGAATCCTGGTTGTCAAAAAGAACGGAAATTAAACTATCATTAGTATCAGCCCAGGCAACAACCACATCAAAGTAGTATTGGGAAGTATCAATAACTATATTGAAAGTATCAAAAGGGATAAGATACCAGCGTCCGGCCGGGAATGTATCAATCTGGACGGTTATTGTGTCAGTACTTGCAAGCATTGATGTCGGTTTTCCTGAAGTATCACAGGACCAGACCTGAAATAAAAATCGTGTCGTCCGGGAAAAATGCGCATTATGACGATAAAGTGCGACTAAAAGAGTATCAATCCTTATCGGATAATCAGCACTATCAGCCCATAACTTTTCAGCTGCTGCCCAGCCCTGTTTCCAGAAACTGGCAAAACTTCCTGCGCTATCATTATCATTAGCCAACTGCTTCACAGCCAGTACGCCAAATTCATTGGAATTCATTGCTACAGGTTGGGCATTAAAACCCTGAAGCAATAACGTAATTAATAATAACTGCATACTCACCTCCTTTTCAATAATATATATTATACATTTTTTTTCTGTTGTCAATGGTCCGTTTTTCATCAAAAATAATCTTACCGAAAGGGGTTGGTTTAATCGAAATTAGATGCTTGAAATTAGGTCTTGGAAAAATAGGTGCACCTATGACAATAGAAATACCAGAAGGAGTATACACGATGAAGGCTAAAAGGTCAATAGTTAAATTAAATGCCCGACGCTATAAGAAGGCATCACGCAAAGAGAAGAAAGTGATGTTGGATGAATTAGAGAAAGTTACTCATCTGCATCGTAAATATCTTACTAATTTGCTTAATAAGACCGGAAAGATTTATTATACATCTCAGGGGGTGAAGTTGGTTGGGGATCCAGCCGTAACCTATGTCCATAAGCGCGGCCGTAAGAAGAAATACACTAAGGCGATGCTGCCTTATCTTAAGGCACTCTGGGTGCTGACTGGCTATCGGTCCTCAATCCATCTCAAGGCATTTATCACTGAACATCAATCCTGGGTGTTAGCCGGTATCCCAAAACAAGAGCTTGATAACTTTCCTGATAAAAAGCTGCGGCTTGCGCTAAAACCCCTCCAACAGATTCCCACACCAGGGAAGGCCTTTGGATTTATGATTAGTAAAGATGATTTATTATAATACTTTTTTAGGAAAAAGCAAGGGTTAAGTAAGGGGGTGTATTTTGCTTAACTTAGAATATTGGGAGGTTTTAAGATTAGATGCGGTGCTGATGCATCAAATAACGACCTATTGACAATTTACTGTTTTTATATATAGTTATAATCATTAGAGGAGGTACCATGCAAAAATGGTTTTTAATCGGCTTAAGCTTTATTGTAAGCTGTGGCCTCTTAGCACCACTATACGGTGCCCAGAGAACCGTAATCTGTGAAGAAGTATATGCAGATTATTGAAACCCCTGCGTATCAGCCAGTGGAGAACTGGCTCAAATCGCTATAGACTATCCACACAGGGTTGCTGCCATTGAAATGCATATTTATGCTGGTAATGGCTCTCCACTTTATAATGCTGAAGCCCGTCAGCGCTGGCACTCCTACCCGCCGCCTTATTATTCCAATGGCTCCTGGTACTATGTAACACCCTGGCTCTGGTATGACGGCAACCCCGACGGAGGCTATAACCCAAACACCTGGCGAAGAAAGATTGTCAACCGGATGAATCAACCCTCTCCTGTCACCCTGACAATGTGGGGTGATTACGCAGCAGACGGCTCAGGAACGGTCTATGCAAAATTCCGCAATGACTCAACTGCAAGCCTGAATGGCCGAATAATCTTCGTTATAACCGAAGACAGCATCTATTACCATGCACGTAATGGTGATCTCTGGCACAACCATGTGGCAAGGGACTATCTACCCGATCAGAATGGCCAGACCGTTACAATCGCTTCTGGGGATTCTGTAACTATAAGTCGGTCATTCACTATCCAATCCGGCTGGGATGAGAGTAAATGTGAAATAGTCGCCTGGATTCAAAGTGATGTGCTCCAATCCGATTCCACAAAAGAAATCTGGCAGGGTGGCAAAATATCAATCACTGAACTCTCCATCAAAGAGAAAGAGAATAATAAAAAATCTCTTATTTCTAATCAGGTCAATCTCTTTCCCAATCCCTGTATGAATTCTGCCCGGTTTGAATTTACAATGCCGCTTGGTTCTGAATACTGCATCAACATATACGATGTCACAGGCAGAGAAGTCAAAACCATAAAGGCGAGGGTAAACCGAGAAAGGGAACTGGTAAAATGGAATCTTAAAGACAACAAAGGTGAAAAGGTAAAAAGCGGCGTCTATTTTTATAAATTCACATCCCGATTCCTGAATACATCCGGTAAGATTGTTGTAAGATAAATTATTCAACAGGGGGACTGTGTTATCTGAAAACCCGTCCCCCTATTTTCTATTTTTTCACTCTTTAACCCCAACTTAAGGTTAATCTGGCTGGAATAAATATTTGTCGGAAAGAAAATCCTATTCCTGACCGCTCCTCTTACAAGCCATTAATTAAATATATTCAATAGCAATCATTACGCGCTGCACTTAATATAAATAATCGATGTCCTGAAGAAACAGAATAACGACCTATTGACAATTTACTGTTTTTATATATAGTTATAATTATATAGGAGGTACCATGCAAAAATGGTTTTTAATCGGCTTAAGCTTTATTATAAGCTGTGGTCTCTTAGCACCACTATACGGTGCCCAGAGAACCGTAATCTGTGAAGAAGCATACTCAGAGGGCTGAGGCGGTTGCGCATCAGCCAGTAGGACGCTGGCTCAAATCGTTATAAACCATCCACACAGGGTTGCTGCCATTGAAATGCATATTAATAGTGGCTATCCACTTTACAGTGCTGAGGCCCGTCAGCGCTGGTTCTACTACCCACCGCCTTATTATTCCGGTGGTTCCTGGTACTATGCAACACCCTGGCTCTGGTATGACGGCAACCCCCACTCAGGCGGTTCATATACCTGGGAACAAAAGATTACCAACCGTATGAATCAACCCTCTCCTGTCACCCTGACAATGTGGGGTGATTACGCAGCAGACGGCTCAGGAACGGTCTATGCAAAATTCCGCAATGACTCAACTGCAAGCCTGAATGGCCGAATAATCTTCGTTATAACCGAAGACAGCATCTATTACCATGCACGTAATGGTGATCTCTGGCACAACCATGTGGCAAGGGACTATCTACCCGATCAGAATGGCCAGACCGTTACAATCGCTTCTGGGGATTCTGTAACTATAAGTCGGTCATTCACTATCCAATCCGGCTGGGATGAGAGTAAATGTGAAATAGTCGCCTGGATTCAAAGTGATGTGCTCCAATCCGATTCCACAAAAGAAATCTGGCAGGGTGGCAAAATATCAATCACTGAACTCTCCATCAAAGAGAAAGAGAATAATAAAAAATCTCTTATTTCTAATCAGGTCAATCTCTTTCCCAATCCCTGTATGAATTCTGCCCGGTTTGAATTTACAATGCCGCTTGGTTCTGAATACTGCATCAACATATACGATGTCACAGGCAGAGAAGTCAAAACCATAAAGGCGAGGGTAAACCGAGAAAGGGAACTGGTAAAATGGAATCTTAAAGACAACAAAGGTGAAAAGGTAAAAAGCGGCGTCTATTTTTATAAATTCACATCCCGATTCCTGAATACATCCGGTAAGATTGTTGTAAGATAAATTATTCAACAGGGGGACTGTGTTACCTGAAAACCCGTCCCCCTATTTTCTATTTTTTCACTCTTTAGCCCCAAAACTGACGCCGGGTATGAAAAACCAACAATAAATCAAATTTCATAATGTAATGTGCACACACATCCTTACCACCTTTCCAGAAAGAGCTACTACTGAGATTATCTAAAATTACCGGTGGAAATAAGGCAATGTCTCGATTAAGTTCGGGCATCACCTCTTTAGCATACTCA
>JALVOT010000012.1 GCA_027026255.1 Caldifarciminota bacterium | reverse complement strand
GGCAGATACTCAACAGCGCCAAAGTGGCCTGTGACAATAATTCCCCCCTTCCCGCATTCGGCAGCGCTGTCAAGCAGGTGTTTACGTCTATATATTACTCTTTTTTGCAGGAAACGCCTCATAGTTCTCATGGGACGGTAAGCCATGAGCAGTTTTTCAAGATAGTGTTCAAAAATACCCAGTATTATTTTTATAGCGTATAATTCCATGTATAATTTTTCATATTTTCTAAAAAAGGCAAATTCAAAAGCATCCAGGATTTTTCTTATTTCAGCCGGTCTTGATACGTAGAATATTATACCGAGAAGGCATAAGTGTAGTCGTAAAATGCCTACAGGTACTACGCGTGCAAGCTTTATGTTTAAAGGGTTCTGAAAAAACTGACTGATATTAAGTGACGCTGCAGAATATTTAGCCATTAATAAAATTTCTCCTGATTAATGAATTTTCGTTATAATTTTTCTGAAAATACTAAAAGTTGATTAAAGAGGTGTCATGAAATTGCAGATATTTGGTTGATGTTATGAAAGCAATGTTTTTTTAAGCCCTTGCACAGCCAAACTGCAGGAGATATGCCGTTGCCGTGGGGAAGAGGCGGTCGGCAAGCGAATCTGCCAGTGAGATAATTTTAAAATAAAATCTTTCCGCTGTTCCTCACTTGATTTAATAGGTAAAGGCAATTTTAATAGGGGTGTCTTGGTTCAAGGTAATATGAGTATTTTGGTCCAGCTGGAGGGTTGATGCCAAACCTCCATGGTGTAATATTACTTGTCAAATCAGCCTGTTTGGTGTCAACAAGGTGTCTCTTCAAGGATTCCCTCCCATGCAGAAACAAAACAATAATCATCTCGAATTTGCCCGCCCGGAATGGATAAACATAACAGCTGCATAAATTCCCTTGCCATCATCAGATACCTTGAGAACAGGGCCCCTGAACGAATAGGCGAGCTTTTTAAGAATCTCGGGGAAGAACTTGATGCTGTTGAAGATAAGCGGGAATTCCTTTCAAATCCCAGTAACTGGATATCTTCCGAGCTTCTGATCCTATTATTTAAACGTGCAGCTTTTATACTTGATGATCCTGACGCCGCATTCAAGATCGGTTTTGAATCTGTATTAAACCAGCACCTTGGTTACATACAGAAGATTATAATTTACGCGTTTGGAAGTCCGGACAGGGTAATAGCACGGCTTCAGAAGGTTAATGATCATTTTAATAAAACCAAAAAGGTAGAGATTCTGGAGGTAGGGCCTCAACATGCAAAAGTAAGATTCCACTGGCAGGAAGGAATTGTTCTAAGCAGGGATTTCTGTGACTACAACAGGGGTATCTACAAGGCGATTCCATTGATATGGAACCTGCCAGAGGCAGTGCTTGAAGAGAGAGCCTGCTATTTTAAGGGTGATCCGTTCTGTGAATACCATATTTCATGGGAACGCCCGAATCGATTCAAAACCATTATTTTCAATATATTCTCGCCCTGGCGGCTGGTTAGGGAAACAATCAGGGAACTG
>JALVOT010000011.1 GCA_027026255.1 Caldifarciminota bacterium | reverse complement strand
TATGTATATTGATACTATGCAGGAATTGGGGTATATCAAGTTTAAGAGGAAGAAGAAGGGGACTTTTACAAAAGTAAATTTAATTACAAAACTTAAAAAACAGTTTATAGTTAATCCAGCAGGAGTATTTTCATTTAAGAGAGGTAGTCATCCATTTGTAGTAGTGGCAGATGATATATTGAAAGACCCATCTAATACTCTTGATTTAACACAGATAAATAAAATAACAAAATTATTCCTTGAAGAGATTGACCCAATGCCAATGGAGGCTATACATTTGATTGGGACTTCACAGACACGGTCAGATATATTCTGGAAATTACAGAATGACCCAGATTGGGATTGGGAATTTTATCCAATTCTTAAAAATGGGAGACCAATTTGGCCGGAGAGATATTCTATGAAAGTGATTGAAAGTATGATGGGTGAAGAAGGAACTATGAAGCGGGAAAGTTTCTTAAAAGAAAGAATGTGTATTCCAGTAAGAGAGGCAGATAGTTTTATCAATCCGATGTTTTTTGAGAATTGTATTGACCCAGAATTAAAAAATATACGGAAAGCCCCATATCAAGGAGCACCCTTAATCGGAGGGTGGGATTTGGGGAAAGACCGAGACCCAGCACATATTTCTTTATTCACAATGGATAGAAAAGGACAAATATATCAAGTTTATTCACAATGGTTTGATAGAACTAACTACTGGTTACAATTAAAATGGTTGGGGCAGGTAGTAAGACAATGGATTGAAAGTGGTGGTGAAGTGGTGGTGATTGGATACGACGCAACAAATGGAGTTTTATCTCTTTATGAAGACAAAGGGGATTTGCCCTATTATTTTCGGGGTATAAAATTAGTAGGGCATGATAGACAACAGATAGCCGAACAGTTGGCAGAAGTGATTGAAAATGGATATATATCCTTTATGGAAGATAATAGACAGAAAAATCAAATCTTAACAGTATCAAAGGATTTACAAGCCCCACGGACAGAAGAAGGGCATGGGGATAGTTTCTGGAGTAATGGACTGGCAGTTCAAATGATGTCTGAATGGGGCTGGTTCATTGAACCAGAACAAAAAGGAGGAATAGATGGACATATTTGGGAAGAAAAAGAAAGCAAAAAACAAAAAGTCTGGTATTGACGATAAACTACTGGATTTATTAGATAAAGTTGAAAAGGCAAAGGAACACCAAGACGCATGGACCGGGTTCTGGACCAAGGCACTTGGAACTTTCTATGGTATTTATCTTGATAGTACCGGGACACGATTAGACCCAGAGACCGGAGATAGTGATGGTAGAGCCTCAAGAATTAAAGTCAATCGGTATTTAAGATATTGTCTGGATAGATTGGCATTTGAAACACAGGAAGAACCAAATATAAGTGTAATACCAAGACATAAAGGAGTAGAAGTTGAACAGGTTGCACCGAAGATTGAAAAGATATTAAGAAGTTATGAACGAAAAACAGATGTAAGAGAAAAAATAGAAGAAGCAATCTTGATGAAAATTATAACCGGGACATCTTT
>JALVOT010000010.1 GCA_027026255.1 Caldifarciminota bacterium | reverse complement strand
CTTCAGGTGTAGCGAAGTAAATCTCAGTGTTTTAATATGGATACCACTTCCGTCTTTCAAATGATTTTTTACTATATGCATCATCTTTTAATATCCAGAAATCCACCTTGAAACCGGCCTCTTTATGAACGATATTAAACATACTAACTTCCTCAAGTGCAGACTGTAAAGAATACTCATCTATGTAGAAATCTTCATCAAATAGTTCTTTAATCCTTTGAATATCATTAGTTGTTATTAAAATAACTACATCTATATCATGGGTCATCCTTGGTTTACCATGATAATTTACCGCCAGTGCGCCTGTCATAAAGTGCGTAACTTTTCGGAAACATCTATTACAATCTGTTCAAAATTCATTCTTGATACCTCTCTTTAATCTTCTGCCTTAGTTCTTTTTCAGAAATCCCGGGAAATTGATATCGGATTCCAGTAATTGCCAACTTCATTACAAAATCACAGATTTCAAAACCGATACGCATCCTCTCTTCACCGGACATTCTTTGTAGAATCTCTTCTTGTTTCGTGCTGGCTATTTCAATGAAATTAAATTCTTTTCTTCTCGTATAAAAAATATATCCGAATCCCAATATTTGTCAACAGTCCCAAACTTATAATTCAATCTTAATGGTCTATTTTATACCCAATTTTTCTATGGCTTGCAGACCTCGCTCCACATCATCACCATACCAGGCATCAACAATCTTTCCATCTTTATCAATAATATAATTGAATGGTACCGCATGCATACCCTTCAGTTTTTGATAATCGGTTAAATATATCTTATGTGCCGTCTCAGAAGTATCCACAATATTCAGAAAGGATACAGAATCCTTTTTAAAGAGATTCAGAACAATCTTTTTATCATCTGCACAGTTAAAGCCAAGAATCACCAACCCTTTATTTTTATACCTTCGGTGCAATCGCTCAAGATGTGGAAGTTCCCTACGACAGGGCTGACATCCTACCCTCCAGAAAAAAAGCCATACTATTTTACCGCGACAATTTGAAAGTTTAAACCGCTTCTTATTGATTAAGGTCAAATCAAAATCTGGTGCCTCTGTCCCTGGTTTTAACAGTCCCTCTTCAAACTTCGGCAGTCGATATTCAGCCCAGCCTTCAGGTGGTTTCCAGACAAACTTATCCACTGGTATTTCACCATTAATTTTAATATTGGACCAACGTTCATCAGTATGTATTTCATAAGAAACCCGAACAACCTCTTTTAATTTACGAGGCAGATTGTCATATTTTGATAACCAGAAATAGCGAATCCTCTGATGGTCCATAAAACTGACTTCAATTAGATTACACTCCTCTTCACCAATCTTCTCTATACCCAAACTCCTTACACCATCCAGATATGGTTCCATATGTTCACTGCATCCATGGAAAATACTGAGCTCGAGTATGGTCATACTCATCCCTACTCCTAACAAATTGGTCTGATGGGCAATCGAATGTTTTCCTGCAGGAGCGGGTTTTTTCATATAAGAAGTTAAACAATTTTTTTTATATTCTATCGGGTCAATAGCAGGAACCCAGGGAGCTCCACTCGG